>CAYLUN010000020.1:0-79547 GCA_964386865.1 uncultured Lentisphaeraceae bacterium | reverse complement strand
AAACGCTGATCACCGGCTGCGTGATCCGCAACAACCGCGCCCGCGGCATCCTGCTCGGCTCGCGCGCCCGGATGGTCATTGAAAACAACACCTTCCACACCCCTGGCTCGGCGATCCTGCTGGAGGGCGACGGGCGCTTCTGGTACGAACAGGCCGGCGTGCGCGACCTGGTGATCCGTAAGAACACGTTTGATAATTGCAACTTCGGCGTGTGGGGCAAGGCGACCATCGAGACCGGCGCGGGCATTGAGAAAACGTGCCGGGCGACCAGCCGCTACAACCGCAACATCGTGATCGAGGATAATCTATTTCGCACCTTCGGGCATGGCTCGTTTGTGCAGATGTACAGCGTGGACGGTCTGACCATCCGCGGCAACCGCATTGAAACGACAGGGGCGTATCCGGAGAAAAAGGGCGATGCCGAGCGATTTGACATTGTGGAGAGTGACAACGTGTCGATCAGCGAATAGAATAGGTAACAGCGGATTGAAGCGGAGCGTTTTTTTACCACGAAACACACGAAATCCACGAAAAGGGATAAGAGAGGTTAGCTACGGATGATGAGAATCAACCCGACTCAGCGGCTCACCGAGACGGTTCGCCCTACCCGCTTCGCACAGGCCATTTGTCTGATCCGAAGGCGGTAGGGCGAACCGTCTCGGTGAGCCGCAAATGGAATTGCCCTTTTCGTGTTATTGGTGTGTTTCGTGGAAAGATTATAGGTAGGGGGGTGGATGAGAATTGCACTTGCTTTGATTCTAATGGGGATTTGTTCTTTCGGCTTTGCTGAGGATGCGCCACAGGTGACGCGTGTTGAGGCGATGGACCGGTGGATCGATCTGGCGTGGACATGCCAGGGGAAGTCTGACAACGGTTTTGCCGTGGCCGTGTCGCGGAACGGACAGGTTTTTGAGATTGCGGAACGGGTTGGACCGGGGGCGCGTTCTGTGTCCGTATTTGTCGAAAAGCGGCCGTTCACCTTGTTCGGCTGGGGCGGCAACCTGCATCTGCGTGTCGCGTCGCTGGACACAGCCGGCAAACCGGGGCAATGGTCGGAGGCGGTTTCAGTGAAGCCTGCAAAGCCACGCGACATCGAAGCCGAGGTGCGTCAGCGCTTCGACTACTGGGAGAAAGGTTCCACGTACAATCCCAATGATCCGGCCTATACCGTGATCTACACGGACGCGCAAAAGAACGAGCAACGTGAAGCCGCGAAAACGATGGTTGCGGAACTGCTGAAGGTGACGACAAACAGTAGCGCCCCTCGGACTTTCGTGATTCCGCCGCGCGTCTATCGTGTCGAGCCCGGACAGATCAAGGTGAGCCGAGCGGCCAATCTGACGATTCAGGCCGCAGGCGTGGAGGTTATCGTCGATTCGGAGAAGAGCGGCGCGGCCTTTTCCTTCACGCAATGCACGAACATCGTGCTGACCGGGAAAGGAACCCCGTTGATTGTCGATTCGGAACAGTTCCCCATGTCCATGGCCAGGATCGTGGCTGTGGATGTCAAGAAGCTGACGCTGGATGTCGAGGTGCTGCCCGGTTACGCGACCGACCTTCCCGATTCCGAGCGGATGATGGCGTATGACGTGCAAGGCCGTTTGCTCAACATCGAACAGATGGGATGGCGTGGAATCACGAACATCGGGCCGTCCCGCTTCCGCCTGACGACGGCCTCGCTACGCCGGCCCGAGTGCAACAACACGGTCCTGATTCCGGGATCGCTGCTGGCGCTGCACAATAACGAGGGGCATCAGCGGCGGACGCATGGGGCCGTTTCGGCCCGCGAGTGCAAGGATATGACCTACGAAGCCATCCGCGTCTATAACGGAGGCGGTGCGCCGGCCGATCACGGGACGGCTGGATACACCGTGTTCCGGGACTGGCGACTCTTCCCGCGTCCCGGAACCAGCCGGCTGCCCATCGCCACGGGGCTTGGCCAGTTTTCAAAGAACGGCGGGACGTTTGTCTTTGAAGACTGCGCGTTCGGCCCGCACCTCGATGACGGCATCAACCTGCTGTCCGGTATGTCCATTGTCGGCAGACGTAACAGCGACACGGAAGTTGTCATTACGGGTGGACAGCAGCCGACAATCGGTTCGACGCTGACCTTCTACGACTACACCAACTGGGTCAATTTCGGCGAAGCAAAAGTCGTGGCTTCGGAGCGCATCAATGACACGAACGTATTGGCGGAGGTCAACGCGTTCGCGAAGGCGAATCGGACGGTTCAGAACGCACGACACGCCTTTCGGACGGTGCTGGACCGGCCTGTGAAGCTGACGCCTTTTGCCATGGTAGTCCATTCGGATTATCGCGCCGACAGGATTGTGGTGCGGGGCTGTCTGTTCCGCGACCAGCTCGCCCAGATCATGCTGCTGCAGGGTGCGACGAGCGGCTTGATCGAAAACAACCTGCTCCTGCGCAGTACGGGGGGAGGGGTCAGCGCCCAGTTTGCCCAGTACTGGTGGGAGGGGCCGATGCCGTCGAACTTCATGATCAGGAACAATGTGATCCGGGACAATCCGGTTGCGGCGGCGGTCAACGGCTTCGCGGGCAATGCCTCGATCGCCATATTCGCCGGCACGAAATATCCGACGGACGAGCGGCTGCTGCGCGGGTTCCGGATCGAAGGTAACACCATCATCAATCCGTCGGTCTACGGGATCTGCATACGGAACGCGGAAGAGGTTTCCATCCGTTACAACCGCATCATCAATCCCGGTGCGCAGGCTGTGGAGGGAATGTACAATGCCCGTCCGATAGCTGATCTCTACGCCGCCATCTGTCTCGATGCTGTGAGCCATGCCGTCGTGAGCGACAATGAGATCATCTTCGGTAATCCGAGATGCCGGCGGGCGGTTTTGGTCGAACCCAACTGCGATGCCGCCACTGTGAGGTTGGAGAAAACGCATGCCCCATATTAATCCGGATCTGGTGGTGTTCGGGATTTATCTGGCCGTTGTGACGGCGGTCGGGTTTGTGGCGTCTCGCAAAGGGAAAGCCTCGGACGACTATTTTCTGGCGGGGCGCAACCTGACGTGGTGGATCATTGGCGGCTCGATGATCGCCGCCAACATCTCAACCCACCATTTCATCGGGATGTCCGGCACTGCCTATCGCATTGGTCTGGCCATCGCCAGTTTCGAATGGCTCGCGGCCATCGCGCTGATTCTCTACGGCAAGTTCTTCTTGCCTTACTATCTCAAGAGCCGGATCACCACCATGCCGGAATTCCTGGAGGTGCGCTTCAACGACAAGGTCCGGCTTGTGTATGCCATCATCAGCCTGATCGGATACATTGTCATCGAACTGGCCGTGGTCCTCTACACAGGCTCCCTGGCCATCCACTCGATTTTCGGCCTGCCCCTGGCCTATGGCCTTGCCATCCTCTGCCTCGTGGGAGGCGGTTATACCGTCTTCGGCGGGTTCAAGGCCGTCGCCTACACGGACATCATCCAGGTGACCGTGCTGATCCTGGGCGGACTCACGGTCACCCTGCTTGGACTGAACCAGGTCGGACAGCTCACGGGACAGGGTTCCTCGGTCGTGGGCGGGTTCCAGGCGCTCCTCGCCAGTTCCCCGGAGAAGTTCCACATGGTCAAGGCCTGGAACGATCCCGATGTGCCCTGGATCGGCGTGTTTTTTGGCGGCCTCTGGCTGGCCAATATCTTTTATTGGGGCTGCAATCAATTCATCACGCAGCGAACCCTGGCTGCCCGCAGTATCTGGCATGGACAAATGGGCGTGGTCTTCGCCGGGTTTCTTAAACTGCTGGTTCCGTTGCTGGTGGTCCTCCCGGGCATCATCGCCTTCCGCCTCTATGCCCCGGAAACGGGGCTGTTGCGCGATGTCTGCGTCCTGGAGAAAGGTGACCTGGCCTTTCCCGCGCTGGTCAAGCAGCTCCTTCCCGCGGGTTTTACCGGGCTTGTGATGGCCGGCCTGATGGGGTGCGTCATGTCGCACATCGCCTCGATGCTTTCCGCCAGTTCGTCCATCCTCACCTTTGATATCTACAAGAACTATGTCAACAAGAAGGCGGACAACTATTCCCTGATCCGGTTCGGCCGTATCACCACGATCCTGGTTCTGATTGCCGCAACGCTGATCGGCTACTATCTGCGGGACCTCAAGGCCATCTTCATTTACATCCAGAAATACTGGGCGATCGCCTACCCCTCGGTGTGCGCCCTCTTCCTGGCCGGTTTCTTCTACAAGCGGGCCACCGCCAAGGGCGCGCTGATCGCCATCCTAGTCGGACCTTTCTGGGCGCTCTCCTTTACCCTGGCGGAAAACGCCGGATGGATGCCGTCCATCCCCTTCCTGACACGGGCGGTCTTTGACTTTGCCGTGGCGCTTCTGATTCTGTTTATCTATCGCCATCGTGGCGCGGACATTCCCGCCCAGTCACTCATTGATCGGACAATGCCTGAGGACATCGCCGCCGAACTGGCCGCCATCCCCTGGTACAAATCCTTCAACTTCTGGAGCTTGGTGCTGGTGGGCTGTGTGGTGGCATTGTATGTGCGGTTTTTCTAATTCAGGAGGCAATCATGATCAGAACCATCTTGTTGTTGGCAGCAATGGCGTTACCGCCAATCAAACCGTTGTTCGATTTTCCGGTACGCGACACGTGCGTTTGTCTCGGTCCCGACAAAACCTACTACCTGACCGGCACCACCGGCCATCCGACGTGGTGGAAAACCAATGAGGGCATTCGCGTTTGGAAATCGAAGGACCTCAAGACGTGGGAACCGCTCGGCCTCGTCTGGAGTTTCGCGAAGGACGCCACCTGGCAGAAAGGCAAGGACGACATGCGCGCCATCTGGGCGCCGGAGATTCAATACTTCAAGGGAACATTTTGGATCGCCTACTGTGTCAACTACCGTGGCACCGGCATTCTGCGCAGTAAGACCGGCAAGGCGGAAGGCCCCTACGAAGACGTCATGCCGCACGGGCCACTGACCGGCGAAATTGACGCGTCGCTGTTCGCCGATGACGACGGCAAAGTGTATTTCCTCTGGCAGAACGGCAAGATCGCACGCTTGAAAGACGACATGAGTTGTTTGGCCGAAGAACCGCGTTTCCTGAAACCGGCGAACGCGAAACACGTCGGTTTTGAAGGCGCGTTCTTGGCGAAGATCAACGGCCGGTATCATCTCATCTGCGCCGAGTTCAACAAACACGACAAACCCTCGACCTACGACTGCATGGCGGCGAGCGCCGATTCCATCTACGGGCCGTATGGCGACGCGTACCTTGCCATCCCGCACGCTGGCCACAACACGCTGTTCAAGGATGCGCAAGGCCGGTGGTGGTCCACGTTTTTTGGCAACGACCCGCAAGTGCCGTTCCGCGAACGCCCGGCAATTCTACCGATCCGCATCAACGCCGCCGGCAAAATCGAGGTGGGCCAATGACAAAACGTAAAGTCGTACGGTTGGTGTTTAGCGGCAAGAAACCGCCCTACGTGCCGTGGCACTACCAGTTCACTCGGGAACCCTGGGAGCTGCTGAAGGAACACTTTGGGAGCGAAGATGCCGCCGAGGCGGCGGTTGACAACCATATCCTTGAACTCGGGTCGGCTATCGGATTTTTCGAGGCCATCGGCAACGACCGGTTGCGCGACGTGTTCGGCGTCACGTGGGACCGGTCGGTTGACAAGGACATCGGTATCGTCGAGGGCTGCATGTTGCCGGAGCCGACGCTGAAGGGGTACTCGTTCCCGAATCCGCTCGAGCGGCGGTTTTTCGCAGACATCCCGGCGAAGATCGCGAAGCATCCCGACCGGTTTCGTGTGTTCTACGTCGGGTTCTCGCTGTTCGAGAGGGCGTGGACGCTGCGCGGGATGGAGAACCTGATGATGGACTTCATCGATCATCCGGGCTTCGTTCACGAGCTTTTCAAAGCCATTGCCGACTACAACCTCGAGCAGGTACGAGAGGCGTTGAAGTACGACATTGACGCCGTCTATTTCGGCGACGACTGGGGGCAGCAACACGGCCTGATCATGGGCAAGCCGTTCTGGGACGAATACATCAAGCCGCAGCTCCGGCGCATGTACAGTCTTGTCCGGGGCGCCGGAAAGTTCCAGATGATCCACTCCTGCGGAGATGTGGATGAGCTGTTCGACGACCTGGTCGGGCTCGGCTTGAACTGCTTCAATCCCTTCCAGCCGGAGGTTATGGACACCACCGCGCTTCTGGAAAAGTACCGCGCCCGGCTCGCCTTTCACGGCGGACTTTCAACCCAGTGCGTCCTGCCCTACGGCACCGAGACGCAAGTCCGAGAGGAATCCCGGCGATTGCTGGCACTGGGTCGTGAGGGCAGCTACATCTTTGCTCCGTCGCACGCGGTGGAGAGCGACGTGCCACTGGCCAACATCCTTGCCTTTCTCGACGAAGCCAAACAATCGAAATTGGAGGTCACACGGTGAGGCCTGTCTTCTCAATTCTTGCCGCCCTGCTGCTGGCACCGCTGGCAGCACTTGCCGCCAAAGCACCACTACCGGAGACGAGCTCTGGAACTGAGTCGGCGAACCCGGCCTCGTCGGCCAATATAGTTCCCTGCCGCATGGTTTCTGTCCCAGCCGGTCAGGTTCGTGCGCTGGGCGGCTTTATTGGGGAGCGGTGCCGCCTAAACACGGAGGACCGGCTACTCGGGAATCTAGGCTTTGAGCACGAGAAACTGCTGCGCCTGGTCGAAGAGAAGAAGACCGCGCAATGGAACTTCGTCGGTGAGCATTCGGGCAAATGGCTGGAGGCTGCCATCTGGTCGTCGCAGGCCACCGGCAATGTTGCGCTGCGCGCCAAGGCCGAGGAGACCCTGCGCCGCATGATAGCCGCTCAGGAACCCGACGGGTATCTGGGTATCATGGCGACCTCGTTGCGCACGCCGACTCAGCCGTTGCGCGGCATGGACCCCTACGAGCAATATTTCACGCTGCACGCGCTGATCACCGTGTACGAGGCCTGGGGCAGTCCGCCGGCGCTGGAGGCGGCCAAAAAGCTTGCGGACTATTATGTGAACACTGTCGGACCGGGCAAAGCCGAGTTCTGGCCCAAGCGCGAGGATCGAACCAATGGCTGCGGCACCATCGCCGGTCATGCGGCTCACCAGTGCCTCGAAGGGACGCTCTTCATCGATCCGATGATGCGGCTCTACCAGACGACCGGTGAGAAGCGCTATCTGGAGTGGACCCAATGGGTGGTCGCCAACATCAACCGCTGGGGCAAGATGAACGATCCCAAGCTCAATGTGTTCGAAGACCTCGACCTCGTGGCCGACGGCAAGAAAACCATTGGCGCGATCAAGGGCTGGTCCCACAGTCACACCTGGCACATGAATTTCTTGGGTTTTCTGCGCCTCTATCAGGCGACCGGCGATGCCACGCTGCTGCGCAAAGTCGAAGGGGCCGTGCGGGATGTCATGAGCCGTCAGGTCTTTGTGACCGGTGCGGTGAGCGTGCAGGAATGCTACCAGGCGGACCAGCTCATTCCGAATGGTGAGTCGGTCGCGGAGACCTGCGCCAGCATGTCGTGGCTGGAGCTTAATCAGTGCCTGCTGGAAATGACGGCCAGTCCGGTTTATGCGGACACCATCGAAAAGGTGATATTCAACCATCTGCCTGCAGCGCAGGCGTGTGATGGCGGAGGCTTCTGTTATCACACGGCGCTCGTGGGGACTAAAAGACGCCAGATGGGCGGACAAACGTGCTGTCAGGGCAGCGGTCATCGCGCGACCGCTGAACTTGTGCGCTTCTTCTATGCCACGGACAAGGAGGGTTTCTACGTCAACCAGTTCGTTCCTTCAACCGCCAGTCTGAGATTGGCCTCCGGCACCGGTGTGACGTTCAAGCAGACGACCGGATATCCGAGCGAAGAAACGATACGGATCGAAGTGACCCCCGAAAAAGCCGAGCTGTTTGCACTGCGCGTTCGACTGCCGAGTTGGTGTGAGAAACCGGCTTTGACGGTCAACGGCAAGACGGTGGAAGAACTGAAATCTGGAACCTATTGCGCGATCAAACGCGAATGGAAGACAGGAGATGTGGTGGAACTCCGGCTCCCGATGATCCCGCAGTGGCTGAAGGGCGAGTACAACAACAGTGGGTTGGTCTGTCTGAAACGCGGACCGCTGGTCTACATGGTCGATGGCCTCTGGGTCGAGGGCGGTCTGAGGGACTTGCTCTCGATGGAGGCCGTCGCGGTGGATAACCGTGCGGCACCGGTTGTGGCGCAACTCCCCGCAGGGTTTCTAGGCCCAGCCTTGGCTGTGCCTGTCAGGATCGTGGATCAACCCGCAAAGATCGTGAAGATGATCCCCTTCGCTAATGTCGGTCGTTGGTATGTTGACGAGGCCGACAAGGGGAATCGTCCTGACAGGAATTTGTATGGTGCCTGGCTTCCTTCCGTGGAGAGTGCGCGCTATACTGCGGCAGCGGCCATCGAGGTCGCACGCCGGGAGGAACTCCCGCGCGTGATCGACCGGGCGGGTCCGTCTTTCCAGGATGTGGAGCACAATCCGCAGAATGGCAAGGAGAAGCCGCAGGGGTGGTCCCATCTCGGTTATCGAACCCGGCACAGCGGTGATTGGTTCAGTTGGGATCTGAAGGTTCTGCCCGATGCGCCTATCACGTTGCGCGTGGGCTGCTCCGGTGGCGAATTCGGCATTAAACAGTTTTCTTTTGATGTGCTGGTGGGCGGGCAGAAGGTCGGCGAGATGAATGTTCCAGCGCCGGAAGGACGCGTGGACGGTGTCTTCGCTATTCCAAAGGAACTTACTCAGGGTAAGGATAAGATTACGGTGCGCTTCCAAGCGCATCAGGGGAAACAGGCGGGGCGTGTCTTCGACCTCCTCACCGTCAAAGGGAAATAAGTATGAACAGACTGACGATGTTAGCGCTCGGATCATTGCTGCTGGCCGCGCCTCTGAACGCTCTCCATGCTGCGGAGTTGAAACTCGCCTCCATCTTTACCGACCACATGATTGTTCAACGCGACAAGCCCGTTCCCGTGTGGGGTTGGTCTGATGCGGGCGAGATGGTCACGGTCGAGTTCGCCGGTCAAACGAAAACCGCCACTGCCGATGCAAACGGCAAGTGGGCCGTTAAGCTGGATCCCATACCCGCCAGCGCTGTACCCGGAGAAATGAAAATATCCAGATCCCTGAACCCTGAACCCTTAATCCTCTCCGACATCCTGGTCGGCGACGTGTGGCTGGCTTCGGGGCAATCGAACATGGGCTTTGACGTCAGGGGATCGCTGAACGCGGAGCAGGAGATCGCCGCCGCGCAGTATCCGCTCATCCGACTCTTTGCTGTGGCTCATAATCCGACTCTGACTCCGACGAATGCGGTGAAGGGCGCGTGGCAAGCCTGTTCGCCGCAGACCGTTGCCACTTTTTCCGGAGTCGCGTATTTCTTCGGTCGCGAGTTGCACAAGGAACTGAAGATCCCCGTCGGGTTACTGCACAGTTCGGTCGGCGGCACGCCGGCGGAAGCGTGGACGCGCCGCGAGGCGTTGTCCGCAATGCCCGAACTGGTGAAGCGGGCGGATGCGGAAGCCGCGCAGATCCAATCGCAGGGGGAAGATAACAAACGGTTCCCGGCAGCCCGCGAAGCCTGGGAGATTAAATACGGGGTTCAGCCGCCGCCTATTTCGGAAGCTGCCCGAGGCTGGGCCGATCCGGCGCTGGATACGGCGGACTGGAAGACGGTCACGCTACCCGCGCACTGGGGTCAGCTCGGCGCAAAGTCCGGCGGCGTGTTTTGGTTGCGCAAAGAGGTGGATCTGCCCGAGGCGGCGGCAGGCAAGTCGTTCATGCTCGGCCTCAACTGGGTCAGCGAGCAATACGAGACCGCATTCTTAAACGGCGTTGAAGTGAGCCGTGCCTACGACAAGGCTCCGGAGTTCTACCTGTTGCAGCGGCGCTGCAACGTACCGGGTAAGCTGGTGAAAGCGGGCCGGAATGTCCTGGCGGTGAGGGTTGTCTCCGCCACTGAACGTGCGGGCGTGTGGCAGTGGGGTCGAAACATCGGGTTTCCGGTTCCGGATGCGGGCACCGTGGATAATCAGTGGCTGATGAAGACCGAAAGCACCTTTGCGCCGCTGCCGCCCGAGGCACTGGCCTCACGTCCAAAGCCGAACAACATCCCGTTCCGCGGCGTCTCCTCGGCCCTCTATAACGGCATGATCGCGCCACTTATTCCTTTTGCGATCAAGGGAACAATCTGGTATCAGGGCGAGAGCAATGCGGGCCGCGCGGGCGAGTATCGCGAACTGCTGTCGCTGATGATCCGCGACTGGCGCATGCAGTGGGGGCAGGGTGACTTCCCGTTCATCATCCAACAGCTTGTCAACAACGGGCCTGCTTCGGACGATGTGAACGCGCGGAGTAGCTGGCCGTTGTTGCGCGAGGCGCAGGTGCAGGTTGCGGACACGGTTCCGAATTGCGGCATCGCCTGCGGCATCGAGCTGGGCAGCGCCTTCACGATCCACCCGCCGAACAAGCAGGAGGTCGGGCGGCGGCTCGCGCTCGTGGCGCTTGAGAAGAGCTACGGACAGAAGATCGAATCTAGCGGCCCCCGCTACTCCTCCATGAAAATCGACGGGAATTCCATTTGTATCACGTTTACGCACGCAAAAGGCCTGCAGGCAAAAGGCGGCCCGCTGAAGACCTTTGCCCTCGCCGCGGCGGATCCGGCTTCGCCTGCTGGCTCCGCCGTGACAAGCAGGAAATTCGTCTGGGCCGACGCGAAGATCGAGGGCGACACGGTCGTGGTGAGCAGTCCGCAGGTTCTACAGCCGGTCGCCGTGCGTTACGCCTGGGCCGACAATCCCGAAGGCTGCAATCTTTTCAATGGCGATGGACTTCCTGCGTCCCCATTCGAGGCAAAGCATGAAAACAAGAACTAGTTTAGCCTGTATCATATTATCGGCACTATCGGGGTTGAGAGCTGTCGAAGCCTTTGCGGCATCAACCTCATATACCAACCCGATCCTGGCCGGCGACTATGCCGACCCCTCGATCGTCAAGGTTGGCGATGACTTCTTCATGACCCACAGCTCGTTCCGCTATGCGCCTGGCTTGCTGATCTGGAAATCGCGCGACCTCGTACACTGGACGCCTGTGACGCGGGCGTTGCAGGAGTACTTCGGCGACATCTGGGCGCCGGATATCGTCCACCACCATGGCAGGTTTTATATTTACAGCAAGAGTACGCGCGGCAACTTCGTCATTCACGCGCCGTCCATCGAGGGGCCGTGGAGCAAGCCGGTCATGCTCAACGTCGGGGAGATTGACCCCGGCCATGTGGTCGGTCCGGACGGCAAGCGGTACCTGCACTATTCCAAAGGCACTGCGGTCGGGCTCTCGGGCGACGGACTTTCAGTGACGGGGAAACTGGAGAAGGTCTATGACGGCTGGCCTTTCCCGGAGAGTTGGCGCACCGAGGGGTTCTGTCTCGAAGGTCCCAAGCTCTTCTTCAAGGACGGCTACTATCATCTGATCTCCGCGCAGGGCGGCACGGCGGGCGCCTCGACCAGCCACATGGTGGTGCAGGCCCGGTCTCGCACGCCGCTGGGGCCTTGGGACAACTCGCCCTACAATCCGGTCATCCGCACGGAGAGCCGGAGCGAGACCTGGTGGTCGCGCGGGCACGGCACGGTCTTCGAGGCCGCGCCGGGCGACTGGTGGATCGTCTATCACGCGTACCGCAATGGTTCCCGGACGCTGGGACGCCAAACACTGATGGAGCCGGTGGAGTGGACGGCCGACGGGTGGTTGAAGTCCAAGGCCGGACAGGACCCCGTCGGCCTGATTGCGGCGCCGAAGCTGCCGCCCGCACCGCTGCCGCCGATGGCGTTGTCGGACGACTTTGCGGGTCCGAAGCTCGGCATCCAATGGCAGTTCTGGGACGAGTTTGATCCAGCTCGTTTCCAGTTCCGGGACCATGCGCTCGTCGTGAAGGGGAAGGGCAAAACGCCGGCGGATTGCAGTCCGATGACGATCATGGCAGGGGATCTGGCCTACGAGGTGACCGTGGATGTCGAGGTCGAGGGGAACGCCCAAGGCGGCCTCATCCTCTTCTACAATCCGTCCGCTTACGCCGGCATGGGCATCGGCGACGGAGCGCTCTGGGCGGGCACGCTCGCTGCGCTGCGCAAGACCAGAATCCAGGTTCCGGAAAAGCGCCTGACCCTGCGGATCGTGTTCGACCACAACGAGGTCGATTTTCTCGCCGGACCGGATGAGAAATCCCTCAAGAAGATCGCCAACTCTGAAGACCTCGGCGGCTACAACCACGCGACCTTCGGCGGGTATCTGGCTGTGCGGCCCGCGCTCTACGCCGCCGGCGAAGGAAACGCCGTTTTTCGGAACTTCCGCTATCGGACGTTGGTCAATCAATGAGAGCGGGCATCTTAAAAGAACAGGAGTGAAGAAAACGTGAAACCCTTTCTCATGATTTTCGGCATCCTGCTGGTGACGCTCGCTGTTCTCCCGGTCGCCGGCGCGCCGAGCGAGAAGACACCGGGCTACATGACGGCTGATGAGACGGAGCGCTATCTCACGGAGAAGTTCCAACTCAACGCGCCGTCCCGGCGCTACAACAAGAATGCCTCGTTGCATTTGAAGGCCTGGACGGAAGAGGAGAAGGCCGCCCAGCGAAAGGCCTTCATCGAAGCCAAGACGAGGCTTGACCGGGCTGTGAGTGAAAAGGCTGCCGCATTCATCGTCTCGCCGGGCGTTTACCGGTTCCCAGGCACGGGCATCATCGTGCAGGGGGCTACGAACCTGACGATCCAGGCGGCCGGATGCGAGTTTGTCTGCGAGCCGGTTGACGACAAGTTCGAAGCCTTTATCTTCAACCGGTGCGATAACGTGACCCTGAAAGGGCCGCTGGTTCTGGACAGCGAGGTGATGCCCTATTTCCAAGGCGCCTTGCTGGCATTCTCCGAGCCGGGCAAGGGGCCCGCCGAGTTGAAGGTTAGCCCCCTGCCGGGAAATGAATCAAACAATCAGCAAGCAAAAAGGAACGACCATGACAACACGCACACTCCTCGCCCTCCTGCTGGTCGCCACTGCCGCCCACGCCGCCGACACGAAACTCTGGTATGACAAGCCCGCCGACAATTGGATGACTGAGGCCTTGCCCATCGGCAACGGGGAACTGGGGGCGATGGTCTTCGGCAAGACCGATATCGAGCGTATCCAGTTCAACGAGAAATCGCTCTGGACCGGCAACGAACAGGACACCGGTTCCTATCAAGCTTTTGGCGATCTGTTCGTCAAGTTGGGTCACGACAAGGCGACGGAATACCGCCGCGAACTCGACCTGGAGCGCGGTATCACGACGGTAAGCTACACGTTCAACGGCGTGCGCTACAAACGCGAAATCATTGCCAGCCATCCTGCGGACGTGATCGCCATCCGCCTCACGGCCGACAAACCCGGAGCGTACTCGGGCAAGCTCTGGCTCACCGACATGCACGGAGCCGACGTGCTGGCCGATGGCCAGCGTCTGACCGCCACTGGCGTCCTCAACAACGGCATGGACTACGAATCGCAAACGCTCGTCCTCAATGAGGGCGGGACGGTCGTGTCGGTCATGGAGCCGGGCTTTGACAACCAGCCGGTGAAACGTGTACGCCCGGAGGTGCCTGTGCTCGACGGGATGAAGGATGTTTACCTGAGCCTGCGCGGATCCGATAAACCGGTCTTCGGCTACTTCAAGGATCGCAGCAACGACGATGCGATGCCAGGCGGCGAACCTCTGGTGCTCAAAGGCGAGTGGTTTGATCGCGGCGTGAGTTTCGTTGCGCCGAATGATTTCACCTTCAATCTCGACGGGAAATACCAGTGGCTCACCTTTCACGCGCTCGTGTCCGAAGGCGCAACCTTGCAAATCATCCTCGATGGAAAGACGGTGAAGGACATCCCGGTAGGCAACGCCACCCAATATGTGGCGATTCCGGTGGCGGGCGTCAGCAAACTGAAAATCCAGGGAACGCTGACCGAAGCCAAGAGCAAGGCAAGACCCAGCATCCTTCTCGGCCACCTGCGTGTGTGTTCCTCGATTGCCGAACCGGCGAAGGACCCCGGCATCGCACGCGGATGGAAAGCGCTCCCCTGCTTTCGGGCCCAGACTCCCCCCGTAGCATTGGCCTTTGACACGTGCAACAGCCTCACGATCATCCTCGGAGCGAAGACCTCGTATCTGGCGGATCACACCAAGGGCTGGCGCGGGCCGCATCCACACGATGCCTTAACCGCGCTCATGAACAAAGCCGCTAAACAACCGTTTTCCGCTTTGCTGGCAACGCATGAAAAGGATTACCAAGGTCTCTTTGGGCGGGTGAGCCTCGATCTGGGCAAGACTCCGGCGGAGATGTCCAACCTGCCCGCCGACCAGCGTTTTCAACGGTATGCCAAGGGCGAAGCCGATCCGGGATTTGAAGCGCTTGTTTTCCAGTACGGGCGATATCTGCTGATCGGCTCCTCCCGCCCCGGTGGTTTGCCCGCCAATCTTCAAGGGGTTTGGAACGAATCGACCACGCCAGCGTGGCGGGGCGACTACCATTCCAACATTGATCTGCAGATGAACTATTGGCCCTCGGATTTGACCGGCCTCGGGGAGTGCCATGTTCCGCTCCTGGATTTCATCGCCGCTCAGGCACCGATTTATCGTAAAAACATGCTCGCCGATCCTGAGATGGCGAAGCGTTTCCCCAATCACCGGGGCTGGACCATCCGGACCGAAACCGGCGTGTTCGGCGCCTCGTCATGGGAACTGAATACCGTGGCCAACGCCTGGTATTGCCAGCATTTCTGGCAGCACTTCGAGTTTGGCCAGGATCGCCAGTTCCTGCGTGACAAGGCCTTCCCGATGATGAAGGAAACCTGCGAGTTCTGGATCGATCATCTCATCACTATGCCCGACGGACGCCTTGCCACGCCCGATGGCTGGTCGGCAGAATGGAAGTGGCGCGAACCGGCCGTGACCTACGACCAGGAGCTCATCTGGGATCTCTTCAACAACACCGTCACCGCCGCTGATGTCCTCGGCACGGACAAGGATTTCCGCGACAAGATCGCCGGGATGCGCGACAAGCTCGTCACACCCTCCATCGGCAAGCACGGACAGTTGAAGGAATGGTTCGAGGACAAGGACGACATGACGAGCACCTACCGCCACGTCTCACATCTCTGGGGTTTTTACCCAGGCAAGCAGATCACGCTGCAAGGGACACCGGAATTGGCCGCCGCCGCCAAAGTGTCGCTCAATGCCCGCACCGATGACACGCCTGGGCCTGATTCAGCCGGAGGCGTTGCTTGGAGCATTGCATGGAAGATCAACTTCTGGGCTCGATTGCAGGACGCGGAACGGTGTTACACGCTTGTACGCAAGTTTGTGCGTCCCTGTAAAATGCTGGACGGCAAGCCAGGCCCTGACAATTTTCTCGGCTCCAACCTGATCAATCGCATGTTCCAGCTCGAGGGTCCCTGGGGGTTCACTTCTGGCATAGCCGAGATGCTGTTGCAAAGCCATGAGGAAAATTCAGAATTCAGAACACAGAATTCAGAACCCAGAATTAATGGTGTCATAACTCATCCTTCATCCTTCATCATTTCTTTACTTCCCGCCCTGCCCAAAGCATGGGCCGAGGGCAAGGTCACGGGCCTGCGGGCGAGGGGAGGCTTCACCGTGGACATGGAATGGAAGGACGACAAGGTGACGAAATACCGCATCGCGTCCCCCGAGCCGCGCGAGGTCAAAGTCCGCGTCAACGGCGAGACGAAGACTATTCGTTCGGAGAAACTCTAACGGGCGCAAACAACCATGAAACGAAAAGGGATCACAAAGAAACACACTCTTATCGCCAGCGCAAGGCCAAGAACCCGGCGATGGAGCTGATGATTTCCGTGTGGTCTACTTTAAAGACGTGGACGGCTACAAAGCGTGTTAAATGACTATGAAAATCGAACATGTCGCCTTTAACGTAGCGGATCCGGTGGCAATGGCCGCCTGGTATTGCATGCATTGTGGATTGCGGGTGGTCCGGCACATCCCGCAACCGGCGCAAACGCATTTCCTCGCGGATTCGGAGGCCACCGTGCTGGAGATTTACTGCAATCCCCCTGGCCAAGTTCCCGACTATCGGAACATGAATCCCTTGCTCTTTCATCTGGCGCTCGCTAGTGCAAACCCGGTGGCGGACTCGCAACGGCTTATGGCTGCCGGAGCCAGCTACGTTGAGGAAGTGAAATTGTCGGATGGGTCACTGCTCATTATGTTGCGCGATCCCTGGGGCGTGGCTTTGCAGCTTTGCAGTCGAGTTACGCCCCTTCTCAAAATTGACAACATATAGGCCACGCGCCGAAAGTGTGTTTGACCACTTGCTCCTGTCATGCAGCGACCCGGGGTCGGGGCTGATTTGAGTGTTGTGTGGGTACAGAAGAGAGCGGCAAGGGTGTGGGACACTGCCCGAGCCAATCCGGGCGAAGGCTGGCGAATAGGGCGGGGCTGCCCAAGGGCGCTTTCGCTTCCAGCCGCCAGCATATGCGGCGGGCGGGAAGCGACAGCGCCTATAGATTTGTCCAGGCTAGGAACTCGAAATGAACACGTGCAAGGTCATCGGCATGAAGGAGACGCCGATATGCCGGATTCCGCCAAAACCATGACGAAAGCCTGGGCCGCGGTGGCTATGAAATGAACAGGCCGGCCGATGAGCGGCTCAGGTGGTCGATGTACATGGCGACGCCGCCTTCTTCAACGCCGTCGATCAGCTCTGCGCGCTTGATGCCCATGAGGTCCATGCTCATGGTGCAGACGACTAGGCGCACGCCGCCTTGTTTCGCCTGCGCGATCAGCGCCGGAAGCGTCATGACGTTTTTGTGCTTCATGATGCCCTTGATCATCGCAATACCCATGCCCGCCATATTCATCTTGGAGAGCGTGAGGCGGTCCGCACCCTTGGGCATCATGAAGCCGAACATTTTCTCGATGGGATTCTTCTTCGCCGTGACCGGGCCGGATTTGCGCAGGATGTTGAGCCCCCAGAAGGTGAAGAAGAGCGTCACGTCATAGCCCGCCGCGGCCGCGCCGTTGGCGATGATGAAGGCGGCCACGGCCTTATCGAAATCGTCGCAGAACACGACGTTGGTCATGGCGCGCCTGCCGGAACTCTGCACGGTTCCGCCTGCGGCGGACTTCCGCTTGACCACTGTGGCGCGATAGGTGCCTTTTTCGGCCGGCTCCAGGCTGACGAGGTCGTGCCCGGTCGTATTACACCAGGCGGGCGCATCGGCGACAAAGCCGGGGTCCGAGGCGGTGATGCAGATGGCTTCGCCGACCTGAATGTCATCGACGGCCTGTTTGAGCTGAAGGATGGGGCCGGGGCACTGCAGGCCGCAGGCGTTCACGGTTTTGACGAGTTTCACGGTGGTCTCCTTTCCCAAGGGCTGGGAATCCTGATCGTCGGAGTCGCTTTCCGGGTGATGGGCTTCGGGCATTTCGGCTGCGGGCTTTCCGGTGGCCCGCTGATAGGTGATGTAGCCTCCGGTGAGGTTACGGCACGTGAATCCGTTCTGTGTCAGTATGCGGCAGGCCAGGTAGCCGCGCAGTCCGACGCGGCAGAAGACGAGATAGTCCTTTTCCTTGGACAGCTCGCCCAGCCGGCCGCGCAGGTCGTCGACCGGAATATTCATCGCGCCGGGAATCGTCCCGGCGGAGACCTCGTCCGGCGTGCGGACATCGAGCAGCTTCTGATGTGCCGCCGGCTTGACGAGATCCTCCACGTGGCAGAGCTTCACGTCGCCGCGCAGCGCGTTGGCCGCGACGAATCCGGCGACGTTGACCGGATCCTTGGCAGAGCCGAACGGCGGCGCGTAGGCGAGCTCGAGGTTCTCGAGGTCGAAGACGGACAGGCCCGCGCGGACGGCGACGGCAAGAACGTCGGTGCGCTTGTCCACGCCGTCGGCGCCGACCGCCTGCGCGCCGAGCACCTTGCCGGACTGAGGGTCGAACAGCAACTTGATGCTGAGCGGCGCGGCGCCGGGATAGTACGTCGCATGGCTGGCCGCGTGGACATACACCTTTTCAAACGCGATGCCCGCCCGTTTGGCGGCCTTTTCGCTGAGGCCGGTCATGCCGATGGACAGGTTGAAGACCTTGCAGATGGCCGTGCCCTGCGTGTCGCGGTAACGCGTGTCGCGCCCGAAAATGTTGTCGGCGGCGATGCGCCCCTGCCGGTTGGCGGGCCCGGCTAGCGGGATGAGCGCGGGCTGGCGCGTGATGAAGTCGGTCACCTCCGCGGCGTCGCCGACGGCGTAGATGGAGGGATCGCTGGTCTGCATGCGGTCGTTGACCCGGATGCCGCCGCGCGGCCCGAGTGTCAGCCCCGCCGCGTTCGCGAGCGCGGTGTCAGGCCTGACCCCGATCGCGAGTACCGCGATGCCGGTCTCGAGCGTGTCGCCGGAGCTGAGGGTCAGGGTCAAGCCCGTTGGCGATTCGCTGAAGCCGGTGACGGACGTGCCGAGGCGCAGGTCGACGCCGTTGAGGGTCAGCTCCTGATGGAGGATGGAGACCATTTCGGGGTCGGCCGGGCCCATCACCTGCGGCGCGAGTTCAATCAGCGCGGTCGCCACCTTGCGGCGGCGCAGCGCCTCAGCCATTTCGAGGCCGATGTAGCCGCCGCCGATCACCGTGGCGTGCGTCTTTCCGTCGAGCGCCTGGATGATGCGATCCATATCCTCCATGTTGCGGAGCGTGAGCACGTTGGGGCTGCTGATGCCAGGAATAGGCGGGCGGATCGGCTCGGCGCCGGGGCTCAGGACGAGCGCGTCGTAGCTTTCTCGGTAGACCTCCCCGCTCTGGAGGTTCTTGACTTCGACCTCTTTTTTGGCAGGATCAATGGCGGTGACTTCGCTGCGGGTGCGCACGCCGATGCGAAAGCGGGCGCGGAGGTTCTCGGGCGTGGTGACGAGCAGGCGCTCGCGGTCTGCGATCTCGCCGCCGATGTGATAGGGCAGGCCGCAGTTGGCGAACGAGACATAGGGGCCGCGCTCGAGCAGGAGGATTTCGCACCCTTCGCTCAAGCGCCGCGCGCGCGCCGCCGCGCTGGCTCCGCCGGCCACGCCGCCAACGATCACAAGCTTCTTCGTTTCCATGATTCCCCTCCGTGGTTCTAGATACGTGTTGAGATCAATATATTATAATAAATGGATACAACAAGCAACCCCCAAATTCAAGGCGGCGCTTGGCCACAATTTGAATTGCTGGACCTGCGCCGTGACGGTTGCGCCGACACCGGACTGTTGATAAGATGGGGGCGCCTGAATCGCAGGATGTCACCTGTGGCTTGGGTGGCACCCCATGGAGAAACCTCGCCCCATCGTCGCGGTCAACTACTACTTCAATTCAGACGAATTGAAGAACCGCGTGTTTGCTGAAGCCAGCACGGGCGGCAAAGCGACGGGCATGAAGGCGTTCCGCGCGTTCATGAACGCGCGCGGAGCCGACGTCGTGACGCTGGACACGGTCGACTTCAACGACCCGCACGTGAAGCACGTGCTCTACTTCGAGTACAACTGGCGGCAGGTGCGGGCGGACCCGTTCCTCCGCCAGATCCCGTACGAGAAGCGCGCGCTTGTGCTGCTCGAGCCCGCGAACGTCAACCCGACGCTCTACTACACGTCCCTGCTGCGCGGCCGCTTCCACACGGTGTTCACCTGGGACTGGAACCTGCTGTGGAAGAACCCGGACTACGCACGCGTCAACGTGCCGCTCGGCGCGGAGCCGCGCGCGTACCGCGAAAACCCATTCGCGCATCTGACCTTCGCAGACAAGCGCTTCCTCGTGGCCGTGAGCATGAACCGCTGGAGCTACATGCCGCAGTCCACCTACGGCCTGCGCAAGCGGGCCTACCGCTATTTCGAGCGCGCGTTCCCGGACGACTTCGACCTGTTCGGCAAGGGCTGGAACGCGCCGTGCATCGGCTACGAGCGGTGGTTCGGCCACCCGACCTTCGCCTCGTGGCGCGGCCTGATCGCGGACTCGTGGGACGCCAAGGTTCAGGAGATCGCGAAGTACAAGTTCGCCCTCTGCTTCGAGAACAACGCCTCGGAGCCGGGGTACATCAGCGAGAAGATCACCGACTGCCTCTGCGCCCGCTGCGTGCCGGTCTACTACGGCTCGAAGGGCACGGACGAACTTATCCCCAAGGACGCGTGGGTCGACCTGCGCGACTTCCGCACGTTCCGCGCGCTGGCCGACTTCCTGTGCGGCATGGACGAGCGGCGCTACGGGCAGTATGTCGAGGCGATCGACCGGTTCATGCTTAGCGACAGGCTGGACTACTTTTCGACAGAGCACTTCTACGGCGCGATCGCCGACCGGCTCGGCTTCGCCCAGCGCCCGGCGCAGCAGGTGGATGCCGCCACGAGGGGGGAGCGATGAGACTGACGGTCGGGATACCCACCTACAACCGCGAGGCGGACTTGCGCGTCGCCATCGAGTCGGCCCTGGCGCAGCGTGGCGGCCGGCTGAAGGGCGAGCTGGAGATACTCGTTTCCGACAACGCGTCGACCGACGGGACGCGGGCGGCTGTGGCCGGCTACGCGGCGCAGTTCCCGGGCGTGGTCGCGTACCACTGCAACGCCAGCAATCTGGGCTTTTCGCGCAACGTCGACGCCGTGATCCGCCACGCGCGCGGCGAGTACGTGCTGATCCTCGGCGACGACGACGGACTCGAGGACGGCGCGCTGGAGACGCTGGGCGAAATCCTCGACCAGAGCGGCGAACTCGGGGCCGTGTTCCTGTCCGAGCGGAACTACGACTCGGAGCTGCGCGTTCCGCTCGAGAACGTGCTGGGGCACAAGCGTCAGGCCGGCGGCACGCTCTATAGGCCGGGGCTGGAGTACGTGCGCAAGGCGCGCGTGTTTCCGCCGTTTCTGGTCTCCGGATACGTGATCCGGCGCGAGGCTTGGATCGCTGCGGCTCCGGAGGACTTCTTTGAGTCGATCTGCGTGCATACGCTGACGACGCTGCGGATCCTGCTCAGCCACGCGGCGTACGCCTCGTATGTGCCGACCATCCGCTACCGCATGGAGAACAAAGGTGGCAACCGGTGGCACGACGAACTGTATCCGTTCACATTCCATCTGAACCTGCTCGTCGGATGTCAGGGCGTGAAGGCTAGCTATCCGTCCGACCTGCACCGCATCCTGCACCAGCAGGCGATGCGCTCGATCGCGCTCAACATCATGAGCTTGAAGGTGGCGGGGGGGCGTCTGAACGCGCCGCTGCTGCGCGAGCGGCTCGGCCTGCTGGCCGACCGGCGCGACCCGCTCTACTGGCTGAACCTGCTCCTGCTGCGCCTGCCGGGATGGGCGTTGCAGGTCCCGTTCCGGGCCGGCGTCTGGATCAAGCGACTGCTGCTGATCGTGAAGTGAGGAAACGCAATTTCAAGAGGGCCCGCCCATGAAAGTCATACCGACAGAGCTGCAAGGCGTTTACATCATCGAGCAGGACGTCCACAAAGACAAGCGCGGCGCGTTCGTCAAGACCTTTCTCCGGAGCTTTTTCACCGCGCGCTCGCTGGAGTGCGATTTCTGCGAGAACTACTACACCAAGTCGCACGAGGACGTGATCCGCGGCATGCATTTTCAGACGCCGCCGCACGACCACGCCAAGCTGGTAACGGTCATCCAGGGGACGATCATCGATGTGATCCTCGACATCCGCCGCTCGTCGCCGACCTACGGGAAGCACGTCGAGATCGAGCTATCGCGCGAGAACCGCCGCTCGATCTATATTGCGCGAGGGTTCGCCCACGGCTTCGGCACGCTGAGCGACACCGCGATCGCGTACTACATGGTGACCAGCGAATACGCGCCCGAGCACGACGCCGGGATCCGCTACGACAGCTTCGGCTATCGCTGGCCGATCCAGAGCCCGATCCTGTCCGACCGTGACTTGGCGCATCCCGGATTCGCCGATTATGTGACGCCGTTCTGAGGGAGACCGCAATGGAAGCTGATCCAGTTCTGGCGTGGCAAGGGCGGCACCTGCCGCTCCTCAAGGCGTTTCCATTCGCCTCGCCCTGCTCCGATGACGTGACGATGCTGACCCCGTGGCTGTGGCGGGACGAGCGCTTCGACGCGCTGCTGGACAACCTGCTCGCGGCCATCTTGATGGCGTGGTGGGCGTGCGGGCGGCTGCCGGTGGTTCTGCAAGTCAACCGGGTCACGCCGAAGCTGAGAGCCATGGCCGACGAGTGGGGGATCAGGCTGCAGGTTGAGCCTCAGCTGCGCGGCGGCGGCGGCAACATGAAAGACCTGAACCGGGACGGCATCGTCAACCTGAAAGGCCGCTTCAGCACGGGCTACGTCCTGTCGTTCCAGCATCACGCGTTTCCGCTGCGCCCGGGCCTGGACGAGTTCGTGGGCACGTACGACTTCATCGGCGCGCCGTGGGTGTTCGGCAAGGACGACTGGATCACGCGCTTCCTCCTGCGGCACCGCTCGGATGTGGGGAACAGCGCCTTCGCGCTGCGCTCCAGGCGGCTCTGCGAGACGATCGCGGACTACTTCCTGCGCAAGTACCGGTTTCTGCCGCACTGCTATTTGGTGACGGACGACTACTTTATCTGCAAGACCTTGCCGTCGTTCGAGCGGCGCTACCGCGAGACGATCCGGATCGCATCTGCCGAGGCCGCCGCCACCTTCTCGCTGGAGGACAACGTCGCGCTGCACGAGGCGCTCGACGCGCGGCCGTTTGGCTTTCACGGGCCGATTGCCTTCGGACGCCTTTTGCGCGAGGGAAAGGTCCCCGACGAGAAGGCGCTGGCGGACGGAGGCTATCGGGGGCCGCTGGGCGCGCGGGACACGCGCAGGGGGGCGAAGGCATGAAGGACGTGGTCGCACGCATCACTGGCGGCTTAGGCAACCAGCTGTTTAGCTATGCGGTTGCGCGAGGCATCGCCGAGCGGACGGGGCGCGCGGTCCGGCTCGACCTTACGGACTTTCTGATCTTCTATGGCGGGCGGAAGTACCAGTTGGGGCACTTCGTCGGGCCGTCTCGCACGCGCCGCTGGAACCTCTTTCGGACGGCCCTGTTTCTGGCCGCGTGGGTCGTCAACAAGCGCGTCTGCGCCGCGGTCTTCCCAGCCCTGCTGCGCCTGATGAATGTCCGCGTGGTGCAGTCGGAGCGGATCCTGGAATACGACGAGGCGTTCGTTGACGAGGGTCTCGCGCGCGCCACGGAGAGCCTCTACCTCATCGGCGTTTACGGGCATCTGCCGTACCTGGCGAGCGAAGAGGCCCTGCGGCGCGAGCTGCAGCTCGTCGACGCGCCGGTCGGTCGCAACCTGGACATTCTGCGACAGGTCAGCGACGCGCCGTCGGTCTCCGTGCACATCCGGCGGAGCGACTACCTGGGCGTCGCCAACGGGACCATCGTGCTGGACGTCGACTACTACCGGCACGCGATGCAGGCGATCCGGCGCGTGGAGCCGAATCCGCTGTGGGTGGTTTTCTCCGACGACATCCCGTGGTGCCGGGCGTCGCTCGCGGAGCTGGCGGACGCCGTCTTCGTGGAAGGCAACGGCGACGCGCCGTGGGAAGACTTGCGCTTGATGGCCGCGTGCAAACATCATATTATTGCCAACAGCACGTTCTCGTGGTGGGGCGCCTATCTCGGGCGCGACGCGGGCGGCACGACCGTCTACCCCGACACCTGGTTCCCGACGGCGAAAACGAGCCCGACCACGGTCAAGCCGGAGTGGGTGTCTGCGCCGTCGTTCGTGGGGCGCCGATGCGTATGAGCGTGCGCGTCCAACAGAAGAGGGCTCACGGGTGAGTGTTCGATACAGACGGATCTTCGCGTACGGCAGCCTGCAGTTCAGCGGCCACAGCGAGGCCTATCTCGCCGCGCACACGGCGGAGCTGTCCGTGTTCATCGTGCAGCCGCGCGTCGGGGCGCACCAGAACCTGCTGCGGCGTTACCGCAACGGGGCTCTGCTCGAGGAGCGCCCGGTGCGGTCCTCCCAGAACCTGCTCCTGTACTACCTGCTCTGGTACGCGAACCACGTCCGCTTTCTGCTGCGCTTCTGCCCCCGGAACGAAACGACCGTCGTGTTCGGAGGGCATCCGATCGTGTATTTCGGCATGGGGCTCTTCCGCCTGTTGCGCCCGCTCCGCTTCTCGTATTGGATCGGCGACTACTTCCCGTCGCACAAGCTGTCCGTCCGGCTGTTCGAGCGGCTGAAGAAATGGTATCACGACCGGGTCGATTTCGCCTTCTACCTGACTGACGCGATCAACCGGGTCATGAACGGCGGGGCGGTCGCCGACACTCCGAGCCGGCGGACGGTCATGTGGGGGCTGGAGCCCTTCCCGGCGGCGCCGCCTCCGCCCCTGGAGCCTTTCACCTTGCTGTTTGTCGGCCTGATCCGGCCGGGGCAGGGTCTGGAGGTCCTCTTTGAGTTTCTGAGCGCCCACCGGAATTACCGGCTCAAGGTCATCGGGGTGTGTCAGCCGGACTACTTCGCGCAGCTTCAGTCGCTGCTGGCGCGCCTCGGCTTGGACGGGCAGGTCTTCTTCCCGAACCGCTTCTACTCGGAGCCGGAGCTTCTGGAGGTGGCGGCGACGTGTCACGTGGGGCTGGCGCTCTACGACACGGCGGGCGCGAACTTCACGCACTACGCAGACCCCGGCAAGGTGAAGGCCTACGCGGAGATGCGCCTGCCCGTGCTCATGACGCGCATCTCGGACATCGTGCCGTACGTGGAGCGGTTCAGCAGCGGCGAGGTGATTGACAACGCCGGCGAGCTGGGTTCGGCGATCGAGCGCATCCGCGCCGACTATCCCCGTTACCAGAAGGGCATCGAGCGCTTCATCGCCCACTTCGCGTACGAGCCGTATTACCGCGAGGCGTTCCGCGCGCTGGAGGGGCCATGAGTCTGGACGGGCAGAGGCCGCCGGAGCCGGTGAGCGTCGTCGTCGCCATGTTCAATGCGGAGACGACGATCATCCAGTGCCTGAAGGGGCTGGCGTCGCAGGACTACCCGATCGCGGAGATCCTCGTGATCGACAACGTCTCCACCGATGGCTCGGTTTCGCTTGTGGAAGGGTTCCAGGCGCAGTGCCCCGTTCCGCTGCGGCTGATCAAGCAGGCGGTGAACGGCGGGCTGACCACCAGCTACAACACCGGCATGGCGCTCGCCGCGTCTCCGCTGGTGGTTTTCGTGCATTCGGACAGCATGCTGCCCACCGCGCACGATCTGGCGCTTCTTGTGGCGCCGCTGCAGGGCGACCCGCAGGTGGCCGCGGCGTTCTCGACCCTGCTGATGCCGCTTGAGGTGTGGGGGCGTTTCCCGTTTTGGCAGAAGTACCTGTTCGCCCGCGTGGCCCTGCGCGAGCAGCCGTGCATGTGCGGCAAATTCGACTGCATCCGCAAAGAGGCCTACCAGCGGGCGGGCGGCCACAACACCCGCCGCTTCACGCAGAACGCCGGGTACGGCGGAGAGGACTCGGACCTCAATTTCCGCCTGATGAAGCAGGGGCGCATCGTGCGAACCGAGGCGCGCGTGATCCACCTGCACGACCTGAGCAGCGCGTACGGGCTCCGCGCGCTGTTCAAGGCGCGGAAGAACTACGCGCGGACGTACGGCAAGATCCTGCAGTTTCAGGGCCTGAAGCCGATCCTCCCCAAGCTGCCGTTCTTCGCGAAGCCCGTGCTGGCGTGCCTGCCCGTTGTGCCGCACCTGTTCGTGGCCAGCCTGGCTCTTCTGTTCGCGTACACGTTGGCTTACTCCAAGCGGATGTACACGACGCGCTGCACGTTGCTTGACGGACGCATCTTGCTCGTGCCTTTTGTGGATGTCGCGTTGCTCTATTATGAAAGCTGTTGGTTCATCGAGGGGTTGCTGACGCCGCCTGCCGACGCGCCGCGACGCACGCGGCCCAGTGTTTAGGCCCACGCGGCATCAGGCCGGGCGACCATCGCTGACGGTCGAATGTGAAGGAAAGGGAAACACCATGAAGAAGTCTCTAGTGCCCAGTCTGTTCGCGATGGCTTGCCTGGCCGCCGGTGCGGCGACGCCGCCGGAGCTTGAGAACCCCGAGTGCCTCGGCGTCAACAAGCAGCCTTATCACGCGACGCTGATGCCTTACGCGACGGTGAAGCAGGCGCTCGCCGGCAAACGGCTGGAGTCGCCCTTCTGCCGGCCGCTGAACGGCCTGTGGAAGTTCAACTGGGTCAAACATCCGGACGAACGGCCGCTCGACTTCTACAAGCCCGCGTTCGACGTCAGCGGCTGGAAGGACATCCCTGTGCCGTCGTGCTGGCAGGTGCTCGGCTACGGCACGCCCTACTACAAGAACATGGGCTACATCATCAAGAAGGACTTCCCGCGCGTCATGACCGAGCCGCCGCAGGACTACACCGCGTTCGTCGAGCGCAATCCGGTGGGAAGCTATCGCCGCGACTTCGAGCTGCCCTCGGGCTGGTCGGGCCGCCGTGTCTTCCTCGCGTTCAGCGGCGTGGACAGCGCGTTTTTCGTGTGGGTCAACGGCGAGAAGGTCGGCTACAGCGTCAACAGCCGCAACACGGCGGAGTTCGACGTCACGCCCCACGTCAAGCCGGGCAAGAACATGGTGGCCGTTGAGGTCTACCGCTTCAGCTCCGGCACGTGGCTGGAAGACCAGGACATGTGGCGGCTCTCCGGCATCTTCCGCGACTGCTACCTCTGGTCCTCGCCGCAGGTCCACATCCGCGACTTCTTCGCGCTGCCGGACCTCGACGCGCAGTACAAGGACGCCACGCTCGCGGTCACGGCGAAGGTGAAGAACTTCGGCGCGCAGGCGGCCGCGGCGGGCAGGCTCACGGCGGTCGTTTATGATGCGGAGGGCAAAGCCGTCAGCGCGGAGGCGGTCGCCGACGTCGCGGCCCTCGCGGCTGGCGCGGAAACTGCCGTGACGCTGAGGCTGGCCGTTGCGAACCCCTTGAAGTGGACCGCAGAAACGCCGAACCTCTACACGACCGTGCTGACGCTCGGTGGCGGCGCGGAGATCCTCTCGACGCGCACGGGCTTCCGCAAGGTCGAGGTCAAGGGCCGCGTGTATCAGATCAACGGCGTGCCGGTGAAGCTCAAGGGCGCGAACCGCCACGAGATGGAGGCCGACACCGGCCACACCGTCAGCGAGGCGCGCATGATCCGCGACCTCGAGGTGCTCAAGCAGGGCAACTGCAACCACGTCCGCACCTGCCACTACTCCGACGACCCTCGCTGGTACGAGCTGTGCGACCAGTACGGCATCTACCTCTGCGCCGAGGCGAACGTCGAGTCGCACGGCTACGGCTACGGCCCGGAGTCGCTCTCGAACGTCAAGGAGGCCGAGGCTGCGCACGTGGACCGCAACGTGGCCAATGTGGAGAACTTCAAGAACCACGCGTCGGTGGTGATGTGGTCGCTCGGCAACGAGGCCGGCTCAGGCCCGAACTTCCATGCGGCGCTCGCGGCTATCAAGGCGCTCGACACCTCGCGACCCACGCACTACGAGCGCTTCGGCGACGGCGCGGGCAACCCCGCCGATGTGGACAGCCACATGTACACGCACTGGACGCAGGTCGAGCGCATCGCGCAGGACGAGCGGCTCACCAAGCCTTTCTACATGTGCGAGTACGCCCACGCGATGAACAACTCGATGGGCTCGATCGGCGAGTACAACGACGTCTTCGACAAGTACCCCGCGCTGATGGGCGGCGCGATCTGGGAGTGGCAGGACCAGGGCCTGTGGAACAGCCGTGATCCGAAGCGCGTGTACCTCGCGTACGGCGGCGGCTTCGGCGAGGTGCCGAACGACCACTACTTTATCCACAAGGGCGTGGTTTTCGCCGACCGCTCGCCCAAGCCGCACTACCCCGAGATGAAGAAGGCCTACCAGTGGATCGGCATCGCCGAGGACGACCTCGCGGCCGGTAAGGTCAAGATCCGCAATAAATTCGCGTTCATCCCGCTCGACGGCTTCGCTGGCGCGTGGACCGTGACCGGAGACGGACAGGAGCTTGACAGCGGCAAGCTGCCGAAGCTCAGCCTCGCGCCCGGCGCGGAGCAGTCCGTCGCGCTCGATCTGCCCAAGATCGCAGCCAAGCCCGGCGTCGAGTATTTCCTGCGCGTGTCATTCAAGCTCGCGGACGATGCGCTGTGGGCGAAAGCCGGTCACGAGGTGGCGTGGCAGCAGTTCAAGCTTCCCGTCGCCGCGCCCGCGCCGGTCGCCGATGTCGCCGGGATGAAGCCCGTCTCGCTGAAGCAAGACGGCGCCGCCATCGCGGTCGCGGGTGACGGCTTCGCGGTCACGTTCGACAAGGCCACGGGGTTCATCAGCGCACTCGAACGCGATGGCAAGAACGTGCTCGCTGCCGACGGCGGCCCGCGCCTGCACCTCTGGCGCGCGGCGCACAAGACCGACGACATGTGGGCCTTCAACGACTGGAAGCGCTACGGCCTCATTGAGCCGCAGTGGAAGCTGCTCAGCCTCGCCGCGCAGCAGGCAGGCCCCGCCGCGGTGCGCGTCATCGCGTCGCTCGAGCTCCAAGGCGCGGGCAACTTCCGCGTGGGCCACACCGCCGCCTATACGGTCTTTGGCGACGGCTCGATCGCGGTGGACAACAGCGTCAACCCGCAGGGCAAGAAGATCCCGTTCGCGCGCCTCGGCGTGCGCCTGCTGCTCGACCCGAAACTTGACCAGTTCGCCTACTTCGGGCGCGGCCCGATGGAGAACTACGCGGACCGCAAGCGCGGCTTCGACGTGGGGCTTTATGCCAGCACGGTGCGCGGCAACATGACGCCCTACGCCAAGCCGATGGAGAACGGCAACCACGAAGATGTCCGCTGGGCGGCCGTCAGCGGCAAGGGGCTGCCCGCCCTGATGGCGCAGGCTGAAGCCGGCGGCGTGCTGCAGGCTGGCGTGCTGCCCTATACCGACGAGCAGATGGATCCGGTGGAGTACACGGTCGACCTGCCGCCGAGCGCGGCGAGCGTGCTGGTTCTTGCCGCGCGCACGACCGGCGTCGGCTCCAACGGCTGCGGCCCGCGCCCGGCCGACGAGTATGTGGTCTGGTCGGCGCCCGCGGCCTTCAGCTACGTCCTGCGGCTTCTGCCGCCGGGCGCGAAGCTGCCGCAGGCGGGCCGCGTGCAGGCGCCGGCCAACCGCGTCAAGCCCGTGCTCGCCAGCCGCGACTTCAGCGGCACGGTCACGCTGAATTCCGAGACCGCCGGCGCGAAGCTCGAGTACGCGCTCGCCGAGGGCGCGTGGCAGGCCTACGCCGCGCCCTTCGCCGCGCCCGACGCGCTGCAGGTGCTGGTGCGCGCCACGGCCTCGGGCATGGCCGGTTTCGAGAGCGCGATCCCGCTCGGCAAGCTTGACCGGCGTGCCCGCTGGAAGGTGACCGCCAGCAGCTTTGAGAAGGGCGAAGGCGAGCCCGGCAACGCGGTGGATGGCCAAGACGGAACGTTCTGGCACTCGCGCTGGTCCAAGGACGCGCCCGCGCATCCGCACTGGCTTGCTGTGGACTTTGGCCAGTCGCTGAACGTCGCTGCCGTGACCGTTCTGCCGCGCCAGGGCGGCAACAGCAATGGCCGGGTGAAAGACTACGAGGTCTACGTCAGCGCGGACGGCAAGGCGTGGGGCGCGCCGGTTGCCAAGGGCACGTGGAAGAACAGCGGGGGCGAGCAGACAGCCACGCTCAAGGCCTCCGCCACGGGTCGCTACCTCAAGCTCGTTGCCGTGAGCGAAGTCGAGGGGCAGAAATTCGCCTCCCTCGCTGAGATCGACGTGCGGGAAGCCAAGTAGCCTGTTCCAGCAGCAGGATGCGGAAAAATCGGGTGGGCTCGGCGCCATAGGGAACCGCGTTGGTGAGTGGGCCGCCGGTGCCGCTGACCGGCGTGCCGACGTTCACCCACGCGCCCCAGAGCAGGTTCGTGTTTGCCTGAAGCTGGTAGCGGATGCCGGGCGTGGAGCTCCAGACCATACGCAAGCCGCCGCTCAGCTGTTCAAAGGAGCTCAGGGCTGGCGGGCAGAGGACCGAGACGTTCACGACAACCGAGGTGCCGTGGAGCGGGAAGAGCCCGCCGTAGCCCGAGTCCTGCACGGTGACGGTGAGCGGGAAGAAGGTGGTGGTCTGGCTGGCGGTGAGTGCGGTGTTGGCGAGGGTGAGCAGGCCGGTGTCGGGGTCGAGGGCGAAGGTCGCGTTTGTGTTGCCGCCCGCAATCTTGAACGTGAGCGTATCGAGCGGGCTGTCCGTGACTGCGACGCGGCCGACGGCGGAGCCGGCGACGTTCAAATAGCTGATCCGCAGCGTCTGGTTGGTGGCTTGCGGGTTGTGGTTGATGTCAAGGGGCGCGAGGTACGTGCCGCCGATGAGGTTGGTGCCGGCGACGTTCGGCACGGCCCAGGCCGCAGAGAGGTGGTCATTGCTGGTGTTTTCCTTGTGGAGCGCCTCGATGTAATAGGACTGCCCGGACACGAGGTTGCTCTGGACGATGGAGGCCTGCGAGACTTTCGACGTCCACACGCCGGGGTTGACCGAGCCGCTGACCGAGGCGATGACGGTCGCGCCCGTGGGGCTCGCGGTGCGACTGAGCTTGAGCTGGCTGGAGTCGTCCGAGGCGATGAAGAAGCGGTAGTGCCCGTTGGTGGGCGGGACGAGGTAGGCCCGGATGCGCGAGCCGTAGGTCGAGCCGATGTTGAGGGGCGAGGCGAAGTTCGTGAGGGCGGTCAGCGCGTCCGGCCGTCCCGGATATTTGGCGTTACCCGTGAGGTCGCTCACGTTCCCTCCGCTGATGCTGTAGAAGAGCTCGCGGTAGGGCGTGGCGGGGAGCGCGTTGGTGGCCGCGAGCGTGATGCGGTTGGTGGCGGTGCTGGAGAGCGGGGGCGTGCCGGTGTCGGTCGCGAGGACGGTCAGCGTCACGGGCGACGAGGCGGTGAGCAGCGCGGCTTCGTTGGCGGCGCGGACCCAGCCGTCAGGGCCGACCGAGAAGAGTCCGCTGCCGTTTCCAGACGTGATCGTGAAGCTGGGGGTGCCGCCGCGGCCGGGGTCGGAGTTCGTGATGCGGCCGACCTTGGCGCCAGCCAGCGCGTTGCGCCGGAGCGAGTTGGTGAAGCCGATGGCGTAGGGGCCCACGACGGAGACCGTGACCGTGGCGGTGGTGGTTTTGAGCGGGAAGAGCTGCCCGTAGCCCGAGTCTTGGACGGCGACCACAAGCGGGAAGGAGCTGCGCGTCATGGGCGCGGTGAGCGCGGCGCTGGAGAGGGTAAGGACGCCGTTGTCGGAACCGAGGGCGAAGGTCCCGTTGGTGTTGCCCGAAACGATCTTGAAGCTAAGGGTGTCGAGCGGGCTGTCGGTGGCCGTGAGGCGGCCCACGCCGTAGCCAGCGACGTTGGTGTAGCTGACGCGAAAAGCGTGGTTGGTGAACTTGGGCGCATAGTTGATGTCGATGGGCGCGAGGTTGGCTCCGGCGATGGCGTTGGTGCCGGTGAGGCCGGGGCCGGCCCACGCCACGGAGACGTAGTCGCCGCCCGAGCCCTCCTTGTGCAGGGCCTCGATGTAGTAGGCCTGCCCGGCCACGAGGTTGGTCTGGGGCGCGGAGACCTGTGAGGTGTACTGGGTGTAGACGCCCGCGCTCACCCAGCTGCTCAGCGACGCGATGACGGTGGCGGTGGCGGCGTTGGTGGTGCGGCTGAACTTGAGCTGGCTGGCGTCGTCCGAGGCGATGAAGAAGGTGTAGTCGCCGCTGGAAGGCGGGGTGACGGTGCCGCGGATTCGCGAGCCGTAGGAGTCTCCGATGTCCGCGGCCGTGCTGAAGCTGGTGAGGGTGTCGAGGTCGTCCACGAGGCCGGGGTACTTGGCGTTGCCCGTGAGGTCGCTGACGGCTGCGCCGCCGCCGATGGCGTTGAACAGCTCGCGCGGCGGTTCGGCTAGGCTGATGCTGCTGGCGGCGGCGAGGGTGATGCGGGCGGAGGAGGTGCCGGAAAGCGCCGGCGCGCCATTGTCTGTGGCGCGGACCGAGAGGGTGACGGGCGAAGAGGCTGAGAGCAGAGCGGTTTCGTTCGAGACTCGGATCCAGCCGTCGGCGCCGAGGCTGAACAGGTTGCCCGTGTTGCCCGCCGTGATGACGAGCGTGGCGGCGTCGCCCGCGTTCACGTCCGACACGGTGATGCGGCCCACCTTGGCGCCGGCCTGCAGGTTGCGCCGGATCGAGTTGGTGAAGCCGGACGGGTGCGGCATGTAGTTCATCGCGTAGGGCGCGAGGTAGACGCCGGCGATCACGTTCGTGCGGTTGGCGGTGGCGGGGCCTTTCCAGGCGACCGCAACGTGGTCGTCGCCGCCGCCCTCCTTGAGGCGAGCCTCCAGGTAATAGGCCTGGCCGGCGACGAGCGTGCAGTTGGTCGAGCGCTGGCTGGCGTTGGCGGTCCAGGCGCGGGGCGAGGTGTAGCCAGAGACGTAGGCGATGCGGGCCGCAGTCGCAGGGTTTGTGGTCGCGCTGAGCAGGAGTTCGCTGGCGTCATCCGAGGCGATCCAGAAGGTGTAGGTTCCGTTCGTCGGCGGGATGAGGTAGCCGCGCAGCGCCGCGCCGTAGGAGTCGGCGCGGTTGGCATCGCTCTCAAAGAGGTCGCGCTGAACCTCGGAGGTGGGGTCGGCCGGGAAGCGCGGGTGCTGGGTGAGGTTTGTGACGGCGGTGCCGCCGCCGATGGCGTCGTAGTACGCGCACGAGAGAGAGCCGGGGCGGAGTCCGGTGGCGTTGGGCAGAACGGTCACGCGCACCGCGGCGTCGTTGGTCTGCGCGGGCGCGGGCATGCCGTTGTCGGTGGCGCGGACGGTCAGCGTGTAGAGCGCTTGGGTGGCGACATTGATGTCGGCGGCCACGGTCATCTCGCCGGTGCCGCCGGCGATGGCGAAGGCGCCTCCCGTGTTGCCTGCGGTGATCGTAAAGGTCACGTACGAGTAGTTGTCTGGATCGCTGCCCGTGACGGTGCCGATGGGCGTGCCGGTCAAGGTGCGGGCGAGGATCGTGGCGTTGAAGCCGGCGACGGACGGCTTCTCGTTCACGTTGGTGACGAGCACGACGACGCGGCGGTTGACCTCCGTGAGCGCGGGCGTGACCGTGTTCGAGATGGTGACGAAGAGCTGGAACTGGACGGTGAACACCGTGTTGGAGGCGAGGGCCTCGTAGTTCAAAGCGGCGGAGTTGGCGACCCGGAGCGCGCCGCTGTTGTCGAGGGCGAAGGCGCCCGACGTGTTGCCCGAGGTGATGGTATAGACCAGAGGGTCGGCCGTCGGAGGCCTGGCGGGAACCGTGCCCACAGCGGTGCCGTTGGTGCTGTTTTCGGCGACCGAGAGGGTGGTCGCGAGCTGGGCGTTGGCGACGCGGCCGGTGACCGCATAGTAGCCGAGGCTCGCGTAGGAGGTGAACCCGTCGGTGAGCGCGTTGTTGCGGCCTGCGCCCGTGACGCGAAACGTGTATGTGCCTGCGGCCAGGTTGGTGGTGATCATCGCCCAGAGCGTCGTCTGTGGATTGTGGGTGGCGATGACGGCGTTTGAGGCGTTGGCGAGTGTGGCTTGGATGGCGAGGTTAGCCCAGCTGCCGACGGGCAGGGCGGTCAGCGAGATCAGGCCGCCGGTGGTCGTGAAGCGGAAGGCGTCCGTGTCGGCGGTTGTCTCGATTACGCCCTCGGCGGAGGCAGTGGAGTTGGAGGCGATCTCGAGGTAACGCGAGGCTTCGAGCGTGGCGCCGGTGTCGTCGGCACGGCTGTCGACGCTGTTGTTGTTGGAGGCGATTTTGGCGAGGTCGTCCTCGGTGTTGTTGGCGTACTGGTACTCGCCCTTGCTCCACTGGGCGACGGGCTGGTAGTAGCCGACGCCCATGATCGGGGCCCAGCCGGTGTCGCCGCTGCCGTGGCCGCCGAAGTAGCCCTCGGACGGCGTGGTCCGCCCGTCGTGCCCGAGCGTGAGCGTGTGCCCAACCTCGTGCGAAATGACCTCGGCGGCGCTCTTGCCCGTGGAGTAGAAGGACCAGCAGGGCGTGTCGCCCGTCCAGTTCCACGAGCCGATGTAAGCGACGCCGCCCGCGCCGGGCGCGGCCGTCGTCGTGGGCGTGCAGATGCAGCGCTGGCGGCTGCTCTCGGCTGCGGCCTCGTAGGCGCGGATATCGGTGGTGACGTTGACCGTGAAACCCATGTAATCTTCGCAGACGCGCTTCCACACGTCTTTGATCTGGGCGTTGCTGGCGGTGGGCTTCGCATAGGTGATCCCGCCCCAGGTGGGCGTGTAGCCGCCGCGATAGTCGATGTAGAGCACGGCGGCCGCGCCCGGCTGGCTCTGCAGCGAGATGATGCCGTCGTTGTAGGGCGGCACGACGTCCGGCACGTCTTGGGGGTCGAGCGGCGGGATTTCCTCCGCCTCTGCGGCGGCGTTCGCCTCCGCGTCGAGCTGCGGCATCATCAGGCACATGACCTCGTCCAGGCGGCGCTCGACGAGCTCGGAAGCGCCTCCGGGGCCAGTCGGCTCGATGCGGTAGGCGCTGCGGCTGGCGGGAAACTCGACGACGCCGGCGAAGTCGCCGGCTTTGCCGGGCTCGGTCTGCCTCTGGAAGAAGAAGCGGCCTGCTTCGGGCTGGGACAGGTCGCCGCTGACGCGCATGAGTATGCCGTTGCGCACGTCGGCGAGACGAACTGTTCCCGAGGCGAAGCGTCCGGCGACCAGTTCGAAGCGGATGGGCGTGCCCTCGGACGGGTGGCCCAGCGATGCGAGGTAGCCGCGGTCCCAGGCCCGCTTGCGGAGGGGGCGCTCGGGTTCGGCTGCGGGCCCTGCCGGGTGCGCGGTACTCGCTGTATCCGGAGCAAGCCCGGAGGCCAGCGCCTGCGTCTGGGCCGCGCCGGGCGGAGGGACGGTGCGCGCGGTTTGGCGCGCGGTCGCTTGCGCCGGTTCGTCCGCGGCAGCCACCGGCCCTTCGAGAGTCTGCGGCCGCGAAGGCGCACGACTCAGAACGAACATAACGATCGCACCCGTCACGAGAAGGAGGCAAGCGAAGAGCGTTCTTTTTTTCATTTACACAAAACCTTCCACAACCGTAGACTTTAGGTTATCACAGCGGTGTCTGCGTGTCGAGTAGCTCGGAGGCCCTCTGGGCGTGGAACGTCCTGAAGCCCGGGCTACAAACGCTTTGCCCAGCGGACGAAAAAACAATAATGTCGCCGGCTGGTCGGCCGTGGACATTTTTGTGACGGGCGCGCTGCTGTCGCCGCGTCCAAGCGAGCGGTTCCACGTATTCTCCCGGGCTTTTCGCGTGTTTTGTCAAGTGGCACCGCTTGTGCTAATGGATACCCCGACGACACCGGAGGCCGCATGAGAAAAATCCTCATTGTCAAAACGGGAACGACGTTTCCCACGCTGCGGGCGATCAAGGGCGATTTCGACGCATGGGTGATGCGTGGCTTCGGACGTGACCGCGCGGTTTACGCGGATGTGGCAGAGGTGGCTGCGGGAGAGGAACTGCCCGCCCCGACGGACTACGCTGGGATCGTCGTCACGGGGTCGCACGACATGGTCACGGATCGTCCCGTGTGGAGCGAGCGCACGGCGGAGTGGCTGAGGTACGCAGTCAAGCTGGAGATCCCGACGCTGGGCATCTGCTACGGACACCAGCTGCTGGCGCACGCTTTCGGAGGCAGGGTGGGCAACAACCCCAACGGGCCCGAGTACGGCACGGTGATCGTCACGCCCAACGCCTTCGGCACGCAGGACGCGCTGCTGGGCGAGTTTCAGGGACCCTTCAAAGTCCACATGTGCCACCAGCAGTCTGTGCTGGACCTCCCGAAGGGCGCCGTGCCGCTGGCCTCCACGCGCAAGGAGCCGTGCGCCGCGTTCTCGCTCAACCAGTGCGCCTGGGGCGTTCAGTTCCACCCCGAGTTCGACAGCCGCATCCTGAAGGCGTACGTGTTGCGCTGCAAGGACGACCTGGCGGAGCGCGGTTTGGACGTGAAGGACGTTTTCGCGTCGTGCATGGAGACCGGCTGCGGGCATGAGGTCTTCCGGCGTTTTCTGGATGTGGTCGACGCCCGCTCGCGGACGGCGTTCGACCGGGCCTTCCACTGTGCCGCGCTCGCGGACGGGCGGCTGCCGGCCTTCGCTTGACGCGGCCCCTCAATCCCTCTATCCTGTGAGTCGAGGCCGGCTTGGTGCGGCTGAATCGCAAGGGAGACGTGGGAGAGATGCGAACGGCAATGAAGGCGATCACAGGTGTGGCGGCCGCCAGCGCTGCGGCCGCTGCGGTCGCGCTGTTCCTCCGCCTGAACCCCGCTGCGGCCGAGTGGCTGACGCGCAGCGTGACGGGGCGCGACGACTACGCGGGCTCGGCGTCGTGTCGCGAGTGTCACGAGTCGTTTTACCAGAAGTGGGCGCCGTCGCACCACGGCAAGGCCATGCAGCCCTTCACGCCGGAGTTCGTGCAGACTTCGCTGACGCCGCTGGAGCAGCCGATCGCCATCGGCGACCGCCGCTACAGCGTGAACCTCGAGCGGCGCCAGCTCATTGAGGAGCGCGCGGACGGGAAGACCCTTCGCCACGCCATCCTGCACGTGCTGGGCGGCAAGAACGTCTTCTACTTTCTGACGCTGCTTGAAAAAGGCAAGCTGCAGGTCCTGCCGCTGGCCTACAACGCCAAGGACGCCAGGTGGTTCGACACCACCGGCAGCATGCTCCGCCACTTCGCGGAGACGCGCGACGAGGCGCTGGACTGGCGCGACCCGATGCTGACCTTTAACACGGCCTGCTTCAGCTGCCACGTCAGCCAGCTCGCCAAGAACTACGACCCGGCGACAGACTCCTACAAGACCGTCTGGCGCGAGCCGGGAATCAGCTGCGAGTCGTGCCACGGCCCGTCCGAAAAGCACAACCGGGCCTGCCGCAAGCTGGGCCCCGGCGAGAAGCCCAACGAGCTCGGCCTGCTGAGTTGGCGCACCTTCACGCACGATCAGGTCAACAGCGCCTGCGCGCCCTGCCACGCCAAGATGCACCCGCTCACCCCCGAGTACGTGCCGGGCGAGACGTTCTTCGACCACTACGATCTGGTCGGCTTGGAGGATCGCGACTTCAGCCCGGACGGCCGCGACCTGGGCGAGAACTACACCTACACGCTCTGGCTGATGAACCCGTGTGCGGAGAAGGGCAAGCTGGACTGCGTGCACTGCCACACTTCCAGCGGGCGATACCGCTTTGCGGCGGACCGCACGAACGACGTGAACGCGGCCTGCTCGTCGTGCCACGCGGACAAGGCCAAGCGCCTCGTGGCCCACACGCGCCACCCGGCCGAGGGCGCGACCGGCCGCTGCGTCTCCTGCCACATGCCGACCACCCAGTTCGCGGCCATGCGGCGCAGCGACCATTCGCAGCGCCCGCCCTGCCCCGAGGCGGCGATTCGCTTCGGCTCGACCTCGGCCTGCGTGCTTTGCCACACGGACAAGAAAGAGGAGTGGGCGGCCTCGTTCGTGAAGGCGTGGCACCCGAAGAGCACGTGGCGGCCCAAGATCCTGCGCGAGGGCGAGCTCGTGGACGCGGCGCGCAAGCGGGAGTGGCAGAAGCTGCCTGCGCTCCTTGCGTACGTGCAGGAGACGAACGCCGAGCAGGTCGTGTGCGCGTCCCTGCTGCGCCTGCTGCGCGGGTGCCCGGATGCGAGCGCGTGGCCGGTCGTGCGGGGCTGCCTCGCGCACCCCTCGCCGCTGGTGCGCGGCGCGGCCGCCGCCGCGCTCGCCGACAACCTGCGTGACGCCGCGACGGCGGGCGCGCTGTGCCGGGCGCTCGCCGATCCCGTGCGCGTGGTCAGGGTGCAGGCCGTGCAGTCGCTGGCGGCCTACCCGCGCCGCTCGCTGGACGCCGCGACGCAGGAGCTGCTGAAGCGCGCGGAGGCCGAGCTGTTGGCGATGTACGGGGCGCGACCGGACGACTGGGCCAGCCACTACAACCTGGGCAACTACCGGCTGTCGCAGGGCGACGCCAAAGGCGCGATGGGCGCCTATCAGGTCTCGATGCGGCTGCGCCCCGACTCCGTGATGCCGCACGTGAACGCGGCGGTGCTCGCCTCGCAGCAGGGCGGCTTGCAGGAGGCGCTCGGCTACCTGCGGGCCGCGTGGCAGGCCTCGCCGGAACACGGCGCGGTCAACCTCAACCTCGGGCTGGCGCTGGCCGAGGCGGGCGACGCGGCGGGGGCGGTCAAGCACCTGCGCACCGCGATGAAGGACCCGCTCTGCCGCGCGCAGGCGGCCTACAACTGCGCGGTGCTCGTGGGGGCGCAGAACCCGGCCGAGGCGGCCGAGCTCTGCCGCGCCGCGCTGGCGGCCGAGCCCGCCAACACGCGCTATGCCGAGACCCTGGAGTACTACCGGCGCGCCGCCGGCCAGCCGGCGCCGGCCAACGGACCACGCGGTCAGTAGGTGAAGCGATGAGGCGTTTCAATACGTTTTCGGCGCTGGCCGCCGCGACGGCGTTCGGCGCGGTGGCCATGGCCGCGCAGACGCTGCTGCTGCGCCGCTTCCTCTGGCGCTTCGAGGCCGCCGAGACGGGCGTGGCGCTGTTTCTCTCCTGCTGGCTGCTCTGGACGGGCGTGGGCGCGGCGGCGGCCGCGACGCGCCCGGGCCGCTGGCTGGCGGGCTATCTCGCGCGTGCGGTGTGGGCGCTGGTGCTGGCGTGCGCCGCGCTCTACTTCGCGCAGTATGCGCTGCTGGTGAACCTGCGGGGCTGGCTGGGCGTGCCCGAGTACGAGCGCTTTCCGCTGTTTCAGCTGGCGCTGGGCGGCCTGCTCGCCAATGCGCCCTTCTGCTTCGCGGCCGGCTTCGTTGTGCCCGCCGTGTGCCGGCGGCTGGCGGATCTCGGCGGATCGGTGAGCCGGGCCTTTGCGTGGGAGGCGCTCGGCGCGGCGGCTGGCGGCTTGTGCGTCACGCTGCTGCTGGTCCGAGGCGTCGCGCCCGACCCGCGCGACGAGGCGGAGTGGCTCCGCTACTTCCCGCTGGCGGCCGAGCGCCCCGCGCGGTTTGAGAGCGGCGGCGGCACGACGTTTTACGGAACGCACGGCGGCACCTTCTACGCGCTCAGCTCCGGCGGCGTGAGCGAGATGCTTCCCGAAGGCGACCGCTCGGCCGAGATCGCGGCGCTCGCGCTGTCGCAGCGGCCCTACGCCAAGGAGGCGCTGCTGCTTGGACGCGTGCCGCTCGCGGTGGGAGCGGCGCTGGCTCGGTTCCGCCCCGACCTTGCGATCACGTGGTGCCCGTGCGATGCGTCGTATGGCGCGCGCGTGCTGGAGGCCGCCCGCGCAGCCGGACTGGCGCCGACGAACGTGTGCGCGGCCGGCGCGACGCCGCAAGCGGTTCTGGGCTCGCTTCCTGAGGGCGCGGCCGACGTCGTGCTGGTGATGCCTCCGCCCGCGACGTCGCTCGAGGGCGCGGCGTGGCGGCAGGAAGCGTTCGCGCGGAGCGTGCGGCGCGTGACGCGGCGCACCGGCGTGGCGCTGTTCGGGCTCGCGTGCGAGGCGGCGGCGCTGACGCCCGAGAAGGGGGAGCTGCTCGGCGCGACCGTCCGGGGCGTGAGGCGGGCGTGGCCGGAGTGCGGCGTGTTTGCCTCCGGCGCTGGCGGCTGGTGGATCGCCGCGCAGGTGCCGCGCCTCGCGTACGGCGCGGAGGATGCGGCGTTGCGCTTCGCGCTGTTGAAGCGCGAGGGGTTCCCGCCAGAGGCGGTGCGGCTGCTCTACGACGAGGCGCGGGCGAAGCGTCTGGCTCAGGCGTGCCCGGCCTTGGATCCGGCCGAGCCGGTGCTGATGCCTGAGACGGCGGGCCTGGAAGAGGTGCTCGCGTCCGGCCTCTGCGACGCGGTTCGGCAGGCGGCGCCGGAGACCGCGCCGGCCGCGTGGCTCGCGCGGGTGCGAGAGGCCGGCGGGGCTCGGCTGATCGGCCTGGCTCTGGTGGTGCTGTGGATGGCGCCTGTGGCGCTGGGGACGGGAAGGCACTCGCGGCGCCGGCTGACGGCCGCGTGGGTGGCCGCGTGCGGGGCGCTGGGGCTGGCGGCGTCGCTGGCGGTGCTGTACCGCCTGCAGGTGGCGTTCGGCGCCCTCTACCTGTTGGCGGGGGCGGGCAGCTGCCTGTATTTGGCGGGGCTTTTCTGCGGCAACCGGCTGGCCGAGGCCGCCGCCGGCAGGCTGCGCGGGCGCGAAGGCCTGCTGCTCGGCGCGGCGCTCGCGTGCACACTGGCGCTGGCGGCTGTGGCCTTGGGGGCGTCGCTGGCGGCCGAGCAGGCGGCGGCGGCAGCCGGGGTGGTCAGCCTCTGTTTCGCGGTCGGGTGCGCGGCGGGGGCGGCCGTGCCGGTCGCGCTGTCCTTGAGCGGGGAAGACGCGGGCGAGGCCGCGGCGGTATACGTGTGCGCAGACGCCGCCGGCGCGGCGCTGGCGGGAGCGGCCTTCGTGGTGCTGGTGCCGCTGGCGGGGCTGTGGCAGGCGGTGGGCTGCTTCGCGGTTCTGGCGTGCGGCGTGGCGCTCTGCGTCGCGGGCGGCGGCGGATATGCGCGCCTGACGTCGGGCCTGGCCCTGGTCGTAGCGCTGGCTGTTCTGGGCGGGCGTTTCAGCGCGCTGCGTGAGGCGGGCGGCGGAGCCGAGAGCGGCACGCCGTCCGCGCCAGAGGCGGCTGATCGGACGCCGGCCGGCGCTCGGGGGGAGCGCGCCGACCTGCCGGGCATCCCGCGCCGGCTCGACGTGCCGCGCATCCTCGAGCAGATGCAGCGCGGCCAGCTCGCCACCAACGCTGCCGCTTACTGGGGCTCGTGACTATTGGCTTTGCGCGGCGGAGGTGGACGCTCCGCCTGTCAACAGGGCGCGCAGCTCCTGGGCGAACTTGTTGAAGTCCGCGTGGTTGGCGTTTTGCCGCAGGACTCCGATCATCGTTGAAAAGCCTTCCGCCTCTTTTCCCAGGAGCACGAGGTCGGCCGCGCGCTGCCAGTTCAGCTTGGGCAAGGTCTGCTGGGTGATCTGGGCCGCCCTGTCGCTCAGCCCCGAACGCTTGGCGCGCGCGGACTCGTTGGCGATGCGCTTGTCCCAGAGCGTGATCAGCGCCGGGCTCTTCTTCGCTCTCAGATAGGGGAGGGCAGTCCGGTCCAGCATGCCGTCGGTGCCCGCAGGGAACCACTCCCAGGTCTTATCCTGCTCCTTCGGCTTCTCGCCCTCCTGCGGCCCGCCTAGCTTCGGGCCCAGGTGGTAGCGGCGCGCGAGCACGCCCTGGTTGACCGGGCGGTCCAGAAGCTCGGCGTTCGCCCGCTTGTGGAGGTCGTACTTGGCTTCCAGCGCCCATACCTTGAGCACATGCTGAATGACCGCCTCGACCAGCTTCGGCTCCTCTTCACCGGACGCGCGGAGGAACGTCAGGTACAGGTAGTTTGCGTGAAGCTCCAGGGCGGCTTGGAAGTCGTCGGCCTTCAGCGTGTCGTCTTGGGCGTTCTTCCACCTTTTGAACTCGGAGTTGTCTCGCTTCGCGCCTTCAAACTTGGTGGCGAACACGGCCTCCTCGTAGAGGTCAAGCAGGGACTTTGTGCTGGACAGCGCCTTGCCCAAGGTCTCTTTGATGCCCTTCTGCTCGACTGCGATCTTGTCGCTGTGTGATTGCTCGAGCTTGTCCAGCTCCAGAAGGACGGCCGCCTTGTCAAAAGCGCCCGGCTGCTGCGCCAAGGCCATGTCGGCGAGCAGCGCCGCGAGCAGGCTCACAAGCCCACGCTTCCCTGTTTGGATGACAACGACAAGCGTGTTAGGCGGCACGGATATGCGCCAGCCGAAGCCCGTGTGAAGAGACTCGTTCATGGGCGAAAGGATGCCTAAACGGTGTGCGCGTGTCAAGCGCGGCGGCTCGGAAAACGGGATGGGGTGGAAAACCGCGAAGCACGAGTGGGAGGCGTGTCGGGATGCGAGAGCCGTCCGGCGCGTCAGCGGTTCAGATCAGCTCTTTGATGTACTTGGTCTTGAGCAGGCGCCAGAAGACGACGATGAAGGCGCTGAGGGGGATGGCGAGGAGCACGCCGAGCATGCCTTGGAAGACCACGCCCCAGAAGAGCAGGGAGAAGATGATCGTCACGTCGTTGAGCCCCGTCCGCTTGCCTTGGATGCGCGGGGTGATGAAGTAGCCGTCGACGAACTGCACCACGCAGAACACGCCCAGCACGAGCCCGAGGCGCAGGCCGCCGCCGCCGTCGCCGAAGAAGGCCATGGGCAGGGTGACCGCCAGGCCGATGATGTTGCCGAGGTAGGGCACGAGGTTGAAGCAGCCCAGCGTGAGGCCGATAATCAGGCCGTAGGGCAGCCCCACCATCCAGAAACCAAGTCCCATGAGGATCCCTTGGATAAACGCGATGATCACCTGGCCGCGGAAGAAGGACACGATGATCGCCAGGAATTCGTCGATCAGGTAGGAGACGTCTTTGCGCATGTCGGGCTTGAGGAAAGGCAGGAACGTCTCGATGCTCTTGCCGGCAAAGGGCTTGGCGGTCAGGAAGTAGATCAGGTAGACCGGCACGACCAGCCAGCCGATGAGCGAGACCAGGTATTTGATGGCGTCCATGCCGTAGGAGAGCGCCTTGCCGCCCACGTCGCGGAACGAGACTCGCTCGACCAGCGCGGCGATAAAGGCGTCGGGGTCGGCGAGCAGCGGCAGCTTCTCCTCCAGGCCGTACTTCGCGAGGAAGGCCTGCAGGTCGGGGTTCGCGGCGGTCAGGGCGTTCGTGATCCGCTCGAAGAGGGCGGGCAGGTACTCGATCAGCGCGACGAGCTGGCCCACGAAGAGCGACCCGAAGAAAAAGAAGAGCGCGCCGACGGGCAGGAGCACCGAGAGGAAGAGCGCGGGGATCGCCAGCGCATGCAGGCCGCGCAGGCGGGCCTGCAGCCACAGGTAATAGGGCTTGAAGAGCAGGGTCAGGATCAGCGCCACGAGCATCGGCGTGAGCACGACCGAGACGGCCGAGAGCAACGAGTAGGCGCCCCACAGGAGCAGGGCCGCGAACGCGATGACGAGCGTGGCGCAGAGCACCGTGACGCCCGCCGCGACAACACCGTTTTGGCGCTCGGTGAACGAGAGGGTCGGCTTCTGGTCGGGTGAGTTGCGGTGATCAGACGGGCTTCGGTGAATGGCCATAGGCGGAACCTTTTTAACGCTCAACTTTCAACGCTCAAGTTGAGGCCCATAGACCGCGACAGTCGCCACGCTTCACTCCCCACTTGAGCGTTGAGAGTTGAGCGTTGAAAGTTGAGCGTTCTGTCGGGTCTTACTGTTTCGGCAAATGCACGCACGCCCCGTGGAACGCGTGCGCCGCCTCCATCCAGGCCTCTGAGAAGGTCGGGTGGCAGTGGACGGTGTTGCCCACCTCGTCGATCGTCAGCTGGTTGCGGATGGCGAGCGTCGCCTCGGCGATCAGCTCCGTGGCGTGGCTGCCGACCGCCTGCGCGCCGAGCACCTGCCCGGTGAGCGGATCGCAGATCCACTTGACAAAGCCGTCGGTCTCACCCGCGGCCAGCGCTTTGCCGAGCACCGAGAAGGGGAAGGCTGCGGTCTTGACCGCGATGCCGAGCTGCTGGGCCTTGGCCTCGGTGAGGCCGGCGAGGCCGATCTCGGGCGAGGTGAAGATGCAGGAGGGGCAGACCTTCTCGACCTTGGCCTTATGGCCGGCGGCGGCCTCGGCCGCGGCCACGCCTTGCTGGGTGGCGGCGTGCGCGAGCTGGATCGAGCCGGTCACGAGGTCGCCGACCGCGAAGACCGAGGCGACGTTGGTGCGGCCCTGCGCGTCGACGGGGATCGTGCCGCGCTCGTCGACCTTGACGCCCGCGCGGGCGAGGTCCAGCGCGGCGGTGTTGGGCTTGCGCCCCACGGCCACGAGCAGCACGTCTCCCTCGACGGACTGGTCCTTGTAGGTGCCGGTGACCTTGTCCTTCTTGACGGCGATGTCGGTGAGCGGGGCGCCCGTGAGGAGCGTGACGCCGAGCGACTCCATGCGCTTGCGCAGCACGCGGCGCACGTCGCGGTCGAGCACCATCACGATGTCTTCAAGCATCTCGACCACGGTGACCTTCGCGCCGAGCGCGGCGGCCATGCAGGCGAACTCGCAGCCGATCACGCCGCCGCCGAGGATCAGAAGCCTCTTGGGCAGCTCGGTGAGGTCGAGGAACGCGCGGCTCTCCATGACGCGCTTGTCCTTGGGCAGGAAGCCCGGCATGGCGGAGTCGCTGCCCGCCGCGATGATGATCGAGGCGGCGCTGAGCCAGCGCGCGGAGCCGTCCGGCTGGACGACCGAGAGGCGGTTGGGGCCTTCGAAGCGGGCCGCGCCCTTGACGAGCTCGACGCCGTTGGACTTGAGCAGCGACTGTACGCCGCCGCTGAGCTTCGCGACGATCTCGGACTTGCGGGCGGCCATCTTGGCGTAGTCGAAGGCGACGGACTTGGCCGTGACGCCGAAGGCTTCCGAGTGGGCCGCATGGTGGTAGCGCTCCGCGGAGGCGATGAGCGTCTTGGTGGGGATGCAGCCCCAGTTGAGGCAGGTGCCGCCGAAGGCTTCCTTTTCGATGATGGCTGTCTTCTTGCCGAGCTGCGCGGCGCGGATGGCGGCGGGGTAGCCGCCGGGTCCTGCGCCGATCACGATGATGTCAAAGTCGTACATGCGATAAATCCGGTTGAGAGGTTGAAGAGGTTCACGGTTCAACGGTTGCGAGGCAGGGGCGAAAGATCTTTCGCCCTTACACGAGCGATTTCCAGAGTTCGACGTTTTCGAGCTTGGAGCGGATGGCGTTGACGAACAGCGCGCCGGTCGAGCCGTCCACGATGCGGTGGTCGGCCGAAAGGGTCATGGCCATGACCGTGCGGATCTTGATCTCGCCGTTGACCACGGCGGGAACCTGGCGGGCGCTGGAGACGGCCAGGATACCGGCCTCGCCGGGGTTAATGATGGCGGTGAATTGGTCCACGTTCAGCATGCCCATGTTCGAGACCGAGAAGGAGCTGCCGACCATCTCGTCGGGCGTGAGCTTGCCGGCGCGGGCCTTCTCGGCGAGCGCTTTGGCCTGCGCGTTGAGTTCCTTGAGCGTGAGCGACTGGGCTGCACGGATGACCGGAACCACGAGGCCGTTGTCCACGCTGACCGCCATGCCGAGGTTCACGTCGCCGCGCCACGAGACCGTCACGCCGTCGGTGACGGAGTTGACGACCGGGTACTCCTCCAGCGAGAGGATCACGGCTTCGAGCACGAAGTCGTTGACGCTGTAGCTCAGGCCCTTGGCCTTGAGGTCGGCGCGATAGGCCATGAGGTCGGTGAGGTCCGCCTTGACCGTGACGTAGAAGTGCGGGATGGTCTGCTTGCTCTCCACGAGGCGGCGGGCGATGACCTGGCGCATGCGGGAGAGGGCGACGGGGCGGCGCCTGAGCGCGCGCTCCACGTCTTCGACCATGATGCGGCCGCCGTCGCCGGAGCCGCGGACGGTCAGGATGTCGACGCCCTTTTCGGAGGCCAGTCGCTTAGCGGCTGGCGCGATGCGCAGGGCGTCGTAGCCGGAGGAGGCGAGGTAGGCGAGCACGTCCTTCTCGACGATGCGGCCATTGGGGCCGGTGCCGGTGATGCGCGAGGGGTCGATGCAGGCGTCTTTCGCGTGCGCTTTGGCGCGGGGCGAAATGACGAGCCGGACGGCGGCGGCCGGCGCCGCTAGCGGCTGCGGGGCGGGCCTCGGCGCGGGCGCGGCAGCGGGTGCGGCCGCCACGGGGGCCGGCCCTCCAGATGCGGGTGCGGCAGGCGCGGGTGCGGGCGCGGGTGCCTGCGCGGCGGGCGCGGGTGCGGCTTCCGCCTTGGGGGGCTGGGCAGGCGCTTTCTCGCCCTTGGCGCCGACGAAGCCGACCACGGTATTAACCGGGACGGTGACGCCTTCGCGGATGTAGATCTTCAGCAGCACGCCCTCGAAGAAGCTCTCGACTTCCAAGTTGGCTTTGTCGGTTTCGATCTCGAAGAGGATGTCGCCCTTCGCGACGGGGTCGCCCTCTTGCTTGAGCCACTTGACGATGGCCCCCTCCTCCATGGTCTGACCGAGTTTCGGAAAAATGACAGCTTGGGCCATACGATCTCCAAACGGTTGAAACGTGTCGCGATCCAACCCATACGGAGGGGCCGATCACACAGGAATTGAATTACGTTATTCTACCCGAGCCGCGGGGGGCTTGTCACTGCGAAAAATCGGGCGGCTTTTCGGCTTTTCGGGGAACGGTTTCGCGAGTATCCTAATTCCTCGTGAAGGGAGTGTGCGGGCGGGAGCGGAAAACGCGATGAGCGAATGTGAGACAGATGGCCGGACGACGGTCTTTTTCTTGGGCCAGCCGCTGCGCCTCGAGGTGGAGCATGCGGTCTGGAAGCGCGTCACTCGCGAGGACGATGCGCTGCGGGTGGCGCTGGCGGACACGTCGAACGCGCCGCGCGTCAAGGAGCTGGTGGACGGGTGGTTCCGCGAGCAGGCGGCCGCCCGGCTGCCTGCGTATCTGGCCGAGGCGGCCGAGCGCTGCCGGACGCACCTGCCGAGCGCGCGGTGCCCGCTGGCGCTGCGCTCGGCCGCGTGTCCGGAGGGGCTGCGGCTGACGGTGCGGTCGATGAAGACGCGCTGGGGGAGCTGTTCGCCGGACGGGCACATCACGCTCAGCGCCGAGCTGGTGCACGTGCCGCGGCGGCTGATCGACTACGTGATCGTGCACGAGCTGTGCCACCTGGTGCGGCTCGACCACTCCAAGGCCTACTACTTTCAGCTGGCGCGCTGCCTGCCCGACTGGCGGCAGCGCCGGCAGGAGCTGCAGACGCGCGCATGGGTTCGCGCGCGGGGCGGTCAGCCATGACGACGGTGCTGCACGTTCTCGAGGCGCTGGAGGGCGGCACGCGCCGCCACGTGCGCGACCTCATTTCGGCGCTGGATCCGGCGGCGTTCCGCTGCGAGCTGGCGGTCTCGCGCCTGCGCGATCCGCTCGACGGCGAGGAGGAGCTGGCGGGGTACGCGGCGCGCGGCGTGCCGGTGCACGAAATCCCGATGCGGCGCGGGATCGCGCCGTTGTCCGACCTCGCCAATCTGGCGCGGCTGGTGCGGCTGGTGCGCCGCGTGCGGCCGGGGCTGATCCATGCGCACAGCGCGAAGGCCGGCTTCCTGGCGCGCCTGGCGGGGGCGTGGTGCCGCGTGCCAGTGGTTTATACGCCGCACGCGTTCGCGTTCCTGATGACGTGCGGCGAGCGGCGGCGGCGGCTCTACCGCAGGCTCGAGACGAGCATGCGCGGGCGCACGGCGGCGCTGATCGTGGTCTCGGAGGAAGAGGCGCGCGAGGCGGCTCGGCTCGGCTACGCCCCCGAGCGCGTGGCGCTCATCCGCAACGGCGTGCGCCCGGCCGACGCGGGCCCGGTGCGGGTGCGCGAGTCCGGCGAGCTGACGGTCGGGTTCTTCGGCCGGCTGGCGCCTCAGAAGGGCCCGGATTTGCTGCTCGAGGCGGCGGCCGGCGTGGTGGCGCACCTGCCGCAAGTCCGCTTCCGCCTGTTCGGCGGCGGCGCGATGGAGGCGGCCTTGCGCGAGCGGGCGGAGGGCCTTCAGGTCGGCGCGCATGTGCGGTTCGAGGGGGAGTGCCGGCAGGAGGAGGTTGTGGCCCGCATGCGGGAGGTCGATGTGGTGGCGGTTCCCTCGCGGTGGGAGGGCTGCCCGTACGCGGTCTTGGAGGCGCAGCAGGCCGGCGTGCCTGTGGCCGCGGCGGCGGTGGGCGGCGTGCCTGAGCTGATCCGCGACGGCGTCGACGGCCTGGTGTTCGAGCCTGAGAGCCCGGAGGCGCTGTGCGACGCGCTGCTGAGCCTGCTGCGCGACCCGCAGAAGCGGCTGCGGCTGGCGGAGCAGGGGCGCGCGGCTGTGGCTGAGCGCGGCCTCGTCGCGATGGCGTCAGCGGTTTCGGCCGTCTATCGCGGCGCGGTGCTCGCCCGGCGGTGAAAATGCGAAACGCGCCGCCGTTCGTCGAACGGGGCGCGTTCTGTCAAGCGGAAGCCGGCTCCGCCGGGTCACTCGGCTTTCTTCGGAGCCTTCGCTTTGGCGGCGGGCGCTTTGGCGGCCTTGGGCGCGGCCTTGGCTTTCGGCGCGGCCTTGGCTTTCGGCGCGGCCTTGGCCTTCGGCGCGGCTTCGGCAGCCGGCGCGGCCGCAGCTGTGGCGGCCTTGGCGGCCAAGCACTTTTTCACTTTCGTGGGGCGCTGGACCAGCTTGCGAACGTCCTCCGGCTGCATCTTGCAAACAACAGCCTCATCCATGCCGAACTTCACGAGACGGGCGCGCTGCGCCTTGCAGCGGCGGAGCTTCTCGCCCGGGGTCTTGACGGGGCGGGTGTGAGAGTGCTTGCGTAATGTACGGCCTGAACCCATAAAAAATCCTCCGAGTCTTTCCGTTGTGGTAAAAAGTGCGTTCTATAATGGCGGATTAGGCGGTAAGATGCAAGCCCTCGTTTAGAAAAAATGAGGGCTCTCAGTAATCCCGTTTGGTGACGTCCTGAACTTCGTTCGTGAAGATGTTGATGCGGATGTAGCGGGTCACGTTGTCCTTCATCGCGCGGACGTACACATACTTCTGCCCCTCCTTGATGGTCGCGGGCAGCGTGACCTTGCCGGCCTTGTCGACTTTGGCCGTGATGTCGGCCTCGATGCCGCCGGGGTGCTTGAAGTAGAGGCGGGAGCCGGGCTTGACGTTAAAGGTGAGCGTCGTGGTCGCGGACGCGGAGACGTCGGTGGAGTCGAAGGTGACGTCCACGCCGGCGGCCTTGAGGTTCAGCGCCTGCTGGCGGCTGCCCGCAAGCGGCGCGCCCGGGTTGCTATAGAGCAGGCGCGGGTGCAGCGCGTCGAGGTCCGCAAGCCGCGCCACGCGGAAGCGGTACTCCGGGAACGAGACGGTGCCCGATTTCGAGACGGTGCCGACCGCGACCGTGTGGATGGCGGCCTCGACGCGGGCCTGGTCCTCGGGCCGCGAGAGCATTTTGAAGCGGTAGGTGCAGGGGATCGGCGCAGCGCCGGACGAGCGGCTGAAGGTGGCGCAGCCCGAGAGGGCGAGTGTGGCGAACAGGAGGGCGAAGGCGGCTGACAGTCTCATGCGTGTTCCTTTGGGATTGGGTGTTACAGGTAAAGGTTGCGGGTTCGCGGCCTCAGCACGCGAGGTGCTGGCCGCCGTCCACGAAGAGGATTTGCCCGGTGACCGCTTCGGCGTCGAGCAGGTAGCGGACGGCCTCAGCGACGTGCCCGGCCGTGGGCCGCGAGCCGAGCGGGAATGAGCCGGCTGCCTCGCGGGCGCCGGCCGCCTCGGGAGGCAGCACGGCGCCGGGCGCGACCGCGTTGACGCGCAGGGTGGGGGCCAGTTCGCGGGCGGCAGAAAGGGTGAAGGATTCCAGCGTCTTCTTGGACAGCGCGTAGGGCGTCGCGCCGGCGCTGGCCTGCGCGATGCGCTGGTCGAGCAGGTTCACCGCGCAGCCGCGCGCCCCGCGAGACGACAGGTGGCCGGCGAGGCGCTGGGTGAGCCGGATCGGCGCGAGGGCGTTGATGCGCCACAGGCGCTCGAAGTCACCGGGCGCGGCTGTCGCGAGCGGCTGGCGTTCGAAGACGGAGGCGTTGTTGACCAGCGCATCGAGGGAGCCGGCGGCGCCGAGCGCGTCGTCGAAGACGGCGTCCGGGCCGCCTGGCGCGAGGAGGTCGCCAGCCACGCGCCACGCCTGGCTGCCGAGCGCGCGCAGCCGCGCGCACAGGGCGTCGGCCGGCGCAAGGGAGCGGTGGGCGTGGACGACCACGTCCCACCCGGCGCGGGCGAGGGCCTCGGCGATGGCGCTTCCTAGGCGCACGGCGGCGCCGGTGACTAATACGGTTCGGCTCATAGGGGGATACGGGTTGACATTCGGCGGCGGGCATCATACCTTAATTCGCGATGAGCCGTCATGCCCAAAACGTTAACTTGCGCGTCGCCGAGCGCGACTTCAAGTATTACATCTTCGACTGGGACGACAACATCCTGCACATGCCGACGCGCATCCATCTGGAGCGGCGGCAGGCGGACGGCACGTGGGCGCCGCACAGCGTCTCGACGGCGGCCTTCGCGGTGGTGCGGACCGACAGCGAGAACTACCGCGCGCCCGGCGGCGACTGGGAGAACGCGTTCGTGGAGTTTCAGGACTACGCGGACGAGAGCGAGAGCCGGTTCCTGCGCGACACGCGCGCGGCGCTGGAGAAGGTTCTTTCGGGGGAGACGCAGCCGGGGCCGAGTTTCCACACGCTGCGCGAGACGCTGGTCGAGGGGCGGCTCTTCGCGATCGTCACCGCCCGCGGCCACGAGTCGGACTCGCTCAGGAAAGCCGTCAGGCTGTTTCTCGACCTGGTGCTGACGCCGGCCGAAAAGGCCGAGATGATGGCCAACCTGCGCGGCTACCGGGCGTGCTTTGACGGGCTGACTGAGTTCCGCGCGGACGAGGCGGAGATCGACTACTACCTGTCGCTCAACCGCTACCACGCGGTGACGAACCCAGGCTTCAAGCAGTGGCTGAAGCGGACGGAGGGCGAGCGGGCGACAACCGAGAACGCCAAGCAGTTCGCGATCCGCGACTTTGTCGAACACGTGATCAGAATTCTCTCGCGCACGGGGGCGGACTCGATCAGGCGGCCGATCAGCGTCGGCTTCTCCGACGACGACCTCGGTAACGTCGCCACGGTCGAGCGGTACATCCAAGAGGAGTTGTCGCGGAGGTTTCCCGGTATCAAGTTCTGCGTGTACGACACGTCGGATCCCGCGCTCACCGACGGCCGCAAGGTCGTGGTCTCCGGCCAGCTCGACTTCGGTTTCTAGGAGTGCCTATGGCAAACAACAAGTCTCTGCGCATGCGCGACGTGGTCATCAAAACGGAGGTCGTCGAGCTGTGCGACCTCTTGAAGTTCGAGAATCTGGCCCAGAGCGGCGGGGAGGCGAAGTCCGTCATCGCCGAAGGCCGCGTCCGCGTCAACGGCGAGACCGAGACCCGCAAGCGCAAGAAGCTGCGGGCTGGTGACGTCGTCGAGTACGCGGGCCAGACGCTTAGGCTGGCTCGACCTTAGCGCGATGCCGCCCAGGCGATGCTGCGGCTGACGAGCTGGCGGAAGGCCGGGTTCTCGTAGGCGAGGTGGTCGTGGCCGAGCTGGAGGAAGACCACGTGGGACTGGCCTTCGGTGCGCGTCCACATCAGCGGGTTGCCGGACTTGGTGTGGGCGGTCATAAGCAGCGGGTGCACGTCAGCTCCGACTCGGTAGCCCCAATAGATCTCGTCGTGGATCGTGAAGTCGCCGAGGCCGGCCGTGATCGCGTGCGACTTGTCCGCGACCGTCACCGCGAAGTCCACGTCGTGCTGGTAGCCGATTTTGTCGGTCACCTGCGGCTGGCCTTTCGGCGGCGGCTGATAGCGGCCGCCGATCAGGCGCTCGAACTCGGGCCAGTTCTGGTAGGAGCAGAGCGCGTGGTGGAGCACGACGAGCCCGGTGCCGCGCGAGAAGAGCGAGAGGAGCTTCGCCTTCTGCGCGTCGGTGATGGTCGCCGCCATATCGTAGAGCACGACCGCGTTGAAATTCGTCAGGTCGTCGCGCTCCCATGCGGTGGCGCTGCCCTTCGCGTGCTCGGCTGCGGTAAAGGTGATGTCCGGGTTGTCCGAGAAGACTTTGAAGAACGGCTCGCGCTCGAACCCGTGCCCGCCCGTGATGACGAGAACGTTCGCTTTCTTGGCCGGGGGCGTCTGTGCCTCCGCCTGCGGAGTCGCGAGGGTCAGCAGCAGACAGGCGCACAGGAATGATCGCAGACGCATAAACACCTCCAGCGGGGAACGGGACAGAAAACGTCCCCGAATTACTGGCGGTAAGCGTACCAAAGCCCGATGTGCCGAGCAAGCGTCCGCTGATATCAGCCCTAGCCCCGGCGCGGCCCGTTTAGCAGGCCCTCGATTTCAGCCGTTTTTTCTGTCGGGCTTGCATAACGGCCGGGGAGCGGTCATAATACGGCCTCTTTTTCTGAACCCGTAAGGAGACTGTCGGATGCGTACGAAAATCGTTGCCGGTAACTGGAAGATGAACAAGACGGCCTCGGAGGCCGCCGCGCTGGTCGAGGGGATCAAGAAGGAAGTGGCGGGCGTCAAGAATGTCGAGGTCGTGGTCTGCCCGCCCTTCACGGACCTCAAGGAAGCCGCCGCCGCTTGCGCGGGCTCGAACGTCATGCTGGGCGCGCAGAACGTGCACTGGGAGGCGTCGGGCGCCTTCACGGGCGAGATCTCGGCCGCCATGCTCAAGGATCTGGGCGTCACGTATGCGATCATCGGCCACAGCGAACGCCGCCAGTACTTCGGCGAGACCGACGAGACCGTCAACAAGCGCACCAAGGCCGCGCTGGCAGCGGGCCTGATTCCGATCGTCTGCGTGGGCGAGACGCTCGCGGAGCGCGACGGGGGCCAGATGGAGGCCGTCGTGGTGCGCCAGACCAAGGCCGGCTTGGCCGACCTCGGCGCGGATCTGAAGAAGGTCGTGGTCGCGTATGAGCCCGTGTGGGCGATCGGCACCGGCCGCACGGCCTCGCCGGCGCAGGCGCAGGAGGTTCACGCGCTGATCCGCCGCACGCTGGCGGAGATTTCGTGCGGCGACACCGCGAGCACGATCCGCATCCAATACGGCGGCAGCATGAAGCCCGAGAACGCCAAGGAGCTGATGAGCCAGCCGGACATCGACGGCGGCCTGATCGGCGGCGCGGCGCTCAAGGCCGACTCGTTCGCGGCGATCGTCAAAGCCGGCGAGTGAGAGGCGGGCTGTAGGCTATAGGCTGTAGGCTATAGCACACGCGCTGGGGGCGGGCCCGTGTCGGGCCCGCCCCTTTCATTTCGTGTGCGGCATTTGCGGTTGTTGCGGCCGCGGACGTGGGGTACACTGATCGGCATGGCACTCTTGACCAGAAGGCGGCTTCTGACGATGGCCGGACTCGCGGGGCTGGCGGGAACTGCAGGGGCGTATTCGGTGTTCGTCGAGCGGTATGCGGTGCAGACGAACCGATATCGGATCCCCGTGCCGAACCTGCCGCCCGCGTTCGAAGGCTTTCGCATCGTGCACCTGACGGATATCCACTACGGGGCCCTCATGCCGCTCGAGTGGATCACGCGGCTCGTCGCCCGCGCCAACCGCATTCCGCGCGACATCACCGTCTGCACCGGCGACTTCGTTCACGCGCGGAACACGGCGCAGGAAATCGACGCGGTATGGCCCGTGGTCGGCGGGCTGAACGCGCCCGGCGGCGTCTACTCGGTGCTCGGCAACCACGACCACTGGGCCGACACGGAGCGGTCGCTGCACTGGCTGAAGGCGAGCGGCCAGGACGTGCGCCACCGCGCGGTCCGCATTGAGCGGGACGGCGCGTCGCTCTGGCTGGCCGGGGCGGGCGACCTGTGGGAAGACCACGCGCCGCTGGATCCGGTGCTCTCCTCCGTGCCGGAGTCGGCGTGCCGCATCGTTTTGGCGCACAATCCCGACACCGCGGATACCCCGTTCGCGTCGCGCGTGGATCTGATGATCTCGGGGCATACGCACGGCGGGCAGGTGAGCGTGCCGCTCATCGGGCCGCCGATCCTGCCGGTCGAGAACAAGAACTACTCGTCCGGATTCAAGCGGTCGCGGCGCGGCGCGGGCGTTTTCATCTCGCGCGGCATCGGCTGGGCCGTCTACCCGGTCCGGTTCAACTGCTTCCCCGAGATCGCCGTGCTCGAGCTGGCGCGGGCGTGAGGGTGCCGTCCGCGGACGCCGGCGGATCGGCGTCCCTGCCACAGTGCGACGGTGCGTCTCGACTGTTAGCGAGGGAGTGTCGGTGAGAAAGCTGTTTCGGCGGGTTCTGCTAGGTGTCGTGCTCGAGCTGCCGGCGTGCGGAGCTACCGGCTTTTCGACACGCGCCACCCGCGCTACGCCAAGATGATCGCACCGTACCCGAACGGCTCCAACACCGACCGCCTCGCCGGCATCTGGCAGGACGTGTCGCTCGTGGCGCTGCCCGCCGTGCGCGTGGCGGATGTGTTCGTGAAGCCGTGGCTCGACCGCGACGCGCTGGAGGCCGAGGTCACGGTGCGCAACGACACCGGCAGCGACAGCGCCGTGGAGCTCTCGGCTGATGCGTTCGTCTGGGTCAACGAGGCCGGCGCCGCGCCGCTCGACGCGCCCGAGCCGAAGTGGCGGTTGGGCGAGCACGCGCTGAGCCTCGCGGCAGTCTCGGTGCAGGTGCCCGCACGCGGCACCGCCGTGTGCAGGCTGACGGTCAGGCCCGCCGGGCGGCTCAAGGCGTGGAGCCCTGACGCGCCGAACCTCTATGCGCTGATCCTGAACGCCAAGGCGGACGGTCAGACCGTCGACGCCAAGTATCAGCGCTTCGGCTGGCGGCAGTTTACCATCCAGGGCCGCGACTTGCTGCTGAACGGCAAGAAGATTCAGCTGAGCGGCGACATCTGCCACCCGTTCGGCGCCTACATGTGGTCGCGCCGCTTCGTGTGGGCGTGGTACACGATGATCAAGGAGATGCACGGCAACGCGGTGCGGCCGCACGCCCAAGTCTACCCGCGCTGCTACGTCGAGCTGGCCGATGAGATGGGCGTCTGCGTGCTCGACGAGACGGCGATCTTCGGCAGCTCGATCCGCTCCAACTTTGCCGAGCCGGCGTTCTGGACGCGCTATGCGGATCACTTCAAGGGGCTGATCGTGCGCGACCGCAACAGCCCCTCGGTGTTCGGCTGGAGCTTCGGCAACGAGATGTTCGCGGTCTTCCGCCTGACCGAGGTGAGCAAAGAGGACGAGCGGCGCTGGTACGACCAGCTGACTCGCACCGGCCTCGACGGCCGGCAGCACGACCCCACACGGCCGTGGATCTCGTGCGACGGCGACGAAGACCTCTTCGGCGCGCTGACGGTGTGGAGCAAGCACTACGGCCATAACCTGCCGCCGCTGGCGGAGCACACGAAGGGCCTCGACAAGCCGATTATGGTGGGCGAGAGCGGCGGCACCTACTACGCGCGGCCAGCCGACCTGGCTGGCTTCGCGGGCGAACGGGCCTACCTCGACTACGCCGGCCGCAACGACGCGCTGGCGGTGGACATCTGCCAGAACGTCGCGAAGATGGTTCGGCCGGGCGGACTCGCGTACTTCTCCGCCAGCGAGACGATCTGGTTCGGGCTGGAGCACCTGCCGCTCGGCTACACAGATTTCACGCGCTTGCCGACGCGGCAGGACGGCGTCTTCTTCGAGGGCGTGTCGGGCGAAGGCAAGTTCGGCATGCAGATCGAGCGTCTGCCGCCGTTCGTGGCGACGCTGAACCCCGGCTGGGACGCGTCGCTGCCGCTCTACAAGCCGCTAGCGCTGTTCGAGGCGCAGCGGGCCGCGCAAGATCCGCGCGGGCCGCAGCCGTGCGCGTGGGATCGGTACCTGCCGTCGCCCGCAAGGCCACAGCCGGCCGCGCCCCCGCTAGATGCGGTCGCGTACGCGGGCGGCGCGGGGCTGAAAGAGCGGCTTGTCGCGTGGGGCGTGCGCGCCGATGGCGCATACGGCCGCTTCCTCGTGCTGGACGGCGGGGCGCTGCCCGCCGACGCGAAGGCGCGGGCGGACGCGTCGTTGGCCGCAGGCGGAACGGTGCTGGTGCTGGTGTCCGATCCCCAAGCCTCTATTTCGCCGAAGAGGATCCGGCCGCCAACCGCCGCATCATGCGCTGCGGGCTAGCCGGGCCGTTCGCGGCGGGCGGGACGGTGGTGCTGACCGCGAGCCGCACCGACTGGTCGCTCTTCAACCGCAAGTCGGAAGAGGAGAAGATGGGGTCGATTTGCTGTTACGAAAAACTCATCAAGCCCTCGGGCGCCGCGCTGGTCGCCCGCAAGGTCGGCGCGGGCACGGTGGCGGTCTGCACAATCGACACCACCGTGGATACGCCCGCCCGCCGCGCTTTCTGGACGCGCCTCTTCGCGCACATGGGCGTGAAGGCCCAGCCCGCGCAGGCGGCAGGCCGTCAGGGGGTCAAGAAGGCGCATGACCTGCTACTCGACGGGCCGCAGAAATAGAGGTTCATGCCAGTCGATTGGGGCGGGATAATCGAAACCGCAGTCTTTGTGTTGTTACTGGGCGTGCCGATGTCGTTTCTGCGGATTGCGGGGATACCCATCGCGCTGTTTCAAGTCTACTGCTTCTACGCGATCCTCTACGAAGACGGCAACCGCCCGCAGCGAGCCGGCTGGCTATTCTTCAGCCAGCTTTTCGCTGCGTGCGTGTGTTATGGAAGTACGGATTGCGAGTGGTCCCCGAGCCTCAAAGCGCTGCTTCTGTCGGTGTTCGTCTCGGGGCTGCCATTCGCTGTCTGCTGGCTAAACGCTTGGTCAAAGCGTGCCTAGCACGCCGACTCACGGCGAGCCGGGAGCGGTCGTTGACGCACCTTGGGTCTGTCGGGTAAGATGGTGCGGTAGAAAGGCGGGGGCATCCGTGAAGCGCAAGATCAGGGTCGGTCTGTGGGTGGTGGCGGCCGGTGTGGCCGTGAACGCCGTCCTGCTCAACGTGCTCGCGTACAACCATGCCTATGCGATGACGCATTTCGAGGTGGTGGGCGCGCCCACGGATAAGCCCGAACGGCTGAAGCCCGCAGGCAAACTGGAGGTGCTGCTGCGTGGCGTGCGTGTGGCGCGCCCGATGGGCGACAAGGTTCCAGCCGACCTCGATCCGGCCTGCGGGGCGCTGACCATTGACAGGGGGGGCGGCGTGACGCTCTCCGCATGGTACTGCGGCCGAGGGAAGGATGCGCCGCTGGTCGTGGTGCTTCACGGGTATGCCAAGGAGAAGACGTTTCTGGTTCCGGAGGCCAAGGCCTTCTTGCTGATGGGCGCGTCGGTTCTGCTGGTGGACTTCCAGGGGTCGGGCGGCTCGGCGGGAAGCGACACGACGATCGGCGTGCGCGAGGCGGGCGACGTGGCGGCCGCCGTCAGCTACGCAAAGGAGCGGCTGCCGCACGCCTCGCTGGTGCTGTATGGGCAGTCGATGGGGGCGGTGGCCATCCTCCGCGCGGTTAGGGACGGTGCGGTGGCGCCGGACGCGGTGATTCTGGAGGCGGCCTTTGATACGCTGCTCAACACGGTGCGCAACCGGTTCAAGGCCATGGGCGTGCCGTCGTTCCCGAGCGCGGAGCTGCTTGTGTTTTGGGGCGGCGTGCAGGCCGGGTTCAACGGCTTCACGCACAACCCGGCGGAGTACGCGATGGCGCTGAGATGCCCTGCGCTGTTCCTGCACGGGAGCGACGACACCCGCGTGAGCGTCGCCGAGGCACGGCGGGTCTTTGAGGCGGCCCCCGAGCCGAAGGCGTTCAGAGTGTTTCAGGACGCGGGTCACGAGTCGCTGGCGTCGCGCTATCCGGATGAGTGGCGGCGGGAGGTTACGAGTTTTCTGAAGGGAGGGAAGCGTGTTCAACACCGATGATGGGGTAATGGGGATGGGCGGGCAGCCGGCGATGCCAGGCGGTATGGAGGAGCGGGTGCGGCGCGAGCTGGAGGCGGGAGAATCGATCCGCTGGATGGAGCAGCCGATTCCGCGCCTGTTTGCCCCCGCGACGATCGGCGCGGTGCTGTTCGCGATTCCGTGGACCGCGTTCGCGGTCTTCTGGATGTTCGGGGCGTCGGGCTTCAAGATGCCCAACTTCAGCGAGGGCGGCTTCGCCTTCTTCCCGCTTTTCGGCGTCCCGTTCGTGCTGATCGGCTTCGGCATGCTGTCGTCGCCGCTCTGGGCCTACCGCAAGGCGCTGAAGACCGTCTACGCGATCACGAACCGGCGGGCCATCGCCTTCGAGGGCGGCTGGACCACGACCGTGCGGAGCTTCCGCCCCGACCAGCTCAAAAACGTCTACCGCAAGGAGCGGCGCAACGGGGTCGGCGACGTCATCCTCGGCCAGCGCGTCTGGACGGACTCGGACAACGACCGCCGCAGCATGGACATGGGCTTCATGAACGTCCGCGACGCCAAGCGCGTCGAGCGCCTGATTCAGGAGCTGGCGGACACTACACAATAATTTGAATTGCTGCGCGCTTGACGGCCATGAAGCGGTTTGTAAGAATGTAAGGAAAGAAGGAAACGCCATGTTAGCGAAAATGACCGTTAAGAACCAGTTGACCCTGCCGAAGAGCATTGTGCGGCAGTTTCCAGGCGTCGAATATTTCTCCGTGAAGTCGGAGTATGACCGGATCGTGCTGGAGCCTGTCCGTATCAATTCGCTCGACGAAGTGCGGGAGAAGCTCGAGTCATTGGGCATTGTCGAAGCGGATGTAAGCAAGGCGGTCAAATGGTCGCGCGGGCACAAATGACAACAGCTTTCCGTGTCGTGCTAGACACAAACGTGGTGCTGTCTGCCCTGCTGTTCAAGTCAGGGCGCGTCAGCCACGTGTTTGACCTAGTGACCTCCGGACGGGTCATACCGCTCGTGTCGAAGGAAACGGCAGGGGAGTTGGTGCGGGTCTTATCCTATCCGAAGTTTGCGCTGACGACGCAGGAACAGAGATCCGTGCTTAAGACATTCCTTCAGTTCGCGGAAGTGGTCGTTCCGGGCATCGTGCGTAAAGTGCCTGAATGCCGCGATCCGCATGATGTGCCGTTTCTGGCAACGGCCATCAAGGGCAAGGCGGACTATCTGGTGACAGGCGACCGAGACTTGCTGGAAATCGAGGGGCCTGTGATGTGCCCGATCATCACGCCGGAGCGACTGCTGGAAATTGTTTCGACAGGCGTGGTGGGAGGGTGAGGGTTCTTAGCGGCTGGCTTTCTTGGGCGCGAGGAACTGCTTGTACTCGGGGCGCTGCTTGAGCTGCTCGAGATAAGGAGCGTAGCGGGGGTCTTCGTTCCAGCCGCGCGAGGCGGGATGGTCGGCGTGGACGCGCTGCTCCGGATAGTCCTTGCCCTCGTAGCTGGCGGTCACCGAGGCGTGCCAGGCGAGGAAGTCGCGCTTCAGCGCCGCGAACCGCTCGGGCTGAGCGGCGGAGAGGTCCCTGGCTTCGGCGGGATCGGTCGCGAGGTCGTAGAGCTCGAACTTTTCGTTCGCGATGTTCGCCGCAACCAGCTTGTGCGTGTTGTCGAGCCACGCGCCCTTGCCCATGTGGCGGAAGGGGATCGGCTTTTCGCGCGACGCGAGGTCGGCGGCGAAGAGCGGCTTGAGGCTCGCGCCGTCGACGGGCTTGAGCAGCGCGGCGTCGGGCAGGCCGAGCAGGTCGGCGAGCGTCGGGAAGATGTCGAGGGTCGACGCGGGGTAGAGCGTCGTGCGCGGCCGGATCACGGCGGGCCACTCGATGACGCCGGGCACGCGCAGGCCGCCTTCGTAGACCGAGCCCTTGAAGCCGCGCAGGCCCCCGGTGGTCGAGGGCTCGATGCTCGGCAGGCCGCCGTTGTCGCTGCAGTACCAGACGAGGGTGTTCTCGGCGACGCCGAGGTCGCGCAGGCCCTTGCGCAAGGCGCCGACGCTGCGGTCGAAGGCCGCCAGTTCGCCGTAGTGCTCGCGGCTCGACTCGTTCAGCGCGGCGAACGGCTTGGCGTCCTCCTCGCTGGCGTCCCACGGGCCGTGGGGCGAGCCAGTCCAGATGACCGCCAAGAAGGGCTTCTTCGAGGCGGCCTGAGCGCGTATGAAGGTCAGCGCCTCGCCGACGATGATTTCCGAAGGGTCGCCCGTGAGTTCCGTGAAAACGCCTTTGCGGCTCATGACGGGGTCGCGGTCGAAGTAGTTGGTCATCGAGAGCCACTCGTCGAAGCCGAACGCGCCGGGGTTGTGCGCGTCGTCTCCGAGGATGGGCGCGCCGGGCCCTTTGAACCCGTTGAGGTGCCACTTGCCGAAGTGGCCGGTGGCGTAGCCGGCCGCTTTGAGCGCGGCGGGCAGGGCGCGCTCCTGCAGGCGCAGCGCGCAACCGTGGTTGTGCACACCGGAGCGGTCGGGCGAGCGGCCGGTGAGCACGCTGGCGCGCGTGGGCGAGCAGACCGGCGCGGCCGCGTAGAAGCGGTCAAGGCGCAGGCCACTGGCGGCCATCGCGTCGAGGTTCGGCGTCTTGAGGAGCGGGTGGCCGTTGTAGCCGGTCTGGCCCCAACCCTGGTCGTCGGTCATAAGCAGGACGATGTTCGGGCGTGTCGGCGGGGCCGCCGTATCGCCGGCCGCGCGCAACACGCACGGTAACAACGTGCCGCAGGCGGTGTAGCCGGCAGCTTTAATAAAGTCTCTGCGGGTGGAGGCACAGGTCATAGTCTTGCCCTTCCGATGCGGTTGACTATACAGGGTCTTAAGGCGGGGTCGCAACCCAAATCGCCCGGCAGTCGGGCAATCGGTTGGTGACGGGGGGTGCGAGGATTATCGCGTTTCGGATGACCGTTCGGCTGAGGGAGGGGAAAGCGTCTGCTTGCCCGGACGAGCAGACGCTCCCGTGGCTTCGCGCCCAACACGCATGAGATTCGCGATCCCAGTCACCAACTGATCGCCGGCAGCAGGCCGTGCGGGAGAGTTGAAACAATGCGCGAAAAAGTCATTGGTTCCGCTCCGCATCGCCTCTATAATCATGTGAGAAGGTTAAGCAACCGTTTGACAAGGGGGGCGCATGACGCCGAAGCAACGCATTCTCGCGACACTGAACCGCCAGCCGACCGACCGCGCGCCGGTGGACCTGTGGCACACGCCGGAGATCGGCGCCGCGCTGCGCAAGCATTTCGGCGCGGCGGACGACCTGGGCGTCTACCGCGCGCTGGGGCTCGACAAGATCGTCTGGGTCTTCATGGACTACAAGGCCGACACCGGCGAGCGGGCGGGCGCACAGTCCGGCGCCGGCGCGGAGTCGGGCGGCAGCCGCACGATGTGGGGCGTGCCGCTCAAGGGCATCCAGACCGGCGACTCCTACTACGCCGAGTTCGGCGAGGCGCCGCTGGGCGGCTTCGACACGCCGGAGTCGCTGGCCGGCTATCCGTTTTGGCCTTCGGTGGACAAGTTCGACTACGACGGCGCGGTGGCGAAGGCGAAGGAGGCCTCGAAGGAGTTCGCCGTGATCGGCCCGTGGGTCTCCTTCTACGAGATCTATTGCCAGATGCGCGGGCTGGAGCAGGCGATGATGGATCTCGCGCTCGACCCCGACTACGTGGACGCCGTGCTGGACCGCATCGAGGGCATCCAGACCGAGATGATGAAGCGGTTCTTCGCGCGGGCGGGCAAGGCGCTCGACTTGGTGTTTATCAGTGACGACATCGCGGGCCAGACGAGCCTGATCATGTCGCCCGAGATGTGGCGGCGCCACCTGCAGCCGCGCCTCACGCGCTGGTGCGACCTGATCCACGCGCACGGGCTGAAGGTTTTCTACCACACCGACGGCGCGGCGCGCCCGCTCTTGAGCGACATCGTCGCGTGTGGCATTGATGTGCTCAATCCCATCCAGCACGCCTGTCCGGGCATGGATCTGGCTGAACTCAAGGCTGAGTTCGGCGGCCGCGTGATCTTCCACGGCGGAGTGGACAACCAGAGCGTGCTGCCCTTCGGCACGCCGGCGATCGTGCGCGCCGAGACGCGCGAGTGCCTGCGGACGCTCGGCGCGGGCGGCCAGGGCTACATCTGCTGCTCCTGCCACAACGTGCAGGCCGGCACGCCGCTGGAAAATGTTCTCGCGATGGTGGAGGAGGCGAAGCGCGCTCCGCGCCTCGTCTAACGCGGGCGGAGCCAGCAACCCCCTGGCTGGGTTTCTATTCTGCTTCCACCTTCACTTCTTTCTGCAAAAGATACAACGCGCGGAAGTTGGATCGCTTAGAAGCATCCTTGAAAACTGTGAATGTTTGGACCAGCACCTGAGCGTTCGGGTGAGCGGGCTCGATCTGTAGTACCATATATTGCATTGCATGGCCTTGATCCCACGTAGCGAGCGCACTCGATACGTTTGTCGAAGCCGGACACGACGCTATCAAATGTAGGTTAGCCTTTCCCCAGTCGCAGTCGTTTGGGCTGCATTTCCCCCACGCCTGAATCACGTAGTTCGAGCCACTCTTCGAGATGACCATCTTCGTAATGCCGCCTGTCGCCTTGTCTGGGTTGCCCCACGTTCCTTCAAGAGCCGAGCCTCCGGCCAAGGCAGTCATGCATGTGCAACATGCAAGAAGTACAGCGCTCACTATGCGACTCGCACTCATCATGTTCTCCTCGTTTCGTGTTCCGATCGATGCCCAACAGTGTGTTGGGCCCTTCTCGACCACGAAAAGACCAACTCATGCCTTTAACGTAACGCGTGGCCGGATGATGGTCAACGATTTTGTTCGGGCGCAGCGTAACATAATCTGTGGTAATGCGATAAGGGCGCGAGTCCGTTAGGCGTCGTGTGTCGGGAATGCGCGAGCGGGCCTTTTGGGTTGCGTATAACAAAATATTATGCGTAACTGGGTAAAGGCCAACTGGCGCTCGGGTGGCGGGGGCGTCGATGGATGCGGAGGAGTTAGGCCGGCCGGCGTCGTTTCCGAAGTGGACGGAGCCGCGGGCGGCCGACCCCGGGGTCGTAGGGGATAACGGCGGAGCGCTTAGCGTCCAAGGGGCGGCCGGCTCGTAGCGCCGGCCGTACTGGCGAGTCACCGGTCTTAAGCGAACAAGGAGTGTCCAATGATGAAGGCCCGCGGAGGGGATGTGCAATCAGCATTCGGTTGTCGCGGCGCCGTGCGGCGCTGCACATGGCTGCTGGCGGTTGTCGCATGCTGTGCAACAGGGGAAGCGCCTCTCGGCACCCCTACAAGCGGAGCGCCGCCTCGGGTGCAACTTCGGCGGTTTGAGCCGGAGGCGAACGTGTGCCGCGCAGGGCGGCCTGAGCCGGTGGTGGCGGTGGTCGAGAACCACGCGGAAACGGACGTGGCGGTGACGGCGACGCTCGCGGCGCCGGCCGGGGTCAAGGTGGCTCCGCTGGCCGGCGGGCCGGCCTCCGTGCTGCCCGGCGGCCAGAAGGAGTTCCGGTGGACGGTGGAGGCGGCGGGCGCCTGCGGCGGCGAGCTGGTGCTGGAGGTTGCGGCCGACGGAAAGACAGAGGCGACGGCGGCGATTCGGGTGTGCTTCCTGGCGGCGTTCAAGGCTGCTAACGGGGGAGAAGCGCCTGACGGCGCCACTACAAACAGTGGTAAAGAGCCTGAAAGTGGGAAGGCGCGCGGCTACATCCCGCCGCCGGAACCGGTGCAGACCGAGATGCTGGTGGGGGCGCACCACTGCCCGCTGTGGGAGAAGGACAAGCCAGAGATGTGGAGCAACATCGTCAAGCACCCCGAGCGCACGCCGGCGCTGGGGTTCTACGCGCAGGAGAACCCCGAGGTGGCGGACTGGGAGACGAAGTGGGCGGTGGAGCACGGCGTGTCGTTTTTCATCTACTGCTGGTACCGGACGGCGCAGGGCGGGCCGGTAAAAACGCGCTATAGCAGCGCCATCCACGACGCGCTCCACAAGTCGCGCTTCATGGACAAGATGAAGTACACGATCATGTGGGAGAACCAGTCGCGCGGCACCTCCGGCGTGTCCGACGAGAAAGACCTCTTCGAGAACCTGCTGCCGTTCTGGCTGGAGAACTACTTCAAGCACCCGTCGTACCTGAAGGTCGACAACAAGCCGGTGCTCTTCATTTACAGGCCCGAGTTCTTGATCCAAGACCTCGGCGGCGAGGAGGAGGTAGCGCGGGCGTTCGTCCGGATGCGTCAGGTGTGCCGCGAGGCGGGGTTCGCGGGACTGACGATCCTCGGCGAGTACCGCGGGCAGGACGCGAAGCACCTGCAGCTCATGAAGCGGCTCGGGCTGGACTACACCTTCGCCTACTGCTGGCCCATCCCAAATAGCCCGCCGCCCGAGGAGGCGATCGCCCGGCAGATGGAGTACATCCGTAAGACGCAGGAGCTGGCCGTGCTGCCGCAGGTGGTGACGGTGTCGCAGGCGTGGAGCGGCTGGCGCGACGAAGGCAGCATCTGGAAGATCCCGCCGGAGGGCTTCGCGGCCCTGCTGCGGCAGGCCAAGGCGTTCGCGGAGACGCTGCCCGAGGGCGAGCTGGGCCGGCGCATGCTGCTGCTCGACAACTGGAACGAGTGGGGCGAGGGGCACTACCTGGCGCCCTACCGCGAGTACGGGTTCGGCTACCTGGACGCGGTGCGCGAGGTGTTCGCGCCCGGCGCGGGGCCGCACGTCGACCTGCTGCCAGAGGATGTCGGGCTCGGGCCTTATGACGCGGCGATCCGGGGGCTGCTGCGCGAGCGCGAGGCGGCGCGCGCGGCGGCGCGGCGGCGGGTCACGAAGCCGGGCGCGGACGAGCCGGGGCTGGTGGCCTGGTGGGCCTTCGACGAGGCGGACGGGGAGGCGGGCGCGTTCGACTACTCCGGACGGCGGCGCGGCGGGCGGTGCCTCGGCGCGGGCCGGGCGGCCGGGCTGGACGGCCGCGCGCTGGCCTGCACGGGCGGCTGCGTGCGGGTCGAGAGCGACCCGGCCTTCAACGTGACGACGGGCCTGACGGTGACGTGCTGGGTGCGCACGGACGTGGCCGGGCAGACGCAGGCGTGGATTGTGAACCGGGTGCAGGGCGGCGGCGAGGACACGGGGTTCCGGCTGGGGGTGATGGGAGGCCGCCCCTGCTTCAACGTGCCGCTCACGGACTGGAGCCACACGGCTCACGCGGCGGCGGCGCTGCCGACCGGCCGCTGGGCGCACCTGGCGGGCACCTTCGACGGAACGACCGTGCGCGTGTACCTGGACGGCGAACTGTGCGGCTCACTGGAGCGGCCGGGGCCGGTCCGGGCGAACGCGTTTCCGATCATCCTCGGCTCGTACGCGCCGGATCACCCGGCGCATTTCAAAGGGCTGCTCGACGAGGTGCGGCTCTACAGCCGGGCGCTGACCGCGGCCGAGATCTCGGGCGTCCGCGAAGGCGGGCGGGCCAGATGAGCGTGAGCTACCGCTTCTTTGTCGCGGGCTTTTTCGTGAGAGGCTCACGGGAGGCTTCGAAGCGGCGCTGGGCATCGGCGATTTCGGCGGGGAGTTTTTGCTCGTAGGCGCGCGCGAGGTCGGCGTCGCGACAGACTCGGCAAGCTTGTCCTCGGCCTGCGTTTTTGCTCGTAGGCGCGCGCGAGGTCGGCGTAGAAGTGGCTGGCGGCGGCGAGGTGCAATTGGTCGGAGCGGGCCACCGTGGCGCCGAAGCGCGCGAGCGCGGCGAGAAGCTGTCCGTCGGACTCGCGCTGCATCTGGGCCTTCACCCACGCGAGCGTTTCGGGGCGATCCACACTCACCAGGGCTTCGAGGGCGCGCTCGTAGAGGCCGATCAGCGCCGCTTTCTTTTTGGCGCTGTCGGAGCGGCGGATGAATTCGCGCGTTTCGGCGATCAGCGACTGAAGGTCGCCCACCTGAGCCTCTGGGAGCGGCACGAGACCGCCGGGCTTGGCTGAGGCGGACGGCACGCCGAGCGAGGGGAAGGGGTCGGGCAGGTCGTCCGCAGTGCCCGCCTGGCCGTCTGCCCCTGATGGCCCGTAGGCGAGGAAGTTGGCGACGGGCTCCAGTCCGGCGCTGTGGCCCTGAAGCGGTCGGAAGCCGTTCTGCACGATGACGCGCGCGATGTCAGCGGCGCGGGCTGAGGGGGCGCGGCGCAGGGCGTCGGCGAAGTGGCTGATGGCCTGCTTCGGCTCGGCTGTGTAGAGGGCGAACCAGCCGCGCTGGAGCGAGGCGCTCGCGCCGTCGCCGAGCGTGGGCGAGGCCGCGTCGAAGGCTTTGCGCCGCGAGGGGGTGTCGGGGTAGCCGAGCGCGGGGAGCACGGGCTGGGGGTCGTCGGCGGTGCCGGGCTCGCTGTCTTTGCCTGCGGGGCCGTAGCGGTTCATGGCCTCCAGCGCCACGGCGCGCGGGTCGCGCGGGTCGCTGCGGCGCAGGACCATGAGCATGCGCTGAATGGCGTGCGAGGCGGTGCCGCTGTGCGCCGCGGTGTCGTAGAGCACGTGGGCGGCGCGGAGGGCGTCGTCGTCGCGCCCAAGCCCGTAAAGCAAGTCCACCATGCGGGTCTGCGCGTCGTTCCAGTACGTGTTGACCGTGGGATGGCTGGTGAACACGCGCTCGTAGACGACGAGCGCCTCGTTTGTCCGGCCCAGGTCGCGCAGGGTGTTGGCGAGATCGTAGCACCAGCGCTGGCGGCGCGCGGGCGACGCGTCCTCCCGCTCGCTCGCTTCGAGGTAGCGCAGGAGGTCGTCGGTACGCTGGAGCTGGCGCAGGGCGTCGGCGTACTGGGTGCGGCGGTAGGCCAGCGTGTCGTCGTTCACAATGTCGCGATAGCGCTCGTCGAAGAGGGCCTCCAGCGCGCGCAGGCGGTCTTCCGGGCGCTTCGCCTGGCTGGCGATGTCGTGCTGCAGGCCGAGGGCTTCGAGCGCCTGATACAGGTTGTCGCCGGCGCGCGTGAACGCGGCCTTCGCCGTGGTTAGCGCCTCGTCGTACTGGCCGGCGCGGGTTTGGAGCCGGGCGATGCGCAGGAGGGCCTGGTAGCAGGAGTCGGCGTCGTCCGCGTGGCGCTGCGTGAAGGCCTGCAGGGCTGCCACGGCGGGCGCGGAGTTGCTGGCGGCTTCCTTCCATTGCGCATACTGGTCCGCCAGCTTGAAGATGGCGTGCCGGTCGATCTCGGCGCTGTCGGGGAAGGCGAGCCGGAGCGCCTCGGCGGCGGCGATGGCCTTGGGGTAATCTTTACGGCGCGAGTGCAGGTCGATCAGCATGTCGTACGCGCGCCGCCGGGCCTTGGCGGGCGACTGGGCGTCGTCGGCGATGCCACGGCAGGCGGCGGCAGCCTCGTCGTAGCGGGCAGCGTCCTTAACGAACTGGGCGACGGCTTCCAGCTTCTGGTCTGCGGCGGAATCCGCGTCTTGGGCGAAAGAGGAGAGGGTGGTGGTGAGGAGCGAGAAGGCGAGCAGGATGCGGAAGATGGGCGGGGGAAGATTGAGAGGATTAAGATTAGGATTAGGAATGGGAGCAGCGAGGCTAACGGCGTTCCTAGAGCGATATGATATTCTCATAATCATAATCTTAATCCTGACCCGCCTGTTCCATGTCGGCGGGGGTCGCGATGAAACGGATGTTATCGATCAGGTAGGTGCGCTGGACGGCGCTTTGACCCGAGAGCCCGATCCACCCGAGGAGTTCGGGCCTGAAGGTAGTATCGTCCTGCGTCAGCTCGGCGATGGGGATGCAGACGCGGCGGTAGGCGTCGGGGAGGATGCGGCCGCCTGCGACGTGTTTGCCCGCGAGGATCGGAACGCTGCGTGTGGCGGTGCTGGGCGTGTCTTCGGGGCTGTCGGCGAGGTGGACGAGCATCTCCTCGTCCGCGGGGCCGGCCGAGCGGATCAGGAACGTGAGCGCGTGGAAGCCGGTGACGTTGTATTGCCGGTACGAGAGGCCGAGTTGGATGCGCCACGCGCCGGGGCCGGTCGTCAGGCGCAGGACGTGCTGCCCGGCGGCAGCGAGGCGGGAGGCTCTCGCGCATTCGTGCGTTACTTGGCCGCTGACCTCTTGCGACGAAAGCTCGTTGCCTTCGTTCCAGAAGGTGAAGGACTCGGGGCGCGGATAGAGCGCCAGCACGCCAACGCCTCCGGCCGGGAGCGTGTTGGGCGTGCGGGCAGAGACCGTGATGGGGATGGGGCCGGGCCAGGTGCGGCGCCACTCTTTCCAGCGCCGGGTGATCCGGTCGGCGGAGAGGGCGAACGAGGTCGTGTAGAGGCCATTGCTGCCGGGCGCGAGCGGCGTCTCGGCCGACAAGCCGAAGCGGCTCAGGTCGGCGGTGACCACGGCGTTGGCTCCCGCAGGCGCGGTGACATGGGCTTGAACCGCCACGGGGTCGCCGGGCACGGCGCCGTTCAGGGTGTGCAACTGGGCGGCTAAGTCTGCGGCCAGCGGGCCGAACCGGTCTTCCGCCACACACTCGCGGATGGCTTCCTCGCAGGCGCGCCAGTGGCGGTCATCGAGCGCCGACTCGGAGAAGGTCAGCGCGGACGGCGACACGGACACGGTGTCCACGCGCAGGGGGCCGTCGGCGCGGCCGACCCACAGCGCGCCGTTGATGGCTCCGTAGAAGCGCGTGCCGCCGGCGTTGGCGCGGATGGCCGCGCCTTCTGCGACGAACGAGCCGCGATAGAGGTCGCGGCTGAGGTCGGTCGCCTCAGACAAGCCGTCAGGCGTGCCGATCAGGCCGCGCGTGGACGGCTGATAGAGGGCGAGCTGCTCCTGCTCGGCAGTCACGCCCCAGGTGGCATCCGCGCTGAACCATTCGAGGTCGCCGCCGCCCAGTTGCTCGACGACGCCTCCGCGTCCGTCGGCCCGGATGACGCCCTTGTCCAGCGTGGTCGCGCACAGGGCGCGGCGGACGGGCATCCACGCGCCGTCCGTCAGCAGCGTGTCGGAGAGCAGTCGCTGCCAGGAGTTCGCGGCGACGGGCGCGTAGTAGAGCCCGACGGTTTCGGGGTCGGAGGACTCCGCCGCGAAGAGGTAAACGTCGTGGCTCTCGGGATTGCAGGTGAGGACGCGGTAGACGGCGTAGGCGGTTGCGAGCGGGGCCCACGCGCCGCTATCGAGGTCGCCGCGCGAGAGGCCGGGGGCGGCCTTGCCGTGGGCCGCCAGGAGCGTCTGCTGGAACGGGTCGTCGGCGGCGAAAACCAAGTCGATGACGGCGTCCGAGGCCAGGCCTGCCGCTATTGCCCCGATGTTCTTCGCGGTTCGGCCGCCATCGCGGGAGAGCCACACGCCGTGCGCGCGGGTGCCGAAGCAGAAGGTCTCCGGCTCGCAGGGACGGAAGGCCAAGGTCGTGACCGCGGCCGAGGCGTCCAGGCCGGCGAGGGGCAGCTTACGCCACGTGGCGGCGAAGTCGTCGCTGCGCAGCAGGCCGTCGGTGGCAGTGACGAAGAGCGTCTCCGAACGCGAGGGATGGGGGTGGACAGCCTTCACGCCCGCTGGCGCGGCCAAGGCTTCCCAGGCGAGCGAACGGGGCGCGTATTCGGCGGTGTGGCAGGCCAGGCCGTTGGTCTGCGTGAGAAGCGGAGCGGGGTCGGCGAGAGTCGTGAAGGCCGACGCCAGTGCGGTGAGCAGGACGGAAAGGTGGTGCCGGAACGAGCCGGCGTTACCGGTGACGACACGTGCATAAACCTGAGCTGCGTAGTTTCTGGCGGTCATGGTGGGAGTTAGTTTGGTTCGGTGGTGCTGTGTGTCGCCGGTGTTGGAAAATAGTCTCGCTCTTTTCGTCCGGTTTGTCGAGGGGCCACGCGCAAAAGCCAGGCCTCACGCCCTCTTGACCGTGCCGGTCTTTGTCCAAATCGCTATCGGTATCGGTATCGTCTTCCCACGAGGGCACGCCTTGCTCTTTTGTCCACGCTCTGCGTCGCTCGATCCCGATAGCGATCCCGATTTCGATTTCGATGTCCCAGCGCCGGCGGTGAGGCGGCGGTGTCCCGTCGCCTCCACCGTCTTGTTGTTCTGTCATCCAGGAACGGCTTTGAGCTTTAATCCGACCGCATCGAAAACTTTCAGAACAGTGGTGAGTTCTGGGTTTCCCTCTCGGGACAAGGTCTTATACAGGCTCTCGCGGCCGAGTCCGGTTTTCTTTGCGATCTTCGTCATCCCTTGGGCACGCGCAATATCGCCCAGCGCAGCGGCAATCAGAGCAGAATCGCCTTCTTCGAGCGCACAGGCCATATAAGCAGCCATGTCTTCTTTGGTTTTCAGATGCTCCGCCGCATCCCACAAGGTTGTTTTTGTCTTCATGCTGACCTCCTAAACTGTTTTCGAAAGAGTGATCGCTTTTTGAATATCTCGCGGTTGCGTCCGCTTGTCGCCACCTGCGAGTAACACCACAAGCGTTTTCCCTCTTTGAATGAAATACACGCGATATCCCGCCCCGTAATCAACGCGGAGTTCGGACACACCTTCACCTACGGGCTTCACATCGCCGAAATGCCCTAGCGATACGCGACGAAGACGAATCAGGATACGAGTCTTTGCAATCCTGTCCCGAAGGCGCTCAAACCACGAGGAATACTCTTCTGTCTGGCGAATCTCAATCACGACTGTAATGTATCACATGGGATACACTCCGTAAAGCCAAGTTATCTTGTGTCTCGTTCGCTTGCTGTTCACCAGCCGTTGGGAGGTCGCTGAAGTTCGATTGCCTTAGCCCTCAACTGACTATACGTGCGGACGCCCGAGGCGCGGACTGGGCCTCGAAGGACGACAACCTGAAGAAGTTTCTGGCTGAGCGCGGCCCGTTCCACATCGTGCATTTCAACAACGGCATACACAATTTCGCCGGCGCCAAGCCGGGTGACGAGGTGCCGTATGCTGAACAGTTGCGCAAGGTTGTGGCCACGATCCGCGAGGCGGGCGCGCTGCCGATCTTCGCCAACTCCACGGGAACCGTCGCCGACAACACGATCGCGAAGTCGCCGAACTACCTGACCAGCTGCAAGGCGTTCAACGCCGCCGCCGAGAAAGTCATGGCCGAGCTGAATGTGCCGGTCACTGACATTTTCGGGGCGACGCAGCCGCGTATCAAGGAGCTGATCAGCCAGGACCTGATCCATCTCAATTCGGACGCTGATCCAATCATGGCCGGCGCGATCATCGCGCGCCTGAACGAGGCGCTGGAGAAAGTGCAGGCGGGGAAGAGGTGAGGGAGGGGGGGCAGAGGTCAGAGGTCAGAGGTCAGAGGTCGGAGGTCAGAGGTCGGGGATCAGAGATCAGAGGTCGGAGGTCGGAAGCGTGCGAACTCAACGAAGCGAGGCATACGGTAGGTCAGAGCTTTCACGGCGTCAGTTACTCAAAGGGACGCTGGCTACCGTGGTGGTGGGGGGAGGCAAATGCCACCTGGGGGCTGCGGAGGCGCCGACGGCTAAGCCGCCTGCCTCTCCGCGCATCCCGCGGGTGACCGGGGCTTTCGTCAACATTTACAAGCCGCAGCCGGATGTCTACACCCTCAAGACCGTCAGCACGCCTGACGGCAACATTACGTATACGCAGGGTGCGGCCTATCCGGACTGGCGCACCAATGACCACACGTTCATCAAGGGCAGCGACAACCGGTGGCACTGCTTCGGCATCACGAAGCCCTGGATGCCGGGCGACAACGGCCATAATGGAGAGGGGCTCTGTTTCCATGCCCTGGCGCCGGAAGGCACGTTCGCCCAGGCGGCCGCGTTCCAGTCGTGGCGCGATCAGCCCAAAATTTCCGTTGCCGACTGCGGCTGGGCGCCCGCGTCCGTGAAGATCGGCGCCGAGTATTCGCTCGTCGGCTCCCGCCTCGGCCGGGCGGTCTCCACAGATCTGAACACGTGGACGGACAAGGGGCGGCTGGCGGCCAAAGGTGGCAACCGCGACCCGTACATTCTGCTCTGGAAAGGCACCTACTACCTTCTGCGCTGCGACGGCAACGGGATCAGCGCCATCACATCTCCGGATTTTGCCACCTGGTCCGATCCGGTCACGATCTACAAGCCGAATAGGGAGAGCTACCAGACCGAGTCGCCGGTTCTCATTCCGTATGGAGGCCTGTTCTATCTGTTCTGGACCCTGTGGGACACGGCGGACAAGACCACGTCCGGCTACTGTCCTCGCACATACGTCCATTGTTCGGAATCGCCAACGGACTTTCATGGCAAGCCTGTGCTCGCGGAGTTCACGGCGCACGCGCCGGAGATCATCCAGGACGAGAGCGGGCAGTGGTTCATCTCCAGTGCCGACTATCCCCACCGCGGGGTCAGCGTCGCGCCGCTGGCGTGGGAGTAGACGGCAGGGCGGAGTTAGGAGTGGAGAGCGCCCGCTTTTCCCCACATTCCTCTTGCCCGCACACTACGATTGGACTACATTACCTGCGATACTAAACGATTGTGGGCGTTTGCGGCATGAGTTTCCTCGACAAAATCTTTGGCAAGAAAACAGAGCCTTCCGCGCTGGCCGCGGACCTTCGGCCGCCGCGTTCGGTTGAAGAGTTGCGCAAAGACCCCAACCTCATTTGCGTCTTTGACAAATATGGTCGCGAGCTTTTCATTACAAAGGAGGAGTGGCGCAAGAGCGTGCTGCCGGGAACGATCAAGGATAAGTGGAACAATCCTGATGAGCTTTACGGTGTCATTCTCGGGGCGTTGAACGATGGGCTCCGCGCCGACATCGTGGACGCGTCACTCCGACTCTACGAAATCGATCCTCAGCACACGCGGGGCGCTTGTATTTGGGGTATTGTCCTCATGGAGGAGGGCCGTCTCGATGAAGCTGAGAAGGTTTTCCGCGCCTTCCTTGCCAAGCGCGGCGAAGAAGGCGTAATCCTCACCAATCTAGCCAAAGTCTATGCCAAGCGAAACGACGACGTCAAGGCCGAGGAGACCCTTTGGCACGCGCTCGAGTTAGACCCCAATCAAGACAACGCCTTCGCATGGTATGAGGCTATTCATCGTGAGCGTGGTGGTGAGGTGGCTGGGGTAGAGGCCATGCGGCGGGTGGCGGTGCTCCCCGGCAGTTGGCGTGCCCACGTGTGGCTCGCGAGCGCGGCTCTCAAAGCGCAAGACTTGGCGCAGGCGATCGCCCTTTACCAGGAGAGTCTTGTGCGTGTCGGCAAGCCGCTTCCGAGCGATCTGCTCATGCAAATCAGTGGTGACCTGGGAAACGCCGGTCATCTGCCCGAAATTATCCAACTGGTTGAACCGCATTTCGATGTCGCCAGGCACGGACTGACCGTGGGAAACAACCTCATCAAGGCCCATCTCGACCTGGGCCAGATCGACGCTGCTCGCAAAATGTTGGATCAACTCTATACCCTGAACCGTCCGGACTGGAAGGGAACACTCGGCTTTTGGGACACGGAGATTGCGAAAGCACGTATTTCCAACAAGGCTATGCCGGCCACCGCCCAATTGAAAGTGGGCATGCTGGCCGGGGAAGGGCCGGTTTGGCTCAAGCCTACCTCGCCGGCCGCTAAGTTCTTTTCCGTCAAACCAGACAACGGCGTCGCCGTGTGTTTTCTAGGAGGTACGGTTGAGGCCGTTCCCCACGCACAGGATGTGGAACTGCAACTCGCTGATGCCCCCGGTCGGCTGAGCCGGGCGACTCCTCTCTTTCTCGCCGAACAGGTCGAGTTCGCTAGTTGCGCCCGAACTCGGACGTTGATGCCTTGGGTCAATGAGCCTTCGAGAGGTTTCGCCCTACTGGGCGCTGCGTGGAAGGACGACGATGTCGCCAAGCTTGTTCTGCGGAGCGAACATGCGTGCGGCTACGTTGTGACGACGCACCTGAAAACGCAGGCCGAACCGTGGGTGCTGGAGGTCCGCCTCGTTCGCACGAGTGACGGAAAGTGCCTCGGCCAGCTCTCCGAAACCTTCCCGTCGACGGCGCCCACTGACGCTGTCTTCGGTCTTGCTCAGGCCTTGCTGGACTTGCTCGGGCGTGAGGCCGGGATCGGGCGGCAGCCGGTTCCGTCAGCCTATGCGTTGCCACGTATCGCAATCTTCCCTTACTATCTGCTCCGTCTGGAGCAACTTCTCGCCGTCAGGTGCAGCGGCATGGAGGGCGTCGAACCGGGATTCCTCAGCGGTGCGCGAGAGATCATAGAGGGCAACATCGATCAATGCCTACAAACCCCTTACAGCGTCAGTGTCCGCATTCTGTTCGCGCAAACCCTGTTGGCGATGAAAAGCGTGCGCCCCGACATCCTGCCGGAGTTCAAGGAGCGCATCAAACTGCTGCGAGACGAGTACCCGCTGGTCGAAGCCGCGCAAGGCGTGGTGCAAGCGATAATCGACGAGGCGTTAGCGGGAGAGCCCTGCTTATGACTTGCGGATGGCGGACGGCGGGGATGTGCTGGGGGTTGAGCGTGGGCGCGTCGCTGGCGGCGGGGGTGACGCTGCACGTGTCGCCGCAGGGAAAGGACACGTGGAGCGGCGTCACGGCCGCGCCGAACGCGGCCAAGACCGACGGGCCGCTGGCCACGCTGGCCGGCGCGCGCGATGCGGTGCGGCGGCTGCGCGGGAGCGGTCCGGCGCCGGCCGGCGGTGTCACGGTCGAATTTCAGCGGGGGCGCTACGAGCAGACGGCGGCGTGCGCGTTCGGGCCTGAAGATTCCGGTACGCCTGCCGCGCCGGTCGTCTATCGCGCGGCTGCGGGCGCCGAGGTGCGCCTCAGCGGCGGCGTTCGGCTGTGGCAGATGCGGCCGCTCACGGACACGAACATCCTGGAGCGTTTGCCCGAGGCGGCGCGCGGCAAGGTGATGACGGTGGATCTGGTGAACCAAGGGCTTTTCGACTACGGCGTGGAGCCCACGGGTTCCAAAGCGCATCCTTGTTCGGGCATGCAGCTGACGTACAGCGACGCGCCGATGACGCTGGCGCGCTGGCCGAACGAGGGGTTCGTCACGGTGGCCGAGCTGCCGCAGGGACCGAAAGGCTCGACCTTCACCTATGCCGACGAGCGCATCTCGCGCTGGGCAGGCGAGTCCGATCCGCACGGACAGGGCTACTGGGCGCACGACTGGGCGGCCTGCGCGATCGCGTTTGACAGGCTCGAGCCCGCGACAAAGACCATCACGCAGCGGCTGCCGGGCAGCGGCTACGGGTTCCGCAAGGGCGGCCGCTGGTACGGCTACAACCTCCTCTGCGAGCTGGACGCGCCCGGCGAGTACATTGTGGATCGGCTGCGCGGACGCCTCTACTTCTGGCCGCCGGATGAGCCCGCGAAAGGCGTGGGAGAGGTGTCGGTCGGCGTGGATCTGCTGCGCCTGAACAACGTGACGAACGTGTCGCTGCGCGGGCTGGTCTTCGAGAACGGGCGCGGCTGCGCCGTGCGCATCGACGGCGGCGCGGAGGTGTCGGTGGTGGGCTGCACGATCCGGAACATGGGCGGTTCGGCTGTGGAGATCCGCGGCGGCGAGCGTCACCGCGTCGCGGGGTGCGAGCTGGCGCATCTGGGCAACGGCGGCATCGGGGTGTGGGCGGGCGATCCGGCCAGGCTGGCGCCGAGCGGGCACGTGATCGACAACAACCACATTTATGACTACGCGCGCTTCTGCCTGACCTACGGCGCGGCGGTGCAGATCGGCGGTTGCGGAAACCGCGTGTCGCACAACCTGATCCACGACGGGCCGCACGTGGCGGTGCTCTTCGGCGGACGCGAGAACGTGATGGAATACAACGAGATCCATAGCGTGTGCCTGACCTCGGGCGAAATGGGCGCGTTCTACACGGGCCGCGACTGGACGCTGGTGGGCAACGTGATCAGCGGAAACTACGTGCACGACATCTACAATCCCTGCTCGCAGCGCAACCGCGCGATCATGCTGGACGACGGCGCGGCGGGCATCCGGATGACCAGCAACCTGATCGTGCGCGTCGCCGAGGGCATCTCGCTGTCCGCCGTGGACAACGTGATCGACAACAACGTGTTTGTGGAGTGCCAGCCGGCCATTTCGGGATGGCAGACGTGGATCACGCCCGAGTCGTTTATACCGCCCAAAGGGGTTCACGCCCAGATGCCGGAGATGCTTGCGGCGGTGCCGGTCGACGCGGCGCCGTGGAATGAGCGCTATCCGAACCTGGCGCTGCTGCGCAACGCGATCCGTGACAAGACGCTTCGCGATCCCGCGACGCGTACGCGTGTCGAGCGGAACGTGATCTGGGGCGGCCGGCAGGAGTGGATGGTGCATTACAAGGCGTATCCGCGCACGCCGGCTGCGTGGCTGATTGGAGACAACAACTGGGCTGGCACCGATCCGCTTTTCGTGGATGCTGCGAAAGGCGACTACCGGATGAAGCCCGAGTCGCCCGCTTTCAAAACCGGATTCAAGCCGCTGCTGATCGATAAAATGGGGCTTTATGCGAGCCCTGAGCGCGCGGTTTGGCCGGTCAAGCATGAGCCGCGCATGGTGTGCACGAATCTCACGTATGTGACGCCTTAGCCGCGCGATGGGGCGCGGCTTTGCAGGGCGGATTGATAAACCGGAGCGTTCTATCATGGCGCAAAAGAAAATACCGTGGGAACATCGCCGCTGGCGAGGCGGGGAGTGCCGGCCCAGGCTGGGCGGTAACGTCGTGGGCCTTTGGGTGGCGGCGGCTGGATGTGTCGGCGTGTTTGCGCTGATCGCGCTCACCGACCCGCGCCTGTTGCATTTCGCTAAGGTGCGTTGGGCGGTGGTGTTCCCTTACGGCTTCGCGGCGGTGGGCCTGCTCGTGGGGTTTGCCGCGCTCGTCGCCACGGGCCGCTGGCTCCGGTTCGGCGGGTGCCATGTGCGCATGCGGACGGTGCCGGGCGTCATCGGCGGCCATTTCCGCGGCGAGGTTCTGCTGCCGGAGGCGTTCCCCCAGGACACGGACGTGCGGATGGAGCTGGCATGCGAGCGGACGACCATGGTCAGCGGCAGCGGCGACGACGACCCGGGAAGCCGGTCGGTGAAACGCGTGTGGTCGCATACGCAGCGTGTGGCCGCGAACGCCTCTTATTGCCGCGACGGGCGCTGCGTGCTCCCGTTCGATTTCGCGGTTCCCTATGGGCTGCCCGATGAGACGGACGCAAGACGGTCCGGGGATACGAGCGTGACGGTGCAGTGGCACATGCGGGTCTTCGCGCGCCTGAAAGGGCCGGATCTCAACATGAAGGTTCGCGTGCCCGTCTTCCGGACGGCCGCGAGCGATCCGGCGGTGAAGGGCGACTCGCACGACGGCAAGAGCCTCGACGCGTACTTGCAGGAGACGGGACAACAGCGGCGTGTGCGCGTGGAGAATGAAACGGGCGCGAACGTCTATGTCTGCGATGCGCAGGGGTTTCAAAAAGGCCTGTGCGTGGTGCCGAGCTTCGTCGGGCTCGCGTTTCTGGCCGTGGCGGTGCTGGTTCCTGTCAACGCCTTGCCGGGGCTGATGAAAGAAGTCCTGGCGCAAGCCAGGGGGTGGCAGAACTTGGCGCGCCTGTTTCCGCTCGCCTTTGCGGTGGGGATTTGCCTGATGATGCTGGTGTTTGGCTTGCTCGGATTACTCTTCCTGCTTATCGGCGTGCGCGGCCTGGTCTTCCGGAGAACGTGGGTCGAGCAGGGGTTGATCCGGCAGCGCGCGCGGCTGTTTGGGATACCGTGGACGCGGAGTTGCCCCTGCGCGAGCGCCACGGGGGTGAACCTCGGCGACAAGACCTCGAGCGGCAGCCAGACGTGGTATGACGTGGTGATCGAGCGGAACACCGCCGCACAGTACAAGAAGGCCGAGTGGCGGTATCTCTTCAGCCGCATCACCGTGGCCAGCAACGTGCCGACGCGGCAGGAGGCGGAGGAACTCGCGGTGCGCCTGCGACGCGAGTTGCGCCTGCCGGAGGGCGCGGAGGGGCTTGAGAGTGCGGGCGGATAGCGGGGGAGCGCACAAGATACCCCCGACTTGTCATGGATCCGGAATCAGCCGGCAGGCACCTCGTTTCGATCAGCTGCGTCGCGCGGGCACTCTGCGCCGGATCGTCGTGCGGAGGAAATTGGGAGAACGCGCGGAATTGCACACTTCTGGAAGTGTGCAAATGCGAGAGGCGAGCAGAGCGCAGTAGTTACGTAGAGACATGTGCAGGCATCTTGACACGGCCTCAAGGCTCAAGCACAAATTGAAGGGTGTGCCCGGAAAATGCTATAGTACATGACCTAATGAGGGCTGTTGCGATGCCGAAAGTTCTTGAGATTGATGGTTTCCGGTTCTTCTTCTACAGCAATGATCATGAACCCATCCACGTACATGTGCGACATGGCGGGGGTGAAGCGGTGTTCGATGTCGAGGGTGAGATCGAGTTGCGAGAGTCTCAGAATATGAAGTTTGCGGAGTTGTCGAGGGCTCGACAGCTGGCCGTTGAACACCTGGCGTTGATCGTGGAGAAATGGCATGAACACTTCGATTAATTCTGTCAAGTCGGCTCAGTTTGTCCGTGGCCGGATCGTCATCACGATGGTCAGCGGCGTGGAGATCAGTTTCCCTGTCGCGGAGAATCCGCGTTTGTGCAAGGGGACGCCTGAACAGTTGGGCAAGATCGAAGTGTCGCCATGCGGGTTGCATTGGCCGGATTTGGATGAAGACCTGTCGTTCAAGGGCCTGTTGGAAGGCGACTTCGGGCAAAGGACGCCGCAGTGCCGTTATGCGAGTAAGCATGCAGGGCGTGGTACGCTGGCCGCTGTGTGCGAGGGAAAGGTCAATTGAGACAGTTGCCCGCATGAGCGTGACGAGGCAAACTGCTAGGCCGGAATAGAATAGCGGCATCGCAAATAGGATGCTCATGCGCGGATAAAGACGTTCGGCCCTGCAATCATGAGCGGTGTTCGCGTGCCGGATAGAGTGGCGGGGTTTTCTTGTGTGAGCGGCCGCGGTTCGCCGCCCTGGACGCCTGAGTGACAGGCTCGAATGGCGCTAAGATAAGCGCATTCTTCCGTTCTGTTGGCGGCTCAGCACAGCTTCGCCCTCCATTATCAACGCAAGTCCGCAGGATGGGGGGCGAGGCTGTGCCGAGCCGTCGCTGATAGTAGCGCCATTCGGTGCCGGCCCTTTGGCGGTCACGAGTCTGCTACGGGCCAAACCGAGTTCTACAATCCTCCTGGCCAACATAGAAGTGGTATCGGAAATCCATCTGTCCTTCGGACACCTGCTCAGGGAGATAAACGACCTGAAGATCGTCGGCCATCGGAATAGCCCTAGAACAGCTCCTGCTGCTGGAACGGCGTAGAGGCTGCCTTCTGCTTGGGCGGGGCAGTCTTTTCAGGGGCGGGAGCGGGCGTCGCTACAGTGGTTCCAGACAGCAGCGCAAGAAGGCCGGCCTCGTCGAGCACGGTCGTTCCGAGGCTGCGGGCTTTGGTGATTTTGGATGCGCCCGCTTCGGCGCCGGCTACGAGGTAGCGCGTGTTCTTGGACACCGCATCCTGCACGATGCCGCCAGCGGCCTTGATGCGGGACGCGAAATCGCCGCGCGGCTGCGAGAGCGTGCCGGTCAGCACGAAGGTCAGGCCGGCCAGCGGCGCGTCGGCGGCGGGCGCTGACTTGGGCTTGGCCTGCGGGTCGATCCCCAGCGCGAGCAGGCGCTCCAGATAGGATTTCCCGTAGTCGGAGACGAAAAAGGACTGAACGGCTTTGGCCGCTTCGGTCTTGATGACGCACAGGTATTGGGGCGGCAGAGTCGTGCCGGGCGTCTTGGTGGCCACGCCGGCGGCGGCTAGGTCGTCGCCTAGCACGCCGATCTCGCCGCAGAGGCGGTTAAAGCGCGTGTGGCGCTCCTCACGCTCGGCGTCGTCCTTCGGGCGGTTGAGCGTCGAGCGCGGGTTGACGGTAGCGGCGAGGTCGTAGAGGTCGTTGAGTCGCAGCACCGCGCGGAGGAGCGGCGAATTCGGCAGCTCCGAAAAACGCGCGTGGGCTGAGGCGATCTGCTCGGCCACGGTGACGCCGACGTTCGGGATGCCGGTGGCGAAGA
>CAYLUN010000019.1:0-84014 GCA_964386865.1 uncultured Lentisphaeraceae bacterium | reverse complement strand
CCTTGGCCTCCTTGATGCCCGCCACGTTCGCGAAGGTGAGCTTCTTCTTGTCCTGATTCAGCATCTTGGCCCGGCTCTTGCCGAAGCTCATCGCCCCCATGTTCGCCGACTTGAGCTGCCGGATGAACACGAAATATAGGACGGCCAAGAAAAGCACGAGCAGCACGACTTCGCGCAGCAGCGACCCCATGATGTTGCTGTTGTTGACCAGCGGGCAGGGAAGCTGCTCGTCGAGCAGAAACTGCTCGAGGTTCTCGGACGGCAGAACGTTGACCCGAAAGCGCTCCTGGGCCGCCCCCTTCTTCGTGCCGCGCAGGTACATCACGCCGCTCGACTCGCGCACCCACTCGACTTTCTCGATCTGGCGCTGCTTGACCAGGCTGCGGAACTCGAGCTGGTCGATGTCTTTGAGCTCGCCCTCGGGCTTATAGTAGAACATCCCGAGCATGGAAAGCACCAGCATGCCAACGACCAGCCAAGCCCCAAAAACCCGTTTCGGCGGAAGGGAGCCCGTCGTCGCAGCCCCCTCTTGCTTATCGTTTTGGGCGGGCAGGGCAGGCGGCGTTTTGGGCAACTCAGACTTATTTTGATTCTCATTCGGCATAAGGTCGTTATGATACGTTTTCCGTAGCCATACGGGCAATGCGAAAATGACCCTCCGCGCGTCTTTGTTTAATCGACGTTTGACACCTGCCAGGCGCCGTTGCTATGATTTCAAAAGCGGGGAGGTTCACGGCCACTGCAAATCGCACGACCGCCTTTCCGACCGTGTGGGAGACACCCATGAAAACCTTCGCCTTTGCCGTCTGCGCGGGAACGTTGTCCGCCGCCGCCCTGCTGGCCCAAAACGCAGCCGAGCTCACCTCTCCCGCCATTTTTCAGGCCCCCGACGGGGAGGCCCTCAAGTACCGCATCCACGTCCCCGAGGATCTCCCGGCTGGCAAGAAGGTTCCGCTGATCCTCTTCCTCCACGGCGCAGGCGAGCGCGGCGACGACAACGCCCTGCAGCTCAAGCACGGCGTGGCGGATCTGATCCGGTTTGGCCTCACGAACGGCCAGGCCATCGTGATCGCCCCGCAGTGCCCCCAGAACATGCAGTGGGTCAACACCAACTGGAACGCGCCGAGCCACAGCATGCCGTCCATGCCGTCCACGCCCATGAAGCTGACGCTGCTCCTGCTGCAGGACGTGCTCGCGAAGCTGCCGGTCGACGCCAGCCGCATCTATGTGACCGGCATCTCCATGGGCGGCTACGGCACGTGGGACATCATCCAGCGCAAGCCGGGCCTTTTCGCGGCCGCCATGCCCATCTGCGGCGGCGGCGACTCGTCGCTCGCCCCCAACCTCAAGCAGATCCCCATCTGGGCCTTCCACGGCGACGCCGACAACGCCGTGCCGGTCTCACGCTCCCGCGACATGGTGAGCGCCCTCAAGGCGTGCGGCGGCAACGTCCAGTACCGCGAATACCCGAAGGCCGGGCATGACGTCTGGACGCGAACCTACTCTGACAAGGCCGTCCTCACGTGGTTCTTCGCCCAGCGCCACCAGGCGCAGCCGAAAAAGTAGCAGCCACGCTCGCCGACCCTCCTCACGCGCGCGGGTTCGCCACAGGACACGTCGTCTCGGCCGCCATGTAGTCGCCTGTCGCCGCGTAGGCCCGCGCCCGGCAGCCGCCGCACCCGAAGCGGTGGGCGCATGTCCCGCACGCGCCGCCGTAACGGTCCGGCTGCGACAAGTCGCGGAACACGGGCGACGCCGCGTAGGCCTGCTTGAAGTCGAAGGCGTGCGCCCGCAGGTCGCCGCTCGGCACATCCAGAAACCCGCACGGCTGCAAGACGCCGGTGTGCGAGATGAAGACAAACCCGCGCCCGCCCATGCACCCGGCCGGCGGCTGGCCGGGCTCGCCCAGCGCGTGCCAGATGCGCACGGCCTGCGGCGCGCAGGTCTCGCGCACGCGGATCGGCCCCTGCCGGTCCATCTCGAACGCCCACCGCAGCACCGCCTCAGCATCCTCCGGCGGCAGCGACAGGTCGCGCAACCCCGCGCCGCGCCCCACCGGAACCAAGAAGAACAGGTCGAGCGTGCGGGCGCCGAGAGCAAGCGCCGCCTCGCGGATCGCGGGCAGCTCCGCGCGGTTCAGCCGCGACACCGTCGCGTTGACCTGAAACGGCATGCCGATCTCCCGCGCCACAGCCATCGCTCGCGTCACGTTGTCGAACGCGCCCGGCACGCCGCGGAAGGCGTCGTGCGCCTCCGCCGTCGCGCCGTCCAAGCTGAAGCTGCACGCCATTACGCCCGCGTCCTTGAGCGCGCGCAGCGCCTCGCGCGTCACGAGCGTGCCGCACGGCGCCATCACCGACCGCAGCCCGCGCGCCGTCGCGGCCCGCACCAGCTCGAGGATGTCCGGCCGGTACATGGGCTCACCGCCGGTCCAGATGACCATCGGCTTGCCGAACCCAGCCAGCGCGTCCAGCACGCGCAGGCACTCCTCGGTCGTGAGCTCGCCCTCGTAGGCGCAGTCCCGCGCGCCGGCGCGGCAGTGGCGGCACGCCAGCGGGCAACGCCGCGTGACCTCCCACGCCACCACCCTCGGACCGCCCGCCGCGACCGTCGGCCCGTGGAAGGCGCCCTGCATCTTCATGTGTAAGCCAGAATCCATCTCGTTTTCAGCTCCCCGCCAAGTGGCAGCCAGCGTAGCGCAAACGGCATCCCGCAGCATCGGCGCTCGCGCCGCTACCGGCCTGCAGGCCTGATCTCGTCGTCCGTCAGATAGCATGCGGGGTCAACGCCCCAGAGGTCGCCGGTGGCGGCTTCGGCGCGGGCGCGGAAATTGCCGCCGCACACGTCGAGAAAGCGGCAGGTGACGCAGCGTCCGGTGACGAGCTGCTTCTTGCGGCGCAGGAGGTCGAGCAGGCTGCCCGGCTCCGGCTTGCCCCAGATCGCGCTGAAGGGTTTCTCGCGCACGCTGCCGACCGGCTTGTTGCGCCAGAACTGGTCGGGGTAGACGGTGCCGTCCCAACTGATGCAGCCGATGCCGTGGCCCGTGCTGTTGCCGCCGTTCATGCGCAGGAGCGTCATCACGTCTTCCGCTCGCGGATGGCCCTCGCGCGTCATGCGCAAGTAAAGGTAAGGCCCGTCGCAGTGGTTGTCGACCGTCAGCACCTCCACCGGCTGGCCGCGGGCGTGCAGGCGCGCCGTCCGCTCGATGATCAGGTCGAGCGTCGCCCGCCTCTGCTCGGGCGGCAGATCGTGGCCCGCGATCTCCGCGCCGCGACCGCAGTAGACCAGGTGGTAGAGGCAGATGCGCGGGATGCGCTCAGCCTCTAAGAGGTCGAAAATGGCCGGGATCTCACCCACGTTATCCTTGGTCATCGTCACGCGCAGGCCGACCTTGACGCCGGCCTCGCGGCAGTTGCGGATGCCGGCCAGCGAGCGCTGAAACGCGCCCGCGCAGGCCCGGAACCGGTCGTGGACCGCCTCCATGCCGTCGATGCTGATGCCCGCGTACGAGACGCCGATGGCCTTGATCTCAGCGGCCACGGCCGCATCGATCAGCGTGCCGTTGGTCGAAAACACCACGCGCAGGCCTTTGGCGGCGGCGGCGCGGGCCAGCGTCAGGATGTCCGGCCGCACGAAGGGCTCGCCGCCCGAGAAAAGCAGCACGGGGCAGCCGAACGCGGCGAGGTCGTCGATGACCGCGAGCGCCTCGCTCGTGCTGAGCTCGTCGGGCCGGCCCTGCGTGGCGGCGTAGCAGTGCGTGCAGGAGAGGTTGCAGCGCGAGGTCACGTTCCAGACGACCACCGGCTTCTTGTCCTCCGAGAACTGGAGCAGGTGGCTGGGCAGATGGGCCGAGCGGCGCCCGTAGCGCAGCGGGTCGGAGACTTCGACTTGGCCGAGGTAGAGTTTGGAAATGCCGATCATATCTGTGAGTGCGGCCTGCGGCCGCCATCCCCCTTTCGAAAAACATTAACTATACCATTCGCCTCGATGATCGGCAAACGCGCATTGCGGACTCTCGCGCGACGCGCCGGGCGCGATCAGTCGCAGGCGACGCGCCCACTGATGGCGCGTTTGAGTGTGAGGGGGTCCGAGTAGCCGACGCCGCTGTCGGCCGGCAGCCCGAAAGCCAGCCGCGTGACGCGCACCCCGTGCGGCTTCAGCAGCTCGCCGATGTAGCCAGCCGTGGCGTCGCCCTCCATGTCGGTGCTGAGCGCCAGCAGCACCTCCCGCACGCCTCCGCGCGCGACACGCTCGGCCAGCGAGCGCAGCCGCAGCTCGGCGGGGCCGGTCTGGCGGGCCGGCGAGAGTTTGCCCAACAGCGCGTGATAGCGCCCGCTGAAGCCGCCGGAGCGCTCGATCGAGTAAATGTCCGACGGCTCCTCAACCACGCAGAGCAGACCGTCGTCGCGGGCGGTGTCGGCGCAGAGCTTGCAGGGCGTCTTGTCCTTGGACGTGAAGCCCCCGCACACCGGGCAGCAGCACACCGTGTCGCGGGCCTCCTGCAGCGCGGCGACCAGCACGTCGAGCAAAAGGTCCGGCTTGCGCACGAGCGCCAGCGCGGCACGCTCCGCCGACCGCTTCCCGAGCCCCGGCAGTTTGGCGAGCGCCCGGATCAGATTGTCGATCGGCGTGATCACGGGTTCTTAGCCTCCGAACATGTCTCCCATGCCGGAGCCCTGCATCATCTTGGCCATGGCTTCCTGCGTCTGCTTCTTGACGTTCTTCAGCGCGCCGTTGACGACGTTGTTCAGCATCGTCTCGAAACGCTCCGGCTTGCCAGCGAGCACCTCTTTGAGAGCCTCTTGCGTCACCTTGATCGAGACGATGGTGAAGTCACCCCTCGCCACGCAGGTGATGCCGCCGTTCGCGTACTCGCAGGTGATCTTTTCGATCTCCGTCTGGATGCGCTTGGCCTCTTTGCGCATCTGCATCGCCTGCTTCATTTGATCCAACATGCCCATACTGTCTACTCCTTAAGCTGCTTCGTAAAAACGCCCTCACCATCCGGTGCCGATAAAGCGAGGGGAGTTTAACCAAACGCCGCGGTTCCCTCAAGCCCGTTTGCGCAATTTCTGGAGCGCCAGCGCGAACAGCTCGCGCATTTCGCGGATGTGCAGCGCATAGGCCGCGACCACATACACGCCGCCGAAGCACGCGCCGGAGAGGCCCAGCTTGAGCAGGTCGCCGAGCCGTCCGCTGAGCCCGGCGACCGCGCCCACCTGATGCAGGACGAGCCACGCGGCGCCGGCCGCCAGGCCCGCCGCCAGCGTGACGCGCACCGTATACGCCGCCGTCTCGCCGAGCGGGAAGACCGGCGCGTTCATCTTCAGCAGGTGCACGAGCGTGAAGCACTTGAGCGTCCGGGACACCGTGAACCCACCCGCGATGAATGCCAGCAGGACCAGCTCGTGGCCGCCGCACACCTCGAGCCCGACCCAGCTGATCAGGATGCTGAGCGCCGAAAAGAGCACGCCGATCACCGTCACCGAAACCATCCGGCGGTTCGCGAAGAAGGCCTGCATCACCAGCATCTCAATCGCAGCAGCGGGCAGCACAAACGTGTAAAACGAGAGCGACACCGCCGTCCGCTGCACGGCCACAGCGTCGAAGTAGCCGCCCTTGAATATCAGCGACGTGATCGGCACCGCAACGACCGCCACAAACACGGCGAAAGGAACGAAAACCGACAGGAGCATGCGGCCGAGGCTGGTCACCAGCCGCCCCAGCTTGTCGTTGTCCTTCTTGTCGACCAGCTCGCAGAAAAACGGGAACACGGCGATCGACAGCGTATAGGGCACCAGATAGAGCAAGGTGCTCTGCAGCTTGCGCCCCATCGAGTTGGCCTGCATAAGCCCCGACTTATCCACGGCGCTCAAGACGTAGACGTCGTTCACCCGGTCACGCACTTTCGCGATCAGGATGCCGGCGACCAGCGGAATCGCCAGCAGGCAGAAGCATTTGATCGCCGGATGGGAGAGCGCCAGCGCCGGCCGGAAGTGGATCAGCTTGTCGCGCAGGCCGAACAGGTGCGTCACCACTTTGCAGGCCGAGCCCGCCACGAGCCCCCAGATCAGCATCTGCGCGCCATCCCGCGACAGGAGCGTTCCGGCGACGAGAAAAAGGACGGCGCAGAACTTCCACACCGCATCGCCAAAGGCCGCCAGGAAGAACCGCTTGTACCCGTTCAGAAGCACGTAGGTTGTCGAGCCCAGCGAAAGCCCCACCACCGCCGGCGCCAGCGTTCGAACGCTGCGCGCGGCCAGCTCGTACTTCTCCGACGAGGCGTCGGCGCTCCACTGGGTCAGGAGCCTGACCACCGCGTGCGGATCAACGCAGAGCGTGGCAGCCAGCCCAGCAAGCAGAACGAACTGAACCGTCAGCACCGTGTTCGCAAACTGCCACGCGCTGCTTTCGGACTTCGTGTCCAGCTCGCGCATAAAGACCGGCAGGAAGGCGGGGCCCAAGACCTCTTCCCCGATCAGGAAGAACATGTAAACGCACCCCTCGAACGCGATCACGTAGACGATGTCGAAGGCCTCCGGCGGCAGGAACCGGCCCATGACGACAGCCTGAATGAGACCGGCCAGCTTGAACAGCGCGTGCGCAATCAGAATGAAAAAGCTCGCCTTGAAAATGCGCTTTTCGAGACTCGGCTTATGTTCCCCCATACGCCCCCCCTGGTGTGAGTCCGCTGCGCCGCCGAGCAGGCGCCCCCCCTGCCGCCCCGAATGCCGGCGCGTCAGTCCATCATCTGCATATCGCAGAGCCTGCGGTAGACGCCGTCTTTCGCGTAGAGCTCCTCGTGCGTGCCGCGCTCGACGATGACGCCTTTCTCGACGACCAGAATCAGATCCGCGCGGCGGATTGTGCTTAGCCGGTGCGCGATCGCGAAGGTCGTCCGGTTCGCCATCAGCCGGTTGATCGCGTCCTGGACGAGCCGCTCCGTGACCGTGTCGAGGGCATTCGTCGCCTCGTCGAGAATCAGGATCTGAGGGTTCTTAAGAATCGCCCGGGCGATCGCGACACGCTGCCGCTCGCCGCCGCTCAGCGCGAACCCCTTCTCGCCCACGACCCGCGCGTAGCCATCGGGCTGGGCCGCGATAAAGTCATGCGCGTTAGCCAGCTTGGCGGCGGCCTCGATCTGCTCGCGCGTGGCCGCAGGCGTGCCGTACGCGATGTTGCTCGCGATCGTGTCGTTGAAGAGCACGGTCTCCTGAGTCACCACGCCAATCAAGCTGCGCAAGTCGCCCATCTCCATCTGCCGCAAGTCGAGGCCGTCCATGGTCACGGCGCCGGACAGCGGGTCGTAGAAGCGGGCCAGCAGGTTGGCCAGCGTGGTCTTGCCGGAGCCGGTTCCGCCCACCACGGCGACCAGCGAGCCTCGCGGGATATCGAAGGACACGTCCTTGATCGTCAGCTCGGAGCCCGCCTGATAGCCGAAGCAGACACGGTCGAAGCGCACGCGGTCGATGAAGTCGGCCTTGCGCACCGGATGCGCGGCCTCCGGCAGGCTCATGTCCATGTCGAGCAGCGAGAAGATGCGGGCCAGCGCCGCACGCCCGCGCTCGATCTGAGCCTGCACCTTGCCGAGCTGCTTGATGGGCCGGTACGCCACCAGGAACGGCACCAGCATCGGCGCGATCTCATGCACGGCGATCTTGCGCATGAAACAGTATGCGACAAAGACGAAGATCAGCAGGATGCCCGTCCCTTCCACGGACGGAGTGATCAGCAGCTCCAGCCGAACCGCGCGCAGCACGCTCTTGATGTACGACTGGTTGACCTCGCGGTACTTCTCGATCTCAAAGGCCTCCGTGTGATAGGCCTTGACGACGCGGATGCAGGTGAGGTTCTCGTGCATCTTCGAGGCGATAAACGAAATGCGGTGCAGCGCTTTGCGCGACCACCGGCGCACCTGGTTGCCCAAGACCGCCATCGGCACGATAAAGAACGGCAGCCCGAAAAGGACGAGGGCCATCGTTTCGATCATGTCGTTTTTGATGGCGAAGTAAACCACGAACCCAATGGCGACCAGAATCTCAAACGGCGCGCGGCACAGGTCCGCGAGCGTATGCGCGATCACCTGATCGACCTGCTGCGGATCGCTTGTGCACCGGCTCATAATCTGGCCGACATCCGTTTTCCCGAAGAAGAAGAGCGACTGCTTCTGAACGTGGCGGAACAGGTCCATGCGAAAGTCTTGGACGACCCGGGCGCCCGTCCAGCGCAAGAAGTAGTGGTTCATGTACATCGTGACCACTTTGACCAGCAAGACAAGCGGCACCGCAACAAGCGCGATGAGCAGGAACTGCCCCGTCATGTTGCCCTCGGCGTCGCGAAACGAGACTCCCGCCCGGTTGGCGTAGGACTCGACCTTGAGCAGCCAGTCCGGAAGCTCAGCCTGCTTCGGCAGCGGCTTGCCCGACTCGTCCAGCTTCACAAGGTCGTTGAGGCTGCTGCTCATGACGGACGGCTGGCGCGCCGGCTTCGCCGCCTCGGCGGCGCCTGGGCCAGCCTTCGCGTACTGCTGCTCGCCGACCGCCTGAAACTGCTTGAGCAGGGGCTGGATAACCTGAAAGATCGGCACCCACGAGCCCGCCGTTATCGAGCCCGCGATCAGGCCGATCAGCAGCCGCACGCGATACTTGCGCGCATACTGGTACAGGCGTCCGTAGGCCTCTCTCGCGGTATACTCTCTGTCAAAAAAATCTGCCATGTCTCATCCGTGAGCCGCCAAATAGCGCTCCGCCTGAAGGGCCGCCATGCAGCCAGTGCCAGCCGCCGTCACAGCCTGTTTGAAGTGCCGGTCTTGAACGTCCCCGGCCGCGAAAACGCCAGCGGCCGACGTGCGCGCGTCGCTCGCGACGACGTAGCCGTCGGCATCCAACTCGACCTGCCCGGCAAAAGCCGCGGTGTTGGGCGTATGCCCGATGGCCACAAAAACGCCCTGCACGGCGCGCTCGGTCACCGCGCCGGTCTTCACATCCTTAAGGCGCAGCCCCGTCACCTCGCCCTTCGCGACATCGAGCACGTCCTCGACGACGGCGTTCCAGACCACCTCGATATTCGGCGCGGACAGCACCCGGTCCGACATGATCTTGGAGGCGCGGAACTGGTCGCGCCGGTGAATGACCGTCACGTGGCTCGCCAGGCGCGACAGGTAGAGCGCGTCCTCCATCGCGGTGTCGCCGCCGCCGATCACGGCCACCCGCTGCCCCTTGAAAAATGAGCCGTCGCAGGTGGCGCACCCCGACACGCCTTTGCCTATGAGCTGCTGCTCGGAGGGCAGCCCCAGGTAGCGGGCGCTCGCGCCCGTCGCGATCACGACGGTGCGCGCGAGTAGGTCGCCGCCCAGCATGAGCGACACCTTCTTGGGGTCGCCCGAGAAATCGCACGCCGCGACCTCGTCCATCTGAAAGCGCACGCCGAAGCGCTGGGCCTGCTTGCGCATGGTGCTCACCAGCTCAAGCCCGCTGACCGGCTGCTCAAACCCCGGGAAGTTCTCCACGTCGGTCGTCTGCGTCAGCTGGCCGCCGGGCTGCATGCCGTCGATCACGACGGGGCTCAAGTTCGCGCGCGCCGCATAGATGGCGGCGGTCAGCCCCGCAGGCCCGCTTCCAATAATCACCACGTTTTCCATCGTCGCACCTCTCCTGGCGGGCCTGGGCAAGGCCCGCGCGCGCTACGTGTAGCGCAAGATTTCGTCCACCGTTGTGTAGCCGTCGAGCACATTGCGAATCGCGTCTTCGCGCATGGTCCGCATGCCGAGCTCGCGGGCGCGCTCGCGGATGAACAGCGTCGGGCGGCGCTCGTTGATCAGCTCGCGAACCGGGTCGCTCACGCGCAGGTACTCGAACACGCCTTTGCGCCCCTTGTAGCCGGTGCCGTTGCACTTGGAGCACCCGCGGCCGTAGAAGAACGGACGGTCGCCCACGCCCTCGCGCTTCAGGTCCAGCCGCTGCAGCGTGTCGTCGTCCGGCATGTACGGCTCTTTGCAGTTCAGGCAGATGGTTCGCACGAGGCGCTGCCCCAGCACCGCCTCGAGGGTCGAGGCGATCAGATACGGCTCGACGTTCATGTCGATCAGGCGCGTCACCGCGCCGGCCGAGTCGTTGGTGTGCAGCGTGCTGAAAACCAGATGGCCGGTCAGCGAGGCCTGCACCGCGATCTGCGCCGTCTCCAAGTCGCGGATTTCGCCGATCATCATGATGTCCGGGTCTTGGCGCAGAAACGCGCGCAGCACCTTCGGGAAGGTGTTGCCCGCGCCGGGGTTGATCTGCACCTGCACGATGCCGTCGATGTCATACTCCACCGGCTCCTCGGCCGTGAGCAGCTTCGTGTCGATCGTGTTGATGCGCCTCAGGCACGAGTAGAGCGTCGTCGTCTTGCCCGACCCCGTCGGCCCCGTCACGATGATAATGCCGTTCGGCTTCTCGATGTCCATCGTGATCAGCTCGTAAACGTCTTCGGGCAGCCCGACGTTCTCGAGGTCCAGCGAGACGACGCTGCGGTCCAGCACGCGGAGCACGACGCTTTCGCCGTGCGCCGTCGGCAGGCACGACACGCGGAGGTCGATCATGCGCCCCGCCACCGTCAGCGAGATGCGCCCGTCCTGCGGGACACGGCGCTCGGCGATGTTCAGCCCCGACATGACCTTGATACGCGAAATGATCGGCAGCGCCAAGCGCCGCGGCGGCGGCGCCATCTCATAGAGCGCGCCGTCCACGCGGTAGCGGATCTTGAAGTCTTTTTCAAACGGCTCGAAGTGGATATCCGAGGCGCGGTCGTTGACCGCCTGGTACAGCACCAGGTTCACGAACCGGATGACCGGCGCGGCAGACGCCGCAGACTCAAGGCTCTTCTCGTCGAGCGTCTCGTCGACGTTCAGCGACTTGTCGAGGGCCAGATCGGACTCGAGGCTGTTGAGCATGTCCGCAACCGTGGCGCTCTCGTCGCCGTAATACTCGGTCACGCGCGTGCGCACGTCCTCTTCCCGCGCCAGCACAAACTGCACGTCCTTCGTCAGCACGAACATCAGCTCGTCCATGACGTGCGGGTCGATCAGGTCGCTGGCGGCCAGCGTGATCGTTCCCGCCGTGGCCTGGATCGGAACCACGTTGTACATGCGGGCCACGTTGCCGGGAATGCTCTGGATCACATCCGTGTCCAGCGACATCACGCCCAAGTCGACCACGTCGCACCCCTGATACGCGGCCATCATGCCGAGCAGCTCATCCTCCGTCAGGTGCCCCATGTCAATCATCAGCGCGCGGATCGGCTTGCCTGTGCGCGTATGCTCCTCGCGCAGCTCATCCGCCTGCTGCTGGTCGATAATGCCGTTGCTGACCACGAGGTCGATCAGCGGGTCGTAGGCGGGCGCGCTCGGCGTCACGGTCTCAGACATTCTCTACCTCCTTGACTGAAGCTCGTCCTTGAGCTTCTGGACCAACGTGTCGGGGTCCTGCGACTTGGTCACCAGGTCGTCGTAAGAAATCATTCCGTTGAGATACAGCTCCATCAGGTGGGAGTCGAGCGAAATCATGCCGTACTTCGCGCCCGTCTGAATGTCCGAGGCGATCTGGAACGTCTTGTTGTCGCGGATGCGCGAGCGGATGGACGGCGTGGAGATCATGATTTCGAAAGCCGCCACCCGGCCGGGCTTGTCCACGCGGGGCAGCAGCAGCTGCGAGATCACGGCCACCAGCCCCACGGACAGCTGGGTGCGCACCTGCTCCTGCTGGTCGGTCGGAAAGGCGTCGACGATGCGGTCGACGGTCGCAGACGCGCCCGTCGTGTGCAGCGTGGCGAAAACCAGATGCCCGGTTTCGGCCGCCGTGATCGCCGCCTGCATCGTTTCCAGGTCGCGCATTTCGCCCACCAGAATCACGTCGGGGTCCTGCCGCAGCGCGCGGCGGATGGCCTCGGCGAACGTCGGGACATCGTGGCCGATCTCGCGCTGCGTCACGATCGACTTGCGGTGCGGGTGGTAGTACTCGATCGGGTCTTCCACCGTGATGATGTGGACGTCCCGCTCCTTGTTGATGATGTCGATCATGCTCGCCAGCGTGGTCGTCTTGCCGGAGCCGGTGGGCCCCGTCACCAGAATCAGGCCGCGCGGCTTGAACAGCATCTCCTTCACCTGCTCTGGAAGGCCGATCTGCTCCAGCGACAGCAGCTTGTTGGGGATCTGGCGCAGCACGATGCCGAAGTTCCCGCGCTCCTTAAACACGCTGACGCGGAAGCGGGCGAGGTCGCCGAACGGCAAAGCGAAGTCGGCGCCGCCGCACCGCTCGATCTCTTGCATCTTGTCTTCGGCCGTGATCGCACGCGCCAGCATCTCCGTGTCCGCCGGGCGGAGCACCGGGCTGTCGAGCGGCGTCAGAGAGCCGTGAATGCGCAGCATCGGCGGCACGCCGACGCGGATGTGAAGGTCGGAGGAGCCCTCGTCCACCGTCGCCTGCAACAGCTCGGTCATATTCATTTCGGTACTCATTAGTCTGCATCTCCCATGGTTGCCCGCAGCACCTCTTCAAGCGAAGTCATGCCTGACGCCACCTTCAGCATACCGTCCTCGCGCAGCGTGCGCATGCCCATCTCGCGAGCGCGCGCCCGCAGCACCGTCGCAGGCGACCGGTCGAAGATCAGCCGCTGGATCGCGTCGTCGATCTGAAAGATCTCGAAAATGCCCTTGCGCCCTTTGTAGCCCGCCTGGCTGCAGGCCGGGCAGCCCTTGCCCTTGAACATGGCCGTTCCCACAACGGCCTTGCCGATCACGCCCAGCATCCTGATCTCGCGGTCCGTCGGCACGTACTCCGCGCGGCAATTGTTGCAGATCGCGCGCACCAGGCGCTGGGCCATCGCCGCGCGCAGCGCCGAGGCCACGAGGAAGGGCTTCACGCCGATGTCCAGCAGGCGCGTGACCGCGCTGGGCGCGTCGTTCGTGTGCAGCGTGCTGAAAACCAGGTGGCCCGTCAGCGCCGCCTCCATCGCGATGTCGGCCGTCTCGTGGTCGCGAATTTCGCCGATCATCACGATGTTCGGCGCCTGGCGCAGGATCGAGCGGAGCGCGGAGGAGAAGTCGAGGCCGACATCCCGGTTGACCTGCACTTGGTTGATGCCCGACATCTGGTATTCGACCGGATCCTCCACCGTGATGATCTTGCGGTCCGGCAAGTTGATCTGGCCCAGACAGGCGTACAGCGTCGTCGTCTTGCCGGAGCCGGTCGGGCCGGTCACCAGCAGCACGCCGTCGGGAAGCCCGATCAGGCGCTCGAACTTGTTCTGGTCGTCGGAGAGGAACCCGAGCTGCGGCAGGCCGAGCGACAGGTTAGTCTTGTCCAGAATACGCATGACGATGCTCTCGCCGTGGTTCGTCGGCACCGACGACACGCGGAGGTCGAGGTCGCGGCCCTGCACCTTCACCTGGATGCGCCCGTCCTGCGGGATGCGCTTCTCGGAGATCTTCATGTTCGACATGATCTTCACGCGGCTCAGAATGGCCGCCTGCAGGCGCTTGGGCGGGCTGTCCATCTGGCGCAGCACGCCGTCGATGCGGTAGCGCACCCGGAGGTGCCGCTCCATCGGCTCCATGTGAATATCGGACGCGTGCATCTTGCACGCCTCCATGATGATCATGCTCACCAGGCGGATCACAGGCGCGTCGGCGTCGGAGGCGTCGGACGTGCCGTCGTCGTGGAGCTTCTCCTCCACATCGACCGCGCTGTCGTCCGAACCGAAGCGCGCCTCGAACTCCTCCGGATAAAGCTTGTCGATCGCCGCCTTGACTTCCGCGCGGGGGGCCACCACGGCGTCCACGTTCATTTTGAGCACATAGCGCAAGCTGTCGACCGTGTCGTAGCCCATCGGGTCGCTCAGCGCGACCGTCACCGAGTGCCCGGACGCAAGCACCGGCACGACGCCGTACTTGCGGGCCACGTCGCGCGGGATAACGTCCTTAACCGCCGCGTCGATGGCGTCCGCGTTGACGTGCACGTACTCCATGCCGAACTGCCCGGCGATCATGGACAGGACCTCGTCCTCCGTGAGCGCGCCAGTCTGAATCAGAATGTCCAGCGTGGTCTCGCCCTCTTGCTTGATCGAGTTCTTCACGGCGTCGGTCTGATCGGACGACACAAGGCCTTGTTCAAGCAAGAGCTGCAAGACATAATCATCGTTTGAAGTCACAGTCTTTCTCCTCTAAATCAGCGTTCGCTCCGCGCCGCAGCCGGCTCGGACAGCTTCTCCGCCACCAGCCGGCCGACCATCTGAGGGTCGGCCTTGCCTTTGCTCAGCTTCATCGCCTGGCCCACGAGAAAACCGGCCGCCGCCTTCTTGCCCGCCTGGTAGTCCGCCACGGACCGGGGGTTCTCCGCCAGCGCCTGCGCGACGAGCGCCTCCAGCGCCCCCGTGTCGCTCACCTGGCCGAGCCCGCGCGCCGCCACCAGCGCGCCCGGCATGCCGCCCTGACGGAACAGCTCGGGCAGCAGTTCCTTGGCGGTCGGCCCGTTGATCACCCGCCTGTCCACCAGCGACACCAGCTCGGCAAGCGCCGCGGGCGTCAGCGCGCAGTCCGAGACCGTCTTGCCCGTCTCGGAGAGCAGGCGCATGAGCTCGGTCATGAACCAGTTCGACACGGCCTTGCCCTGGCCGCAGAGCCGCGCGGCCGCCTCAAAGAAGTCCGCGTTCTCCTTGGCGTCCGCCAGCACGCCCGCGTCATATTCGGGGATGCCGTACTCCGCCACCATCCGCTCCCGGCGCGCCGCCGGCTGCTCAGGAAGCGACGCCCGCCACTCGCCGACCAGCTCCTCGCTCAGCGCCACCGGCACCAGGTCGGGCTCCGGGAAATACCGGTAGTCGTGCGCGTTTTCCTTGCTGCGCATGGGCTGCGTCTCGCCCAGGTCAGGATCCCACCGGCGCGTCTCTTGGACGAGCACGCCCCCGCGCGACACCGTGGCCAGCTGGCGGGCGACCTCGTACTCCAGCGCCGCGCAGATGCCCTTGAAGGTGTTCATGTTCTTGATTTCCACCTTCGTGCCGAGCTTCTCCTGCCCCTCGGGACGCACGCTGATGTTCACGTCCGAGCGCATGTTGCCCTCTTCCAGGTTGCAGTCGCTCACGCCCGCGTACAGCAGGATCTGCTTCAGCGCCTGCAGGTATGCGAGCGCCTCGTCCTTGGAGGACAGGTCCGGCTCGGAGACGATCTCCATGAGCGGCGTGCCGCAGCGGTTGAAGTCCACCCCGCTGAACCGCGCGTAGTGGTTGATCTTGGCCGCGTCCTCCTCCAGGTGGATGTGGTTGATCCGGACGCGCTTCGCCCCGCCGGGCGTCGGGATCGTGACGCTCCCGCCGAGGCAGAGCGGCCGCCCGTTCTGCGAAATCTGGTAGTCCTTCGACATGTCCGGGTAGAAGTAGTTCTTGCGGTCGAAGGTGCTGTGGCGGCTGATCTCGCACCCCAGCATCAGGCCGGACACCACCGTCAGCTTGATCGCCTCGCGGTTCATCACGGGCAGCGCGCCCGGGTACCCGAGGCACACGGGGCACACGTTCGTGTTCGGCTCCGCCCCAAACCGCAGGCTGCACCCGCAGAACATCTTGGTCGCCGTCTTGAGCTGGACGTGCGTCTCCAGACCGATCGTGATCAGGTACTTGCTCACGCACGCACCTCCCGCTCGTACGCGTGCGCCGCACGCAAAACCGCGCCTTCGCCGAACGCGGGCCCCAGCACCTGCAGGCCCACGGGCAGCCCCGCCGCCGTCTGGCCGCAGGGCACCGAGAGGCCGCACAGGCCGGCCAGGTTCGCCGGCACCGTGAAAATGTCGCCCAGATACATCTTGAGCGGGTCGTCGCACGCCTCGCCGATGCGGTAGGCGGCCGTCGGCGCCACCGGCGTCAGCAGCACGTCGCACGCCTTGAACGCGTCGGCGTAGTCGCGGCGGATCAGCGTGCGCACCTTCTGCGCGCGGCCGTAGTAGGCGTCGTAGTACCCGCTGCTCAGCACATAGGTCCCTAAGATGATGCGGCGCTTGACCTCGGTTCCGAAGCCCTCCGCCCGGCTCTTGGCATAGAGGTCGAAAACCGACTCGGCCCGGGCCGTCCGGTGCCCGTAGCGCACGCCGTCGAAGCGGGCCAGGTTCGCCGACGCCTCAGCCGTCGCCACGATGTAGTAGACCGCGATCGCGTACTCGGTGTGCGGCAGGCTCACCTCCACGATCTCCGCGCCCGCCGCCGCGCACCCGTCTACCGCGCGACGCACGCACGCCATGACTTCGTGGTCCGTGCCGTCGACGTAATACTCCTTGGGAAGCCCAATGCGAAGCCCCTTCAGCCCGCCCCGCAGCGCCGCCCGGTAGTCGGGCACCGGCACATCGAGCGTCGTGCCGTCGTGCGGGTCGCGCCCCGCCAGCGACTGCAGCAGCACGGCGGCGTCCTCCACGGTCTTGGTCATCGGGCCGACCTGGTCGAGCGACGACGCGTACGCCGTCACGCCGTAGCGCGACACGCGCCCGTAGGACGGCTTGAGGCCCACGCACCCGCAGAAAGCCGCCGGCTGGCGGATCGACCCGCCCGTGTCCGTGCCCAGCGCCGCAACCGCCTCGCCGCCGGCCACCGCCGCCGCCGACCCGCCGCTCGACCCGCCCGGCACCCGGTCCAAATCGTGCGGGTTGCGCGTCACCTGGTAGGCCGAGCCCTCGGTCGAGGAGCCCATCGCGAACTCGTCCATGTTGGTGCGGCCCGCAAACACAGCCCCGGCCTGTCTGAGCCGGGCCGATACGGTCGCGTCATACGGGGACGTATACCCGGCCAGTATTTTGGAGGCGCAGGTGCAGCGCTGCCCGTCGACGTTGATCAGATCCTTGATCGCGACGGGCACGCCCAACAGATCGCCCCGTTGTCCCGCAGCCCGCGCCGCGTCAGCGGCCTCCGCCTGCCTGAGAGCGCCCTCGGCGTCCACGCTGAGGTACGCCTTGAGCGCCCCGTCCCGCCGACCAATCTCATCCAGCAGCGTACGCGTCAGCTCGACCGAAGAGAACGCTTTTGAGCTCAGCCCCTCCGCCGCCTGACAAATCGTAAGTGAAGATACATCCATAGCCGTTACATCAACTTATGACACCTGCTTCTCGTTGCCGCTCTTCTACTTACGCGTCACGCGTCCTCGACGATCTTCGGAAGCCGGTACTCGAATCCGTTCCGTTCAGGGGCGTTCGCAAGCATGCGGTCACGGTTAGCAGAAGGCACGACCACATCCTCGCGGAACACGTTCGCAAGCGCCTGTCCGTGCAGCGTCGGCTCGATGCCGGACACGTCCAGCTCGCCGATCTTCTCCACGTAGTGGACGATGCTCTCCAACTGCTGCTGAAACAGCCTCCGCTCGTCCGGCGTCAGCTCCAGACGCGCCAGTTCGGCAACGTACGCGACATCGATCGTGTGGCTCACCCAGTGCTCCTCATCCAGCGGTCAAAACCTTCTACTAGAAAGACAGATAAGTGTACTCTTCCGCCGCGGTAGACACAATTCAAAACTGGGCTTGAGCGCAACCGTTTAGCGGCCAGACGGGCCAAGCACGCCGGACGCGTCATCCTGCAGCACGGAGGTGTCCAGCCCGTCCAGCACGAGAAGCTGATTCACCGTGCCGCCGTAACTTTCGTTCCACGTCCACACGACCTTGTGCTCCGCGTCCAGTTCGACCGCTTTCCACCCGGGCTTGAAATCCTTCTCGCTATGCCCGGTCCAGTTGGCCATCACGAGGTTGCCGTTCTTCAGGATCTGGAATCCGGCGTAGAAGTAGTTGTTCAGCCCCTCGGGCTGCTGCAGCACCGTGTCCTTCAGCAGCTTGCCCTCGCCGTCAAACATGTAAAGACCCTTCGAATAGCCGCCCGAGAGCACCAGCTTGCCGTCCGGCGCGTACAGCGCCATGTACGCGTTGCGCGGCCGCGGCAGCGCGAACTTCCGGACGAGCCTCTTTTCCGCCTCCAGGCCCTTCTCGAGCGTCACCTCGTACGCCCCATCCTCGGCGGCCAGCAGCAGCGTTCCCTTCGGGGTGAACCGCATCAGCCGCACGTACTTGGCCGCCTTGGGCATCTCGTAGGTCGCCGCCAGGTTCTTCTGCGCGTCGAACTCATAGACCGTCCCGCCCTGCGTCCCCAGAAACGTCCGCCCGTCCGCCAGACGCCGCACGGACCGCACCGTATCCTTGACCGCGTCCGACTTAAACGACTCAGCCGTCTCGAGCGTCGCCAGGTCGTAGACGTCGTAGCCCTTGGAGCGGTTGCACAGCAGGCGGTTGCCTCCCACCAGCTGAAGGTCGAAGGCGATCTCCGGCAGCTTGAGCGTCCAGTTCTTCGACGCGTCCGTCTGATCCACGTAGTGCAGCGAACTGTGCATGAAGTCGCTCACAATGAACCGGTGCTTGATCTCCTCGCCTCGCGCCAGCACGGCGGCGCACACCACCGCTAGCGCCGCGCCCCCGACCTTCGAAACCCGCACGCTCACCCCTCGTTTGCCTGTGTCGCTCATTCCGCTCCCTCTCTCTCGTTGACAACGTTCGCCATCCATGAGCCTATGAGTATAGACGCTGGCCCGAAATTGACAATCCGATTCGCGCGCCCCCCCCGTCGGCGAGCCGCCCTTCCCGCTTGCGCTTCGTGGCGCGAAGCGGCATGATACTCCCCTGCATGACGACCCCGCCGTCCAGCCGGTTCCAGACTCGCGTCGCGCTCAGGCGACACCTTGCCGTGTGTCTGGTCGCGGCCGCGCTTGCCCGCAACGGCCGCGCGTTGCCGGATCCGCTCGACGCGCCCTACTGGCGCACGTTCCACATCAGCACCATCGGCGTCGGAACCGCCAACGCCGCCGACTACCGGCAGTCGATGCTCAGCCTCACGGACGGCGTGATGCCGCGCAACATCAAGGTCGGCTTCGCGGCGACGGACGCCGCCCTGATGGCGGCCGGCGGCGGCTACTACGACTACCTGCCCTCGGTCTTCAGGCTCCAGTCGAGCCTCGACTGGGCGCGCACCAACGACCTTCCCATCGGCGTCCATCTGAACGCCCTGCCCTGGAACGACAGCGCCCAGCAGTCCAGCGACGTGCTCCACAACATGCTCGAGCAATACGGCGGCGGCCTCCTTTTGCAGACGGACCGCGCAGGGCGCTTCCGCAAGGCCTCCCTGCCGCAGGATCCGGCGCTCGACGAGGAGGCGGGAACCTTCTCCCCCTACTTGGAAATGCAGCTCACGCTGTCCCCCTACGCGCCGCTGGTGCAGGACTACCTCCTGCGCAACACCCGCCTCGCCGCCCGCCACTTCGCCTGGCTGCGCGAACAGGCGCCCGACCTCGTCGCGTTCTGCACCCTCTCGTCCGAATTCGGCATGAACGTCGCCGCAAACAGCGACTACTGCGACTACAGCCCGTGGTCCAGGCAGGAGTTCCGGGACTGGCTCTGCGGCGCGGGCCTTTACGCCGGGCTGGCGCAGTACGCCACGCTCGCGGACTTCAACGCGGCGTTCGCCGGCGCGGCCGGTTTCCCGTGGGCCGGCTGGGCCGCGGTCGCGCCGCCCACCAACGCCCTCTGGAACTCAACCGCCAGCGGCCTGTGGTGGCAGAAGTGGCACGAGTTCCGGGTGGCGCAAGTGCGGAACATCGAGCAGAATCAGATGCGCGCGGCGCGGGAGGCGGGCTGGAATCCGGATCGCCTGTTCGGGCACCAGATTCCCGGCAACCCCGCCTCCACCACCGACACGCTCAACACCAAGCACGCCAGCCCGTGGACGACCACGTTCGTGCAGCAGGGCGGCAACGGCATCACCACCTACGGGGCCAGCGCCGCCAGCGCGAGCCTCTTTTCCGCCGTTTCTGCGAACGACAAGAGCTGGGGCATCTGCGAGTACAACCCGCTCTCCACCAATGTGGCCGCAAACCTCGGCGCCCTGAACGCGGTCTGGAACGCCAAGGCGCACCTGCTCTGCCCCTACAACTGGGTGCAGGACGGATACGCCATCAAGGACTCGGCGTTTCTCACGGCCCTCCAGCAGTTCGTGGCCAGCCACCGCGATGACGCGTTCACCGGCCTGGCCGCGCACGAGGCGGCGCCCGCCTCGCGCGACCTGCTCTGGAGCATGAGCGGGGCCGACGACGTCGAGTCGCTCTCCGGCCTAGCCGGCGCGAGCTTCACGAACGGCTCGCTCTGCGCCACCGTCGCCGATGCGGCGCCCGCGCTCGCGCTCGCGCTGGACGAAAGCCGCCACACCCTCGCCTCCGACGCGTATGGCTCCGTCTCGCTCCGCCTGTTCCTCAGCCACGCGCCCAGCGCGCCGGCCGCTCTCGAATGGGCGGACGCCAGCAACGCCACCGCGTCCGTCTCCTTCGCCGTGCAGCAGGGCTGGAACCTGTGCCGCGTGAACCTCGCCGGGCACCCGGCCTGGCGCGAGAGGCGCATCCGGTCGCTGACCCTCCGGCCGCCGGGCGACGCCGGCGCGGCTCTGCGCCTCGACTGGCTGCAGATGGAAGCCTTGCCCTGCTGGCACTTCGACGATGCGGCAGAAGCCTACGGCGTGTCCAATTTCAGCGGCTGGGCGGTGACGAACGGGCAGTTCTCCGGCGCCAGCGGCGCCGACGGCTACGTTTACCTCGCGACCGACACGCGCAGCATCAGCGCGCACGCCGACCGGGCTTTCATCGACGCCGACACCTACAAGAAGGCCCGCGTCCGCCTGACCTCGTCCGCCGCGGCCCACGGCCAGCTCTACTGGTGGAAGGGCACGGAGACGCCCTATGCCGTGACCTTTCCCGTCGCCGCAGGCACGCGCACCTACGAGGTGGACCTGAGCGGGAACGCGAACTGGTCGGGCGCGGTTACGCGCTTCCGCCTAGACCCGGTCAACGTCAGCGGCGTCACGTGTGCGGTGGACTACGTGTCGCTGGCGCCGGCCCGCCTCCCCCCGCGCGCGCCGCTTTACGAGACCATCGCCAACTCGCCCAACCCGGTCTTCATCTGGGAGCCCGCCACCGAGCCGAATCAGGAAGAGGCCGCGACCTACGACTTCCAGCTGGCCACCGACTTCGAGTTTTCGAACGTCGTGTTCTCAACCGCGTCTCAACGCGCGCCGCACGTGACCTACATCGGGCCCGAGCTGGACGGCCAGCACTGGTGGCGCGCCCGGGCATGCGGGGGCGGCAGCGCCTCGCCTTGGCTGGTGCCGATGCCGCTCTTCGCGCGCGTCTGGAACGGTGACACGACGAACGACTTCACGAGCCTGCACGGGCTGGCTGGCGCGGTGTCGACCAGCGGCGTCTGGTCGGCGCTGACCGACTACGACCCCTACTTCAGCCTCAACACCGGCAACAGCGGCGTCGGGGCGGGCGTCAACGCCGACCTCTACAAGGTGCTGCAGGTGCGCCTGCGCGTGAGCCATCCGTCCGCGCCTTCGAGCGCCCAGTTCTTCTTCTTCCCCAAGGCGGGCGGAACCCACTCGGTGACGTTCACGGTGCCGCCGGACGGCCAGTGGTACGAGCGAACCGTCGACCTGTCCTCTAACGCCAACTGGTCCGGCTACATGAGCAGCGTCCGGCTGGATCCGACCTCCGCCTCGAACGCCCTCGTATCCGTCGACTGGGTCCGCCTCCTTCCGGGCGGAGACTACGCGGCCAACCGGCCGCCGGCGTGGCCGGCGCTGGGCGCGTCGTCCAACCGCTCCGTGATCGCCGGCCAGACGCTCACGATCACTAACGCTGCGACGGATCCCAACGGCGCGTCACAGACGCTGCGGTACAGCCTGCTCAACCCGCCCGCAGGCGCCTCGCTCGACGCGTCAAGCGGCGTCCTCAGCTGGCGGCCGACGCTCGCGCAAGCGCCGCAGACACACCCGCTCGTCTGGGTGGCCGCCGACAGCGGCACGCCGAGCCTCAGCGCCACGCAGACGCTTTGGGTGGCGGTCGGCCAGCCCGCGCAGCCCGTCATCACGGCGGTCGGGCTCGGCAACGGACAGCTCAGCCTGTCGGTGACGGGCGACGGCGGGCCGGACTACACCGTCCTCGCGTCAACGAACCTCCTGGATTGGACGCCGCTGTGGATCACGAACCCGCCCTCGCGGCCGTTCACCGTTTCCGACCCCTCGGCCACCAACTTCACGCGGCGCTTCTACCGCGTGCTCCTCGGCCCGTGAGCCGCTACCACGTCCGGCAGAGCAGCCCCTTCAGGTAGAGCCCCTCTGGAAAGCACAGCCCCTCCGGATGGTCCTCGGCCTGCTGCAGCCGCTTCAGCACCTGGATGTCGCGCTTGGCGTCCACCGCCGCGTCCGACGCCACCTTGTGAAACAGCTCGGGCGTCATCAGCCCCGAGCAGGAAAAGGTCGCCAGCATGCCGCCCGGCCGAAGCAGCTTCATGCCCAGCAGGTTGATGTCCTTGTAGCCGCGGGCGGCCTTCATCAGGCTCCCCTTCGACTCCGCGAACTTGGGCGGATCCAGCACGACCAGATCGAACGACCGTCCCTCGTCGCGGAACTTGCGCAGCACCTCGAAGACGTTGCCCTGAATAAAGGCCGACTCGTCGACGTGGCAGGTGTTCAGCGCCGTGTTGGCCTTGGCCAGCTCAAGCGCCGGCCCGGACAGATCCACGTGCGTCACCGACGCCGCCCCGGCCGCCACCGCCGCGATCCCGAACCCGCCCGTGTAAGAGAAGGCGTTGAGCACGTCGCAGCCGTTCGCGTAGCGCTTCACCAGCGCGCGGTTGTCGCGCTGGTCGAGGTAGAAGCCGGTCTTGTGGCCCTCGCGCACATCGACCCAGTAGCGGCAGCCGTGCTCGGCGATCTCGATCCGCTCCGGCGGCGGCTCCCCCGCCAAGACGCCCGTCGCAGGCGGCAGGCCCTCGTGCTCGCGCACGTCCACATCCGAGCGCTCGTACACGCCGCGGCACGGCGAGTAGGCCTGCAGCGCCGCCACGAGTTCGCGCTTCCAGCGCTCCGCCCCCGCCGTGGTGAACTGGCACACGATCCAGTCGCCGTACCGGTCCGCAATCAGCCCCGGCACGCCGTCCGCCTCGGCGTTCACCAGCCGGTACGCGTTGGTCGCGCCTTCGGCCACGAAGACCGAGCGAGCGCCGACCGACCGCGCCACGCGCTCCGCCACGAACGCCTCGTCCACGGGCCGCTTGTCGTCGAAGGCCCACAGGCGCACGCGGATCTGCGACGACGGCGAGTAGGCGCCCACGCCCAGCGGCGCGCCCTCGGCCGAGAGCACGCGCACGGCGTCGCCCGGAGCGGGCTCGCCCGCCACCCGGGCCACCGCGCCCGAAAAGATCCACGGGTGCCGGCGCAGCACAGAGAAATCGCGATTGGGATGCAGGGTGATGTCTGTCATGCGCCCTATTTAACCACACTTCGCCCCGAGGCAAAAGGAGGAACAGCCCCTCCGGGCAAGCCCGCGTCATACGCTTTCTTGCCGGTCCGGACGGCCTCGTAGACGCGGCGCTCCTCCGCAAGCCGCGCCTGATACTTGGCCTCGTGCGCCTGATCCCTGGCGTCGGGAACAAACCCCTCCATGTCCGCGCGCGGCCGCTCCTTCAAGCGCGCCGCGCCCGCCTGAATGAGCGCCAGCGCCTCGGCGCGGGCAACCGCGTTCGAAGCCACAGGCAGCAGGATGCGGCTCACCTCCGGCCGCGCGAAGCTGATGGTCGAACGCTGCCGCGCGGCGTGGCTGCCCGCTACCGTCACGCCGGTCAGCGCCTTCAGCCGGCTCAGCTCGTCGCCGGTCAGCGGGCACCGCCCGCCGAGGTTCTGCGGGTAGGCGCACTCGTAGTACGGGTAATACGGCGCGTTGATGTCCACCCACGTGATCAGGCGGTCGAGCTCTTCGGCGCTCAGGACAACCTTGGCGTGGCCGGCCCGCACGTTTTGAATCAGCTTGGAGGGGTGGCTCCCCCAGGAGTAGGCCTCCTGAATCTCAGCCGGCCCTGCGCCCACACACGTGATGGCGCCCTGCGACCACAGGTCGACATACGCGGTGCTGAAGACCACGTCGCGGTCGCCGGCGAGGTTCAGCCGCTCGCCCGCCTTCTTTCCGTAGTCGTGGCACGACACGCAGTGCTTGTCGAAGACCGGCTGAACCTCCCGCTGCATGCTGAAGAGGCGCGGCGCGCCGTACCAGCCGCCCAGCTTGTCCGCCTTGCGCTTCATCGCCTTGGGCGTCGCCGCGGCCTGCGGGATGTCCCCGACGCGGTTCTCGTGGCAGCCCACGCAGCCATAGGTCTCGCCCGGCTGCACGTACGCGCCCGACCGCATGGACTGCACCATCATGCCGGCCGCGTCGAGCGCCTGGAAGAAGACGTAGGTGTTGCCCGGCACCTCGAAGTAGGCGCTGCCGTCCTCCTCCACCGGCACCGTGCCAAGGATGCGCTTGTTCTCGAAGTTGAGCCAGTTCATGCCCGGCGCCTGTTCACCCTGGCCGCCCCAACCCCGCTGCGAGAAGGTACGCTTCTCAGGCGACTCCACGATGCGCAGCGCTTTGATCGACCCGGGCTTCACCCCTTTCATGTGCGTGCCGACGTAGACGTTCTGCACATAGAAGTAGCCGGTGCCCTTCGGGTCATCGAAGTTCCGCCTGCGGGGATGCGCCGGCGGGGCCTTGCGCGGGCCGAGCGGCATCGGATCGTAACAGCCCGGGGCCTCGGCGTGCACCAGCGCTTCGTTGCCGTGCAGGTCGAGGTAATAGAGCCCCATCTCCTCGCCTTTGCCCGTCTGCCGCACGCACAGGAAATGGCGGTCGTCCAGCGGCAAGGGATCCTCGTACTTGACCTTGAGCGAGCGCGTGGAGTCGAAGTCCTGCCCGTCGGTCTTGATGCGGCTGATGAACTCGGCGGGCCAGGTGCGCAGGATCGGCGCGCGCCCGTCCACGCCCTTCGAGCGGTCGATGAGCCCGAGCGCACCCCACGGGCGGTCGTGGCACGACCCGAGGATCGCGATCGCCAGCTGCGCCTGAGACAGCGCGCGGGCGTCGATCACGCCGCCAGGGCTGGTGGTGTTGTTGCCCCAGTAGACCGCGTGGCCCGTGCCGTCCGGATAGCAGACCCACAGCCCCTGCGCGTCGCCGAAATTGCGGTCCACATACTCCCAGCGGTCGTAGAGCACGCGGCCGTCGGGCAGGAGCGAGGCGTGGCCCTCAAAGAGCGTGGACTTGCCGATCTGGTGGATGTTCGCGCCGTCGTCCTTCATGCGGTAGAGGTTGCACATGATGTGGCGGTTGCACATGCAGTACTTCGGCTCGCGGCTGGAGGAGAAGAGGAGGTCGCCGTCCGGCAGCCAGATGGGGTCAATGTCCGAGACGCCCGGGGCGGCGGTGAGCTGCCGCACATCCGTTCCGTCCGCCTTCATGGTGTAGATGTGGTAGTCGTCCTCCTTGCCCTTGCGCATCGAGAACACGATCCGCAGGCCGTCAAAGCTGACGTCCGGATCGCGCACCGTCGCCCCCGGCCCCGGCGCGAGGAGCGTCCGCACCGCGCCGCTCGTGGCGTCGAGCACCTTGAGCGCGCCCTCGGTGTCGTAGCTGCCGGTGTTGATCTCGCCGGTCTGGAACATCGTCTCCGTGTTGTGGTGGTCCGGGCGGTACTGCTTGCGCGTCACGAAGAGAAGCGGCTGCCCCGTGAGCAGCGGGTTCCGCCGTATGAGCGCCTCGCGCGCCAGCGCCTCCAGCGCCGCCTCGTCGCCGTCCTGCTCAGCGGCGGACACCTTCTCCAGCAGGCCCCCTGCCAGATAGCGTGGCCCGAACTGCTGCCCCAGCTCTTGAACAGCCGCGCGCAGCCTGTCGGCGGCCGTCCCTCCGCCCGCCCGCGCCAGCGCCTTCTTTCGCTCCTTAAACCGCTGCTCGCTCGCGGCCGCGTCGATCTCCCCCTGGCAGACCAGGCTGTCCACGGTGATGTGGCCCCAGCCGCCGGCGGCGTCGTCCACCACGCGGAAGAAGACGGGTTTGCCGACAAGCTCCGGCACGGACCACTTACGCGGGAGCAACGTCTGCCCCCCGCCGCCGCGCGCATAGGCCAGCTCCTTGCCGTCTGCCGAGCAGAGCGCCACATAGACCCGCTCGCCCTTGCCGCCGCCGACACGCAGCGTGATCTCCGGGCCGCTCAACACGACGACCGGCGACTCGACCGTTCCCTGAAAGCTATCGTCCGGGCGCTGCCCGTCGGCGCTCTCCAGCGTCGACAGGAAGTACGCGCCCTCTTTCGTGTACGGCGCGCCGCTGTGATGCTCCTTGGCCCGGTCGCTCACGAGCTTGCCAAAGCCGCCTTCCAGCACCCGCCACCCCTGCAGGTCGCCGCTCTCGAAGTCGAACCGCACCTCGGCGGCCCAGCACCCCGCCGCCGCCAGAAACCCGCTTAACCAGACATTACGTTTCATACTCTGATCCAATTCTCCACCCATCCTCATATTCGCGTTCATTCGCGGGCGTTCGCGGGCCAGCATCACCCCCGCGCCCAAGCGCCCAGCAGCGCGCTCGCCTGACGGTAGCGCGCCAGCAGCCCCTCGTAAGCGGCGGCGCTCACTTCAAGCGGCTCGTTCCGCTCCGTCACCTCGGAAACCTCGTCGAGCACATCGAAGCCGCTCCACAGGCCAGCCCCCACTGCGGCGACCGCCGCCGCGCCCAGCGCGGCCGCCTGCTGCCCGGCGCGCGTTCTCACCACGGGCACATGATACACGTCCGCCACCACCTGGCGCCAGAACGGACTGTTCGCGCCGCCGCCGACCAAGGTCAGCGGCTCGGCGATGGGCGTCAGCTTGCGCAGCTCGTCCAGCACGTTGCGCAAACCCAACGCGATGCCCTCCAGCGTGGCCCGCAGCAGGTCGGCGCGCGTGTGCCGCAAGTCCAGATTCAGGAGCGCCCCCCGCACCGCCGGCGTCACATCCAGCGAGTTGCCGCCCGCCAAGGTCGGATTGAACAGCACCCCGTTCGCGCCGGGCGGCGCCGCTGCCGCCTCTGCATCCATGAGCTGGTAGGCGCTGACTCCCTCGCGCGCGGCCCGCTCCACAAGATCGCGGCACAGCTGGTCGCGCACCCAGGAGAGCGAGGTCCCCGCCGAGAAAATCGCCAGCGCCGACACATACTGCCCGGGCACCACGTGGTCGAACACGTACGGACGCTTGACCGCATCAAGCAGCGGCGCGGCCGACGAGACCGCGATCCAACTCGAAGAGCCAAGCGAATTGTACGCCCGCCCCTCGCGGAACGCGCCCGCCCCCAGACTCATGCAGGCGTTGTCGACGCCTCCCGCCACCACCTTGACCGAACGAGGCAACCCCAGCTCCTGCGCGGCTGCGGCCGTCAGCGTTCCCAGCACCTGCGTGGCCGAAACGATTTCCGCGAGAATCCCTGTCGGCAGGCCCGACGCGTCCACCAGCCGCGGCGAATAGCGGCGCTCCTTCAGGTCGTACACACCCGACCCGGCAGCATACGAGTAGTCCGTCGCCAGCACGCCGGTGAGCCGATAATTGATGTAGTCTTTTGTCCCCAGCACCTTGTGAATACGCCTGAACAGCTCCGGTTCGCGGTCGCGGAACCACATGAGCTTGAACACCGAATAGAGCGCCGGCGGAAAACCGCTGCCGGTCATGAGATACCAGTCCGTTTCAGAAATATTTCGAAATAACTCCGCAGGCTGCGTGTCGGGCCGCGCGTCGGACCAGATGGGCACCGTCTCCCTCAGCAGCTTGCCCTGTGCGTCCAGCGGCACCACGCCGAGGCTGTGCCCTGAAATTCCGATCGCCGCAATCCGCTCAGCCGTCCCTGCAGGCAGCTCTGCCAAGAGTCTCCGAGTGCTCGTCACCGTTGCCCGCCACCACTCCTCCGGCCGCTGCTCGTGGAACCCAGGTGCGGGATAGAGCGTCGGGTAGGCGTCGAAGCCGTCGGCCAAGCACGCCCCCGCCTCATCATACAGCGACGCCTTGATGCCTCCCGTCCCAAAATCATATGCCAAGATGTAAGCCATGTTCCGACCCCCTTTCTTGCCCGCAGATCCACTCAGATTTCACAGATATCCGTTTTTATCTGCGTTGATCGGCGCAATCTGTGGGTCGCCCTTCCCGGCCGCTTCAAGGATGGTCTGCGCCGTACGCACGCCGACGCCGAACCGCCGCACGCCGCAGCCGTGCATGGCCAGCAGCGTCTCCAAATCGCGCACGCCTCCGGCGGCCTTGACCTGACACCGCTCGCCAACGGATTTCTTCATCAGCGTCACGTTCTCCAGCGTCGCGCCCGTGGGCGCCCAGCCCGTCCCGGTCTTGACCCACGCCGCGCCCGCTTCGGCGCACCACCCGCAGGCCCGCACGATCTCGTCCGCCGCCAGCCAGTGGCACTCCAGAATCACCTTCACGGGCCGGCCCGCCGACGCCTCGATGACCGCCCGCACGTCCCCGACGTACCGCTCCTTCACCCCGGCCTTGAGCCAGGCGAGGTTGTTGACCATGTCGATCTCGCGGCACCCCATGCGCACCAGTTCTTTCGCCGTCGCGGCCTTGCCGGCCGTGGTCTCGCCGCCGCCGGGAAAGCCGACCACGCCTCCGGCAAACACGGGGCTGCCCGACAATAGATCAATCAGATACTGCGTGTGCGCGGGAAGGGCGAACACGCCGACGCAGCCGTACTGCTTAGCCAGCTCCGCAGCAGCCCGGATCTCCTCCAGCGTGCTGTCCGCCCGCACCGCGCTGACATCCATCATTCCCGCAATTTCTTGAACCGTCATATCAATTCCTCTCCCTGGCCACCATCCTCTCAAGGACGCAGCCAACGGATTGACCACCCCGATCGAGGGCACCCGCCTGTAGTGCCGGCTTCAGCCGGCCCAGAGGATCCGACGACACCGCGTCGCCGTCCGAACGTTAGCTCAACGCGACCTCGATCACTTGGCCGACAGCCAGCACGACGTCTTCGGCGAGCGTCACCGTCGCCCGACCGTCCTGATAAGACACTGAAGCCCCGATCACCTTGTCCCCCACTCTGACAGCGACCGACGTGGGCTTTTTCGTCATCACAAAGGCCAGCGCCTTGACCCTAAGCCGCCCCCACTTGACCGCTACTTCCGACCTCTGACCTCCGACCTCTGCTCTCTGGCTGTACGTCCCCCACCCCTCGGCCGCGGTGAAGGCCGCCTTGAAGTTCTCCGGCGTCAGCCGCGGGGCGAAACCGATATGCCCTTTAGGCCCGTCGTACTCGAACCCGCACGCGGCGAGGAACACGCCGTAGCTGGCCATCGAGCGGGCGTAGTGGTCGCCGCACTCGACCTCGTTCCACGGGTTACGCTTGGAGGCGTGGTAGCGGTCGTGGACGGCGCGTTCGACCGCAAGCCCCTCCTGCACCAGCCCCTCCCAGATCATGTGGCCCGCCACCTGGTGCTCGAAGCCGTTCATGCACTCGTTGAAGTACATCGCCGCCCAGGCGCCCTTGCCGGCCCCGCCTTTCGCCTTCTCGTAGTCCCAGCCTTTCCGCGGGAACGTACACATCAGCAGCCCGGCCTCGCCCGCCATCGCGTACCAGCGCCCCGGCTTGTTGATCTCGCGGTACGGCCCGACGTCCGGCGAGAAGTTGTAGCGCCACAGCGCCTTGAGCGCCGCGCGAGTCTCCTTCTCTGGCAGGACGCGCGGCAGCCCGACCTGAAAGGCCCAGCTCTGCCCCATCACCTGGTCGATCTCGCAGCCCGTGCCGGAGTTGACCGTCTCCGGATGGCGCGGGTCGACCTTGTTGTAGAAGTACTCGCCGTCGAAGAGGTCGGCGACGATGCGCTTCTGGCCCCGCTCCAAGATGCCGCGGCACCGCTGCGCGAGCGCCCGGTCATTCATCTCGTCGGCCAGCGCGGCCGCCGCCTGCAGGGCTGCCAGGTACAGGCCGCTCAGCCAGGCGACCGGCCCATACCAGTCGGTGTCCAGCGTGTTGTGCTGACCGCCTTCGAGGATGCCGTCGCCGTCTCCGTCCTGCGCGATCAGCCACAGGACGGCGCGCTTGACCCCCGGCCAGACCCGCCGCAGGAACGCGTCGTCAGCGCTCATCTGGTGCTCGCGAAGGGACCGCAGGATCGCCCCTGCCTGCGCGTCGACGGCGGGGCCGCCGTTGTTCTCGCCCCTGAAGCGGATCGCGCCGCCGGGCTGCAGCGCCAAACCGAAATCGACGCGCTCGCGGAGTATCCGCTCGAGTTCCGGGAACTGGCGCCCCATCGCCTGAGCATAGTGCCAGACGTGCGCGCAGGTCCCCGCGCAGCAGCCCACGCCCTCCCAGGCCCAGAAGCGGCCGTCTTCGAACCGGTAGCAGGTCGAACTCGCCAAGATCGAGGTGTTGAGAAATGTGCGGTCTAAGAACCAAAACGGCAGCGTCGAGTCGTACCACGTGTCGCGCCACAGCAGCGTCTGCGCGACGAGCCGCTCCTGGTTCGCGGCGACATATCGCGCCACCGCAAGCGCCGAATCGAAGCGGCTCGCGTAGTGGCGCCCCTGGATCGGGATTTCGGGAAGGTGACGCAGGTTCGGAAAGAACCACGTCACCAGAAACGTCACGGTCGCCGACTGCCCCGCCTCCAGCCGCAGGTTACGCCCGAGTTCGCCGACGAGCTTCTCAGAGAGCGGGGCCGACTTCTCGCCGGAAGTCACGTCCGCGTTCGGCCCCAGGAGCGCGAGCCCCATCGTGCCGTAGTCCGGCAGCTCCTCGAACGGCCCCTCGACCAGTTCCCGGTCGGAGAACACGATGCGGCCGACGCCCACGTTCCCCCACGCGCCGGCCTGGGCGTCCACGATCTCGAACGTGGCCTGCCTGCCTTTGAACTCCCGCACGGCGAAGCTTTGCAGGGCCATGCGGTTGTTGTCTCTGCCCGTGACGGACCGCACGACCTTTCCGTCGACGACCAGATTCAGGCAGGTCTTGTCCTTATGGCTGCCACCCCCGATCCAGAAGCGGATGTAGTCGCGCTCGACGGCGAAGGCCCGGCTGCGCAGCCTGCCGGTGGCGTTGTCCTTCTCGCCGACGTCCTTGCCGGGCGCAGCCGCATGCGAGTTGACCAGGCTCTCGGTGTCGCCTCCGACGTCACCCTGGTAAGCGGGCGCCGCCGACTTCTTGACCGGGCCGGCGCCGAAGGCCGTCCCCTCGGCCGTCCAGCCGTCGTAGGCCGCCTGGTGCCAGTCTTCGAAAACGATGTCCGGCTGCGGCTGCGCGGCGGCCGCCTCGGCCCTTTCCGCCGAGCACTCGAGAAACGTGAAGCCTCCGCCTGCCACGACCCGGTTGCGCCGCGTGGCCGTCGCCTGCCGGTGGTGCAGGCAGACCGCGTTCTCCAGCGTGCCCACCAAGGCCGCCGCCACGGTGGCGGCCGACGTGTTCCGGACCGTGAACCGCATCACGGTCGCGGGCAGGCCGGAGTCGGCCGCGTTGAGTGGGATGAAAGGCGAGAAGGCCTCCAGCATCACCTCCACCGGAACGCCGGCGTCTTTGTAGGTGACCGTCCCGACGGGATACTGGCCGAGGAAGGAAACGTCCGGGAAACCGGACTTGTCCAGCGGGATCGCCTGGGCCCCGATCTTCAGCGAGAAGGACTGCTCGAGCGGCGAGGCGGCCTCGGGCGGCTTGGCGTAGTGGCCGTCACCCGTTGCGACGGCCTGGTTGAAGATGTCCCAGCACCACAGCTTGCCGTCGCCGCCCAGATAGAGCTGGCCCGCGCAGAGGCCGCCTACCGGCATTCCGATGTATCTCAGGTCAGCGCCGCGATACATCGCCGGCGCGCCGCGTTCAACGAGCGACTTCACCCAAGCGGCGTCCAGTTTCTTGTCGGCCGGCACGAGCTTGTCGAAATCCGCCGCCTCAAACGGACCGGCCATCACCGGTACAGGCGGCGACGCCAGCGCCAGCACGCCGGCCCCGGCAACCTTAAAGAAATCGCGCCGGCTGGTCGCGGCTCCGCACCCGCAATTGCCCGAACAGCAGCCGGCCTGTTTCATCCGAAGCGAACTCATGGCGTGCCCTCCCCGCTCAAGCGCCTAATCGTATCGCGGTCCTGACCTTAATCGCAATCAGCCATCACAAGGAGTGTGTTTGGCTTCTCGATCACGATTAAGAGGCGGCTGTCACACGCAGGTGAACCCGCCGTCGATCACCACGTCCGAGCCGGTCATGTAGCTTGACGCGTCGCTCGCCAAATACACGTACAGCCCCATCAGCTCCTCCGGCTTACCCAGCCGGCGCATCGGAATCTGCGGCTTCCACAGCGCATGAAACTCGGTCAGAGGCTCCACGAGCTCGGTCATGATGTAGCCGGGGCTCACGCTGTTCACGCGGATTCCGTGCGGCGCGAACTCCACCGCCATGGCCTTGGCCAGCTGCATCGCAGCCGCCTTGGAGGCGCAGTAGTGTCCGATCTTCTGCGGCGTGTTGATCACCCGCGCCGACATCGATGCCGTGACGATAATGCTGCCGCCGCCGCCCTGTGCGATCATCCGCCGGGCGCAGGCCTGCGCGGTCAGGAAAACGCCGCTGACGTTGATTTTCTGAACGCGCTCGAACTCCTCCAGCGACATCTCTTCCAGCCCTTTCAGCGTCACGATGCCCGCGTTACAGACCGCCACGTCAATCCGGCCCCAGGCGTTCATCACCTGGCTGACCATGCCAGCAACGGACTCCTGCGAGCCGACATCACAGGCCACGGCCATCACCCGCTCGCCGTACACCTGTTTAAGTTCGGCCAGAGTTGCGGGGAGCTTGTCGTCGTCCAACGCCGCAAGCACCACCCTGGCGCCAGCCTGCAGATACCCCAGCGCGACGCGTTTACCGATGCCGCAGGAGGCTCCGGTGACCACCGCCACCTTGCCGTCCAACCTGAATTGTTCCAACACGTTCATTTCACTCTCTCCTTTATCGGGCGAAAGATGTTTCACCCCTACTGTCTGCTGCTCCTGCCGACTGCCACTTATCCCGCATACCCCATCCGGCGCGACACGCGCAGCGCGCCCGCCCTAATCTTCTCGCCGATCCCCCGAATCATCTCCGGCTTGACGCGCATCCCCGGGCCCGTGATCCACACCGAGGCGATCGGGTAGCCGCTGCGGTCGAACACCGGCGCCCCTACGCAGTAGATGCCCGCGTACTCCTCGCCCTTGTCTTCCGCGTAACCGATCTTGGCGACCTTCTGCAGCTCCTTGCGGAAGGCCTCCGGCGTGGTGATCGTATTCGCGTTGAAGCGCACGAACTCCGTCTGCTCGATCACCCGGTCGCGCCGCTTCTCGGGAAGGTACGCGATGATCGCCTTGCCCGGCGCCGAGCAGTAGGCCCTGATGCGGTGGCCCGCATTCACCGAGAAGCGGAACAGGTGCGAACCGAGCGCCTGCTCCAGCACAATGATTTCAGGCCCGTTTAGCACGCCCAAGAGGATCGTGTCTTCAAGCTCGTCGCGCAGCTCGCGCATCTCGGGCATGCAGCAGCCGATCAGATCAGACTCAGACAGAGCCTGTTGGCCCAGCATGAGCATCTTCTGCGTGTGCCGGAACACTTTGGTCTCGCCGTCGCGCTCCAGGTAGCCTGCCTTCTCCAGCGCCATGGTGATGCGGAAAACGCTTGAGACCGGACATTTCAGGGCCTGCGCGATCTCGAGCTGACCCTTGCCCCCTGGATGGTGCGCCAGATACTCCAGCACCGCCAGCCCGCGCACCAAGCTCGGCGCGCTATACCTCGCATCATCTCGCTTCACTGCCATTTGGCTCGTATTTCTGCCCGCGAACCACGCCCATTCGCGCGAATCGGATCGTCTCTCCATTCGCGCTATTCGCGTGTGTTCGCGGGCCCTTCGATGACGTTACTGCACCATGATGAGTGTGCCGGGCGCCGCGTAGTAGAACGTAACCGTCCCCGACGGGTCATACCGCACGTCCCAGTTCGCGGGGAGGTTGGTCGATGCAAACCCGCCCGTCAGCGGCCCCGAACACGTGATGACCGTATACGTCCTCGCCCGGCTCAGCAGTCCGAGATCCGCGACCCGCAGGGCGAGCCCGTTCAGCGCCAGGCTCCCGGCGCACTCGAGCAAGTCGCATGCGCCACCAAGCGTCACGTTGACCCGCAGCGTTCCGTTCAGGGCCACATTCGACACGCGCAGGGTCCCCAGCGCGTCGTCACCCGCTGGCGAAAGAGGTTCCGTCACCGTCAGCGTGCCGTTCGAAACCGTCCCCGCACCGCTTACGGAAGCCAGCGCCTGCGTCGAGCCATTGAGGTCCAAGACCGCGCCGGAAGCGACGTTCGCACGACCGGCAAGCCCAACCCATTTGTCCTGCAGGTACGCCTCCGCATTGCGGCGAGCTGCGTCGCTCAGCGCGGCGTTAAAGACCATCACCTCGCCGATCTGAATGTTGCCGCGATAGGCATTGCCCGGACTGATGTTCCCCAGCGTGAACAAAGCCTGCCCCGTTCCCTCTGATGAAGTGAACGCTGGCAAACCGTTGGTGCTGTCTGACCGTCCGTTGACATAGACATAGGAACCGCCAGTCACACCGTTTTTCAGAACCGCCGTATAAATCAGGGCGCTATTCGTGTTCATGCCGTTAACGCCAGCGGACGTGCCCGACGTCGCGATGTTGTTGAGGCCCACGCCTCCGAAATTCAGAAGCTGGATCCGGTCCCAGCCGCCGTCGTCATGCCCCCACAAACCGCCGTTAACCTTATACGTCAGCTGCCGGAACACCATCATGACCGTCAGGTTGGAAATGCTCGACGCGTTGATGTTTAGCAGGCTGGTGATCTCATCGTCCGTGCCATCGAACTGGAGCGCCGGCAGGCCGTTGAAGGCCGCCAGGCCGGTCACATACGTCGGACGCTGGTTCGTGGTCGTCTGCAAGCCTGGCTTGTTGTTGCCGCTCAGGTCGCCCCAGTAGCCGACCGGCTGACCGGACACCGTGACCGCCCCGCTGCCGTTCGCGTTGGTGAAGAGGGTCGAGGCATCGGACGCGTCCAGCCGGAGCTTGAGGCTTCCGAGCGCTTCGGCCGCCAGCAGCGTCGTACCATTGGTCGGAAAATAGGAACGGGCCGGAAGCGTCAGGGTTCCCTGCTCAACGGACGTGACACCGCTGTAGGTGTTGCTGCCGCCCAGAACCAGCGTGCCCGAGCCCCGCTTCACGAGGCCGCCCGCGAGGCCGCTGCCCAGCAGGTTTGCGGCGATGCCCACCTTGAATCCCGCCGTGTCGATGACGGCGTTACCCGCGCCGACCGAGCAGGCCAGGTTCGCTCCGTTGAAGAACGTCAGATTGTTTGTCCGCGCCTTCAGCGTGCCGCCGTTGAAGTTGAACGCGTGCGTGCCGTAGGCGCCCGCTTCGAGCTGGCTGAGCGAGAGCGTGCCGCCGTTCAGGTTGATCGTCGAGCGGCTCACCGTCCCGGCCGCGCCGTTGCCCATGTAGAGCCAGCCGCGGTTCCCGCCGCCGGTTCCCGTGCTGGTCCCCGTGCCAACGTTCACCTCGCCGTTTGTGAGCGTGAGCGTGGCCACGCCTGTACACGCCACAACGCCATTGTCCCAGCGCGCGCCCATGTTCATCGAGTGCCCGACGTTCACCGCGCCAGCGTTGACGGTCAGGTAGCCGACCGGCGGCCCGGCGCTCGCGCTGTTCGCGGCAATGCGCAGATAACCGGCACCGGCTGCCGAATTCGTCAAATCGAGCGACCCGCCGTTTACGATGATCGCATTGGTCGAGTTACTGTCGACTCCGATATAGTTCGCCGAGCCGCCGGTGTCCCCGCCGAAACAGACCGAGCCCGCGCCCGGAGCGAGCGTCAGCGTCTGCCTGTTGTTCAGGAGCAGTCGATTGGGACAAACGATACCTCCGCCGACGCCGATGCTGACGTTGGCGTTCGCACCGGGACTCCAGCTCGCATTGCTCAGGCTGACCACGCCGTTCTGAAGCGTGCCGCCGTTAAACACGAAACCCGCAACGGACAGCGACTGGCTGTAACCGCCCAGATCAAGCACGGCACCGCTGTTCAGGGTAACCGTACCACTCGTGTTCAGCCGGTTGTTTCCGCCGGAAAGCATCAGTGTGCCGGAATTGATCGTCGTGCCGCCCGAATACGAGTTGGCCGCGCTCAGGACCAGCTTGCCCGCGCCTCCTTTGATGAACCCCGCCGCGCCGCTGCCGTTGGCGATGAGACCGCTGATTTCCGCAGCCGCGCCAGCCGCGGTCGCGTTGACATTGACCGTACGGGTCGCGCTGTTGAGGCTGAGGCCGTTGATGAGCGTGAGGTTCGTATTCGCGCCTGTGTCGTTGAGTACGAGCACGCTGGGATTGAACGCCGCCGAGCCCCAGGATAACGCGGCACCCGCACCGCCTAGATTGACGGTGAGCGGCGTGCCGACAGCGCTGAACCCGCTCGCGGTGCCGGACACGACAGTGATCTGCCCCGTTGCCGTGCCGAGCGCGGCCACGATACTACCATTGGCCGAAGACAGCGAAGCGTCCGAAAGCGTCACGTTGGTCGACGCGGGAAGGCCCGCCCCGAAGTCGGCCTGCAGGATGCCGCCCAGCGCCGTCACGCCGCCCGCGAAGCCGGTGCCGCCAGGGAACGTCAGCGCATTCGGCCCCGTCTTGACCAGCCCCGCGACAGTCGGGAGAGCGAACTGGCCGCTGTACGCGTAGTTGCCCGCCGTCGTATCGAAGCCGAACACCGTGTCGCTGCCGTACACGCCCGTGCTGATCAGCGCGTCAATGTCTGCGCTCAGCCAGCTCCCCACGCCGACCGACAGGCCCGCGCCGCTGGCCAGCGTAACCTGGCCTGCCGTGGCGTAGCCGGGAAGCGCGTTCGTGCGCGTCACGGCCAGCACGCCGCCGCTGATCGCCGTGCCGCCGGCGTAGGTGTTGGCGCCTGAAAACGTGACGAGCCCCACGCCCTGCTTGACGACTGAGCCGCTGCCTGAAATCGCACCCGCCTGCGCGGTCGAACCGGAGCGGTTGAAAACCAGCGACGCGTCCCCATTCACGAGGCTGACCGCGCCTACGCCGGTACCCAGCGTGCCCGCCGCTCCGCCATTGCCCACCTGCAGCGTGCCGTTGGAGACCGTGACGTTGCCGCTAAAGCTGTTGTCCGCCGTCAGCAGCATGGAGCCGGCCCCGCTTTTGGTGAAGCCGACCGCGCCCCCGGAAGCGGAGGCATTGACCAGCGGAGCAGAGACCGTCAAGGTGCCGCTCGTTACGGCGAACGTGCCATTGAACAGGTGAACCCCGCTGTTGGCGCCGCCCGTCGTGCTGATCGCAGCGTTGCCGCCTGATGTCACCGTGCCCTTCAGCTGGTAGGCCTGGTAGGACGCGTTCACGCCGCCGACAGACAGGAGCGTCCCTCCGCTGAGATTCAGGGGGCCCAGCGTGGTGAACGAGCTGTTGTTCCGCACGGTGCCGCCATTCTCCACGGACAATGTCACAAGCGGTATCGAGCCGGCATTGCCGATCGTGTCGCTGGCATTAAACTGCAGCGTTGCGCCGTTTGCCACCGCAATCGCCCGTTCCGCAGCCAACAGGTAGCCGAGCGCGCTGTTGGTCGGCGCCACGACATTATTGCCGGCATTGACAATCAGCGTGCCTTGCGCGACCGTGACGTTGCCGGTAAAGCTGCTCTGGTTCGAGGTCAGTGTCAGCGCTCCGCTGCCGGACTTAGTAAAGCCCACGGGGCCCATCAGCGCGTTGCTGACCGTGGCGTTCGCGTTCGCCGTGAACAACGGCGAGCCAGTCAGTGCCAGCGCAGCCCCATTGAGCGTGTATGCGCCCGAGACTCCCGCGTTGAAGAGCAGTCCTCCGAGGGTGAGGCCCGAGGCCGCCGTCACTGTTCCCGCCGTGCCGCCTGCACCGAACGCCGCCGTGTCGCCCCCAGCGTTATTCCATGCCGTGTGGACATCACCTGCGCCGACCCAGTTCGCTGCCGACGTATTCCACGCGCCCGAGCCGTCCAGCGCGGCGCCCGTCGTGTTCGCGCTCCACGTGTAGGTGTCAGCCGACACGCTTCCCGCCCCTACAACCGCCGCGGTCACCCACAGCGCAACCCAACGCCTGCCGCCCAAACGACTACACCCTGCGCGCTGACCCTTGCTTTGCATGTCGCTCTCCTTTCGTCATCAAACAGCCAACCCAACCCCGTTGAACAGCCGATACGGCTATTGAAAAGCATTTCTACAGGCAAAAACACTGTTTTCACAGATGAATAACGTTTTCACATGTAAAAAGTATTTCACGTTCCTGTCTTGGAATGCAAGCCCAAAACCTCAATTCTTCATCCACCCTACTTGATACTGAAGACCGTAGCACGAGAGGCCCAGAACAGCGTCGCCGACCCCGCACCCGGCGTGCGGTCATAGCGGACTCGCCAGTCGCCGGGAAGGTCGGCCACCATGAAGGCCGCGGTCAGGCTACCGGCGCAGGTGATCAGCCGATAGCTCTTACGCCTGTTGAGAAGCTCGGGCGCGGCTATCTGTAGCATGACTCCCGCCAGCGACAGGTCTCCGGCGCAGTCCAGCCGGTCGCAATTCCCGCCCGACGTCACGTCGGCCAGCAGCGCCGCGCCCGCCAGAACAGGCGAACCGGGAAGCGCGAGCACGCCGACGCGGTTGGTCCCGCCGGGCGCGAGCGTGTGCGTCACGGTCAGCACGCCGTTGGTAACGAGTCCGTCGCCGCTCACCGACGCCACCGTCTGCGCCGTACCGCCCAAATCCAGCGCCGCACCCAGCGCCATCCGCACCGCGCCGTCCGTGGGAAGCACGCCTGCAAGCGTGTCGGCTGCCCCCTGCCATTTGTTCCGCAGATAGCTCTCTGCCGCTTGCCGCGTATCCTCGCTCAGCGCGGTGTCGTAGACCAGTACCTCGCCGATCTGGACGTTGCCGCGAAAGCCGTTGCCAGAACTGATATTCCCAAGCGTGATAGAAGCGAGACCTGACACCTCGGACGACGTGAAAGCGGGGATTCCGTTCGTGCCGTCAGACTGTCCGTTGATGTACACGCAGGAATTGCTCGCAGAACCTTGCCTGAGCACGGCCGTGTAGAGCAAAACCGCATTCGTGTTCATCCCCTGAACCGTCATCCACGCATTCGACGTCGTCATGCCGTAGCAGTCCGGGGCGCTCTGGCTGGCGAGGTTGAGAAGCTGCATTCGGTCCCACCCGCCGTTGTCATGTCCCCACAATCCGCCGTTCGCGGTCTTCGCCACCTGCCGGTAGGCCAGCAGCAGAGTCAGGCTCGGCATGTTCGTCTGATTGATGTCCAACGCGCTGGTGATATCGTCGTCCACGCCGTCGAAATGGAGCGCCGGGCGTCCGTGGAACTCCGTCACGTTGGTTACGTAGGTGGGGCGCCGAACCGCGGTTGCCTGTGTGGCGGGTTTGCCGGTGCCGCTGCGGTCGCCCCAGTAGCCCACCGGCTGGCCTGACGCTGTGACCTCGCCGCTGCCATTGGCGTTCGTGAAAAGGGTCGACGCGTCCGACGCGTCCAGCCTAAGCTTGAGCGCCGCAAGCGGAAGCGACGAGAGCCGCACGGTGCCGGCCTCGATGGCGGTGACGCCCGCATACGTATTGCGGCCGCACAGCGTGAGCGTGCCCGCGCCCGTCTTCGTGAAGCCAGCCGCACCTGAAATCGGCGAAGCAATGGTCGCGGACGTGTTGACCGCGAACACCGGCGCGTTCGTCAGCCTTAAAGGGCCTCCGGAAAGAGCGTATGTTCCCGCGCTGACCGCGCTGAACGACAGCCCGCCAACCGTGATGCCACCGGCGTCAAGCGCCACGGTGCCCGCCGTCCCGCCCACGCCAAAGGCCGCCGTGTCGCCAATGACGTTGCACCAGACCGCATGAACGCCGTTTGAACCGACCCAATTCGCGGCCGCTTGGTTCCACGCGCCGGAGCCGTCTTTCGCCGCGCCCGCAGTGTCCGCGCTCCAGGTGAACGTGAGGGCCTCGGCCGCCTGCCCGAGGAGCGAGAGCGTATCGAACACGGTGCTGGCGTGCGAGGAGACCAGCCCCTGGCCATTGGCGGCGAACACCCGGAAATAAAGCGGCCTGCCGGCAGTCAGGTTGGTGAGCGCAAAAGAGAAAGCGCCCGCACCCTGCGTACCAACGCGCGCAACATGCTGCCAGAGATTCGTGCTGTCGCCCGCGTCGGACGAGCCCCAGGCGAGAAACACGGTGGCGGTTTCGTTGCTGGTCGTGTAGACGACTCTGCCGTTGAGCACTGCGGAGGTGCGGTTGCTTCCGACCGGCGCGCCATTCGCCACGGCCAGCAGGCCCTGAGAGTCGTAGACCACGCTGCCCGCAGCGACCGCAGCTCGATTCATCGCCTCGCGGCACAGGCGCGCCTGATACTTGTTCTCGCGCCACAGGTCGGTCGCATTCATCAGCACGCAGTTGGTCATATCTTCGCGAGGCAGCGCCGTCAGCGCGGCCTGTCCCGCCCGAATGAGCGCCAGCGCGTTGGTGTAGGCGGCCCCTGTGACGCCGCTCAGGCACGGGCTCGCGTCGGGGCGGTCGAACCAGATCAATTCGCCCGCGCTCTTGACGCTGTCTGCAGTGGCCACATTCTTGCCCGTGTACGCGGCGATCTGGCTCAACTGGGTAAACGTCAGCGGCGAGCGCCCTCCCGCGTTACCCGGGTAGTTGGCCGCATAGCTCGGATAGTAGACCGCATTGAGGTCGAGCCAGGTGGCGATGCGGTCGAACTCAGCGGCCGTAAGCGCCACGCGGTTCGTGTGCGCTCCTTGCAGCGCCTGGATCAGCCTGCTTGCGTGAGAACCCCAGCTCAGGGCCGGCTTGATCGCCGCCGGGCCCGCGCCGACCGCACCCGTATAGCCCTTGCGCCACAGCTCGGCGTACGAGGCGTTGAAGCAGACGCCCTTGTCGCCAGCCAGCACCACCTTCGACGCGCCCGTGCCGCCGGTGTCGTGGCAGCTCACGCACTTCGCGTTAAATACGGGCTGCACCTCGGCGAGATAATTGAACATCCTCGCCGGCTCGCCCTGCCAGCCGCTCAGCGCGTCAGGGCCGCGCATAAAGGCGGCGGGCATCCTCACGCCCGTCGGGTGCGGCGCCAGCTTACGGTCTTCATGACAACCGACACACCCCTGCGCCTCGCCCGGCTGGATCACCGTGCCGGAGCGCATCGACTGCACCATCATCCCCTTCTCATCAAGCAATTGGAAGAAGACGAAGGTTCGGGGCGGAACCAGAAAATGGGCCGACCCGTCGTCCTCGACCGGGACGGTGCCGAGAATTCGCTTGGTTTCGAAGCTGTCCCAGTTCACGCCGGGCGCCTCGATGCCCTGCGCGTTCCACACCTGGCTGCTATAGTAGCGTTTCTCGGGCGACTCCACCACGCGCAGGTATTTGACCGTGCCTCGCGTGACGCCCGCCATGTGGGTTCCTTTGTAGACGTCAGTCACATAGAAGCGTCCCGGCGTATCGTCGTATTTTCGGGGCACGGTCACGATGCCCGGCCGCACGCGCGCCGCCAGAGGCATGGGGTCGAAGCAACCCACGTCGCCAGCGCCCTCGTCGTGCAGCAGCGTGGCGCCGCCGTCCTGCGCGTCCAGCAGATAGAGCGCCATATGTTCGCCCGCTCCCGTATTGCGCGAACAGAGGAAATAGCGCCCGCCCACGCCGGTCTCGGGATCGGCCAGCGGATAAGGGTCTTCATGCTTGGGGCTGGTGCCCGCAAAAAGATCGAAGTCGTAGTTGACGGTCGGGTTGACCCTCACCCAGCTTTCAAGCCCCGCTGGCCACATGCGGACTACGGCGGCAGCTCCGTCGCGGGCCAAGCGGCGATCAATCACCGCTATCGCGCCCCACGGCTTGTCATGGCAGGCGACGAAGGTGCAGACCGCCTGCTGCGTGCCCGGAATCTCGCGCGCGTCGAGCATGCCGCCGGGGCTGCTGGTGTTATTGCCGAAATAGACCGCGTGTTCCGTGCCTTCCGGATCGCTCGTCCACAGCCCCTGCGCGTCGCCGAAATTTCGGTCCACATACTCCCAGCGGTCGTACAGCAGGCGGCCGTCGGACATCAGGCTCGGATGCCCCTCGAAGAGCGTGCTCTTGGCGATCTGCGTGATGTTCGCCCCGTCCGCGTCCATGCGATAGAGGTTGTGCGACAGGTGCTTGTTGCACATCACGTATTTCGGCTCGCGGCCCGACACGAACACGATGCGGTCATCGGGCAGGTAGACCGGATCGAAGTCGTCTACGCCCGCAAGCGACGTCAGCTGTTTCAGCCCCGTGCCGTCTGCATTGATCTCGTAGATATGGAAGGCGTCCGCCACACTTTTGCGCCAGGCGAAAACGATGCGCGTGCCGCTGAAGTGGACATCGGGATCTCGGACCACCCCTGTCGCGCCCGCGTCCAGAATCGTCCGCACGCTGCCGTTGGCCGGGTCGAAGACCTTGAGCGCAGAATTGCCTCCCTCGAAGAAACCGTTACTCACCTCGTTGGACGCGGAGGGATACATGGTGTGCGTGTTGTGGTGGTCGGTCTGGTACTGGTTTCTGACCACGAACAGAAGCGGCTGCCGAGTCACCGCAGCGGGCAGCGCGGCACGAACTACGGGGGCCGCGGCACAAAGCACGCCCAGAAGCAGAAGAGCCCAACCTGGGAGCGGTGACACTTTTGTCCCCGTCGCGGCTCCGGGAGCGGGGACACTCCTGTCCCCGCAGCAAGGACAAGCGTGTCCTTGCTCCCACAGTTCCGCACGCCCTACGCACAACCTATTGACCTTGCCTCTCATAGCGACAGCAGATACTCCACTAGATCGTCAATCTGTTCCGGGGTCAGCCCGCTGACGCGGCTCGCGTGAACCGTGACAACCACCTCGCGAACGGATGCGAACCGCCCGTCATGCAGATACGGCGCTGTGCGCCAGAGTTCCCGGAGCGTGGGCGTGTCGAAGAGAACGCCGGCCTCACGCGCGGTCGCCGTACCGATATCATGCGACAGGCCATCCGTCAGATAGTCGCCGGCGTGACAGCCAGCGCAACTCTGCGACTGAAAGAGCGCGGCCCCCCGCGTCGCCGACGCGCTGAGCGCGCCGTTTACCAAGTGCGGGCTCGGCTCCGGGCGCAACGCCGTCAGATACGCGTCGATCGCGGCCGCGCAGGACTCCGGCTGGCTGACGAACTGGATGTACTTCAGCCCCGACCGCACGGCGACTTGGGCGCTCGCGCGAATCCCGGTCGACATCGCGGGCGGTGTCTGGATCGAGAACACGTGGCTCTTGGTGTTCTTGGGACTGCCGAAGCCGTCGTTGATCAGATCCCAGTTCAGGGCGTCGGCGCGCGCATCGGGATGGCAGCTCGCGCAGCTCTGCCAGCCCTGAAGACAGAGCCGGGCGTCGTTGTAATTCCGCTCGCCCTGACGCACGGCGGAGGGTGTCCGAGGCCCGCCCGCAGCGATTTCGAACGCACCGTACTCATTGCCTGGTGCGAGGCTCACGACGCCCACCGAATCGCTAAAGTACTCTGCCGCGTACAGCGTGCCGCCGACGAGGGCGAGGCCGCGCGGCCCGTTACCCTTGAGCGGCAGGCGGCGGCGCAGCCCAACCAGGTAGGTCAGATCCTGAGGCGTGTCCGCGTCGCCCGTCTGGAGTTTCGCCTGCAGCGCAGCCTGGTCGATCACGCTGATCTCGTGGGTGCCGGCATGCGCGACGCACAGGTATTGATTGTTCGTCGAGCAGACCACGCCCCACGGGTTGGCCGCGCCGAGATCGAGGTCGTCCAGGAGCACTGTGTTGACGAGCGATCCTGACGCCACATCGATCACGCTGAGCGCCGCCGTATTCATCCAGCCGCGCAGCACCTGTGTGGTCGGCGCGTAAAAGCGCGACAGCACATGCGTCACATACACGTACGCGCCGTTGGCGGAAACGCAGAGGCCCCGCAGCGACTGCGCTCCAGGCGGCAGCAGGATTCGGCCTGCGACTGTCCTCGTAGCCGTATTGATCACGCTCACCGCGCCCGCGATGGCGCTGTTGGTCGACGGCCCGCCAGGCAGGTGCTCGGCAACGAACAGCGAACTCCCGTCCGGCGTCAGCGCTGAGGCCACAGGCTGACGCCCGACCGCGACCCGCGAGAGCGTCGCGCCGTCGGCAAGGCGGATGACCGACACGTCGTCATTGAAACGGTTGCAGACGTAGAGCGTGGTGCCGTCCGGACTCACCGCGGGGGACAGCGGCGTATGCCCTGCGAAGATTGTTTGTAGAAGTGTGCCCGAAGCCGCTTCGAGCACATACACACGCCCGTCTGCAGCGCCCGCTGTCACATAGAGCAGCAAGCCGTCAGGACTGAGCGCCACACCGTTCGGGGCCGCAGGCACCGCAAAGGCCTGCACCAGCAGGTTCTCTGCCGTGTCGATCACCCCGATGCTCGAATCCGTGTGCCGCGCCACATAAACCCGCCCGCGTGAGGCATCCGCAGCCAGCGCACAAGGCGACAAGCTGTTCGTCCGGTCGTCGTCCAAGATCAGGCCAAACGCGCGTGATTTCGCGGCGACCGCGCCAGACACCGCGCTGAGGTCGAGGCAGACATACTCATCGGGCTCGGCAACGGTGTCGCCGGTTGCCAACACCGCAACGGAACAACTCGACTCTCCGGCCTGAAGTGTCAACTCCCCCGACACAGACTGAAAATCATCCGCTGTGGCTGTACCCCCCGACGTCGCGTAGTGGAATGTCACCGGCTCGGGAGCGGCGTAGGAAAGCGACACGCGGAAAAGCAGTCCCGTTGTCCCGGAATTCCCTTCCAGGCACTGTGCATCAGCAGCAGAAAGACGGGGATAGAGCGGCGTGAACGCACGCACCGCAGACCAGTTCTCGCCATACATGTTCGCGGCGCGAAGCCGGTATACGTAGGCGGTCTCCGGTGTCAGGCCGGCTACGGAATGACTGAAAGCGCCCGGCGCCCTCACGCCGAGGCTGGCCTTCTGCGCCCACGCTGAGAAGTTCGTGCCGCCGTCGCCTGTGCCCCAACAGACCCAGACCGTGGCGGGGGCCGCGCCCGTGGAGACCAGCGAGCCGGTCAGGCACGCGCTCGTCGCCAACACGTTCGTGGCGCCGACCCCGCCGGTCACCTGCGGCAGCCCAGTTTCCGTGACGCTCCCGAAGGCGCAAAACGCCGATCTTGCAACCGTGTCCCGCTCCGCGCGGATCCAGTCCGCAGACCGCGCCACCGCAGAGACCCGCACTTCGTCAATGCTGCCGCTGAAATATTCGCCCAGCGGGCTGGTGTCGCGCCCACCGATACGCACGTTGCGAGGCGTGAGAAGGAGATTGCCGGTCTTGGCAAAAGAGCCAACCGGCGTTCCGTCGATGTAGAACGTTACGAGACTGCCGTTGTAGGTCGTCGTCACCTGCTGCCACACACCTGTTACCAGCGTGCCCTTCGTTGCTGAAGACGCGTCGATGCGACAGTGCAGGCCGGAGCTCACCGTGTACAGGATCCAGCTGTAATAGGGCGAAGTGTGCGTGGCCGCGTACGACTTGCTGATGATCGAGTTGCCCGAAATCGCAGCGGGCTTGATCCAGGCCGAGAGCGTAAGCTGGTTGTTCGTGAAATTCAGCGACGCGCCGTTGCCGCAGTCGATGAAATCGTTGCCGTCGAAGGCCCGGGCGCCAGCGACCGCGCCGCTCGTCGCTACCGAGCCCGTATTGACGCCGTGGTTGGCGTTGGTGGTGGCGTCGCTCAGCCCGCCCGAAAAATGCCACACGCCGCGGTAGCCCGCATCCCAAACAGCTGCGTCGGGTGCCGCCCCCGCCTCGGGGTTGCGCCAGAAGGCCCGGATGAGCTGATTAGACACCAGCACGGGAATGCGCACCCAAACGCGCGAGACCCCGCCGGTGTCCCACGACTCGACCTCGTGGCTCAGGATCGAGGCGTTGGCGCCGTCGGTAAACCGCAGGTCGGCACCTTGAGCCGCAAACCCCGAATAGCTGAACCCCGCAATCGCCGCCGGATCGAACGAAACCATGACAGGAAAACCAGTTAGGGCAGAACTGCCGAGGTAGCCGCTCACACGTATTTCCGAGGAGAGACTCCAGCGCGTCGTGTCGACGGCCTCAGCCGAAACCCGCAGTGGCAGTCCGACGACCGCTGCGCCAACAAACAGCGCGGCACAGGCCCTCACGAGCCGCTTTCCGCCAGCAAAAAGTTCATTTCCACATATAAATTCGATTTCCATTCATAAAAATTGTGTCACGTCCGGCTCCCTCGGCGCAAGTCAAATCAGCGACAGGAGGTCGCGCGATTCAGTTGCAGAGAGGACGCTCAGACGCGCGTCCCTCCCCTTGAAGGCGTGTCAGCAAGGGGCAGCGCCCCTACCCGTATCCACCTACTGCACGCTGATCAGCGTGCCGGGGTTGAAAAGCATCGCGGTCAGAACGCCGCCCGAAACGCGCAGCGCCACCGACGCCTGCGGCACGCCGTCAAGCGTGACCGCCACCGTGTGCCCGCCCGCCACGCTGAGCGTCCCGGCCGCCACGACCTGAACGCCCTGCCGCAGCTCCTCGGCCGTGTAGCCGCTGAGCGCGAGCGTCGCGCCCGCCGGGATCACGCACTCCGCCGCGGTCAGCAGCGCCGCGCCGTCGGACGCGCGCCGCGACAGCGCCGCGCCGGACTCGAAGACCACGCGGCCGACCGTGCCGGTGCCGCCCAGCGTCGCTCCGCTGGCCACCGTCAGCGTCTTGGCGGACGCCAGCCGCAGCTCGCCGTCCACGCGCGAGACCGTGCCTGCGGGCAGCGTGAAGTCCAAGCTGCGGGCCGACAGGTTGAGCAGCGCCCCGCCGTCGATCTCGCAGCCGCCTGCCAAGGTGATCAGGCCGCTCGCGCCGAGAGCGAGTTCGCCCCCCTCCACCACGACCGGCCCCGTGAAGGTCGCGTTGACGTTCAGCGTGAACTTGCCCTGGCCACGCTTGCCCAGCTTGCCGTGTTCGCCGTCGGCGTCCGGCAGGCCGCGCGAGGTCGCGATGGTGTACCCGGCGGAGTCCACGTACAAGCCGTTGGCGGACACCCCCGCCTGCTGCGCGTCAGTACAGCAGCACGGCGCTTCCGTGCGGATGGGCGGGCGTGACGCGTATGTCGTCCACGCCGAGCGCCTGCGCGTCAGCCGTGCTTTCGCCCTCGGTGGCCGAAATCTGCCAGGCCAAATAGAAGACCTCGCCGGCGGCCCGAGGAGCGGCCAGCGCCGCAGTCCGCCATGCGGCGACCGACGCACCCGGACGCGCGTCAGCTGCATAGCCGTTCGTATCGGCATCCGCCGCGAAGGCGGTCGGCTCGCCCGCCTCCGCCCAAGTCTCGCCGTCCGTTGAAGACAGCAGGCGCACCGCGCAGCCCGTCAGCCCGTTGCGGTACTTCTCGACGGCGTACGCGACCTCCACGCGGCGCAGCGCGTGGCCGGTGGCGTTGCGGAACCTGCCGAAAAGCGTCACGGTCCGCGACGCGTTAGAGGTCGCAAGCCCCCCCACGGATTGATCGCCCGCCACACTCGACGCGAAGTTGTAGCTGCCCGCCCACGTGAAGTTCAACACCGCGTTCGCGTTCGCCGTACGGTCCGAAGCGTCGGCGTAGCGCCCGGTCATGCGCGGCGCGTCACTGCGCGTTTCCACCCGCCACAGCCAGGGGAGTTCGGCGGCCGCTGACGCGCCCAGGTCGTCGAAATTCTCCGCCACGCCGGCCCAGCCCACCGGTATCGCATCCGGCGGCATTCCCGTCGCCCACGTCACCGACACGTCGTCGATGCCGAGCGCGTGGTCATTGCCCGCGTCGTCCAGGTCGCTCCAGCGCAGCAGTACCACCGCCCCGGCTGGAACCGGCCGCTGGAAAGTCGCCGACCGGGCCGCCGACCGGTAGGCCGCACCCGCCGCCTGGGTCGCGTTCGTCACGGCGGGCGAGTCGAAACAGAGGAGTCGCACGCGCCGCCACACGCCCTGCGTCAGCGGCAGCACGCGGTTGGTCACGCAGATGTCGAAGGCCAGGGTGTTCGTCGACGCGCTCGCCCCCACGCGCCACTGCTCCGCCGTGAAGCCGACCGTCAGGTTCGTGAGCGCCTGGCCGGTCTCGTTCGTAAAGGCCACGCCGTAGCGGTAGTCGTTGCCCGCTGACGCCAGCGAGCCGAGGGCGCGGTCGCCGCTCGACGGCGAGGCGCCGAAGGAATAGAGCCCGCCGGACGTGTCGCTGCCCGTGCCGGAGCGGTAGGCCGTCACCGCGGCGGCGGCGTACGCATACCACCCGCCGAACGGCAGGGCCGCGTTGTCCCACTCGTTCGCGTCGCCCGTGGAGGCCAGCGCGTCGAAATCCTGCGCATAGCTTCCCGTGGCCGTTGTCAGCCGCACAGCCTCGACCTGCCGCCGCCGCACGGTCACCGCCGCGGTCATCGCGTTCGTGCCGTCCTTGTCCGCCACGTCGAAGGTGAAGGATCGCGCGCCGACGTCCGCGTCGGCTGGCGTGTAACTGAAGATCCCTGCCTCCAGCGACCACGCGCCCGTCACGCCGGCCGAGGCTGTCGCGTTGGTGTACGTGACCGGGTCGCCGTCCGTCGGCGTGACGTCCAGGCTGAAAGCCAGCGTGTTCCCCGCACGCACGCTCTGCGGCGCAACCTGCTCGAGGCCAGGCGGCGTGGCCACCGCGGCCGACTGCGCGTTCGCCGCCACGGTCAGGTCGTCGATACGCCAGTTGGCCGAGCCCGACGCCGGCGAGCTGGTTCCATGGTAGCCGTAGAGGCGGAACGTCACCGCCGCGCCCGCAACCGCCGACGTCGCCGACAGCGAGACCTCTTTGAGCGCCCAGACGCCGGTGTTTGTGAGGGCACCTGCCGCCAGATCAGCCCCGTAGCCGTCGAGGCTGCTGCGCACACAGTACGCCAGGGGGCCTGTGGCTGTACACCGGGAGCCGAAGCTTAGGTTCGTCACGCTCAGCGTATGGCCGGCCTGAGGCGTCAGAACGAACTGAAAGTAGCCCGACCCGCCTGAAGCCGTATTCAACGCGTTCGAGCGGGCGACCACGCAGGCGTTATAAGTCCCCGAGGCCCCCGCATACCCGCTCGATGCGGAGGTGCTGCTGATCGTCGCCGCTGATCCGTAGCAGTTCCCGTTCGTAACCTCCCCGCCCGACACGCTGGCGACCGTGTCAGTCGACGGCGCAGCGGACACCGCCGTCGTCCCGAAATTCCACTGGATCACCTGAGCCTTGGCCGCACACGCCGCGCCGACCACCGCCGCACACATGACCGCACGCTTTAACGCCATGGCGACCTCCCGGCATGACTCCGTTCCGAATTGGCACACAGCCTGAAATCCTTGTATACGTATATTATTGGTGTGGGCCGAAAAGGCAAGTCAAGAGTTTGTTGGCCCGACTTTGCCCTTTTCGGCATTGCGGCGAGCGGCGGCTTTCTGTAAAGTAAGCGCATTCGTGCCGGAGACCCGTACCTTTTGCGCGGCACCCAGTGATCGGAGGATGTGGATACATGAGCGACCTTTGCCCTTGCGGAAGCGGCCTCGCGTTTGAGACCTGTTGCGAGCCGCTCCTGCTCGACCGTGCGAAACCCAAAACCGCCATCGCCCTGATGCGCTCGCGCTATTGCGCCTACGCCATGGGCGCCGTGGACTACCTCTACAAGACGTCTGGGCCCAAAGTGCGCAAGGAGTTCGACGCCGAAAGCAGCCGCAAGTGGGCGGAGTCCGCCAAGTGGACGGGCATCGAGATCCTCTCCCATGAGCTCGGCGGCGAGAAGGACGAAACCGGTGCGGTCGAGTTCATCGCCCACTATTCGGTCAACGAAACGACCTTTGACCATCACGAGCGCGCCGAGTTTGCCAAAATGGAGGGCGAGTGGCGCTTCCTGGACGGCAAGATTTTCGGGCCCGACCCCGTGCGGCGGGACGAGCCCAAGGTGGGCCGCAACGACCCCTGCCCCTGCGGCAGCGGCAAGAAGTTCAAGAAGTGCTGCCAGGGCGCGGCTGACCCGACATGACGATTGACGCCTTCATCTTCGATCTCGACGGCACGCTGGTCGACACAGAGCTGCTCTGGGCCGAGGCCATGCGCGTCTACCTTGCCGAGCGACGCTGCGAGTGCTCGAAGGACGCGCTCCTACACATGGTTTTCGGGCGGTCGTGGATGGACATCTACCGCGACATCACCTCTCGCTTTCCCACGCTTTCCGCGACCGCCTCGCACACGATGGCGGAGGGCCTGCGCGAAGTGTATCTGCGCCTGCGCGAGCAGGGCGACAGCGTGGTCATCCACTCCTCCTCCGCCCTGCTCAAAAAGCTGGCCGAGAGCCACCCCGTGATCATCGTCTCGGGCTCGCCGCACGCGGACGTCGAGGAGGCCGTGCGCCTGCTCGACGCGGCGTCTGCCGTGCGCTTCGTGCTCGGCGCGGAGGACTACGCGCCCGGCAAGCCCTCCCCCGCCGGCTTTCTGCTCGGGGCCCAGCGGCTGGGCGTGCCGCCCGAGCGCTGCCTCGTGTTCGAGGACTCGGGCGCAGGCGTCGCCGCGGCCAAGGCCGCCGGCATGTGGTGCGTGGCCCTGTCCCGCCCCTGCGCCCACCCGCAGGACATCTCGCCGGCCGACTGGATTCTGACCGACCTCGCGGACTTCTCCGTCGAGTCTTTCCGCCGCCGCGTGCGGGCCGGCAGCTGACCCACAGCCGGTTCCATCCCGGGCGGCAGCCTCACGTCGTCGGTCTGGACGGATCCGCCGAACGCGTGTTGGGCCTTGGCCCGCCCGGCCCCCCAGCCCCCCCGTTCCCGTGCAAATCGAGAAAGTTCTGGCGCCGCTGGCTAAACCCTTCGAACCGGGCCTCGCTCCCGGAACGCCGCTTGTTATTATCGTTGTCGGCCAACTCCTCGGCCAGCCTCTCTCTACCAGTCTTGGGCTCATCCGGAATCGTATCGAGATCGTCATCGTCTTTCATCATTAGCCTCCGGCTGAACGGGCGCAGCGCCCACACCGCGTCGGCCCGGCCAAGGTCAGCAGCGGCTTGCGGGTTGGTCTTCTCGACCGGCACCGGCCCGCGCAGGCCGGACTCATGCCTGAACCGATAAGGCACGCCCACTTCATAGCAGAAGCTTGCCAAAAGCTGAGACAAGATGTCAAGCACACCGATCCGCCGGCGCTTGACGCCATCCCGCCATTTTGTGACACTGCTCGCCATGAAATCCGACACGACTGCCGCTAAGAAGACAGGGGGCGCCGACGCCCCGTATGAGCCCTCGCTCTCCTACAAACAGGCGACGCAGGCGATTTCGTTGCTCGGCATCAAGAAGGCGAACACCGAGCCGTGGCAGCTTTTGCTGCTGGGCCTGCTGGCCGGCCTCTATATCGGCGTAGGCTCCCACCTGTTCCTCGTGGCGATGCAGGCGGGGCTCGGGAAGATCGTCAGCGGCGCGGTCTTCGGCGTGGGGCTCGTGCTGGTCGTCGTGGCGGGCGCGGAGCTGGTCACCGGCAACATCATCATGGTGGTCGCGGCGCTGACGGGCCGCGTGCCTATCGCCCGGATCCTTCAGAACTGGGCGGTGGTCTTCCTCGGCAACTTGGCCGGGGCGCTGCTGCTGGTCGCGCTCGTGCACGCGTCCGGGCTGCTGGCGCGGCACGGCGCGGCAACCGAGGTGGGCGCGTATGCTGCTACGGTGGCGCAGGCCAAGCTGGGGCTGAAGTTTGGCGAGGCCTTTTGCCGGGGCATCCTCTGCAATATGCTTGTGATTCTCGCGCTGATCATGTCGAGCATCTCGAAGGACATCATCTCCAAGATCGCCTGCTGCATCCTGCCCATCATGGCCTTCGTCGCCTCAGGCTACGAGCACTGCGTGGCGAACATGTACCTGATTCCGGCGGGGCTTCTCGCCAAGCAGGCCTGTTTGGCGGAGCACCTGTCGATCGCGTGGAACCTCATTCCTGTCACGCTCGGCAACGCCCTGGGCGGCGTCTGCATCCTGATGCTGCACCCCAACCGCATCCGTCAGCTCCTCCTGCTCGCCAAGGGCAAAGACGTCTAGGTGCGCCGGGGCGTCCGCTGCCGCGCCCCTTCGCCTCGCGCCGTAACGCCGTGCTCATTCGCCGAGCAGGACGCGGTAGAAGCGCACCCGGTGCGCCGCTGCGTCCGGGTCGGACCAGAGGAGCGGCAGCGCGGCCGGGTTGGTCACGAAGATCGTGGACCACGAGGCGAGATTCGAGGAGGCCTGCACGGAGTAGGTCAGGCCCGTCACACCGCTGAACCGGAGCCAGCACTGGCCGTTGCTGAGCGCGAACGCGCCGAGCTGCGGCGGCACGGCGGGCGCGACGGTGACCGCCAGATCGGCGGACGTCTGGGCCAGCGCGTTGCTGGCGGTCAGCCGCAGGGCGTAGCCGCCGGGCTGGCTGAACGCCGCGCTCGTCGCGGGCGAGGCCGCGTCGCCGAACAGAACGGCACCCGGCCCGCTGACCACAGACCACCGCGCGGACGAGGCGTTGGTGACGCTGCCGGCGAGGCTAGCGGCGATTCCGGCAAACGGGGATGGTGCCGGTCCGGCCCAGACGCCGGGTGCCGTCGGATACGCCAGCGCCACGTTCAACTGCGGCCGCCGGGCGAGCGTCCCGTTGTCGTCCGAGGCGAGACGCGCGAAGATGCTGCCGCCCGCGAGGTCGTTCGTCATGCGCAGTAACAAGCCGAGAGGCTGATCGGCCGCCACGGCGCCGACGGCGGCGGCGGTCAGCTCCGCAGTCGGCCCGAACGTAAACTGCGTGCCCGTGGGTGTACTGCTCGGGTTGAAGCCCGCGAGGGTCGCGAGAGGCGCGGCCTCGTAGTCCGCGCCGGGCGCGCCGCCGGGCGTGGCCCACGGCGCGGCCGGGCTTCCCGTGCGCGTGGCCCAGTCCGCGCCGCTGCCTGCGCCGTTCGCGGCGGAGCTGCCGTCGCCCGTGCCTTCGACGAACGTCGTCAGCAGCCGGTGCAGCCCGAGCGTGTCGAGCAGCGTGCCCGAACCGGACGCGGCCGTCCACAGGTCCAGCGACGCGCTCTGCACGCTCGCTTCGGCTGGAATGGCGGCGAGGTCGAAGGCGAACAGCGCACGCAGGCCGCCGTTGTTGCGGCCGACAAGCAACTGGTCGCGCGCGCCGGAGTTCCAGTTCGTCGAGTCGCCGCGGATGAAGGTGGCCGCGTGCGCGTAGCCGCTGACGCCCTGGCGGAAGGTCAGAGCCGCGGGCGGATTCACGAGCGCCGTGAACTCGGCGCTCGCCGCGCCCAGCGCGTTGCTGGCCGCGGCGCGGAGCACGTACGTGCCGTCGGCCGAGAAGCGCGCCAGGGTCTCCGGGGACGCGGCGCTGTCAAACGCGATGGTTCCGGGACCGCTGACCTGCGACCACGCGAATACGGTTGTCGGCCCGCCCGTGACCGCCGCTGAGACCCGCAACGCCGTGAGGCGGCTGGGAACTGCGACGGGGGTTGCCTGCGGCGCGGTGATCGTAACGGCGGGATCATCGACGTCGGGAAGGCCGGGGAGCGGCGTCCACAGCAGGCTGACGTTCGTGGGGCCGCTCTGGAGCGAGAAGTCGCCGTAAGCCGCAGCGGAGTGGCCCGCCGCGTCGGGACTGAGCGTTCCGAGCGCCAGCGTGCCCGCGATTGAGGCGGCCGTCAGTAAAGGATAGGCATGCGCTGTGCGCCAGTAAGTCCTGATGAGGTTGACCGTGCTCCCCGGCCCGTTGAACAACACATCCACCTTCGCCCCGGCGGTGACGCTGACGTTGGAAGCGGCGAGGAGGCCCAGCGCGCTGCCGCTGTTGCCCGCAAAGGGACACAGCAGGCGCCCTGAACTCTTCAGAGCGAGCGCGCCTTTGAAGCGGAGCGGAGCGGCCGTGAGCGCTCCGTAAACGGTGGTTCCCCCGACGATCTCACCTGTGCCCGTAAGCGTGGCGGACGAGGCGACAGTCACGCTGCCCGTGATGCTGCCGATCAGCGCCAGGGTTCCGGCGTCGACGCTCGTGCCGCCGGCCGGCGCATGGGCGCCGCTCAGCGTGAGGGTTCCCGCTCCGCGCTTGCGCAGCGCGCCTGAGCCGGACACGGGCACGCCGAACGTCACGTCGTCCTCGCGCGCGAGCACGAACTCCGCGCCGCCGGAGACGCTGACGCCCGGCGCGTCGAGCGAGCCGAGCAGGCCTTGCCCGACGACGAGCTTGCCGCCCGTGACGCTGACGGCGGCTTTAATCGTGTTGCTGCCAGCCAGCACCCAGGTGCCCGAGTTGGCTTTGGTGAGCTTCAGCGTGGCTTCGGCGATCTCCGCGCCGTTGGTCACCGTCGCGCCCGCGTCGGTAAGGTCGGCCGCGAATACGTTGTCCTGCGTGTTGGTGCCGCCGAGCGTGAAGGTGCCCTGCGTGGTCAAGGCGTGGGTGGAGCCGAGTTCATAGGGGCCGATGGAGATGCTTCCGGCCCACGTCAGCGGACCGCTGCCGGAGGCGTCCAGCACGCCGTCGGCCTGCCAGTTGCTCAGGATGATCGGGTGCTCGGACACGGCGGCTGCGCCGCGGTAGGTGAGCCGGGGGCGATAGGCGTCGGAGTGCTTGTAGCGAGGGCGGAAGACGAGCGCGGCTTGCGCCGAGATGCCGAGCGAGGACAGAGCGTCGATCGAGACCGGTCCGCGGGCGATGCGCGTTTCGCCGGTGTGCTGGCTGTTGGTCGGCAAGGTCAAGTTATAGTCGCCCGCTTTGCTGACATGGCGGAGACCGGCGCCGAGCGGCTGCCCGAGGACGATCGCGTTCACCGTGGTGATGAAATCGACATCGTGCGGCGAGCCGGAACCGGTGATCGGGCCGTTGAGGAAGAGGGTGACGCCGGCGGCGCGGCTCAGGTTGGCGAACTGGAGGTTGCTGAGGCCGATCAGCGCGGTGTTGAAGGTCTGGTTCGAGCGGACGTTGGTGTTGACGACGATACCGCCGTGCGTCGCCGATGCGTCGCCGGATTTTCCGGCACCGAGCCGCAGCACGCCGAGGCCGCCGAAGAGATGGGCCGGAAGGGACGCGTTGTCGAAGAAGACCGACTGCAGATCTTGGGTCGCATTCACGGTGACGGCCGCCGGTGTTGAAGGCACGTTGAAGACGGCCGCGAAACCCGGCACGGGAAGGCCATCGGCGCCCCAGTTCGCCGTGTTGCTCCAGACGCCGTCTGCGGCGCCGAGCCAGCCGGGTTTTTGGTAGTAGCGGGCGTAGTCCCACAGGGCCTCCGCGCCGTCGAGCGCGGCGTTGGGATGCAGCCAGTCGAGAACCTTGGTGCTGAGGATGACGTTGGCGGGCAAGATGGACTCGGTGTCGTTCATCCCCGACGAAGGGGCGGTGTAGACCTTCACGCCGTTCAGGTAGACCACCGTCGAGTTGTCGGTCCGCCACTCGAGTCCGACGGTGACGTAGCGCGTGACGTCACCGAGCGTAGAATAGTTGCGCGAGTAGTCCCAGGTGCGGGCGCCGTCGATGTGGTCCCACACGCCGAAGCCGTACTTGTTGGAGGAGCCGTCGGTGTCTTTGTTGAAGAACTCGGGCGCGTCGATCTCATAGCCGCTGAGCAGCTCGTCCGTCGCGGCATGCCAGTAGGCGGTGTCCACACCGCGCGCAGGGAGCTGCGGCAGGCGGAGGCGGGCCTCGTGGTAGCCGAACTTCTGGGCGTGGTCGGCCACGATGCCGCCGTCCGCCCAGTTGGCCTCGCTTTCGAGTTCGCCAAGCGTGGCGTTCGTGAGCGGAACAGCGCCCTTGTAGCGCAGCGTCAGATGCAGCTTGCCGCCGGACACGCTGTAACTGCTGCGCCCCATGAACGTGCCCCATACCGCAGCATTGACGTTGGAACCGTCGAAGTCATCTTCGAGCGACAGCAGCGTATAGTCGCCGGGCCTGTCAGATGCCGGCGCACACGGCGTCAGATGCGGGACGAACTGCACGGCGTCGGCGGAGACGTTCTTTCCGGCCAAGCCTGTGTTGTTCCTGACTGTGACGCTGGCCGAGGAGCCGGCCTCACAGGCGAAGGTGCCGAGCGGCATCCAGGTGCCGCCGTTTTGCGTCTGGTCCACCGACACGGTGTTGGTTCCGTCGGGCAGGGCGATGTCGACCGGCGTGTCGCTCGAACGGTTCGCGTGGGCCGTCCAACGCAGGTAGATGTCGTAGTTTCCCGTGAAAGGCAATGCGGGCGTGAAGGTGAACGTGGCCGTTGGCGCGTTCGAAGCGGTGCTGGTCGCATAGACGGAGTTGGCCCCGTAGTATCCGGGTAGTGCCGAGACCAGCCAAGAGCCCGTTGAAGCGACGCCGCTCGCATCGCTGTTGTCGACGATGACGCCTGGCGACGCGGCCACCTCGCGCAGGCCCACGCTCTCGCCGGTCGCGTCAACTGTCGAGACGGCGTAGTAGCAGGTCTGGCTTGGCGAGGCGGTGGCGTCCGTAAACGCGTTCGAGGTCACGCTGCCCAGCGGCGCATGCGGCCCGCCGGGCGCGGCCGAGCGCTTGACGGTGTAGGAGACCGCGTTCGACACGGCGGCCCAGGTCAGCGCGACGCGCGCCGGCGCCTCGGCCGGAGCCGGCGCGATCCAGGCGGGCGGCGCGGGCTGGGCGCGAGCGGGCGCGCAAGCAAGACAAAGGGCGAGGAACGGCAGAAGCCGCGTCACCCCCCGACGTACTCGATGCAGCTCATATCTGATCGATTCCATGGCGTGCTTGACTCAACCGGAGAATTGTAAACGAACAGGGCTGAACCGGATACGAGAAATCGGAGCCCGCGCCGCCGAACTCCGAACACACGGGAATTACGGCGTCCGGCTCGTCCACCGTGTTTTCCCGCTCAGGATCTGCGGACCACAACGTTGTCACGCGGGCCGTCGGCCCAACCGCCGCAACGCCCTGCAACTTGATTCGGACCTCGCGCGCCAGAGCGGAGCGGTTGACCACGCGCACCAGCACGTCGCCCGTCTTTCGCTCCAGCCCCGCGACGGCGAACACCTCTGCTTCCTGGGCCGCAACAGCAGGCTCGACCTTCGTCTGAAGGATCTCGTCCGGGCGGTTCTGCGCCAGCATCAGTTGCACGTAGTACGACGAACGCGGCGCCACGCGGGAGCTGTCGAACCCGATCATGTTCACAGGCCAGGCGACATCGTTCACGTGGAAGAGCAACGGCGCGTACGAGGCCATGCGCACGATATCGCTGTTGCGCTCGAGGCCGAGAAGATAGGCGGCCTCGGCGAGCGCCGCCATCAGGTTGCCCTGCCCCACCCCGCGATTGCAGCCGAACTCGCCGACATAGACTTTCGGCCCGCTGCGGTCGGCCGCGTCGTACGTGTCGAAGGCCGCGAAGAAAGACGCGGCATCGCCGTACTTATGGTCGTCCACCATCGCGACAGGCGCGCCCTTGATGCGCTGGTTGCTGATAATCGTGAGCGCCGGATACCGGCTGTGGATCGCCTGATAGAAAGACAGGTAGTTCGTGCGGTAGACGGCCGTGCTCGCCTCGTTGCCGATTTCGATGTACTGCAGCGGGAACGGCGCCGGGTGGCCGTTGGCCGCGCGCTGCACGCCCCACGTTGAATTCGTCGGCCCCAGCGCATACTCAAGCGCGTCCAGCGCCTCCTGCACGAACTCGCCGACCTTCTCCGGAGGTGCGTACTCGGCGTGACGGTAGTTGTCGCTGAAGCCGGGGTTGCAGACCCACAGCGCAGCCGCGCCGATGTCTTCGCACAGTTGAAGGTACTCGTGGAAGCCAAGCCCGTTGCTCGTCCAATAGCCCCAGAGGTTGGCGGTGCCGCGGCGCCGCTCGATAGGCCCGACCGAGTGTTTCCATTGCACGCGGTTGTCGAGGTTCATGCCACCCACGATCGCGCCGCCCGGAAACCGCACGAAGGCCGGCTTCAAGTCCGCCAGCGCCTGAGCCAAATCCGGCCGCAATCCGTTAGGCCGGCCCTTGAACGTGTCGCGCGGAAAGAGCGACACCACGTCGAGCTGAAGCGTGCCGACGCGCGTCACCGTCAGGCTGAGCCGCGCAGCCGCGTCAGACTCGGCCGCCTGTATGGAGCAGCGGTACTGCTTCCAGTCGCCGGCCACGCCCGACACGGTCGCCCGGCCGTAACACTCGCGCCCGCTGGCGCTCTCCAGCGCCGCCGTGACCTCAAACGGCGAGCCGTTCGTCGCGCGAGCAAAGAACGACAGGTCATACCAGTTGCCCTTCTGGACGTTCATTCCCCAGAAGCCGTCGTTGACCACGCCGACGCGGCCCGACGCGTCGCGCACGGTGACGCGCATGGAGTGCGGGTTCGCGTCGTTCAGCGGTGCGTCGTCCACCAGTTTAAGCGAGCCTTTCGCGACGCCCTCCGCCAGCAGCCTCCAGCCCCACAGTTCGTTGCCGAACCACTTGCGCTCCTGCCAGTCGGCCTTCGTGCGCAGGAGGTTGCCGGCCCAGCTTGCGCCCTTCGGCAGCGAAGTGATTTCAAAGTCGCGGTTCATCACCAGTTCCGCGTAGAGCCCGCCCTCACCCGCATGGTTGATCTCCTCGAAGAAGATCCCGTACAGGCTGGGGCTCACCGCGACGCGCGGAGCCGCGCCGTCGACCAGAACCGTCACTGGCTCTGCCGCGCCCGCCTGCATGGAGGACCAGGCCGATACCGCAAGCGCAATGACACAAACACCCCTAACCGATTCAGCCCTCATCGCTCACGTCCTTCTCTTCTTACGTTGTCCGGATCACTGCTGTACCACGTCTCTCTCCCTCGCTTTGGGCGTCATGCGAATGGCGCTAAGATAAGCGCGCGCGCCTCGCTTACAGCGGCTCAGCACAGCTTCACCCTCCATGTTCAATGCAAATCCGCAGGGTGGGGGGCGAGGCTGAGCCGAGCCGTCGCTTGTCTTAGCGCCATTCGGGCGTGACGCTTGGTTGCACCACCTTCCAGTACACGGCGAAACGCTGGTGGTGCACGCGATACAGAGGCGACAGCCGTACGCGCATGGCCGTCCGGTCAGCCGGATTGAGCATGTCGGCCGTAAAGGTCAGCGGCGCCCCGGGAACCGGCTCAACCGAACAAGCCGCCTGCGCCGGCGACTCGCGCACGAACACTGGCGCCGGCCAGGGGGTGGCATTGACAAAGGCGTCCTTGCCCGCGATGTCGCTGGCCGGCATTCCGTCGCGCCCCATTTCGCCAGCGAGCACAACGGGGCCGTAGAAGAGCGAAACGGTCGCCGGATCATCCATGCTGGGCCGCGCCCGCAGGGCCAAGGGCAGGGTCAGTTCTAGGCTGTCGCCGCTCTGCCAGCGCCGCGTCACCGGCAGGTAGCCTCCCGGATTGGCGCTGACCGGTTGCGCGTCGCCGTTCACCGCAAGGCGTAAAGACCCGTCAATCCAAGCCGGTATGCGCAGCTTCACCGTCGCGGTCACCGGCGCGGCGGCTTCGAACGTCAGCCGGACTCGGCCCGTTTCCGGGTACGCGGTTGCCAGCCGCACCTTCAACCCCTGCTCACTCCAGTCGAGGGCCGACGGGATGTAGAGGTTCACCCAAAGCGTAGCGTCGCGATGAAAGTAGATCGCCTCGCCGAAACGCGCGGTATTCTCGATCCCCGTGCCCTGGCAGCAGTAGGGCTCGTTGAGATAGGTACGGAAGTCGCCGGGCCGCAGCGGCGTGAAGTACGTCACGTGCCCGCTGTCCGGCGCGATCGAGGCTAGGATGTGGTTGTACAGCGCGAGCTCCATGAAATCCGCGTAGGCCGCCTTCGGCTCGCGCTCGAAGAGGTGGCGCGTCAGCTTGAGCATGTTGTGCGTGTTGCAGGTCTCGGCGGTCTTGGGAGAAAGCGCCGCAGCGCCGGTACCCGCGACCTCGGTGCGCGCCGCGCGCAGCTTCTCGTCAAAGGCGTTGCCGCCGATGGCGAAGGCGTGGTCGCGGACAACGAAGCCCCAGAACGCCTCGGCCGCCTGCCCCGCCCGCGCGTCACCGCTGGCGCACGCGTAGCGCGCGAGGCCGCACGCCTGCGCCACGTGCGTGTTGCCGTGCAGCCCGTCGAGCCGGTCCAGCCCTTGAAGCAGCGGCTCGATCAGCCACGCCCGGTTGAAGAGCGCCGCGAACGTCAAGTGGCGGCCCGCAGCGGCGTCGCCCCGCTTGACCGCGAGCCGGTAGAGGTCGCTAAGCACCTCGGCCATACCACCGAACTCGTTGACCGGGTTGCCGGTATAATCGGTGCGCAGGAGCGCCTCGATCTGCTCGGGCGTCAGCTTAGCAAAGCGCGCGGCAAAACAGTCGGCCATCCGCTCCGCGACGTCCAGCGCCTGCGCATTGTCGCAGCAGACGTGAACATCCAGCAGGCCGGCCATGATCTTGTGGATGGTGTAGTAGGGAACCGAGGCCTTGTGCGGGTTCTTCTCAAGCTGGTCGAACTTGGCGGCGGGGAACGCCGAGAGATAGCCGCCGCCGAGCTGGCCCTGGCATTCGGCTAAGACCTTCACCATATAGGACGCCTTGTCGCGGAAGGTCGCGTCCCCCGTGGCGGCGAACATCCGAGCCGCGGCCGAGAGATAGTGGCCGCCGTAGTGGCCCGCGATGAAGCCGCTGTCCCAGCCGCCATAGCCCGATTGAACGGCCCCAGGCTGCGGGAGGCCCGCTGTTTTGCGAAAGCCGAACAGCAGCTTGTCCGGCTCCAGCTGGCCGACCAGCCCGGTCCGGTGCAGCTCCTGGAGCTGCTTGAACGGCCCGTCCAGCAGACGCACGCGGCTCAGCTCAAAGGGCGCCGCCGCCAAGGGGGCTTCAGCCTGAGCCAAGACTGTTAGAACAGGCACACATAACCAGAGTAGTGCCGTTTTCATTGGATGAAGACCGCCGTGCCGCCCTCGTTCGACGCGCCCGTTAACAGCCCCGGCGAAAAAGTCAAATCCGCATTGCCGTTCGTGTTTGCCAGCCCGACAAACGTCACGCCGTTGACCGTTCGGCTCGGCACCGATACGTTTCCCAAGTTGTAGGCGTAAGCCAGCGTTCCTTCCAGGCTCACGTCATTCGTCGATACGATATTCGCAGGCGAATCAAACGCAATCGTCGCGGCGGCCAGCGGGTGCGACAGCGCGGCCACGGCCGACGTCAACAGCAGGAATCGAATCTTCATGCCCCACTCCTTACTCATCGTCCATTGCCACTTCGTCTATCCGTGGCTCCTCAGAGCGCTATGATCATCGTTCCCGACGAAACCAGGATGGCGCGTCCCTCGCGGTAGCTGACGCGCCAGCCACCGGGCGCCGACACGTAGGCAAAGGGCGTCGGCGTGCCCGTGCAGGTCAGAACAGTGTAAGCTTCATGAGGGGTCAATATAGTGGAGCCCGAGACAACCAGCGACGCTCCTGACAGATCCGCCGCGCCCTGCACAGCCACCGCGTCACACGCGCCGTCCGCGCGCGCGTCGATCCGCACCGTGCCGCCTGCGGCTGCGTTGAGCGCGCCGACCGTCAGCGAGCCGACCTCGCCGTCAGCCGCGCCCGGCGCAAGCACCGCGCCGGCGGCTAGCGTGACCGAGCCCGCAATCCGCCCCGTGCCGCTGAGCGTCGCGTTGGAGGCCACGCCCACCGCGCCGGCACCAACGAGCGCGCCGCTCACGCGCAGCGCGCCCTCGCCCACCGTTGTGATCCCGCCGTAGGTGTTGGTGCCTGCGAGCGTCAGCGTACCGCTGCCGACCTTGGTCAGGCTGCCGCCGAGGCCCGTGATCGCGCCGTCGAAGCTGTTTGTGTTGGCATTGCCCACCGTTAGCGCCGCCATACCGAGCGCGACCTTGCTGCCCAGACCGTCCGTGGAGGCAAGCGAGGCGAGCGTCTGGTAGTTCTCGCTCGTGAGGTCAAGCGTACTGCCGTTGTAGAGTGTCACGGCGGAGTTCGTTGAGAAGCAGTTGCCGGCGCCCGCGCCGGCGCCGAACCACTTCTTGTTGAGGTAGGCCTCGATCTGCAGTCGGCGCGCCTCCGACACGGCGCTGTCGAAGAGCGCCAGCTCGGCGTGGTACTGGTTGCCGGCGTGGATCGTGCCGCGGTCCTTGTTGAAGGAGTCGGCCGTCACGTTGCCGGTCGTGATGGTCTCGATGAGGTTGAAGCCGTTGTTGCTGTTCGTGGGCATGGCGGTCAAGGCCGGTGTCGGCATGTAGAGCGTGTTCACGTAGTTCGAGCCGTTCTTGAGGTTCGCGCTCGCGTATTGGTTGTCCCACAGTGAATCGGTGGGTTTGTCATCCGTGGTCCGGTGGAAGTGGTAGCTGCCGCCAGAGGCTTGGAGCCGTGAGTCCGTCAGCAGGAAGCTGTTGCCCTTGAAGACCGAAAAGATCGAGCGGACGGCGCCGTCAATGGAGAACTTCAACGCGCCGCTGGCCGTGGCGCCGCCGTTCTTCGCGAAGTAGAGCGCGGGCAGGCCGCCCGGCACCGCGTTCGAGACGAAGGTCGGGCTGGCGTTGCCGCTCGGGACGGTCGCGTGCGCGCCGCTGCCGCTCAGGTCGTCCCACTGCGTGACCGCCGCGCCGTTGGTCAGGCCCAATGAGAACACGTCGAAGTGTCGCGCAGCCCCGACCATGACCGAGGCCGCCAGCGTGCCGTTGCTAATTACCGTCGGGCCGGTGTGGGTGGCCGAGTAGAGCGCCAGCCGACCCGGCCCCGTTTTGACCAGCTTACCGGCGCCTGCAACCGTATTAGGGTTGGCCTTCGACGCGCTGATGCGCGCCTCGACCACCGCGCCGCTGGCGATGCTGATGCCGCCGTTGCCGCCGCCAGACATGTTGTCGATGAAGAGCAGCCGGCCGGCGTTCACGGTGTACTTGCCGGGGTCGTTGGCGGCGCTGCTGACAGCCAGTGTCCCGGCACCATACTTGTCCACATAGCCCCAATCAATACTATTGAGGTGCCCGAGGCGGTTGGTGATAAGCAAGTCGTTGCCGCTGGCGTCGCCGGTCGGGCTGACCGTAATCGCCTGCGTGCCGCGCAAGCGAATCTCGGCGAAGATGGTTGAGGTGTTGGTGCCCGTCACGGTCAAGGGCGATTCCAGAATAAAGTGCCCGAGCTGCCAGTTCGCGGCCACCGTCGCATCCAGGGTGCCACCGCTCAGCACAAGCCCGCGCCGCAGCGTGTTCGCGACCGACGCCGCCCGGAGGGTGCCGCCGGCTTTCACCGTGACGGGGCCCATGCCGTTGGCCAAGGTGGTGCCCGTGCCCCAGTCGGCGCTGGACTGCAGCACCGCGCCGTTCTCAACCACCACGGCCGTCGTCTTGTCGAGCGAGTAGCGCGAGCCGATCGACAGCGTCCCCTCTTTCACGGTGGCCGTGCCGTACAGCGCGTTGGTGCCGTTGGCGATCACGAGAGTGCCGGGGCCGGTCTTGTCAAAGCCCTCCACCGACGCCAAGACCGTGCGCACAGCCGCCGTGCGGCCCGCGCCGACCGAGATGGCGGGCAGCGATGCGCCCCGTTCGAGCGCGAGGGTGTTGGTGCCGGCGATGGTGTGATCGGCGTTGTCAAAGACAAGCGCGCTGAGCATGCGGTCCGCGTCCAGGGTGGCCGAGGCGCCGGTCGGCTCGGCGAACGTGGCGGTCTGGCCGACGCCGCCTGCGGGCGTGTGGTCGAGCCAGTTGAGCCCGTCCGACCAGGCGCCGGCGCCGGCGTTCGTCCACGAGCTGCTGGCCGACGCGAAGGCGTCCATGGGCGTGAAGATCAGGCTCGGCGTGCCGCTGCTGCGGCTGGACCTGAAATGCAGCGTGGAGCCGAGGGCGCCGCTCAAGCCAAAGCCGTTCGTATAGGTGCCGTCGGCCCAGCTCTGCATAGCGGAAGCCGGGATGATCCATCCGACCTGAGCGCCATCCGCGTGGGTGCCGTTCGGGGCGATGACGCCGCTGATCGGCGTGAGCGACGGCTGGTTGTTCCACGTGACGCCCGTGAGCGACCACGGCGCGTTCGCAAATCCGACGGATCCGCCCGCGAGGGTGCCGCCCCACTGGGTGTAGGCCACCAGCGTCAGCCGGGCGGAGGAGAGCGCCTTGCCGGCGTAGGGGGCCAGGTCAAAGTTGAGCCACGTCCGCTGCTGATTGCCGGCTCCATAGTAAGCAGACACATACAGATCGGTCCCGTAGTTTGCGTTCGCATTGCTGCCGAGCGTGCGGACGTCGTTGGTGGTGGTCACGGCCACTTGACCGGCATGGGCACGGCAGACAAACCCGAGAAGCCCTGCGCCGAGGAGTGACTGCGCCGCAAAACGGACTGCACAGTACATAGGGATCTCCTTAAGGAGTACGGCACACACAACGCCGTTCCTCTATTAGAACAATATGTCGCCAGTAGAACACATGCGCGGCGAGCTGTCAAGCCCATCAAAGGACATTCAGGACTAAGCAGGGGCGCCCCAGAGCCAGTTTAAGGGTGTTGCCGCTCAGATAGAGCCGGGCGGGTTTGCCACTGATCGTGCCAGATGCGTTGGCAAACGTCGCGGTGCCCAGCCAGGCGGCTTCGATCAACGCAAAGCCCCGGCAGGGAGGATCGCCTCCTCCGGGCGCGAGCGTGAAGGCGGAGTCGGCGAAGTTGAGGTTGGTGAAGCTGATCTGCCCGCCACACGTCAAGATGCAGTCCGTCAGGGCGTGCCCCCATTGACCGTCGTCCCGCCGCTGTAGCTGTTCGCGCCCGAGAGGAACAGCAGGCCGCTGCCCGCCTTGATCCATTCTCAAACTCGCCCCCGAAATCACAGTGGTAGCGGAAGCGGAAAACGGCAGACAGGCCCTTGCACAATTCCGCAAGGCGTTGCCGGATGTGACGCTGCTCGACATCCGCATGCCGGATATGAGCGGCGTCGAAACGCTCAAAGCGATCCGAGAAGCAGACAGCCGAAGAAGTAACAGTCGCTTCGCCGTTCTGTTCCCTCCTCATTCCGCCGCGAACACCTGAAACTCCTGGAAGGCCGTGTTTTCACCGCCGGCGCTGTCGGTGACGGGATAGACGCGCCAGACCAGCCAGCGGTACGAGCCGAGCGGCGCGCCGCCGTTCCCGCTGATGCGCGTGCCCACGAAAACCGACGACGTCTCAGCCGGCGTATCAACAACCGCAAGCGGCGTGAAGACGCGGGTGTCCAGCACGTCCCAGCCGGGGTCGGCCGCCGCTTCGCTGCCGTAGAGCACAAAGTTCTGTCGCCCGCGGTTCTTGTTCTGGTTGTGGGAGAAGGTGGTGACCGCGCCAACGCGCTTCACGTCGCCCAGATCGGCCTTGTACGCGCCCGACGCGACGCCGTTGCCAAACACCGGCCCGTAGTTCATCGCCAGCTTGCCGTCGGCCAGGACCGCCGGCGCCTCGTTGTTGGTCTTGCCCTGCGCGGCGATCCTGAGCGGCAGCGCCAGGCCTGCACGGGTCAGCGCAAGGGACTTGAACCCTTCGGCGGATTCGGCGGACTCGGCGGTGACAACCGCATCGTCGCGCACCTCGGCCGCGACCGTCTGCTGCCTGCGCAGGGCCGACACCATCAGCGGCGCGCCTTTTGCTAGGGCTAGAATCGCCCGCAGGTCGCCGGCGTTCCGCACCGGCTTGCCGTCGCACGCGAGAATCACATCGTCCTTCACAAGGCCGGCCTTGGCAAGCGCGCTGTCGGCTGGGACGTCCAGCAGGAGCACGCCCGTCTCGTCCGGCAGCCCGTAGGCGGAGCGGTCGCCGAGCCCCTCGATGTCGCGGACGCGCGCCCGGCAGAAGTAGTCCGGACGCGCCGCGCGCGCGACCGCGACCTTCGCATCCTTCATGAGCTGCGGCAGCTCCGGCGTCCGCGCGAGCGCCTTGAGCGATGGCTTCTGCACGCCGAACTGATCCATCGGAAAGTTCTTGAAGCCGAGCTTGAGCGCGGGCGAACCGTCCTTGACCTGGTAATTGCCGGCGGCCGGATCGACGAACAGCGGGTCGCCGGACAGGGAGTGGGCGTCGCAGCCGTTCTTCGCGAAGCGGGTACGGTCGCCCTCGTCCGTGGTGAAGAGATTGTAGTCGACCTCACGCCCCCACGTGTCATTGGGCGGCATGACGGCGGGCCGGTACGCGCCCATCACGATATTGTGCTTGAACACGTCGCCGCTGTTGGCCAGCCAGACGTGCGGGTGAAACGTGTTGTTCACCACGATGTTGTTGGTGACCGTGCGCGCGTAGCCCTCGCGGTTCTTGATGCCGCCGTTCAGGCACAGGTTGTTGTAGATCTCGTAGTGGCTCGAGCCGTCGTCGAGATCGATGTCCCAACCGTGGTCGCAGCGCCAGCGGCTGTTGCGCAGGATGTTCGGCTTGAGCACGTCCAGCGCCGGCAGCTTCGGGTCGGCCGCGACCTCGCGGTTCATGACCTTCGGGTCGGGGTGCCAGAAGCGGTCGCGCCCCCACGAGTTGAAGCTGCCGTGGTCGCCGGTCTCCTTGACGGTGTCGAAGACGTCGCAGAACTCGACCACGTGGCCGCCCCAGCAGCCCTCGCTGATGTTGACGCCCGCGCGCGGCACGTCGTAGATCGAGCAGTGGCGCACGGTGACCCCCAGCGCCATCGAGATCTGCACCGGCGCGGTCTGTCTCTCGAAGGTGCCGGTGCGCGTGATGATGCAGTCCTCCACCAGGCAGTCAGACGGATAGCTGTCGGTGAGCGGGCCGGGCGTGCGGTCGAGCGCCGCGTAGTCGAAGGCCTGGCCGTAATTCAGCAGCGGGCTCCGCACGGCCTTGGCGTCGCCGACGAACGCCACGCCGTTGGCGCCGCTGGACTGAATGAGGCAGCCGCGCACAACGAAACGCCGGTTGTAGCCGTTCACGAAGACGGTGTTGCCGCCGACCTGATCGAAGGCGCAGTCGAGGAGCTGGCAGTCCTCCGTGCGCTCGGCCAAGACCGCGCCGCCGCGATACGTGGTCCAGTCGCTGCGGTTCAGCGGCTCGCGGTTCTCCATGAACGTCCGCGCCGCGTGCCGGAACGTCAGGCCGCGCAGGCTGACGAAGGAAACCGGCCGCCCCGGCTCGCCCCTGAGTTCGATCAGATGGCGCAGCCTCACGGCCTCGACCGTCGCGGCCTTGAGGTCAAGACCGGCGGGCGGATAGTAGAAGAGCACGCCCGCCTTGGCGCTGTGGAACCACTCGCCGGGCGAGTCAAGCTCCTCGAACACGTTCTCGACGAAGCGGTGCTCCTTGTGCATGGCCGACCCGCGGTTGTTCTGCCAGCCGCCCTCGTACGCGAGCGAGCCGTCGGGCTTCTTGCCGGTGATGCGGAAGTGGATGTCGCCCCAATGCGCCGGGTGCATGGCGTGCATGAAGCCGCCGGCGGGGTCGGCCCAGCGTGCGGCGCGCTCCTTGCTGAAGGCGTCCGCGGCGTAGCCGTGCATCATCCGCTGGTCCGGGTCGTAGTTCGGATAGCGCGCCATGTGCTGCCGCTCGCCGTTGACGAAGAGCTGGTCCATGGCCAGGCCGGCCGGGAGCCTCGCCTGCACGATGCCGCCTTTGTAAGGCTCCCATTTCAGGTCGAGCTTGACGCCGCCGCTCACGACCGCCTCGCCGCCCGGCTCGGCCTGGTAGACAACCGGCGCGGCCACGGTACCCGCGTCCTGGGGCGTGAACGTCAGCGTTTCCGGCAGGTAATACACGCCCGGCAGCACGTGTACGGTCACCGGCTCTTTCCGCAGCTTGCCCGACGCGCGCACCGCGTCGCGGGCGCGGGCCAGCGTGGCAAAGGGCTTCGCCGCCGAGCCTGGGTTGCCGTCGGCCCCGGCGGGGGCGACATAGAAATCCGTGGCAGCCGAAGCTGTGCTCGTCACCGCCAAGGCAAGTCCAAACACGAGCGCGGTTCTCGTTGTCATGAGAGCGTCCTCCTTAGCAGGCCATCAGGGCTGGTTTCGCAGCGGGATGTGGACGTTAGGATTGTGCGTCGCCGTGCCGTCCCAGAATGCATGGCCGCGCGCTCTGCATCGTCCTATGCGCAGCGCCGCGCGCCCTGCTTTCGCGCCTGTCACGGCTGAGCCGATCCGGGCCGTTGCCGGCATTCCTGTTCAGCCCATTCTTTCTGAAGGTGTCGAATAGCCAGACACAGCCCGATTGCGCACAGCGCGTTAGCCGCAAGACTGATCGCGTTGCCCACCGCAAAGAGAACGGTCGACAGCTCAATGCCGTACGGGTATGCCGGATAACCGATGAATCGTTCGTGATGGTCAAACAGCCAGAGGACGACATAGAGGATGTCGCCCGCGATGATCCACTTCAAGAAGGAGAGGCGAACCATGTGGTACAGGATATACCAGCCCACCAGCCATGCGATTGTAACGGCAAAGCCCAACGCGTCGTCCAGGTTGCCCAAGCTGACAAAAGCGTCTCTGACTTTGATCCATGCGTCGGTATCCATGCGCCACCTCCTTCACGGCTGCGCCCCGTGATGCGCTGCCACCTTCGAGTGCCTACTTGAAGACTTCAAACCGGTAGACGTCGCCGGGCACGTCGAGGATCTGGATGTTGCCCATGTTGCCTTTGGCGGTCGCGCTCGGTATGCTCCAGACCAGCTTCTTGGCCGGCGTGACCTCGAACGCCTTGACCAGGTCGCCGGCGCCGACGGGCTTGCCGTGGATGGCGCTGGTGATGACCGTGTTGCCGTTGGGCAGGCGCTGCGCGCCGCAGACCATGCTGACCTGCACGCCCAGCGCCTCGATGTCCGCCTGCGTCACTTCCCAGACCACCTTGGCGTCCTTGTCGTACTCGATCACCGCGCCGTGGTCGGGCGCCGGGTGCGCGGCCGTGACCAGCGTGTTGCCGCTGGGCAGGCGGATCGCCACGAACGCGCCCTTCGGGAACGTCCGGAGCAGCTTGCCCTCCGCGTCCCACTCGTACGTCTTGTTCTCGTTCATCACCGCCGCGAGGTAGGTTCCCTGCGCCGTCTTGCGAACCTGGCGGAAGGTGTGATTCATGTCGCGGGTGGCATTGCCCACCTTGACGCGCTTGACCTCATTGCCCGCCTTGTCGATCTCGACCATCCACATGCCGTTCGTGGCGGTCTCGCCTGCGAGGAATCCGCCGCCGGGCAGCGGCTGGCATGCGTGGTTGTCATGCTTGTCCGGCGCGACGTACTTCCAAAGCTGCTTCTTGTCGGGGCCGAGCCGGATGATCCCCGCCTCCTTGCCCCGGATGGAGTAGCTGTAGACCACGCCGCCGTCGGGCAGGACCCAGCCGTCGGTCGACTCGGAGCCGTCCGACAGCGACCACTCCGCCTTGAAGGACGCGTCGTAGATCGCCGGCCCGCCGCTCGCCCAGCCGCACTTGAAAAAACGGTGCGTCACCGGCTCCGCCGCCGAACTGCTGCCGCTGGCCAGCGTTGCCGTCAAGACCGCGCCCACAACTGACAACCCTATGCTTTTGCTCATCATGTCGCATCACCCTTGCTTTGCGGACTTCAAACGCATTTTCATTGTAGCAAGACGCGCGTGTCCATCGCCAGCCCTCAGCGGGCGAGAGCGCGGCGTAGTAGCTGATCCCTCGCCCCATGACGTTGCAGGCAATTACCTTATACCGCTTGGCCCTACGTTCCTCGAGCCTTGGCCTACTTCGCCTTCTTCTTGGGCGGCTCGACAGCTTTCTTCAGCGCCTCCGCCTTGGCGCTGCCGAGGCTCGGCCAATCGGAGGGAATCGGAATCGTCACCTTCCCTGTCGCCGCCCACTCCGTGCCGCGCAGCATGAGCGTCTGAAAGCCAACGCCAGCCATCGGCTTCGGGTCGTGCCCCATCGCGCAGTGGAAGACGCGCCCGTTCCCGAGTTCCGTCACCACCGCCATCGGCTCGTTCGTGCCGCTGCCGCGGTTGGCTTTGTCGGAGAAGGTAGTCGCGAGCACTCGCGCGCCCGGGTGCAGAAGCTGGCGGTGATAGAGTTCGTCCTGCACGTGCTGGAAATCGCCCATGCCCTGCGTCACCGGGTGCGTCTTGTCCGTGATCGTCACGAGGAACGGGTGCTGCGCGCCGTGGCCGCTGATGTTCTTGCCCGTCGCCTTGTCCTTCTGCCACGTGAGCCCGATCAGGTCACCGAACTCCGGCCAGTCGCCCCACGCGGTGCTGGCGGCGTGAAAGAGCACGAAGCCATGCCCGGCAGCGATGTAGTCGAGCAGCGCCTTCTCGTTCGCCGCAGGCCAGCGGTGCCCTTCGATCTTCGGGTAGCTCGTATAGTTGCAGACGATCGCGTCGTACTTCGCGAACTCGGCAGGCGCGATGTTCGGCACGTCCTCCGTGACCTGCACAGTGAAGCGTCCGCTATCCTCGTACATCTTCTTCAGCACGGGCGTCGTAGTCTTCCAGCTGTGGTTGTTCGCGCCGCTGAAGATCAGCAGGCGGATTTTGTCGGCGTCGGCAGCCTGCGCGGCAGCGGCGAACGCGATCAGAGCAAGGATTCTCTTGAGCATGGTGTTTCTCCGTGGGTCGAATGACAGAATCAGACTTTTCCGGGCAGTTCGTAGGGCTTGCGGCGGACGCGGTCGAGGTAGGCGTTCGCCTGGGCGTCGTCGAACTCCTCCTTGACCGGATCCCACTTCAGCCGCTTGCCGGTCCAGCGGGCGATGTTGCCGAGGTGGCACATCGTCGCGGAGCGGTGGCCGATCTCCACGTCGGCGATCGGCTTCTGGCGCGAGCGGATGCAGTCGAACCAGTTCTGCATGTGCCCGCCGTTGAGCGGGGGCATCGGCGCAGCCTTCGCCTCCTGGCCAGGCACCGGCGACGGCGGCGGCGCGGGGTCTTGAACCGCGTTCTTGAGCGACTTGGCTTTCTCCCTCAGCTCCGCGATCGCCTTGGCGAGCGGCTCGGCGACCAGTTCCTTCGGATCGGACGAGCAGCGGCCGCGGTCGATTGTGATCGTGCCCTTATCGCCGATGAAGATGCCGCCGCCACGCGGCCCCTTGGCCAGCTCCACCACCGTCCCGCTGGCGTAGCGGAAGAAAACCTGGGGCACCTCGCACAGTTTGTTACCGCGCGCGCTCGACTCCGGCTCCGTGTAGATCGGCGGCTCGAACTTGCCCTCGCCGACCCAGACCTCGACGGGGCCCGACTCATCCATGCCCAGCGCGCACTGGATCTGGTCAAACCCGTGCGCGCCCCACCCGGTCATCTCGCCGCCGGAGTAGGGGCGGAACGAGAGCCAGCCCGGCTTACCGCGCGGGATGTAGAGCTCGGCGTGATAAGGCACGGGCTCGGTCGGGCCGCACCAGAGGGCCCAGTCGAGCTCCTCCGGCACCGGCTGCGCGGGAAAGCCGCACTCCCAGGGGCTCTGATAGTTGTACGCGATGACTTTCGTGACCTTGCCGATCAGGCCCGAGCGCACGAACTGGCAGCCGGCGTGGTTCTCGATCTGCGAGCGCTGCTGGCTGCCGCACTGGAAGACGCGCCCGTACTTGCGCACAGCCTCCACCATGAGCCGGCCCTCGCGGATCGTCAGCGTCATGGGCTTCTCAGCGTAAACGTCCTTGCCCGCCTGGCAGGCGTGGATGCAGGTCAGCGCGCGCCAGTGCTCGGGCGTCGCGGTGATGACCGCGTCCACGTCCTTGCGCTCCAACATCGCGCGGTAGTCCTTGTAGACCTCCGCCTTATACGGGGCGGCCTTTTCCCGCGCGCGCTTCTGATTCACATCCGCGATCGCCACGATGCGGGCCTCTTTCGAGCGGCCGGCCGACCCGAGGAGGCCTCCGCCCTGACGGCCCGGGCCGATCACCGCAACGCCAATGCGGTCATTGGCACCGGGGCTCCCGCCCGCCGCCAGCACGCCGGATGGGATGATATACGGCATCGCGATGGCCGTTACACCTACGGCGGCGCCGCTGCGAAGGAAGGCTCTGCGAGACGTTCTCCCTGACAGGTTCATGCGAGTGGTCCTTTCCCCATATTCTAATCGTGTGAATTCTAGACAATAAGCGCCTGACAGCCCATTGCAAAGTCTTGGCAAAGAAGTGCGTAGATTCCGCATAGCGTCTTCGCCCACTGTTTGGCTGACCCGCTCCTTATTGCAGGTTTCGTCCGCAGCAGGTTGCCAGCCCATTTGCACGATCGCTTCAAAGCTGCGACCACTTGCACTTCTCTCAAGATGTCCAGTGAATGGCGGCGCAATCAGCAAGCCCACAGCGCTCGCACCTGATCACCTCTCACGGCCCGAGCAACACGCGGTAGAAACGGGTCTTGAAAAGCGACGTATTTGGATCCGCCCACAAGAAGGGCGGCGCCGGCGAGTTGGTTGTGAACACGGTTGCCCAATCCACGAGGTTTGACGAGGCTTGCACGCTGTAGTCGGGCCCTGCGTCCCCCGACACGCCCAAGTAGAGCTTGCCGCCGCTGAACTTCGGCTGCGCGACGACCGGCTGGGCCACCGGCTTGACAGCCACGCTGAAGGTTCGCGGCGCGCTCAGGCTGGGCCAGCCGTCATCCTCGACGGAGACGGTGATGGGGTAAGCCGCGCCCGACTGGGCCACGCTCGGACGCCAGTGGAGTATCCCCGTGTCGGCGTCGATCACGACGCCGCTCGGAGCCTCCAGCAGGCGGTAGGTCAGCGACTGCGGCGGCGCGTCCACGTCGGACGCGGAGTTGGTTACCGCCAGCCAAACCCCGGCGCTCGCGGCGCGGTTCGTCAGGGCGGCCAGCTCAGGCGGCGTGTTCGTGGCCATAGTCGCCTCTTCGCAGACGGCAAAGGCCGCATTGGACGCCATGTTCTGATAGACCGCCCAGAGCCAGTTCGTCGAGCGAACCACAGACGATACGCGCACCTCGTCCACGCGGGCGTTCAGATATCGGCCGTTATACTCGCGCGCGATATTGATGTCAGTCAGGTTGTTGGCCGCCGAGCCGGTGCCGCTGCCGAGCAGGCGCGCGTTCAAGAACAGCTTCAAGCCGGCGCTGCCGCCGGTGCTCGTATAAGCCGCGTAGAACCAGGTGCCCACGGACACCGCGTCCGACGCCGACGTCACCCCCGTGCCGCCGTAGACCTGCGCCTTGAGCTGAAAACTGCTCGAGGTCTTAAAGTGCGTGACGCCCGCGCCCCACGGGTCGGACGAGACCAGCCCGATATCGCCCGCGCCCGGCGCGGCATTCAGATTCACCCAGCACTCCACAGTCACCTGCGCGCTGGTGCCCATGTCGGGCAGGCTCACGTAGTTGGTGAGCGCGCTGTCGAAATCGTCGCACCCGCCCGCAACGCCTTCAGCCGCGCCCTGCGTCGCCACGTGAGCGACGCGCGAGAGCGCGAGACGGGGCGACGAGTCACGGTGCGCGCCCTGCGTTTCTGCAAGGTGCCACACGCCGAGGAAGCCGTCCGACCACACGGAGCCGTTGGTCGCGCACGGCAGCGGGTCGGCGGCCGACGGGTCGCCCCAGCGCGCGATGACCGAGCAGTTGTTCGTGAAGCGCGGTATCTGCACCCAGACGTGCGAGAGGCCGCTCGGATCCCAGCTCTCGATCTCGTAGTTCAGCAGCGCAGAACCGTCCGCCGCCAGAAAACGCAGATCGCCTCCCGCTTCATCAATGAAATCGGCGTAGTCGAAGCCGGGGATGTGCGGGCCGAGCACGACCAGCGCCGGGAAGTTGGTCAGCGCCTCGCCGCGGCCGTAGCCGGGGAACGTGACGCGCGTCTGACGCCAAGGGGCGTTCCCCGCAACCGTCACGGCGAGATCCGCGGTGCCCTGCCCCACCTCGTTTGTGGCCGTGCAGCGCAGCACATAGGCGCCTTCGTCGGAGAACCTCACCGAGGTGTTCGTCGCGGCCGGATCGTCGAACGTCGCGACGCCCTCCCCGGCGACCTGCGACCACCTCGTCCCCAGAGCGGCGCCTCCACCGCTTGCGACCACGGCGGCAACCTTCAGGCTGGCAACCCCGGCAGGCAACGCATAGGGATTGGCGTTCGGCGCCGTGATAACAACGTTGGGGTCTGTGATTACGGGAAAGCCGGGGAACGGCGTCCAGGCGAGGAGCGTCCCCGACGCGCCGTTCGTGAGGCTGAAGGCGCCGTATGTCGCGACCGTGTGCCCGGCGCGGTCGGCCGCATTGGTGCCGAGCGCGAACGCGCCGGTCTGGCCGGTCGCCGCGAGAACCGGCCACGAGCGGCCCGCGCGCCAGAAGGCGTGCGCGAGGTTCACCGTGCTGCCTGGGCTGTCGAGGAACACGTCGACTTTGGCGCCGGCGGTGACGATAACCGCCTGTCCGCTCACGAGGTCGCCTGCGGCGGCCGAGTTGCCGGCCAGCTCCCAGCGCAGCCTGCCGGTCGCGCCGAAGGTCAGGTTGCTGCCGAACGTCAGCGTGCCGAAGCCGTCGCCCGGCGCCAGCGCGCCGCTGACGGACGCCGGCGGTGCGATCACGCCGCAGCCCGCGAGCATCCCCGAGGCGGCCACCGTGACGCCGCCCGTGCCGTTCATGCTGCCGTTTACAATTAGCGCGCCGCCGTTCACCGCCGTCGGCCCGCTGTAGGCGTTGTTGCCGGCCAGCGTCCACGTTCCGCGCTCAGTCTTCGACAGGCCGGACAAGGTGTTCGCGCCCGAACCGTCAACGACGTTACCAAGAAGGTAACCGTGGCCCGCGCCGCGGAGATCGAGGGTGCGTCCGGTGTAACTGGGCACGATGTTGCCGAGGAGCGTGAGCGTGCCGCTCGAGACGGTGAGGCATGTGCCGCCCGCCCCGCTCGTAAGGTAGACGGGGCCGTCGATGACGTTGTCGCCCGCGAGATTGACCAGCGCACCGGGAGTGGAGGGGTTGCTGAGATTGAAGGTGAACGTGTCAGCCAGGGTGATTTCGCCGCTACCGCCGTCGAGCAGCAGCGTGGCGGCCGAGCCGCTCACCGTGACGGCTTTCGCGCCTCGACCGAGTTGCGCGGGATCTGTGACAAGCAGCGACCCGCTGTTCACGGTCACCGTTCCCGAGAACGCGTTGTCGCCCGTGAGCTGCACGACATCGGTTCGGGCGGGATTCGCGACGGTCAGGCCGCCCGTCCCGCTGATCGCGTTCGGCACAAGCGACGTCCCCGCTCGCGAGAAGCGCAAGGTTCCGTTGTTGATTACGTCGCCCGCGCCCAGCGAGCCGGAGGCGCCGCCGTTTCCGATCTGCAGCGTTCCGGCGGCGACCGTCGTTTGGCCCAGATACGTGTTGGCGCCAGCCAGAATCAGCGTGCTGTACGTGTTGCTGCGCGTCAGCCCGCCGGCCCCGCCGATCGCCCCGTTGAAGATGAACCTGCCGGAGTTGCTTGCGTAGAAGACCGTGTCTTCGGCCAGCGCGAGCGCGTTGGAAATGCTGTAAGTGAGCCCCGAGCCGATGCCTGAGAGCGTGACCGAAGGCGGCGTGAGCCCGTTGCTGACCAGCTCCAGCGGGCCGCCGGTGACGGTGACGGTGCGCGAGTTCGTACAGCTGCCGCCCAAGGCGAGCGCGTTGAGCAACAGCGGGCCGCCGAGGTTGTTGTTGGCGGTGAGCGCGCCGGCGCTCAGCGCCTGGCCCGCGAAGAACTCCACGCGCGCGCCGTGGCTGCTGACCGGCGCCACATTGTTGCTCCAGTTCGAGCCCGTGCTCCAGTTCCCGCTCGCGACGTTGGTCCAGACGTAAGTCACGGGGGCGGTACCCACTGTCACCGTAGCGGGGCTGCTGCGAAGCGCGCCTTCGTCGATGGCGATGAAATCGAAACTCACGTCGCCGGTCGCGTTCGTCGCCGGCGAGAAGCGCGCGGTGTGTCCGTCCGCCAGCAGCGCCGCCGAGCCTCCCAGCGCGTTGGTCACGGCGAAAGCCATGCGCGTCGGATAGGTCCAGTCGTCGGTTACAAGGCTCCTCAGCTCCACGTCGACCGACACGTTGTTCGTGATCGTCGCGACGCCGTTGCGCGCGACAGGCGGCTCGTTCTGCGCAACGAGGTCCCAGGCGCTGAGCGGCGTAAGGGCGGGTGCGTTGGTGGGTTCGACTTCGCCGGGAGCGAGCGGGACAAACCACACGGCGAGCGTGGTGTTGGTGACCCCGGTGAGGTTGATCGCCAGCTTGCGGTACCCGCTGTTGTTCGCGTTTTCGGGCGGCCAGGGCGAGGTCGGCAGCGGCTCCGCGTTCCGAACGGCCCACACGCCGCCGCCGCTGACGATCTTGCCCCACAGACGCTCCGAGCCGCTCTGCAGCGTGACGCTCGTGCCGTCGGCGCTGATGTTCGTGCCCACGCTGCTGCCGAAGTGCGCGAACCACCAGACCGCGCTCGCGCTCGGCGTGACGATCTCGTCCTGCACCAGCACCTGCCTCCGGTTGCTGAGAAGCTGGATTCCGCGTTGCACGCGCGTGACGCCGCTGATGTTCTTCGAGAGATCCCAGACGGCGAGGCTGCGCTGGCCTCCCGGCGCCGACTGGAAATTCAGGAGCGGCGCATACGGCGCATTCCAGATACGGTCCGGCCCCGAACCCGGATTGATGACCAAGCAGTTATGGCCCTCCGCGCGGTTGCGATAGTAATCCCAGCGGTCGCGGCCGCTGCTGGGGGTTGTCGTGTTGTGGTTCGGCACGTCGTAACTCTCGCTGCTTAGATCCACAAACCACTTCACGCCGCGCGCGCAAAGCTGGAAGGTGCCGCTTTGCAGCATCCCGTGGTCATAATACGTCCCCCCCATGCCGCCGACGAAAGTCGCTTTCGAGTCCGTCCAATTCTCGCGCAGCGTCACCACTTCCTGAAAGCACGCCGGCGAACTGTCCGCCGGACCGCGATACGCGCTGTCGGGCTTGAGGCCCGCTGTCGCGGGGGAGAGGGTCGTCTCCGGCAAGGTCAGCGCATTGAGCGGGCTGTTGCCGATCTGGCGACTGTAGTCGAACACCTCGAGCGCATTGAAGCGCCGCGCGAACCAGTTCGCCCAGCCGATGGCCGCCTCGCTCCCGGTGCCGACGTCCGAGAAGGTGAAGCGCTGGCGGGCGTTGCTCGCGATGAACAGCGGCTCGCGGGCCGTCGCGGAGAAGCCGGCCACGCGGGCCAGCGAGTAAGTGGAGCCGAGCGCCATCTCCAGCGCCGGCGCGGCCTGACCGATGCCCCACTTCGTAAAGATGCCGTAGTCCGTGCCCTCGTACCAGGCGCCTGCGTTCGCGTTCCATTTTACCACCAGTGAAGCCGCGCGCCCGATGGCGGAGCTGCACTTGCCTTCGGCCGCGCTTTCGTTCACCATTCCCACCGCGAGCGTCGCCATGAGATGGCCCGAATTGATGATGACGCCGATGTTGTTGCCGTAGGCCGTCGTCTACCCGGCGCTGAAGCAACTGACCATCTTGCTCGTCATGGCGTCCTTCCGCTCCTGCGTCCAATACGGATACAGCCAGTCGTATCCGATCGCCACAACCCCATTCTCGACGCCTTTCCACGGATCGCTCCAATCGCCGTTTACGATGCAGTTGTTAATATTCGTCCACGCAACCTCGGCGTACCGGCTGTTGCCGGTCACCCACCAGGCCAAAGCCAGGCGTTGGATGCGATCCTGCGCCGCACGCTGAGTCGCGGGCGTGGCGGCGAGGTCGCTGGTGGCCGAGTTGATCACGGCCTGCGCGCGCGACTTGGCCGCGCTAGACGCGGGGCTGTCATACATCTGCTTGAGCCACGCGAAGCGCTCGCGCGACACGCCGAGGTACGGATGCTCCGTCGCCAGCGTGTTAAAGAGGCTCGATGACGAAGGCGTGCTCGCCTCGGTGCCCGGGGACATCAGGACGGTGCCCGGAATCACGCTGAACGCCGTGTCGCCCGGCTTCTTCCATCCTACCGACCAGTGATCCGCGCCCGTGTCCTCCTTGTGCAGCAGTTCCACATAGCAGCGCTGGCCTGACGCCAGCGTGACGGGCGAGGAGACCTGGCTCGGCTGGCTCGTCCACGCGCGGAAGCCGGTCGCGCCCGCTACGCTCGCAATCAGCATCTTGGCGGAGGCGTTGGTATTCGTGCTGAGATAAAGCTGGGCCACGTCATCGCCGCTCACGGCAAACGCGTAGGTACCGTTGGTCGGCGCGCGGAGATAGCCCGTCACGCGCGTGCCGAAGCTGTCAGACCAGTTGGTCGCGAGACATTCAAACGAGGTCAGAAATTCGCGAGACGCCGGCTTGCTCGGGTAGTTGGCGTTCGAGGTCATCACGCTGAGGTTCGTTCCCGTGAGTCCGCTCCAGACTTCCCGCAACACCGCGCCTCCGTTGGGAACCTCGGTCGTAGAATACAGCCACGCTTTCGGCACGACTTCGCGGGCACGCGACGGCGACGCCCATTCCAGCTTCACGCTTGCGCTTCCGGTGTTCTCGGTGTATTCGAGGCGGAGGTTCACGCGGTGGCCCGCTTTGAGGCGCATCTGTCCGCGCAGTTCGCCGCCGTGGAAGGCGCGGCCCACAATCATCTGGTCGTCGACCCAGAGCTTCGCCGTGTCATCGGCCGTCACGTAGAACGTATACAGCTCGGAGTGCTCCGGCTCGAGCTGGCCGGCCCACGCGACAGAAAACGTATCGGCGTTGGTGACAGACGTGCCCGTCGGCAGCCCGCTTCCCCAGTTGAAGTTGACGTTCGTGTCGACCCTCGTTGTGGCGAGCGACGTAAAATCCGAGTTCTCGTAGTACTGTCCAGTCAGCCCAGTGCCTTGGGCTGCGGCAGGGCAAACCGCACCCAATAGCAGCGCTCTTGCAAAGAAAATAGCCCTAGAGATCATGACGCACTCCCGCTGCGCAGTCCCCCGACCAATCGCAGCGGGGTTCTCAGCACGCTCTCATACACGGGCAATCAAGGCTGTTGCGCCACTTTTTTGACGGCCCGTTCACCACAACCGACACACGACTTACACCCACACAGTTTCCGCAACGTTGTTCCTGCTTTGAAACAACATACCGCCATTAGAACATGAAAAGCAGTCGGGGGTCAACCCCATTTGTGCACCCCATTTGTGCGCCCAGCATGCTCTGGTTGCTCCAAGGCCGTTCAACGGCAAGCTGGTCAACGCCGAAGAGCGATGCCGTCCGACCCCGACCCCGGGTCGCTGCATGACAAAAGTGATCTTGTATGTACTTTCGTCGTGTGGTCTGTGTGTGAATACTCTTCACATCGCGAATGCCAAGAGACTTATTCCTCTAGACTTACTTTAGCCGCCCGAGCCTGCGCGCGACTTCCTGAAGTTGAGCGACGGACTGATCGGGCATCGAGCCGTCCTCCCACATCAACAGGTTGAAGGCGACTGGGGTTTGATTCTTCAGACATTCGCGGACTTCCTCTTCGGTCTGTTGAACGCTCCGCAGGGGCGCCTTCGCCTTGACGTTCGTCTTGTTAATTCCCCAGTCGGGGCCCTCATATATCCGCATATGAAAAGCCTGTAGACCACGGTTGGGACCATCGGCGAAGACCCCATCCCTGACCGCCCCCCTGTCGCGCGCTTCACCAAAGAAGATATCCTGAAAGGGCGTAAACGCCGGGGCTATCCATGGATTGTAGGAAACCAGTCGCCCCGCATGACCCGCGCGGGCCGCAGAGCTGAGCGCCTCATAGTCGGAAGGACAGTAAACCGCATCGTCATCAAAGAACCAGCCCGCCAGTTTGTCCCCGTAACGCTCCCCCATTTCACGGATCACATTTGTCCAGTTGTCCTGAAAATGACCCGGTCTCGCAGGGTCCCAGTTGTGCTTCCACCAGTCCGGCTCGACATGGCCCTCGTGATAGTACAGGAAGAACTGGATGTTTCGGCGATGGAACTCTTCCGCCAAATCACCCAGCAAGTCGCGCGGCGCGGTGAAACCGGGAGCAATCTCATCAACCGCCTTGATGGGCGCGGGCACCAGGTAACGGCACCACGTCGCCGACCAGATCACGAACTTGCCGCCCATGGACTCGACCGCGTCCGCGAACTGCTTGACATTAAAATCAGCCGCAAACTGAGGCCACGGCTTCTTGTCGCCTGTCTTCGGATAGGCCCAGCCTCCGCCCTGCACCATAATGCCATATCCCGCTGTGCGGAAACGTTCAAGCTCATTCCGCCCCGCGGCCCGGAATGCTGCAATGCGTTGCTCGATCGCGGGACGCGCGGCTTGTTCGATCAGTTCAACCGACTTGAGCGTGACGGAGTTCTCGCGAAACAGCTTAAGCGTGATGACGCTCTCGCCTTCGGGCAACTCCAGCTCTCCCGCCGCTTTCTCGCGCTCCCACCCCGTCGAGTGAGTGTCATAGGTAATCGCATTTTTGGGGCCGCTCGCGCGGATCACAGCGCCTGTCTGGGCCGACTTGACGATGAGCGTCAATTCATAGCGGCCCGCCCGGGGCACGTTCACTTTCCAGGTGACGCGCTCATCCGGATGCGTCCAGTCCTTCAGCCAGAATCGCATCGCTTGAAGGCCGCCCTGCGCCGGCATGCGTCCGATGGACGCACTGCACGCCGACTCCACCGCCAGCAGGATGTTGATCTTCTCCGGGTTAAGCACGATCGGACAGACCGGCTCCTGCACGGTCATGCGCGTGCGGTCCGCAAGCGCCTCGCCACGGCGTTGCGGTTCCGCATTTTGTTCGCCCGCCTGAGCGACTGTCGCCAGAAAGACACCGGCCACGACGTACCAGCAATTGACTCCAGTCCGCTTAAGCAATTTCATTGTTCCTCTCCCTACTTGCCCCCGAACACCTCGATTTCGGTAAACTGCATCCGGCTCTCGTTCTTGAGTTTCGTGCCGGTGATCTTCAGGTAACGACCCTTCGTGGCGTCCGGCAGGAAGTAATACTGCGGGTAATCCGCCGAGTTCTTATGCCCGGAACCGGACAATGACAGGTCGCCCGTCTCTTCGCCCGTCTTCGCCTTCCTGTAATCGTTCAGGTCGGGATCCCAGACGTAGTCGGTTTCGCCGCCCCGTACGGATTGGACCTTGTAATCCGTCACGCTCAGGACAGGGGTGAACGCCTTGCCGTCCGGAGATACGGAAACCTCGAAATCCACCGGGAAGTTGAAGCCAACCGCGCTTCCCTTCACCAGCGGGTATAAGCGAAGCCCAGCCACCGCCATTGCGTCGCCCAAATCCATCATCACCCAGGGCTTCTCGCCCGCCTTCACGGCTTCTGAACTCCACCCCGTGTTCATATTGCCGTCCACAGCGTTCTTCAGCGGCAAACCCCTCGTTTCCGGGCCGGACATCGTCAGCGGCTTCCCCCTCGACACCAAGCCGAAGCCCGGCTGCACGCTCAGTTTGATGACGGTGTCGAGCGGATCCCAGGCGTCCAGCCCCACATTGATCCGTACACCTTTGGCATCCTGCGTAAGCGTCGCCTCCCGTCCGCTTCTCAGCATCACGGCCTTAGTGAACTTCTTGAAATCAACAGGCGGGGGCAGTTGCAGACAAGAATCATATTTCTGTCTGCTCTTCTCTTCCGTGCCCGTGGGCGCACGTAAGACATGGATATACTCGCTGGTGCCATCGGCTGACATCGTGGCGACAATCCCCTGCGGCAAGGTCGCAATCCTGCTGCCTTGCCGCGTGATATAGGACGTGCTGGGACGTGTATTCTTGACCGACTCCTCGATCGGTTTGATCAACTGTCCCAGCATGACGAAATACTCCCTGACCATCGGCTCCCACGTTCCGTCCGTGAACGTGTCCGCAGCCCACCCGACCCCGCCGCCGTCGGTATTGCACCCGGCCTGCAGCACGGTATATCTCAGCATGTTTTCCGGCGAGGTTTTCGCCCAGCCGCCCTTGGTCCACCAGCAGCCGCCCTGCAAGAGGTTCACATTCGCCCCGAAACACGGCCAGGTGTCCGCTTTTTGCGGGGTCGCCGCAGGTATGCCGTTCTTCGGGTCGGGCGGACATAACTGGTTGAATTTAGCGCACCAGCCCCCCATATCCATGCCCGAGAAGAACTCCGCGCTCGCGTTGTATTTCCTGATCGTTTTCTGAAGTCGCTCCCGGTCGACCTTGTTCCAGCCGCCATCGACCCAGTAGCCCAACACGTCCTTGCCGTATTTGGAGCCCATCTCGTCGAACACCTCGTTCATGAAATTGTTCCACTTCACGAACTTGCCGGGCGACCACCGCGCGGGAGGGGTGTTCGTTGATTCGTTCCAGCCCAGCCGCTCCTGATCCTCCTTGGTCATGTCGTGCCCGTCCGAGGGATGGACATACAGGAAGAGTTTGATCCCGGTCGGCTTGAGTTCTTTGATCAGCTCTCCGATCACATCGCGCCTCGCACAATGGCCCTTGCCGCGCCACGTGTCCATGATCGCCGACGGAAAGATCGGGTTCATCTCCGCATGCCAGCAGGTGAAGGTGATGTATTCGGGGTTGAAGGTCTGCAGATCCTTCACCAACCGCTTGATGTCATACGCATCGGCCACCTCGTCAATGGACTTCGGCACACTCAGATCAGAATTCCTCGTGAGTTCGCGCGCGCTGCCGCCCCACGCATGATGAATGAATATCCCGTACTTGCTGGTCTTCCATACCGGATTGTCCTCGGCCGCAAAAAGCGACGCCCCCAGCAGTCCGCTGCAAACAGCCCCCAGCATTATTTGATATGCACTCATGATTATCATTCTTCCTTATTATTTTCCGACTGTGGCGACTGGCCAGTCGTCAGTCCGGAAGGGCGAGGCGGGCAGGCCGGCGCCGTTGTAGAGATTGCAGTCCGGATTGTCAAGCCAGGCGTAACGCACGGCGACTGGCAAGGTGATATCGGGGCTGGTGACGATCACCTTGTCGCCGTCAATCCGCGCAACAGCGGGTTTCCATTGTCGGTCAGCCCCAGCGATCTGGAAGCCCTTCACCGGTCCGCTGTCCTTGGTCTTCAGTCCGCCGTTGGCGTGCTTGAAGCAGACCGTGATGGCGTTGCCGCTGACAGACGAGCCTGCGGGAAGCGGGCCGCTGATCGCGGGCACGTCCTTGCCGTAGACCGTGCCAAGCGCCCACAGCGCGAGTCGTCGACCGACCTCCTGTTTATTGGCGGGATGGATATTTTTCGCATCACCGATGTCGATCGTGATGGCCATGCCGGTCTTGGGCAATTCTAGTGCCTGCAGCATCGCCTCGCGGACGCGCGGCCAGCCTTCACCAGGCGCGGTGAAGTTCGGCAATTGCACCCAAGCGAAGGGCACCTCATCGTTCCAAAGTGCGCGCCAGCTCGTGACGAGCTGGGAGAGCTGCTTGCGGTAGAGATGCGGTTGGCTGGGTCTAGGAAGGCCTGTGTTGCTCTCGCCCTGATACCAGAGTATACCGCGCAGGGTGAAGGGCGCGAGGCTGAAGACCTTGCCGTTGTAAAGGCCGGCGGGAGGGCCCTTGCGCTTGATGTGAGCGATTGTCGCTTCGGGAGTCCAGGGCTTATCTTTGATCTGGGCTTTTCCACTCTCGACCGCGAGCTTCCAGGCAGCAAGTTTCTTCGGATATTCGGCTTTCAGCTTCGCATCGTCGAAGCTACCCCAACCTTTAAACTGGTCTTCGTATTCCGCCTTTGTTTCCGAGTCTGAGGACTGGGCTTCTGCCGAAACCCAGGATTCGATGTGCGTGGCACCGACTGCAGCACAAACCAGGCCGACGGGGACGCCAGTTTCGCGGTGAATCTCGCGACCAAAAAAGTAGAGCGTTGCTGAGAAGCGGCCCACATTCGCCGGGGTGCATTCCTGCCAGGAGCCTTTGCCTTCGACCTGAGGTTTCTCGGCGGGGCCGGAGGATTCGCCATAATATCGAATAAGCGGGAAATTCGCAGCGGCCTTTTCCGCCTCGAAGTTGCTCGCGGATCCTACGCCCATCGCCATGTTAGACTGGCCGGCGCCGAACCAGACTTCGCCGACAAGCACATCTTTCACCTCGACCTTGCGCCCGTCCTTTCCGGTGACAGTGAGCGCGCGTGACTCGGCTGATGCCTTGAGGGCATCGAGCTTGAGCGACCATTTACCGTCGGCGTCGGCAATTCCGGTCTTGGACTGTCCGCCGAAGTCAACGATCACGGTTTCACCTGCATCGGCCCACCCCCAGACAGCGACAGGCTTCTCGCGCTGCAGGACCATGTGATCCGAGAGCGGCGAACCGAGACGGAGGTCTTCAGCGTGCAGCGTGGCCAGTGGAGCAAGAAGCAGGGTTGATAACAACAAGACCCTACAGACATTACCGGGCATCGTAGGCCAGATAAGCTGTTCCAACAATCACCTCGTTCGGCTTAGCG
>CAYLUN010000018.1:0-84396 GCA_964386865.1 uncultured Lentisphaeraceae bacterium | reverse complement strand
CAGCTCTGGGCCAATAAGTCCAGTGCGGTTGGAAGAGTTAAAACGTCTAACAAAATCTTGTTCCGCCGATATCGTCTATGTGACGGCATTCTTGGACAGAGTGACTTTCAGAAAGTTTGCTCCCGACATTGCATGGGAGACAGAGGTCTGGATTGCCGATGCTCCGGATCATCTGATTCATTTCGACGGGGACAAGTTCTTGGGGCCGTACAAAAAGTAGGATTCCGAATATGCTTATGCTAAGAGCAGGGATATTGATGACGTGTGCGTTTGCGGCGGGCGCGGTGTCGGCTGCAACGTTGGAGCAGCAGTTCCGCGACCTGCCGATGTCGGCGCGGCGCGACACGGGGCCGCTGTTCTGGCTGCACGGGGATGAGTCGCCGGAGCGGCTGAATGAGATTCTGGATAAGGTGGCGGAGGGCGGCAACGGGTCGTTCACCGCCGAGTCGCGGCCGCACAGGGATTGGCTGGGCGAGGGGTGGTATCGCGATCTGGAAATCTGCCTGGATGCGGCGAAACGGCACGACCTGAAGATGTGGCTCTTCGACGAGGACTGGTGGCCGAGCCAGACCGTCGCGGGCAAGGTGCCGGAGCAGTACGCGGCGAAGAGGCTGGTCGGCAAGTCCGTTCCGGTTCAGGCCGGCGGAGCCTACGAGGGCAATCCGGCAGGCGAGACGAACTTCATCGCGCTGGTGGCGGGACGGCTGGACGCGGCGGGCGCGGTCGAGGCCGACACCCTGCGCGACTTGACGCGCCTGGCCTGCAAGGGCTCGGTGAAATGGGCGGCACCTGCGGACGGCAAGACGTGGCAGGTGATGACCTTCTCGTGGACATCCGCGCCGCGGCTCAAGCAGGGCAAGCGCTTTGCGGTCGACGGCATGAGCCAGGACTGCGTGGACTGGTACATCAAGACCGTGTATGAGCCGCACTACGCGCGTTTCGGTAAGGACTTCGGCAAGACCATCCCCGGCTATTTCTACGACGAGCCGGAGACGCCCGGCGACTGGGGTACGGAGCTGGACTCGACACTCAAGTCGCGCGGTGTGGACTGGATGTCCGCATACGTGTCGTGGGCGTTCAAGCTGTCGGGCGAGGCGCAGGACGCGGCTCGCTATCAGTACGCCGAAACGCGCGCCGAAACCTGGGGCCGCGTGATGTACGGCGGCCTCTCCGAGTGGTGCCGTAAGCGCGGCGTGCTTTCCATCGGTCACTTCATGGAGCACAGCATGCTCTACGTGAACAACGAATACTGCGCGGGCGATATGATGCGCCTCCAGAAGTACAGCGGCATGGGCGGGATCGACGCGGTCTTCACGCAGTTCAAGATGGGTCAGCGCGACGCGCGTGATGCGCCCTGCTGGCAGACGCCCAAGCTCGGCAGTTCCGTTTCCCACGTGTATGGCAAGGCGGACGACCGGTCGATGTGCGAAATCTTCGGGGCGCGCGGACAGGATCTGACGTATCCCGAAATGAAATGGTGGGCGGACCACATGCAGGTCTCCGGCATGAACTTCCTGATCCCGCACTCGTTCAATCCGCGCGCGCCGAACGACAAAGACTGCCCCCCGTATTTTTACAACGGCGGGTTCGAGCCGCGCTTCGCGCTCTACCGCGTGTGGGCGGACTACTCCAGCCGCCTCTCGCTGATGCTCACGGGCGGGCGCCACGTGTGTCCCGTGGCCGTGCTCTTCAGCGGCAACGCGAAACAGGCGGGTGCGTACACGACGCCCGAAGAGATTACGACCGCGCTTCAGGATGCGCTCTATGACTGCGACTGGCTGCCGTTCGAACGCTTCGAAGACAGCGCGACGAAAGTCAAGGGCAGCGAGCTGCGCCTGCACGGCGAGCGCTATCGCGCGCTGGTGGTGCCGCCGACCGAAGGCATCACGGTCGCGACGCTGGAGAAAGCCAAAGCGTTCTTCGAGGCTGGCGGGGTGGTGGTCGGCTACGGGCGTCTGCCTGAAAAGTCGCTGACGCCGGGCAAGGGCGCGGCAGACGTTGCGGCGTTGCGCGACGCGCTGTGGGGCGCGCGCGCGCAGCAGGGTGTGGCCGTGTGCAGGACGAACAAGCGGGGCGGGCGCAGCTACTACCTGCCGGCACAACCGACGCCGGGCGAACTCGCGACAGCCTTGGCCGACGCGTGTGTACAGCCTCTTGCGCGTGTGACGGCGGGCGAGACGGGCGGCTGGGTGCACGCGTTGCGACGCGTGGACTGTGAGGGCCGCGACGTCGTGCTGATCGCGAACCAGAACACGAATCAGTTCCCGCGCACGCTGTCGCTGACCGTGCCCGGCGTGGCGGGCGATCCAGAAATATGGGATGCGCTGCGCGGCGAGGTCTGTGCGGTGCCGTGGCGGCAGGCGGAGGGCGGCGTGGCGTTCGAGCTGACGCTGGAGCCGCTCGAGAGCGTGCTGGTACGCTTCGGCGGCAAGGCTGAGCGGCCCGCGCGTCTGACCGCTGCGTCGCGGCCCGTCGCGACGCTTGCCGTGGCGCCGGACGTGACTGCCGCGCCCGTGCGTTATCCCGTGCCGGAGAAGGGGCAGAAAAGCCCGTGCGCGGGCGTTGCGTTCCAAGGCGAGGTGACGCTGGCGGACGGCGCGGTCAAGCCCGGACAGCGCGCCTACCTCGTGTGCGAGATGGCGGAGGGGGCGACGGAAGATGCGGCGGCGGTGCGGGTGAACGGCGCGTATGCGGGCGGGTTCATTGGCAAGCCGTATCGCGTGGCCATCACGCGTTTGCTGAAGTCCGGCCGCAACACGGTGCGCGTCGAGCCGTTCCCGGTAGAGAGGGTGCGCGTGGAGGTGTACTGAGGGGAGGGGGATTAGCTGGTATGAAGTGGCAAACACTCGCGTTCGGCCTCGCACTCGCCTCGCACGCGTCGGCTGTGCCGGATCTTCAGAGCCAGTTTCTGGCTCCGCCGGACTCCGCCAAGCCGCGCACCTACTGGTTCCACATGAGCGGGAACATCACCCAGGCGGGCATCACGGCAGACCTCGAGGCGATGAAAGCGATCGGCTTGGGCGGCACGCTCTTCATGAACGTCAGCGTGGCCATGCCGCAAGGGCTGGTGGAGAACAAGGCGTTCATGAGCCCGGCCTGGCAGGCGTGCTTCCAGCATATGCTCGGTGAGAGCGCGCGGCTGGGGCTCGATTTCGGTTCGGCCCTGTGCGACGGCTGGGGCAACGCGGGCGGGCCGGCGATTCCGCCGGAGCTGGCGATGCAGCGGCTGGTCTGGTCAGAAACAGTCGTGCGCGGCGGTGCGGCGGTGGAGATCGCCAAGCTGCCGCAGCCCGAGAGCCTGCTGAACACCTATCGCGAGGTGGCCGTGCTGGCGTATCCGGCCTTGCCCGCGGAACTGGCTGCGCCAGCGCTGTCGGCGCGCGACGTCACGCTGAAGCTGGCTGCGGACGGGGTCGCGGAGTTGCGCCTGGACGCCGACAAGCCCGTGCGGGTACGCGAGCTGACGCTGACCGATGTGGTCGGACTGAACCCCTTCGGCAACCCCAAGGCGCTCCTCGAGGCTAGCGGAGACGGCCAGAGCTGGCGCGAGGTGAAGGCGTTTCCGACCTCGTGGCGGGGGAAGCCGACGACGGATCTGACGGTCGCGTTCGACCCGGTCGAGGCGCGCTGCCTCCGCGTGCGGTTTCCGAAGGAGTGCCTGGCGCGGACGGACCAGATACGGATCGCGTCGGCGGCCTTCTCAGATCGCGAGCGCATCCATTACTGGCAGGCCAAGTCCGCGCTCGTCAGCCACAACGAGCACGGCGGCGGGGCCGAGCGCTTTCTCGACGCTGGCGCGGCGGACGCTCCCGGCATTCCGCTGCGGGAGGTCGTCAACCTGACAGGCCAGGCGTCGTGGACCGCGCCGCAGGGCGTGTGGACCGTGCTGCGGCTCGGCCACACGCCGACGGGCGCGCATAACGCGCCGGCCACCGAGGCGGGTGTCGGGCTGGAGTGCGACAAGCTCAACCCGCGCGGCGTGGAGGCGCAGTATCAGGCGTTCGTGGACAAGCTGCTGGCGGCGGCCACGCCGGCCGGCAAAGGGGCCTTCAAGCACACGTGGATCGACAGCTGGGAGGTCGGCCCGCAGAACTGGACGGCCGAGTTCGCGAAAGAGTTTCAGGCGCGGCGCGGCTACGATATTGTGCCTTGGCTGCCGGCGGTTGCCGGCGGGCGCGTCATCGGCTCGCGCGACCAGTCCGAGCGGGTGCTGTGGGATTTCAGGCGCACGCTTGCCGACCTGTTCGTGGATTCCTACTGGAGGCGCGCGACCGAACTGGCGGAGAAGCGCGGGTTCGAGTTCAGGGCCGAGTCCTTCGGGCGGCAGCAGTTCCTGTACGATCCGATGAACTACGCCCGCGCCAACCACATGCCGTGCGGCGAGTTCTGGGTGGGCGGCGGGCCGCGCGTGGATTGCAAGGTGGCAGCCAGCGCGGCGCACCTGAGCGGCCGGCAGATCGCCGGCGCCGAGGCATTCACGGCGGGCAAGGGCAACTGGCTCGACAGCCCGTGGAGCCTCAAGACGCTGGGCGACCTCGCCTTCACCCTGGGCGTCAACCAGTACTACTTCCACCGCTACGCGCATCAGCCGTGGCTCAACCTCGCGCCGGGCATGTCGTTCGGCCCGTACGGCATCAACTTTGACCGCACCAGCACGTGGTGGTCGCCGGGCAAGGCGTGGGTGGAGTACCTGACGCGCTGCCAGTCGCTGCTCCAGCAGGGCCGGTTCGTGGCCGACGCGCTGGTGATGCTGGACGAGGGGGCGCCGAGCTACGGCGGCTGGCGCCAGGAACTCGCGATCCCGCTGCCCGCGGGCTACGACTACGACTTCGCGAATCTGGACGCCCTGCGGGAGTCGGAGGTGGCGGGCGGCGTCATCGCGCACAAGAACGGGATGCGCTACCGCGTGCTCGTGCTGCCCGGCACGGGCCGCGCCACGCTGGCATTGCTGCGGGAGGCGCTGCGCCTGGCCAAGGCCGGAGCCGTCGTGGCCGCGCCGCGCCCGCTGACGCGCGCGCACGGGCTGGCTCCCGACGGAGAGGCCGCCGCGCTGTGGGCCGAGATCGTGGCCACGGGACAGGTCGTGCTCACCGTCGCGTTCGAGGCGGTGGAGAAGCGGGTCGGCCTGGTGCCTGATTTCACCCCTGAGGCTGGCTCCGACTTGCTCTGGATCCACCGCACAGACGATGCGGGCGCGGACTGGTACTTCGTGTCGAATCAGGGCGAGCAGGCGGGCGATCGGCTCTGCACGTTTCGCGTCACGGGGCGTCAGCCGGAGCTGTGGGACCCCGCCACGGGGCGCCTGCGCGAGCCGGCACGCTACGCGGCGCGCGGCGGGCTGACCACGGTGCAGATCCCGTTCGATCCGCGCGGCTCGTGGTTCGTGGTGTTCCGTAAACCGGCCTCGCCGCTGGCCGTGAAGCCGGAGCTGGCTCGCACGGCGGCGACGGGCAGGGCCTTGCCCGCGCAAAGCCCGGGCGTCACAAACACCTTCACGCTGGTCTTCCGCGCGAAACCGGCGGCGGACATCGAGTTGCCGAAGGCTGGCGCTCAGGGCATTCAGAGTACCCGCGGCCAGAACTTCGCGATTCTGGGCCAGCAGGGCGAACTGATGTTCGGAGCGGGCCATGTGAACGTGGGCGTGAGCGTGGGGAGGAACGGCGTGGCGGTCTGGGAGCACGGCGCGCGCTATCTCGCCCCGCGCATCGTGGCCGCTCAGCCCATCGGCGAAGGGACGCCGATCGCGGTCGTGTACCGCGACCGCCAGCCGACGCTGTATGTGGAGGGGAAGATGGCCGGCACCGCCGCAGCCTCGCGCCTCACGGTGCATCCGGGTTGCCTCGGCCCGTTCAAGGGCGTGCTGGCGGACGTCGAGTTGTTCCCCGGTGCGCTGGAGGCGGAGCAGGTAGCCGCCCGCGCCGCTCAGACGGTCGTGGCGATCGCCGCGCCGCGCCGCGAGATGTGGTTCGAAGACGGACGGCTGGTCGAGGAGAGCGAAGGCGCGGCGCGGGTACTCGATGGACCTTGGGAGGTGACCTTCCAGGCGGTGCGCAACGCGCCCGCGCCGCTCAGGCTGGGCCAGCTGGGCGATTTGTCCAAGCATGCCGACGAGGGCGTCCGCTATTTTTCCGGCACCGCAACGTACCGCACCGCGATTAACGTTCCGGCCTCCGACCCCCGATCTCCGGCCTCTCTCTCTCTTGACCTCGGCGAGGTGGCCCATCTGGCGGAAGTCGTCGTGAACGGGCGCAGCCTCGGCGTGCTCTGGAAACGGCCGTTCCGCTTGGACGTGACGTCCGCGCTGAAGCCGGGCGACAACGCCCTCGAGATCCGCGTGACGAACCTGTGGGCGAACCGCGTGATCGGCGACGCGACGGCGATGGACGCGCTGGGCGTAGCCTACAACAAGCGCAACGGGGCGATCACGAAATGGCCGGACTGGGTGCCGCGCGACGCGCCGCCGGACGGTGCGCCGTCCAGCTTCGTCACCTGGCGGCACTGGCAAGGCAACGAGCCGGTGCCGGCCTCTGGTTTGATCGGCCCGGTGACGCTGGTGCAGACGCTGCGCGCCGGGGTTAACCGGTAGCGGGCAGCCTCCAGCGAGGTGTGGGTAGGCAGCAATTCCAATTATGACACGACAGCGACTGCGGGAATGCCCTCACGGGCACACTACGAACGAATTCGCCCCGATTTACCTGTGTGTGGCGCTGTGAGGCGCTTCTTGGCCATAGTGAGAATTGCTGGTGGGTGGGAGGCGCCGCCCTGCGGCATCCTTGCCGGACAACAGGGAAGGGATAGCGGTAATGAATAAGAAAACGACATGGGTGGGTATCGCGCTTGCGCTATCCTTTCACGCTTTCGCCAAAATGGACTTGCAGAGCCGGTTTGTGTCGCCGCCGGAGACGGCGCGGCCGTGGGTGTACTGGTACTTCATGGACGGCAACATGACGCGCGAGGGGCTGACCGCCGACCTTGAGGCCATGAAGCGGGCGGGCATCGGCGGCACGATCTTCCTCGAGGTCGGCATCGGCATCCCGCGCGGTCCGGTCGAGTTCATGAGCCCCGAGTGGCAGATGCTCTTTCAGCACGCGGTGAGCGAGGCTGACCGGCTCGGCATCGAGATTGCGGTGGGCACCGGGCCGGGCTGGTGCGGCAGCGGCGGGCCGTGGGTCAGGCCGGAACTCTCCATGCAGCACACGGTGGCCAGCGAGACCGTGACGAACGGCCCGGCGCGCTTCGATGCGGTGCTGCCGCAGCCGCAGCCGCGCGTGCCGTTCTTCGGCATGGGCACGCTCACGCCGGAGCTGAAGGCGCAGTGGCAGGCGTTCTACAGGGACGTGGCCGTGCTGGCCTTTCCGACGCCGCAGGGAGCAGCGCGGCTCACGGACGCGGACGAGAAGGCGCTCTACTACCGCGCGCCCTATTCATCGCAGCCGGGCGTGAAGCCGTCGCTAGCGCCTGCGACGAACTACGTTCCCTTGGGAGCGTGCGTGGCGCTGGACCGCGTGACGGATCTGACGGACAAGATGGACGCCAGCGGGCGGCTGGCGTGGGACGTGCCGCCGGGCAGCTGGACGATCCTGCGCTTCGGGCGCACGCTGACAGGGCAGACCACGCGGCCCGCGCCCGCGCCGGGGCTGGGTCTGGAGACCGACAAGTTCAACCCGGCCGCCATCGACGCGCATCTGGCGGCGTTCACCGACAAGCTGCTGGCGGCGGGCGGCGCGAAGCGGCGTCCGGGGCGCGGGCTGACCACGCTGCACTTCGACAGCTGGGAGATGAGTTCGCAGAACGGCTCGGAGACGTTCCTCGCCGAGTTCAGCAAGCGGCGCGGCTACGATCCTTTGCCCTTTCTTCCCGCGCTCACGGGCCGTGTGGTCGGCAGCGTGGAGGTCACGGAGCGCTTTCTGTGGGACGTGCGGCAGACCGCGAACGAGCTGGTCGTCGAGAAGCACGTCGGCCGCATCCGGGACTACGCGCACAAGAACGGGCTGCTGTTTTCGAGCGAGCCCTACGACATGAATCCGTGCTCCGACTTGGAGCTGGGCTCGGTCGCGGATGTGCCGATGTGCGAGTTCTGGTCGAAGGGCTACGGCTTCAAGTCGGAGTTCAGCTGCTTCGAGGCGGTTTCCATCGCGCACACGCTGGGGCGTCGCGTGGTGGGCGCAGAGGCCTTCACGGCAGCGCCAGGCGAGGATTGGCGGCAGCATCCGGCTTCAATGAAGGCGCAGGGCGACTGGGCGCTATGCTGCGGGATCAACCGCTTCACGTTCCACCGCTTCCAGCATCAGCCGCGGCTCGACCAGTGGCCGGGTATGACGATGGGTCCGTATGGCGTATACTGGGACCGCACGCAGACGTGGTGGGGCCTGGTCGGCGCATATCACACCTACCTCGCGCGCAGCCAGGAGCTGCTGCGGCAGGGGCTGCCGGTGGCGGACATCCTGTACCTCGTGCCCGAAGGCGCGCCGCAGGTTTTCCGCCCGCCGTCTTCCGCGACCGAAGGCGAGCTGCCGGACCGGCGCGGCTACAGCTTCGACGGCTGCGCGCCGAACGCGCTGCTGGAGCGGGCGAAGGTGAAGAAAGGGCGCATCGCGTTTCCCGACGGCATGACCTATCGCGCGCTGGTGCTGCCGCGCGTCGACACCATGACGCCGCGCCTGCTGAAAAAGATCGCCCAGCTAGTCGACGGCGGCGCCACGGTGATCGGCACGCCGCCGCGCAAGTCGCCCAGCCTGGCCGGTTATCCGCAGTGCGACCTCGAGGTGGCGAAACTGGCCGCTCGGATTCAGAGCAAGGTTCTGGCGGTGAGCGACACGACGACAGAAGAGGCCGCGTGCGGCAACCCTCTGGCGGGCGCGAAGTGGATCTGGACGTCCGAGAGCCAGTCCGCGATGTCCGCGCCCGTCTGCACGCGCTTCTTCAGCCGCACGTTCACCCTTGAGAAAGGCGCCAATGTCGCCTCGGCACGCCTCTGGCTGACGGCGGATAACGGCTTCGAACTGGCGGTGAACGGGCACGCAGTCGGCAAGGGTAATAACTTTCACCAGGTGAAACTATTTGATGTGGCCGCTTGGCTGAAGCCCGGCACGAATCTGCTGAGCGTGACGGTCGATAACGGCGGTGACGGGCCGAATCCTGCGGGGCTGCTCGGCTCGCTGAGCGTGCGCTTTGAAGGAGGAGCGGCGCTGACGGTTGTGACGGATCGCGCGTGGAGCGGCAGTCTGACGGCGCAAGGGGAGAAGCGCCCGGCCGAGGAGTTGGGCGGCTTCGACATGGCGCCGTGGAACGTGCGCGAGCCCGCGCCGCCGCTGCCTGAGCTGTATCCGGAGTACGCCGCCACCGCGCAGGTGTTGGCGGGTCTGGGCGTGCCGCCCGATTTCGAGAGCGACGGCAGCGTGCGCTACATCCACCGCCGCGACGGCGAAACGGATCTCTACTTCATAGCGAATCGCGAGGAGGCGGCGAGCGACGTCACGTGCCGGTTCCGCGTGAGCGGCAAGAGTCCCGAGTGGTGGGATCCGGTCACGGGCGAGTGCCGCCCGCTGCCGGAATGGAAAGAAAAGGGCGGGATTACCGAGGTGCCGTTGCGGTTGGAGTCGCTCGGGAGCGGGTTCGTTGTCTTTAGGGAAACAGGTTCGAAGGCCGGGCCTCGGGCGTCGAGCGTCGGAAGTCGAAACATCCAGAACCTGCGAACAGTGCTTGCGCTTGCGGGGCCGTGGGAGGTGGCGTTCGACCCAAAGTGGGGCGGGCCGGAGAAGGCGACGTTCGATCATTTGTCGGATTGGGCCGTTCAGACGGATGTCGGCATAAGGCACTACTCGGGAACAGCTGTTTACAGGACCAGGTTCGATGTGGACGACTCCCGACTAGCGACTCCCGACGCCGCGTGTTTCCTCGACCTCGGCTCCGTCAAGAACATGGCGGCGGTGGCGCTCAACGGCCAGTCGCTTGGCACCGTCTGGTGCGCGCCGTGGCGCGTGCGCCTTCCCGCTGGCGTGCTGCGCGAACGCGATAATGTGCTGGAGATCACCGTGGCGAACCTCTGGATCAACCGGCTGATCGGCGACGCGGGGCTGCCGCCCGAGAAACGTCTCACCGCGACCACGCGCAATCCGTACCAGCCCGGCTCGCCGCTGCAGCCCTCCGGCCTGCTCGGGCCGGCCCGGATTCTGACAGAGGTTCGGGGCTCTCCATGAGCGCGAGGGACTTCGGGCCGCGCGGCCGCAGCCATTTCTCGCAACGAAGGTGTTGACAGCAAGTCGCCTTGCGGAGTAAGTTCTCGCCGTGGTTGAGAACCCCATATCCACACTCTGCTTCGAATACGTCGACACGCCCGAGCGGCGGCTGCTCAATCTGGAGCCGCTCGGCATTGCCGGCGTGCCCTGCTTGGGCCACTGCCACTACCAGAAGACGCGGCCCGAGATTCCTGAGCACCACCACCCCGACTGCATCGAAATTTCATACTGCTTGCGCACGTCGCTGACCTACCGGGACTGCGAGGGAGCGATCGAGCTTCTGCCGGGGCAGATTCTCGTGACCCCGGCCAACCTCCCGCACCGGCTGAGCACGCACACCAAAGGGCTGGTCATGGACTGGATGATCGTCCGGGCCCCGCGGATAAGCGCCGATTTTTTGGGGCTGCCCGGCGGCGAGAGCCAGGCGCTGTCCGACCGGTTACACGCGCTTCCCAAGCGGCCTTTTCCTGGCAGCGCCAGCATCCGACAACTGTTTCAGCGCCTGTTTGCGCTCTACGATTCGCCGCGGTCGCCTTACCAGCGCTGCGCGCTGCGCGGGGCCTGCCTCGCGCTGATGCTGGAATTGGTTGACGCCTCTGACGAGCCGGCGAACGTGACGGCGACGACGCGTCTGCAGGCGGCCATCGAGCAGATGCGGAGCAGCCCCGAACGCGAATATCCGATGGATGAGCTTGCTCGCCAGACCGGGCTCGCGCCCGGCCATCTGATCAACCGCTTCAAAGCGCTGACGGGCCTGCCGCCGCACCAGTTCCTCATCGCCTGCCGAATCAACGCGGCCAAAGACCGGTTAAGGCAGACGGGGCGGGCGATCACGCAAATCGCGCTCGACTTAGGGTTCTCGTCCTCGCCGCACTTCGCGACGCTGTTCAAGCGGCAAACCGGCGTGACACCGCTGGCGTGGCGCGGGGGCGACGATGGGGATGCCTCCAACGGGGATCTCTCGCGCGACACGCAGATCGAGCCCTAGCCAGTCACTTGCGCGAGCGGGGCGCGCAACAGTTCGCTTTTCAAACCGCGCGGAACGTGGTTTACTATGAGCCACACGTTCAGGCGGTCAAGCATGCCGTCGCGACCGGTAGGATAGTCATTTTCTAGGGGGTCACACAGTGAAGCGTTTGGTCTTGTCGTTGTTCGCCGTCGGCTGTCTTATCTCGTTCTCGCACGCCGCCCAGGCCAAGAAGGCCGCGCCGAAGGTGGCGGCCAAGAAGCCCGCCGCCGCGGTCGAGCAGCCGCAGCGGCCCAAGGGGTGCATCTCCAAGACGCCCTACATCGGGGCGGTCATCGTCGATGCGGACACGGGTGCGGTGCTGTTCGAAGATAAGGCTGACGCGCCGGGCTATCCCGCCAGCACGCTCAAGCTGATGACGCTGCTTGTGATTCAGGAGAAGATCGACGCGGGGCAGGTGAAGCTGGGCGACACGGTGAAAGTCTCGGTCGAGGCCTGCAAGACCGGAGGATCGCAGGTCTACCTCGACCCGAAAGAGACGTTTACGGTCGAGGAGCTGCTTTACGCCATGATGATCCAGTCCGCGAACGACGTGGCCGTGGCGCTGGCCGAGCATGTGGCCGGTTCCAAGGACGGCTTCGTGGAGCTGATGAATGCCAAAGCGCAGCAGCTCGGCATGGCCAACACGCGGTTCGCGTCAGTCCACGGCCTGCCGCCGTCTGCGGGGCAGCGGAACGACGTGTCGAGCGCGCGCGACATGGCGACGCTGTCTCGCGAACTGTGCAAGCACCCGGCGGTTTTCGCCTACACGTCGGCCTCGTACCGGCAGTTCCGGGCTGGCACGCCGAAGCCGTTCGACATGCGCACGCACAACCCGTTCCTCAAAGAAGGCGTGGCCGGGTGCGACGGCTTTAAGACCGGCTACACGGCCTCGGCCGGCTGGTCGATCGTGGTCACGGCCAAGCGTAATGGCCGCCGCGTGATCGTGGTCGTGCTGGGGAGCGACGAGCGCAAGATGCGCGACGCCAAGGCCGGCGAACTGCTGGCCAAGGCATTCGCGCTGCTGCCCGCCTCGGTACCGGCGCCCGTGGCCGCGCCGCCGTCCGCGGCGGTTCCGACGGCTCAGTGAGCGGCGCTTGCGATGCAGGGCTGGGGCTCTCAGGGGGGTGACCATGAGATGGATGCTTGGGGCGCTCATAGCGATCGCGCTGGTGCTGGGGGTTTTCATACAAGAGTTTGATGGCGACGTGGGGCGGCTGCCGGCGGCCCTGCAGCCGGGCGCCCGCCGCGTTGAGGCGGCCTGCACAGCCGTCGCCCAGAGGGTCAGGGCTGCGGCGCAGCCGCTGGCCGCGTGGCTGGGTGTCGGCCGCGGACACGCGCCTCGCGCTGCCGCCGTTCAGAAGGCTGAGGCGGTTCGCAAGCCGGCCCCGCCCGCCCCGCTGATTGTGATCGATTACAGGGACGACAAGGATCTGCTGGGCCAGCTCAAGTGCGTCTCCCCCGGCCAGCGCCTGAAGTTCCGGCGCGTGAGCCCGGGCAGCCTGTCCCGCGAGCCGCAGACGCGGTGTGAGAGCGGCCGGTGTTCCCTTACCGAAACACGGGAGCAGCGTGAGATGCGGGTGTCGATTAACGCCGAGCTGGCACGCATCTCCCACTGTCCATGAGGCGCGCTCGTGCGCTGAGCCTGCCGCTGCGGATCAGGCCAGCGCCGCGTGGGCGAGGGTGCGGTAGACCGGGCCGCGCGGGGTGAGACGGCTCTCGTAGAGCGTGATGCGCGTGACCTCCCACTCGCCGAACGCGCACTCCTCGTCGGCGGCCATGGCTTGGACCACCGGGTGGTTGCGCGTGGACTCGCGGCTGCGGCCGAGGGTGATGTGCGGCCGAAACTCGATCTCATTGTTCTCGTAGCCGAACTTCATGAGTTCACCCCAGAGCCCGTCGTACAAGCTATCGAGCGCGGGCGTTGGAGCCACGCCGGCCCAGAGGGTCCTGGGGTTGCGCTTGGTGCCGAAGAAGCCGAACCCGTAAGCGCGGCAGACAAAGGCGGGCCGCGCGGCGCAGACGCGCTCGGCGGCGGCGGTCAAATGCGGCAGGATGGCCGGCGAGACCTCGCCGAGGAAGGCAAGCGTCAGGTGGAACTGGTCGCGCTTGCGCCAGGTGACGTCGACCGCCACGGGCGCGAGGCGCTGGCTGGCGGCGGCCAGCCGGGCTTTGACGTCGTCGGGAATGGAGATGGCGAGGAATACACGCATGCGCACAAGATACACCAAGCGCGTGACGTTGGAAAAGGGAAAGATGAGCCTGGGTCGGGCCGCGCTGGGGGCTTGCTGGGAGGAGCCATCACGCGTATAGTGAACGTATGAACAACGAAGGCAAGGCGACGGCGGAAGAGCGACTCGTGACGGCCTGCAAGCTGAGGGGCTTGACGGTCGCGACGGCGGAGTCGTGTACGGGAGGGCTGGTCGCGGGGCGGATCACCTCGGTGCCCGGCTCGTCGGCGGTGTTCGTGGGCGGGGTGGTGAGCTACGCCAACTCAGTGAAGCGCGACCTGCTGGGCGTTCCGCCGGAGACGCTGGAGCGAGCGGGGGCGGTCAGCGCGGAGTGCGCGGAGGCTATGGCGGCGGGCGTACGCGAGCGGCTGGGCGCCGGGGTGGCGGTTTCGGTAACGGGCATCGCGGGGCCGGACGGCGGCACGCCTCTCAAGCCGGTGGGGCTCGTGCACTTCGGCGTGGCGACAGCGGCGGGCGTGCGTTCCGAGCGGCGCGAGTTTGTCGGCGACCGGGCGGAGGTGCGGCTGCAGGCGGCGGACCGGGCTTTGGCGCTGCTGCTGGAGGCGGCGGCTCTGGCTCGCTGACGTGCCGTTGTCAGGGAGGCGTGTCAGCGAGCAGCGCAAGGAGGGCGCAGGCTAGCCGCGAGAGCTTCGGTGACAGAATCCAGCCGTTGGTCGCTGAGCTAGCCGCAGTCCCGTTCAAAGGGAATCAGCCGCCGGTCGCCGTATTCGAGGCACACGGTTCTTGCCGTCATGTCTCTGAATTCGCTATGATTATCGAGGTTTTCTAATCACCAACAAACAGGGGGCGTTATGGTGCGGTTGGGTTCGCGATTGGCTGTGGTGCTGGCATCTGTGTGCACGACGGGTTTGGCAGCCGAGGCGCCGGCGTTTCGGACGGTGAAGGCGGAGGAGGTCCGGACGCGCGACGGCATCGGGCACACGATGGACAAGGCCCGCGCGGGCAAGGCCGTGACGGTGGCCTATCTGGGCGGCTCGATCACTGCGATGCAGGGTTGGCGGAACAAGACGACCGATTGGCTGAAGACGACCTATCCGACCGCCACGTTCAAAGAAGTTCACGCGGCGATCGGCGGCACGGGGAGCGACCTCGGGGTGTTCCGGCTGGGGCGCGACGTGCTGGCGCACAAGCCCGACCTGCTGTTCGTCGAGTTCGCCACCAACGACGGCGGCGCCGCGCCGGAGCAGATCTGGCGCAGCATGGAGGGGATCGTGCGCCAGACCTGGAGGCAGGATCCGGCCACCGACATCGTGTTCACGTACACGATCACGACGGCCTTCACCAACGACTACTGCAAAGGCGACTGCAACCGCTCAGCCTCGTCCATGGAGCTTTTGGCGGACCATTACGGCATCCCGTCCATCAACTTCGGGCCGCGCGTCGCCCAGCTGCTCAACGAAAACAAGCTGATGATGGACGCAAAGGTGATCGAGACCGCCGTGCCGAAGGAATCGCCGGACCGCGACAAGCAGATCCGCGAGAAGATCGCGGCCGACAAGCGCCTGCTTTTCGCCAACGACGGCGTTCACCCGCGCGACGAGGGCCACGACCTCTACAAGGCCTCGATCATCGCCGGCCTGACGCAGATGAAGGGCCTGCCCGCCGTCGACCACAAGGCCAAGCTGGCCAAGCCGTTCGTGTCCGACAACTGGGAGTCGGCCAAGATGGTGCCTCTGACCGAGAAGATGCTGACGGGAAACTGGAAGGCGCTGCCGGCGGACGACGGCAAGCAGAAGGCCTTCGGCGACCGCATGGGGCAGATCTGGATGGCCGACCAGCCGGGCAGCAAGCTGCGTTTCAAGTTCAAGGGCTCGACGGCCAAGGTCTACGACCTGCTGGGCCCCGACGGCGGCCAGGTGACGGTCACGGTGGGCGGCAAGGCCGGCGCCAAGCCGGTGCCGCGCTTCGACAGCTACTGCACCTACCACCGCATCGCGACCTTGGGCGCGGTCTACGACGGCGACATGAACGCGGTGCACGACGTCACCATCGAGATCCACCCTGAGCAGCCCGACCGCACGAGCGTGTCGTTCCGGCTGAAAGACCCCGCGAAAGAGCTGTCGGAGCCCAAGTTCCAGGGCACCCGCGTCTGGATGAGCCAGCTCATGCTGCTCGGCGACCTGGTCGAGTGAGCGAGGCGCGCTCGAGGGGCGGAGTCGGGCTGACGAGGTGACCGGCCGCGTCAGCCGCGCAGGTCGCCGGCATCGGACGGAGTGCGAATGAAAGCGGTGAAGCGTCTCCTCTGCATCGTGCTTCTGCTGTTTGTGCTGCCTGTGGCGACCCTGTGGTGGGCTGTGTCTCAGCCGACCTTCTCCCGTCGCGCGCCCTCTGCGGCGATCGTCGACGCGGGCTTGCTGCGACGGCACGTGGTTGCGTTGTCCGAGACGTTCTGCCCCCGCTCCTTTTATGACACGAACAACCTCTAGCGGTGCGCGGCGTACGTCGAGGCGTGCTTCCGCCAGGCGGGGCTGTCGGTGACGAGCCAGACCTACACCGCCATCAACACCCCGTGTCGCAACGTGGTGGCGGTGATTCCGGGGCGGGAGGAGCGGAGGGTCGTGGTCGGCGCCCACTACGACGCTTTTCCGGGCACGCCTGGGGCCGACGACAACGCGAGTGGCGTGGCGGGTCTGCTGGAGTTGGCTCGCCTGCTTCGCGGGGCTCGTATGCGATATACGGTGGAGCTGGTCGCCTACTGCACGGAGGAGCCGCCTTGCTTCGCGTCCGGGCACATGGGAAGCGACCACCACGCGAGGCTGCTGGCGCAGCAGCGAATGCCGGTCGAAGCCATGATCGCGCTCGAGATGATCGGTTTCTTCAGCGACGCGCCCGGCAGCCAGTCGTATCCGGTTCCGATGATGCGGCTCTTCTATCCGGGGGCGGGCGACTTCATTGGCATCGTCGGAAACTGGGGTCAGCGGCGGCTCGTGCGGACGGTCAAGCGCGGCATGAAGGGGGCCACGGCGTTGCCGGTCTACTCCATGGTGGCTCCGGGCGGCGTGCCCGGCGCGGATCTCTCCGATCACCGCTGTTATTGGGAGCAAGGATTTCCGGCTGTGATGGTCACGGACACCGCTTTTTGCCGCAATCGGCAGTATCACCAGCCCGGCGACACGGCCGACCGGCTCGATTACGCTCGGATGGCCCAGGCCGTGATCGGCGTCTACGAGGCCGTTGGGTTGCTGGCGCAGAGCGACTAGCCGTCCGGCGCGGCTACGCTCGGGCCGGGTCTCGCGCCGGGGTGCTGTGTGGAGGGCGAACCGCGCGCGCGTGGCTGTCACGAAGCGACCCGGCACAGTCTCGCCCTCCAGGCCCAGGGACAGACTTACGCTTCTCCTCGCGTACACCTGCCGTACCCCTGGCGCCAACCGATTAAAAAACACTCCTTTTGCGGGCTTGTAAGGGTGCCCCTGTTTTCTCTATGATATGCGATTCTCCGTGTTAGGGCGAATCAGGAAAGCAGGGCTTTATGAGGCAGATCGGTGTAGGCCTGTTGGGTTTCGGGACCGTGGGCGCGGGCGTCGCGGACGGCTTGCAGCGCAACCGCAAGGTGATGGCGCAGCGGCTGGGCGTGGATGTTGTGCTCCGGAAAGTCGCGGACGTCGACATCACGACGGATCGCGGCGTGGCCGTGGACCAGGCCCTGCTGACGACGGACGCGATGGCGGTGATCAACGACCCGGAGATCCAGATTGTGGTCGAGCTGATCGGCGGGACGGGCGTGGCCAAAACCTTCGTGCTGGCGGCGCTGAACGCGGGCAAGGCCGTGGTGACGGCGAACAAGAAGCTGCTGGCCGAGTATGGCGACGAGGTGTTTGGCGCGGCGGAGCGCAACGGCGTGGACATCTACTTCGGCGCGAGCGTGGGCGGCGGCATTCCGATCATCCGGGTGCTGCGCGAGGGGCTGGCCGGCAACGAGATCCAGAGCATCCACGGCATCCTGAACGGCACCTGCAACTACATCCTGACGCGCATGGAGAACGAGGGGCTGCCGTTTGGCGAGGTGCTGGAGGCGGCGCAGAAGGCCGGCTACGCGGAGGCGAACCCGGGCCTCGACATCGACGGCTTCGACACGGCGCACAAGGCGAGCATCCTCGCGTCGCTGGCGTACGGGTTCCACGTGCCGCTGGAGCTGGTGCTGGTCGAGGGCATCCGCAACTTGTCGGGCATGGACGTGCGCTTCGCGGCGGAGTTCGGCTACCGCATCAAGCTGCTGGCGGTGGTAAAGCGCGACGGCGAGGAGGTCGAGGTTCGCGTGCACCCGACGCTGGTGCCGCTGACGCACATGCTGGCCTCGGTGAGCAACGTGTTCAACGCGGCGATGGTGCGCGGCGACCTGAGCGGCGACACGCTCTACTACGGGCGCGGCGCAGGCCGCGAGCCGACGGCCAGCACGGTGATCGGCGATATCGCGGACATCGCCCGTAACCTGTTGGCGGGCAAGGCTTCGCGCTACCGCCGCGGCGTGTGCGTGGCGAATGAGGGACAGGTTCGCATGCGGGCGCCGGCGAATATCGTGAGCCGGTACTACGTGCGGCTGATGGTTCTGGACAAGGCTGGCTCGCTGGGCGTGATGACGACGATTCTGGGCAAGCACGGGGTGAGCATTCTGGCGGCGACGCAGAAGGCGCAGCCCGAGGACGTGGAAAACCCCGGCTTCGTGCCGGTGGTGATTTTGACGCACCCTGCCAAGGGCGCGGAGGTGGACGCCGCGCTGCGCGAGATCCGCGAGGCGGGCGTGTTGAACGAGGAGCCGGTGAAATTGCGGATGATCTGAGGGGTAGGGAGAGGCGGCCCGCCGGTCGCCCGTACGTAGGGGCAGCCCCCCGTGGCTGCTTTTTTTGAGGAGGTGCGATGAAGGTTTGCAAGTTCGGTGGGACGTCGGTCGCCAATGCGGAGCAGGTGACCAAGATCGTGGATATCGTGTTGGCTGATCCAGAGCGCCGGATCGTCGTGGTGTCGGCGCCAGGCAAGCGCAACAAAGCCGACACCAAGGTCACCGACCTGCTGATCCAGTTCGCGGAAGAGGCGCTGTCCGACAAGGAGTGCGAGCAGACGCTAGCCGCGCTCGTGGAGCGGTATGCGGAGATCCAGCGCGACCTCAAGCTTCCGGCGGGCATCACGGCCGAGATCGAGAAAGACCTGCGCTTCCGTCTGGCGGGCGACAAGTCGCACCGCGGCATCTTTCTGGACTGCATGAAGGCGGCAGGAGAGGACAACAGCGCGAAGCTTGTGGCGCAGGCATTTATGGCCCGCGGCGCCCGGGCCGTGTACGTCGACCCGCGCGAGGCGGGGCTGTACCTGACGAGCGACTTCGGCAACGCGCAGTTGATGGAGGAGTCGTACCAGTACCTCGCCAAGACGCTGAAGAACCGCGAGGAGATCGTGATCTTCCCCGGCTTCTTCGGGTACACGAAGGACGGCAAGGTGGCGACGTTCCCGCGCGGCGGCTCGGACATCACGGGGTCGATCGTGGCGGCGGCGGTAAAGGCCGATGTGTATGAGAACTTCACGGACGTGGACTCGGTGTATCCGGTCGACCCGCGGTTGGTGCCGGACGTCAAACACGGCATTCCGGTGATGACCTACCGGGAGATGCGCGAGCTATCTTACGCGGGCTTCGGCGTGTTCCACGACGAGGCGGTGATCCCGGCGGTCAAGGCCGACATCCCGATCAACGTGCGCAACACCAACCGGCCTTCGGAGCCGGGGACGCTGATCGTGCGGAAACGCCCGATGGTGGCGGGCAGCGTGGTGGGCATCGCGAGCGACGCCGGCTTCTGTAACATCTTCGTAGACAAGTACATGATGAACAGAGAGATCGGCTTCGGACGCCACCTGCTGCAGATCCTGGAGTGGGAGGGGGTCTCGTACGAGCACATGCCTTCCGGCATCGACAACGTGTCGGTGGTGATCCGGGACAAGAACTTCAGCCCCGAGTGCGAGAAGCGGGTTGTGGAGCGCATCAAGCGCGACCTCAACCCCGACGCCGTGCTGGTTGAGCGCGGCTACGCGCTGGTGATGGTGGTGGGCGAGGGCCTCTACTACACGGTTGGCATGGCTTCCAAGGCTGCGCAGGCGCTCGCTGAGGCGGGCGTCAATATCGAGATGATGAACCAGGGGTCGTCGGAGATCAGCATGATGTTCGGCGTCAAAGCCGAGCAGCGTGCGATCGCCGTGCAGGCCCTCTATCAGGCATTTTTCCGATAAGGAGGAGTTAGGCGTTAGGGGTTGAGCGGCCAGGGCGGAAAATCCTAAATCCTAAATCCTAAATCCTATGGACAGAGTCTTCCTCTACGACACTACGCTCCGCGACGGCGCCCAGGGTGAGGGCATTTCGTTTTCGGACGTGGGCAAGGTGCGGTTCGCGCGGATGCTCGACGAGTTTGGCGTGGACTACATCGAGGGCGGGTTTGCGGGGTCGAACCCTCGCGACCGGCGCTTTTTCGACGATATCCGCAAGGAAACGCTCGCGCACGCGCGGGTGACGGCCTTCGGGAGCACGCGGCGCGTGGACGTGGCGGCCCAGGACGATCCGCAGCTCGCGGGGCTGCTGGCGGCGGAGACCGAGTGGGTGACGATCTACGGCAAGTCGTGGCTGCTGCACGTGCAGGACGTGCTGCGCACGACGGGCGAGCATAACCTGCAGATGATCGCCGACACGGTCGGGTTTCTCCGGGCGGCCGGCCGGCAGGTCTTTTTTGACGCCGAGCACTTTTTCGACGGCTACAAGGCCGACTCCGCCTATGCGCTGCAGGCGCTGGGCGCGGCGTTGCGCGAGGGCGCGGCGGGCGTGGTGCTCTGCGACACGAACGGCGGCAGCCTGCCGCACGAGGTGTACGAGATCACGCGCGCGGTGTGCGCGGCCTATCCGGGCGTGCAGGTCGGCATCCACACGCACAACGACAGCGGGCTGGCCGTGGCCACCTCGCTGGAGGCGGTGCGGGCCGGCGCGAGGCAGGTGCAGGGGTGCGTGAACGGGTACGGCGAGCGCACCGGCAACGCGAACCTGACGAGCGTCATCCCGGCGCTGGAGCTGAAGATGGGCTACGCGTGCGTAGGCGCGGAGCGGCTGCGCCGGCTGCGCGAGGTTTCGCTGGTGACGGACGACTTGGCGAACCAGCGCCCCGACCCGCACCAGCCCTACGTGGGGCGGGCGTCTTTCAGCCACAAGGCGGGGGCGCACGTCAACGCCATCCAGAAGAACCCCAAGACCTTCGAGCACGTCGAGCCGGAGCAGGTGGGCAACGCGCGCCACGTCTTGGTCTCCGAACTGTCCGGCTCCTCGAACGTGCTGCTCAAGGCGGCGGAGCTGGGCGTGGACCTCTCGGCGCTCGACAAGGAGTCGACGCGGGCGATCCTCGACGAGGTCAAGCGGCGCGAGAACCGGGGCTACTCCTACGAGTCTGCGGACGGCTCGTTCAAGATCCTGCTGCAGAAGGTGCTCAACAAGCATACCCCGTTCTTCGAGCTGGAGGGGTTCCGGGTGATCGTCGAGAAGCGCGGGCGGGACGAGCCGTGCATCTCGGAGGCGACGATCAAGGTCAAGGTGGCGGGCGAAACCGAGCTGACAGCCGGCGAGGGCCACGGGCCGGTCGACGCGCTCAACGCGGCGCTGCGCGCGGCCCTGACGCGGTTCTACCCCGAGATCATGACGATCGCGTTGACCGACTACCGGGTGCGCATCCTGGATCCGCAGGATGCGACGCGGGCGGCGACGCGCGTGCTGATCGAGTCTGGCGACGGGGTGCGGCAGTGGGGGACGGTCGGGGTCTCCGAGAACATCATCGAGGCCTCTTGGCAGGCCCTTCTGGACAGCGTGGAATACAAGCTGTACGAAGACCGCGCCCGCTGAGCCCGGCGGATCCGGGCTACGGGGCGGGCCAGAAGTGGGCCATGACCACCGCCACGGCGATGCCGACGGCCATGCCGGCGAAAACCTCCTTGCGGGTGTGTCCGAGCAGCTCCTTGAGGCGCGTCTGCCTGAGCTTGTGCTGCTTGAAGAGCTCCTCGATCATCTGGTTCAGAACCTTGGCCTGATGGCCGGCGGCGCGGCGGACGCTGGCGGCATCGAACATCGTTATGGCGGCGAAGCCGGCGGCCAACATCGCGATGGGAGAGCCGAAGCCCTCGGTCAGCCCGATCGAGGTGGCGAGGCCGCAGACCATGGCGGAGTGGGCGCTGGGCATGCCGCCGGTGCTCAGCAGGTACCGGAAGTCGAACTGGCCGGTTCTGACGAAGCCGACGCTCATTTTGACGGTCTGGGCGATTGTCCAGCCCGCAAACGAGGACCAGAACCACGGGGTCGTCATCAGGTGCAACGGGTTGATATCGGCGGTCATGGGCAGCGCTCGCTGGTTAGGGTGCCGGAAAGCTTTCCATCCGGCCTTACAGAGATTGTCGCCATTATCGCATGCCGGTTCGGCCGGTGGCAAAGGTTTTCTGCGGGTTCCAGCTGGGCAATATCTTCCGTGCGGCCGGTGATCGGGCGGGGCGGGCCGCCCCCTGTGCGTGCCCGCGTGGGCCCGAAGTTTATTGAGTTTCTGAGTTGCTTTCTGGAACACACGGGATTAAAGTGTATGCGCTAAATGGTAAAGGTCTCATGGGCCGCGGCCCGTGATGTTAGGCATGGAGAACGTCAACATGAAACGAATTTCCAACGTACACGAGCATGTCACCGTCTGTGTGGCCGCTACCCTGCTACTCGCGTCGGGCTCGGCCTACGCGCAAATCAACCGCGCGGGGGGGGCGAATCAGCCCCGGATCGCCCAGCCGGGCGCGGTCGCTCAGCGCGGAGGAGAGAAGTCGGAGCGGGTGCTCATTAAAAGTATGTCGAGCCCGAACAAGACGGCGATGGTTCGCACGCCGGACTTCAGCTACGACCTCAACGTGTCCATGCCCAAGAACAGCAAGAAGCCCCGCGAGTGGGCGCTCTTCGAGGTCAAGTACGAGTCGGAGGCCAAGTGGACGGACGAGCTGACGTTCGACTACCACGTCATGACCAAAGGCAGGAACGAAGAGGGCAAGGAGGCGTTCAGCTACTACACGACCACGATCCGCTACATCAACGTTCCGAAGGGCGAGCACATGAGCTGCGTGGTCATCCCGCCGAGCCTGGTGGAGCGGTATGGTGAGCCCGTCGCGATTACGCTGCAGATCATCGGCAAGGACGGCACGGTGTCGGACAGCAGGACGGAGACCGAGATGAGGGCGCTCAAGAGCGTCAAGGAGTGGTGGACGGATGATCTAGTTATGAAGAATGCAAATGTGCCCGTGACCCCCCGCACCGGACTGGTTGACCGTTCGAAGACTCCGTTCGCGCTGATCAACGCGGACGACTACGAGGTGGTGAAATAGTGTTCTCCTCAGACCGCATCCTCGCGCTTAACGTGGGCGCGAGCAAGATTGTTTTAGCCGAGTTTCTCGTCAGGAGCGGCCGTGCACCGGAGCTGGTGAACTACGGGACCGCTGAGCTGGGCCTGGATCCGGACAACGAGACGGGGTCGGCCGCCCACATCACGGCCGCGATCCGAGAAGTGATGAAGGCCCGCGGCATCCGCCCGGCGCCGCTGATGCTCTCCCTGTCGGGGCAGGTGGTCTTCCCCCGCTTCGTGAGGCTGCCAGCCGTGGGCCGCGAGAAGCTGCTGCAGATGGTGCAGTACGAGGTCGAGCAGAATGTTCCGTTCCCGATCGACGAGATCGTGTGGAACCACCAGTTCATTGGCGACGACTCCTCCGGGGAGCAGAGCGCCATGATCGTGGCCGCCAAGATCGAGAACGTGCGCGAAATCACGGACTGCGTCTTGGCCGCCGGGCTGGAGCCCGAAATCGTGGACGTGGCGCCGATGGCGCTCTACAACTGCCTGCGCTACAACTACGCGAATCTGGACGGGTGCACGGTTCTGCTGGACATCGGAGCGCGGTCCACCAACCTGATTTTCGTCGAGGACGAGAAGATCTACAGCCGGTGCATTCCGGTGGCCGGAAATGCGATTACGCAGGAGCTGGCGAAGAGCTTCCAGGTCTCGTTCCAAGAGGCCGAGGCGATGAAGCGCGAGCACGCCTTCGTCTCGCTCGGCGGCGTCTACGCGAGCGAGGACGACCGCGCCGACCGCATCTCGAAGATCGTCCGCAACGTCGTGACGCGCCTGCACGCCGAGATCAGCCGCTCGGTGAACTTCTACCGCAGCCAGCAGGGCGGCACGGCGCCTGTGCGGGTGCTGCTGACCGGCGGCTCGGCCGTGCTCCCGCACCTGGACACTTTCTTCCGTGAAAAGCTGCAGGTCGAGGTCGCCCACCTCAACCCGTTCTCGAACATCGCGGTGGGCAGCCGCATCAACCGCGAGAAGGCCGGCGTGGACGCCTTCGTGCTGGCGGAGACGGTGGGCCTGGCGCTGCGGCGCTCGCTGGCGTGCCCCATCGAAATCAACCTGATGCCGCCGGAGATCGTCAAGAGCAAGTCGTTCAAGAAGCGCATACCGTTCTTCGGGCTGGCGGCCGCCGGCGTCCTGATGAGCCTCGGAATCTGGACGATGTACGAAAAGCAGATGGGCCAGCTGTACGAGTTCCAGCGGGAGCAGGTTTCCAGCAAGCTTGAGAAGGTCAAGAAGATGCAGACCAAGCTCGGCAAGGCCGAGACGTCTAAGGCCGAAGTGCAGCGCAAAGCGGACGCGCTCCGAGACGTGATCGAGCTGCGCAGCGCGTGGCTCAGGCGCGTGGACGCCGTGCGCAAGAGCCTGCTTGACGGCATGTGGCTTACGGAGATGGTGCCGGTCAAGAACGAGGGCGGCGCGGTCACGGGCGTGCGGATTGTCGGCCGCGGCTGGGTCGACAAGCTCCGGGCGATCGAGGCGAAGGCGGCTGCGGCGGGCCGCAAGGCGACCGCAGTCGAGGAGCTCAGGGATCAGCTGAAACGGCAGGCGGTGTTTGGCAAGGAGGCGCAGGACGTCAAGATCGTCGGCGTGAAAGACGTCGAGGCTTACCTGATCGAGTTCACCATCGAGGCGGCGCTGACGACGGCTTCCGTTGAGAAGGAGACGGTTTCGAAATGAAGCGTCAGAAACTATTTTTCATCGTCGGCGGCGTGCTGATGGGATCCGTCTGCCTGGTCGAAGGCTGGTTCCTCTTCTCCGCGATGAGCGTCCGCTCGGAGGCGGCCGAGGCGCGTAACTCGGCGAACGACGACCTGCGCCGCATCTACGGCTCCAAAGTCTTCCCCAGCGACGAGAACATCACCCGCGTGAAAGAGGACGAAAAGGCCTTGTCCGCGTGGGTCGAGGCGGCCTCCTTGCTGGTGCGCAAGGGGGATCTCAACATCGAGACGAACAGCGAGGCCGTGTTCAAGCAGAGCCTGCAGGCCACGGTTCGCGCGCTGTCCACCCAGCCCGGCTCGCTCAAGGGCAAGATGGTCGAGAGCGGCTTCACCTTCGGGTTCGACAAGTACCTCGGCGATTCGGCCAGCCTGCCCGACAGGGAGCACGTGTGGCGCCTGACGCAGCAGCTCGAGATCATCAACAAGATCTGCAAAGAGCTGTACGCGGCCAACATTCTGGCGCTGGAGCAGGTGCAGCGTGAGACGTTCGACGAGGTCAAGAAGGAGGACTCGGATGAGGACACCGGCAGCCGCCGCTCCAAGCGCAAGAACAACCGCCCGTCGCCGTCGTCGCCAGCAGCCGCTGCCGCTCCGGCCGCCGGCGGGGGCGCGGGAAGCGAGTTCTACTCCAAGCAGCGTTTCACCTTCGTCTTTCAGGCCCGGCCCACAGCCTTCGTGGACGCGCTGAACCGGTTGGCCGCGATGGACCTCTTCGTGGCGGTGGCGGAGACCGAGCTGCGCAAGACCGACGACCCCCTGCTGAAGCGGTCGGCGCGGAAGGCTGAAAAAGAGGGTGCGCCCGGAGAGGCGGCCGCCGCCAAGGTCGACCTGGCCACCGTTCCGCACGTCGAGCGGATCGTGACCGACCCGGAGCTCGAGCCGCCGGTGAGCGTGAAGCTCGAGATCGATGTCTATTCATTTGAGGGAGTGTAAGTCGTGGCCTTGAAAATTAACCCCAACCTGCCTTTTGTGCGCCAGTACGACAAGCTCCTGGCTGTCGTCGTGCTGATCGTGCTCCTGACCTCACTCTTCTATTTGACGAGCGCCGGCGCGGCGCGCAAGCAGCAGGAGACCACCTACATCCAGGCGCTGGAAGGTCTGAAGCCGTCGGCCGGCACCGCCCCCGCCATGGATCTGGCCGCCTACGAGGCGGCGTCGCGGCAGATGCGCACGCCCGTGCAGCTCGCGGCCCTCGACGGGCAGCAGCCCGGACTTCTGACGCCCGAGCGGCGTGTGGTCTGCGTGAACGCGGACTGCCAGAAGCCGATCCTTTACGAAGCCGAGGTGTGCCCCTTCTGCGAGGCCAAGCAGCCCACGTCCAAGCCCAGCGTCGGCCTGGACACGGACAAGGACGGCATTCCCGACCAGCTCGAGAACGCGCTCGGCCTGAACCCTCAGGACGCGTCCGACGCCAAGGCGGACCTCGACTCTGACGGGTTCAGCAACCTCGAGGAGATCGAAGCCAAGACCGACCCGAAGGACGCGAAGGCCCATCCGGCTCTGATCAACCTGCTGCGCGTCAAAGAGCTGCGCGGCAAGCGCCTGCCCCTCATTTTCAGCGACGTCAACAAGATGCCCGACGGCAAATACCAGCTGGTCTTCAATTTCGTCGGCCGTCAGCGCAAGACGTTCTACGTGTGCGAGGGGGCTCCGATCGGCGAGACCAACAAGGCCACCGGCAAGCCTGAGACCGACTACGTCGCCGGCAAGGTGGACGTCAAGTTCATCGAGCGCGAGCACCCGAACATGCCGGGCATCAAAGTCAAGGTCAACGTCTCGACAGTGACGGTCAAACGCCTGTCGGACGGCAAGGAGCTGACGCTGAAGATCAACGAGAGCGGGATGAACACAGACGTTGAAGCGGTCCTCGTGCTGCCTCTGGACAACACCGAAAGTACGGCGTTGGAAGGCGGCACTTTTAAGCTCCGCGATGAAACGTACCGTGTGGTTTCCGTAGACAATGGGAAGACCTCCGTCGTGATCGAAAACGTGGCGACCGGGCAACAAAAAGTTGTTCGCAAGCTTGATTAGTTTTCGGAATCAGGGTATAGTAGTCTCTCATTTTACTGGTCAGAGGGTTAAAAGCTGCCACAAAGAGGAGTCTCTCCAGATGACGCACAGTTCAAGGTGGTTGTTGGTGTCGAGTGTTTCTGTCGTTGCCTGCGGCGCAATGACGGGTCTGTACGCGCAGGACGATCTCGAGGCGCTGTTGCAGCAAAATCTGGGTGGCCAGCAAAAGCCGGCCGCAGCTGTGGCGCCCAAGCAGGAAGCCCCCGCTCCCGCTGAGAAGCCGGCTGAGCCCGCTCCCGCCCCGGCCCCGGCCGTTGAGCCCGCTCCCGCAGTCGCACCTGCTCCGGCTCCGGCCGTTGAGCCCGCTCCCGCGCCAGCACCGGCCCCGGCTCCGGCTCCGGCCGTTGAGGCCGCTCCCGCGCCAGCACCTGTCGTCCCGGCTGAGAAGCCGGCTGAGGCCGCTCCCGCTGCAGCGCCTGCCGCTGAGCCGGCCCCCGCAGTCGCTCCGGCTGCAGCCGACGCGGACACCGGCGACCAGGGCAGCCTGGTCTCTGAGCTGTTGACGCTCGAGAAGATCCGCCGCCAGTCGCTGGACGACCACGGCTACGCGTCACTCGACGTGGCCCGCAAGGCCCTGCGCGACGGCGACTATCCTCTGGCCCGCGACCAGTTCAAGCAGGCGATTGAGTTTATCGGAAACCGGCCGGCCAACGAAGCCGCTCGGCAGGAGGCTGTTGTCGGCATGGCTGAGGCGTACTACCGTGACGCGAAGCTTGCGATGAAGCAGGGCGAAATCGATAAGGCGCTGCCCCTCGCCGCGCAGGCCCAGGAGCGCGGACATCCCCAGGCCGCCCGCCTTCTCGAAACGCTTAGGAAGCCGATGGTCAAGGACGAGATCGACGCGGCGAGCGTCTCGCACCGCGTCGACGAGGCCGAGTACAAAGAGAACCGCGACGAGATCCGCAAGCGCCTACGCCGCTCACGCCAGTTCTATACCACGGCCGAGTATGACAAGGCGCTTGAGGAGTGCGAGCTGGTGCTCCGCGACAATCCCCATAACACCGAGGCGATGGAGCTGCGCGGGCGCATCGGCGACCGCATGAAGACCGTTGCCGACGTCGAGTTCGCAGCCTCCCGCAACCTCATGATCCGCGACGTCCGCAAGACGTGGACGCCGGAGCGCTATGCGATCGACAGCTCGCAGCTGCCCAAGGGCAAGAGCGGCGACATGACCTCCAAGCAGAAAGTCGCGCCGAGCAGCAAGGGGCAGACGGACGAGCAGATGGTCAACAAGAAGCTGCGCGAGATCGTCATCCCCGAAGTCTCCTTCCGCCCGCCCGCCACCATCATCGATGCGGTCGACTTCTTCAAGCAGGCCAGCCGCGACTACGACAACCCCGAAATTCCCGTCGAGCAGCGCGGCGTCAACATCGTGCTCAAGCTCGCCACGGGCGCAACCGGGCCGGCCGCCCCGGCCGCCGAAGCCGCTCCTGCCGATCCTTTCGCTCCTGCGGCGACCCCTGCAGGAGGCGCGGGTGGCGTCCCGGTGATTTCCGCCCTGAGCGCCCGCTTCATCAACCTCTTTGACGCGCTCAAGCTGGTGTGCGACGTGACGGGAATGAAGTTCCGCATCCGCGGCAACATCGTGATGATCGTTCCGCTGAACGACCCCGAGTCCGAGCTGATCACCCGCTCGTACAACGTTCTCGAGTCCCTCATTGATCGCAAGAAGGCCACGCTGAGCGACATGGCTCCCGCGGGCGGGGGCGGCGCCGGCGACTCGACTTTCATGACCACCTCCGACATGAGCGGCAAGGAAGATTGGAAGACGTTCTTCCAGCAGCTCGGCGTGACTTGGCCGGACGGCTCCTCGATCTCTTACATGGCGACGATCGGCAAAATCCGCGTGACCAACACCGCCGAACAGCTGGCCGTGTTCGAGCAGGCCTTGGAAGACCTGAACGTCACCCCGCGCCTGATCGAGATTGAAGCGCGCTTCGTGGAAGTTTCGCAGAAGGATCTCAACTCCCTTGGGTTCGAGTGGCTGCTCAACAGCGACCTCAGTTTCGACACCGGCGGGTTCCTGGACAAGGTGCTGAACCTTCAGGAGTACAGCGGCGAGAAGGTGCAGCTCACCGACGCGGCCGGCAACCTCCTGTACGAGTCGGACGGAACGACGCCGCTTATGGGATATTCCTCGTACCAGACGGTCAGCTCCAGCTCGACGTCGACCGGATACAAACACAATTCCGACGGCACGCTGAGCCAGGTTAGCGTTGACAGCGACTCGTATTCGCTCGTCGATTCCACCTCGCACAATATGGGCGTGAACGCTGTTGACGGGTCAACCTACACCACCGGTACCCGCTATCTGAGCACGACGGGCAACCCGATCTCCGGCGAAGGCAATAGCACGAATGACCAGTTCATGAAGATCAACGCGTTCCTCGGAAACGCGGATCTGTCGCTGATCCTGCACATGCTGAGCCAGCGCTCGGACACCGACCTGCTCTCGGCTCCCAAGGTTGTCACCAAGTCCGGCCAGGAGGCCGTGATGAAGGTCGTGACCGAGTACATCTACCCGACGGAGTTCGAGGTGACCGGCCTGCAGAGCGGCGGCGGCGGCGGCGGATACGGCGGCTCGTCGACGACGACTGGCGCTGTGGTCGAGCCGCAGAACTTCGAAATGCGCGAGGTCGGCATTATTCTCCAGGTCGTTCCCGAAGTCTCTGCCGAAGGGCAGATGATCAACCTGATGCTGAATCCTCAGGTCGTTTCCGAGCCCGTCTGGAAGAACTACGGCGCAAAGATTCCGATTCAGAAGACGTCTTCGGTAACGGCTACGATCACGGGCATCACGGCGGGCGAGCTGTCGGACCTCCTGAATCAGGATCCTGAGTACATGGAGCTGCCGATGGAGCAGCCCTTCTTCCACGTGCGTTCGGTTCAGACGCAGCTTTCGATCTACAATGGCGCAACGGTCGTAATGGGCGGTCTCATCACCGAGTCGCGCAAAACGATCGAGGACAAGATCCCGTTCCTCGGCGATCTGCCCTTCATCGGCCGGCTCTTCCAAAGCCGTTCGGAAGAGTCCGACAAGCGCAACCTGCTGGTCTTCGTCACGGCGCGTCTGGTCGATCCGGCTGGCCGGGCCGTGCGCATGAGCAGCGGAGGCGAGTCGCCGTTGATGTCTGGCGGGAACCAGACCGGCCAGCAGCAGACGCAGGCGTCGGCGACGCCTGCGCCGACGGCGCAGGCTGCCCCTGTCGCAACCCCGTAACGGGGCGTGTGGCGGGGCGCGTGCGAAGCTGAAAATCACGATGTTGCCTGTTCCCAGCTCAGCGGACAAGCCGAGGCGGGAGCAGGCGGCACGGCGTAGGCGGATATTGACAAACGCGATGCGGGGCTCGGCCTCTGCCGGGCGCGGCGCATGGCGTACGTCCCACTACCGGGGATAGTCGGGTGAGGGACGGAGCGGTTCGCGCTTGACGGCTTCGCCGCGCGCGGGCCGGGAGTCGGCTCACCACCCGGTCAGTCCTCGTGTCCCACGCGTGAGACGGAGATACGCGGGGACTTCCTGTCCGTAGTCGCGTCAGGAAGATGACGTGATCCTGTATGGTTTTGCGCGTTGCCATAACGGGCGGCATCGCCTGCGGCAAGAGTCTGTTCTCTCGCTACCTGGGCGAACTGGGGGCGGAGATCCTTGACGCGGACGATGTGGTGCACCGGCTGGAGGCGCCCGGCGGCGCCGCCGTGGCGCCTATCCAGGACGCGTTCGGACGGCGTGTGATCCGCCCCGACGGCGGCGTGGATCGCGTGGCGCTCGGCTCGCTGGTATTCGCTGACGCAGCCGCCCGCGAGCGACTGAACAGCGCGGTTCATCCGCTCGTGAGGGAGGCCATCCGTGACTGGCTGGCTCGTCCCGGAAGCGGGGTGAGGGTGGCCGTTGTCCCCCTCCTATTCGAGGTCGGGTGGCAAGACGATTGGGATGTGATCGTCTGCCTCGCGTCGAGCGAGGCTGAACAAGTTGATCGACTGGTGCGCGGCCGCGGGATGAGCCCGGAGCAGGCCCGCATGCGCATAGCCGCGCAGATGCCCATGGCGGATAAAGCCGCGCGGGCCCATCTGGTGGTGAGTAATCATGCCGACGCTGACGCGTTGGCTCAGGAGGCGGACAAGGTGTATCGCTTCCTCACGGAGAAGTTTGTATGAGCACTGAGCAAGCAGGCCCCGACGCGGGTGGGCAGCAAGGGCAGCAAGGGCAACCGTCAAACCGCGACCCGGGTGGCGCGCCGCCGCCGGCCAAGTGGGCGCGCTTCACGCCTCGTACGCCGACCAATCCGGTTGCGCGTCCTTCGGCTGAGCGGGGCGAGCGAAGGGAGGGCGGAGGGCACGGCGGCCGCGGCGGCCGCGGCCGCCAGCGGCCTCAGAAGCACCATTCGCGGAACGGCGTTCCACGTGGCATGCAGAAGCCGTCTCTGCCGCACGGCATGTCGGATTACGACCAGCCGCCAGCCGGCGCGCCGCCTTATCCCGCGCACGCGCCGGGAGCTGCGCAGATGCAGGAGCAGCCGGCTGACGCCTCCGCCCAGAGCGAACAGTCCCGCGGGGCCGCTGGGGACGTCTACCAGCAGCCGACCGGCGAGAGGCTGCCCGACATCTATCTGACCGACCTCCAGAAAATGGAGCCGGCCGAGCTTCAGACGCTTCTGCCCAACGTGAGCGCCGAAGACATCAATTCGATGCGCAAGCACGAGATCATCTTTGAGATTATCCGCAACTATCTGCGCCGCAACGGCACGGTTATCACGAGCGGCGTCTTGGAGATCCTTCCGGACGGCTACGGCTTTCTGCGCGCCCCCAAGAGCAACTACCTGCAGTGCCCCGAAGACGTTTACGCCTCGCCTTCGCAGGTGCGCCGCTTCGCCTTGCGCACCGGCGATTACGTTGAAGGCCCCGTGCGGGATCCCAAAGAGAAAGAGCGCTTCTTCGCCCTCGGCCGCGTGGACATGGTGAACGGCAAGCCCGCCGCGGAGGCCCGCCGCATCGTTCATTTCGAGAACCTGACCCCGCTCTTTCCCGATCGCCGAATCCGCCTTGAGACCTCGCCCGACGAGGTCTCGATGCGGGTGATGGATATCTTCACGCCGATCGGTTTCGGCCAGCGCGGGCTCATCGTCGCGCCGCCCCGGACCGGCAAGACGGTGCTGCTGCAGAAGGTGGCGAACGCGATCTCCGCCAACCACCCCGACGCGGTGCTGATCATTCTGCTAATCGACGAGCGCCCCGAGGAGGTCACCGACATGCAGCGCCACACGAAGGCGCAGGTGCTCAGCTCGACCTTTGACGAGGCGCCAGAGCGGCACGTCCAGGTGGCTGAGATGGTGATCGAGGTGGCCAAGCGCCAGGTCGAAAACGGCAAGGACGTGGTCATCCTGCTGGACAGCGTCACGCGCCTGGCGCGCGCCTATAACACGGTGCAGCCGCACAGCGGCAAGATCCTGTCGGGCGGCGTTGACGCGAACGCGCTGCACAAGCCGAAGCGCTTCTTTGGCGCGGCCCGCAACATCGAGAACGGCGGCAGCCTCACGATCATCGCGACGGCGCTGGTGGACACGGGCAGCCGCATGGATGAGGTCATTTTCGAGGAGTTCAAGGGCACCGGCAACATGGAGCTGTGCCTGGACCGCCAGCTGGTCGATAAGCGCATCTTTCCGGCGATCAACATCGAGAAGTCCGGCACCCGCAAGGAGGAGCTGCTGCTTTATCCGGAAGAGCTGAACCGCACGTGGATCCTGCGGCGAGCCCTCAATGGCGTGCCGCCGGTCGAGTGCATGGAGATGATCGTCAAGCGGCTGAAGAACACGAAGAGCAACGCGGAGTTCCTCGTCAGCATCAAGGATCAGTAGCGCGCCCGCCGCCGGCTTCTGGGATGTCAGTTTTTGCGTGAAGTGGGGGCATAAGCGTGATATTCTACAGAACCCTTTTTTGAAGCAGAAAGAATTGTGAAAGGTTTTGAGGATGAAAGTCGATACGCAGAATGTCGGGCCCTGCAAAGTCAAGATGATCGTGAAAGCGGAGGCAGACGAGACACGGCCCGACTACGCAGAGGTAGTCAAGTCCTTCATGCAGCTCGGCCGCGTACCCGGCTTCCGCCCGGGCAAGGTGCCTCGCGAGATCATCACGCGCGAGTTCCACAAGCAGATCGCCGAAGAAGTCCACGGCCGCTTGATCCGCTCGCTCTACAAGAAGGCCGTCGAGCAGGAAAAGCTCAAGATGGTCTCGCTGCTGGACGTCGGCGACGTGCTGTTCTCGCCCGAGACCGGCATCACCTTCTCGGTCACGCTGGACGTCCAGCCGGAGTTCGACCTGCCGAAGTACAAGAAGATCCCCGTGGCCTTCGAGGAGACGGCCGTTACGGAAGAGCAGGTTGAGGAGCACGTCGCCCGCCTGCGCAAGGCGTTCGCCAAGTTCGAGGAGACGGCGGCCGACTATTCCGTAGAGGCGGGAGACCTGGTCAGTATCGACTTCGTCGGCCTCATCGACGGCGCGCCCGTCAAGGAGGTCGCGGCCGAGGCTAAGTCGATCTCGGAAGGTGCCGACTTCTGGATACAGGTGGAGGAGGACCGCTTCCTGCCCGAGATCGTCGAGGCGATCAAGGGCATGAAGGCCGGCGACGCCAAGGAGGTCAAGTTCAAGTTCAGCAAGGAGCAGCCGATCGAGGCGCTGCGCGGCAAGAAGGCCGTGTACAGCGTGACGGTCAAGACCGTGCGGAAGCGCGCTTTGCCGACGGACGAGGAGCTTCTCAAGCAGGTGAAGGTCGAGACGCTGGACAAGCTTCGCGAGCAGACTCGCACGAATCTGTCCGAGTCGTCGCGGCAGGCCGAGAAGCAGCGCCGCGAGCAGACGGTGATCGAGTTTCTGCTCAAAAAGACGGATTTTGAGCTGCCTGAATCGCAGGTCTCGGACGAGATCAGCTCGACGTTGGATCGGATGGCGAACGAGGCGCACTATCGCGGCCTCAAGCGCGAAGACCTGGAGAAGAACCGCGAGGCTATCATCGAGAACGCCACCGCGACAGCCAAGCGGCAGCTGCGCCTCCGGTACGTGCTCGGCCGCATCGCCGAGCAGGAGTCGATCACGACGGCGGACGCCGAGGTCGAGCAGAAGATCGCCGAGCTGTCGGTCGAGTTCCGGATGAAGCCGGAGCAGCTCCGCGCGCAGATCGAGAAGAACGGGCGCCTGGGCACCTTGCGGAACCAGATCCGCGACGAGAAGACCATGCAGTTCCTGCTGGCCGAATCGAAGCACTGATCATTGAAGGGGCGGGCCAGCGGGCCTGCCAGAAATTTCAAGAGGCAGACATGAAAGAACCCCGGGCGAACATGCTGGTGCCGATCGTTGTCGAGCAGACCGGTCGCGGCGAGCGTTCCTACGACATTTATTCGCGCCTGTTGCAGGATCGGATCGTGTTCATCGGAACCGGAATCAACGACGACGTGAGCAACGTGATTATCGCGCAGCTGCTCTTTCTTCAGTCGCAGGACGCGACCAAGGATATCTCCGTTTACATCAACTCGCCGGGGGGGTCGGTCACGGCCGGCCTTGCGATCTACGACACCATGCAGTATATCACCTGCGACGTGGCCACCTACTGCGTGGGCCAGGCCGCGAGCATGGGCGCGGTTCTCCTGGCTGCGGGCCGCAAGGGCAAGCGCTTCGCCCTGCCTAACGCCCGCATCATGATCCACCAGCCGTGGGGCGGAGCCGAGGGCAAAGCTTCGGACATCAGCATCGCGGCCAAGGAGATCCTGCGGCTCAAGGACCGGCTCAACGAGATCCTCGCCTTCCACACCGGCAAGACGCCGGACGTGCTGTGCAACGATACCGAGCGCGACTACTTCATGTCTGCCGAAGAGGCCAAGGTCTACGGCCTTGTGGACGAAGTGCTGGTCAAACGGCCCACGGAGAAATAGCGGCATGGCTCGTCGTACCCCTCCTACCCAAGACATGGCCTGCTCGTTCTGCGGCAAGGACGAGCGAGCCGGCGCGGTCATCATCCCCGGCCCGGGCGCCAACATCTGCGCGGACTGCGTGGAGATCTGTACGCGCATCGTGGCCGAGAACGCGCCGGGAAAGAAGCGCGCCGCCGGCGCTCTGCCCCAGCTGCGCGTGCCGCCGCCCGCCGAAATCAAGCGCTTTCTTGATCAGTACGTCATCGGGCATGACCACACCAAGAAGATGCTGTCGGTCGCGGTGCACAACCACTACAAGCGCCTGACCCAGCCTGCCGCCTCCGCCAAGGACGATCCGTTTGCGGACGTGGAGATCGAGAAGAGCAACATCCTGATGATCGGCCCGACCGGCTGCGGCAAGACGCTCTTCGCCCGCACGCTCGCCCGCCTGCTCGACGTGCCGTTCGCCATCGCGGACGCGACGACGATCACCGAGGCCGGCTACGTGGGAGAGGATGTGGAAAACATTCTGCTTTACCTCCTGCAGGCCGCCGACATGGACGTGGCCAAGGCTGAGCGCGGCATCGTTTACATCGACGAGATCGACAAGATCGCCCGCAAGACCGAGAACGTTTCGATCACCCGCGACGTCTCGGGCGAAGGCGTGCAGCAGGCGCTGCTGAAGATTCTCGAAGGCACCGTCTCGCGCGTGCCGCCTCAGGGCGGACGCAAGCACCCGCAGCAGGAGTATATCGCGATCAACACGCGCAACATCCTCTTCATCTGCGGCGGCGCGTTCGTGGGGCTTGACTCCATCGTGCGCCAGCGCGAGGGCCGCCGGACCATCGGCTACGTGGACGCGGTCGGCACGGCGCGCAGGCACACGAAGTCCGACCGCCCCGAGGCGCTCGCCGTGCAGCCGGAGGATCTCATCCGCTACGGTCTGATCCCGGAGTTCGTCGGACGCCTGCCGGTTCTGGCCTCTATGGCCGAGATGACCGAAGACGACCTGATGCGCATCCTGACCGAGCCGAAGAACTGCCTCGTCAAGCAGTACCAGAAGCTGCTCGCCATGGAGGGCGTCAAGCTCGCGTTCGACGAGGCGGCCATGCGCGAGATGGCGCGCGCGGCCATGAAGCGCAAGGCCGGCGCGCGCGGCCTGCGGGCCGTCATGGAAGACCTCATGATGGAGATCATGTACGAGGCGCCCGGCAATCCGGAGCGCAAGGACATCCGCATCACGGCCGACATGGTCAACGCCCAGGCGGAAGGCGGCGCCGCCGCTTCGCGGCTGCTGGGCTAGAGCCGATGCGAAAGTGGATCAGTCTCCCACTCCAGCGAGGACACTCTTCCTGTTCCCTCTCATAGGAGCTCTGCACCTTTGTTGCAACTAAACCTAAAAAGAGCAGTTGAGTTTTCAAGTTGTTAGCCGAAACAGCAGTTGTCCCCCTTGCGAGACAGGTTGGAGCACCCTTCCCCTCAGCCATTTGACGAACGCCGCCGACAGGATGAGCGCCCAGACCGCCTCGACGCTCAACTGCTCCGCAGTTGCGGCTAGGCGTTCATGAACCCGCCGATCCTGTCCAGGGCGAGGCGGATCTGGCCGTTCAAGGCGTGCGTCGAGGTGAGGCGTATGTTCTTGCGGCGGCCGGTCGAGACGAGCCTGCCGACCGCGTGGAGCAGCAGGGGCCTGGACGTGACCGCCTCCATGTGGCTGTCGGGCTGCGCGAGGCGCGTGAAGACGTTCCACCAGTTGTAGACCAGGGCGATCAGGCGGGCGATGATGCGGCAGCGCCGGAGGTCGCGGGTCACGAAGCCCGCCCAGCCCCACTGGTTCTTGATCTCGTCGAACACGTTCTCGCAGTCCGCCCGGTCGCGGTACGCCTGGGACAGCGCGACGGCGTCCAAGGTCTCGTCGTTGGTCACCAGCACGACGTATTCCCAGTCCTGCGCGACCCCGAGCACCCGGACGAACTCGAACTCGGGCGTGGCGGGGTCTGGCAGCGCCACGCCGGCCGGCGGTTTCTGCGCGGGACGGCGCAGGAAGACGCAGCGGCGCTCGGCCGTCCAGCCGCCCAGCGCCAGGCGGCACTCGGACGCCTGCCAGCCGTCGCCCGCGTCGCTCCAGCCCCCGCCGGGAGCCGTCAGATCCCGGAACCGCGCCTTGACCTTCGCCGAACGCCTCAGCTTGAACAGGTAGGGCTGCGCGCGCCTCTCGGCCTGCGCCATGCTCTGCTCGCTCCCGTAACTCACATCCCCGCGTATCAGACGCGGCCGGCACTGCGGCGGCAGCGCGTCGAGCAGCGCCCACAGGCCTGGCATGCCGCAGCCTGTCCAGCAGGCTGCCCGTCTTCAGGTACTGCGCGAAGAACACCACGGATCCCATCGGCGTCACTTTCGCCCCGGCGTCCCAGTCCACCTCGAAGCACCCCCCGCCGCCGCGCACCAGCAGCCTGTCAATCTCCGCCTGCCAATCTCCGCTTGATCCGAAAGCGCCTCTGTGCCATCCTTCTCGCACGCAACGGTGTCGTTCATCCCGTACTCCTTTCTTAGTTCGATCGGAAGTATAGGACGCACCGTTGCGTCTTGCACCAAATAGGTGCGGCACAGGTTTCAACAAGAGTCAATGTTTTCAGGCCTTTGCCCGATATCTGCTCGTTCAACTGCCGCTTATAGGTTGAATCGTTTTCAAAACGAGTTTTCTTTTCACATTCTCCAAACCCAATCTCCCCAACGTTTCAGTCAGTCGACGAGACACCTGCTCAGCCAGAAGATTATTGGCAGACTCGCTGTACTGCCCGAGCACACTTTGTTTAGGGCCGAGCGTTTCCTTTTCCGTATCCGTCTCAAAGGGACAAGGTATACAACCTGTCGGCCACGGTGACGTCCATCCCTTCATTTCAAAAGTGATAGCCTGATCACACGAAAAAAGAACTTCACGCCGGCCCCCCTGCAAGGCAACGCAGTCGACGGTAACTTGGTTCACGACACTCACGGGAAGAGGAATCGTCCAAAGGCTTACCACGTTTAACCACATCAATGTGTCACGAGTGTTCTGTTTAAAGTCTAAGCCCACCAACAAATCAAGCGCGTATTTTCCCCTATCCGAGAAGCATGATGGGCACTCGGTCACAAGAAATCGGTTCAGCCGCTCAGGCGTTACCCCGGCAACAGCCGCCTTGGCAAAATCAGCCTCATAACCGGCCGCATGGCACTCGACATCGACGCTACGCACGAAGAACAAGTCTGGGTCGCTGATGCCGTAAGAAACGGGCGACTTTATCCGGTTGTCGACTCGATAGCCCACCGAGGCCGACCCACAGCCGCTGAGAACCAGTGTGGTGATAGCCAACGCAAAGGTGCCGAACCTAATTCGCCTCATCGTTATTACTCCCTCACCGCCTTCAACAAGATCCGCCGGCTTATTTCATTGGAGTCGAACTTCCGTATGCCAGCGGCAACGGCGCTGGCGAGCGTTCTTAGATAGACATCTGTCTGCAAGTCTCGATAAGGGGGGAGCATTCCGCGCCATTCCCGAACACATCCTTCCTGATCGGCTCTCGCATCTCGCATGAGCCAAGCGGACGGCGTCCAGACGCTCAACCAGTACTTGCAGCTAAACCGCATAACGCTTGGATTGATGGCGTTTGCCGGTTGGCCGTCCAACAGCACGCGCACCTCACAGACATCGCGCGCATCTGCCACCTTAATTGGCAGTATACCATCAATTGACAGTAGCAGCCCAACAAAGACTGAAGGTTCGTCCAGTTGATTCTTCGTAAAGACGACATCCACGTTGACAGGGAGCGCCTCTTCGGCTTTTGTGAAAAAGGCCGGATAATTCGCGACAAGCGCCTCTTCAACTTTAGAACGCGACGTATTGCCGATGGCTGCTGGCACTGAGGTGTTATAATAGGTGGCAGACTTAGCATTCAAATTTTTCGGCTCCAATTCCGGCACAACGGAAAACGTGTAGCCTGACAATCGGAATTTACACGGCACCCCCTCACTCCTAGGAGAGTCGGCCGCATTTTCGCCGCGGTAACAAATCGTGGAGCACCCCATGAGAGCCAACGTGCCGACCAGCATCGACAGCAACGGCCAGGCCATCCTTCTTGTCCTGCGCATCATCCTACAGCCTCCGTCATCGTGTCTCAGAACCCTAACAGATGAAACAGCGTCTTGCTTGCATATCACGCGAGTGCTTCAACAGATTGGGCTCGAGCGGAACGAACGATTTTACATGTTTGTAAGCAAGATTTTGCGCTTAAGATTCTCCATCCCCGCCTGTTTCATGCCCTCAATGATAGACCTCGACACCTTCTCGATCAGCAGCGCTTGCGCGCGCTCGCCATACAGGCCGGAACCGAATTGCATATCCGTTACTATCGCCTCCTTGGGAGTATCCGTTTCAAACGGTGAGGGAATCGCGCCGGTCGGCAAGAACGACCACCACCCCCGCACGCTGAACCGGATGCCGTCCCCGCACCGGAAAAGGACCTCACTCGGGTTCTTTTCAGACACGCCTTCGACCCGAATGGTATGAAACCCATCTATCGGCAAAGGAATCAATGTGAACGACAAAATTGCGCCTGCAAACCAAAAACCATGCGAATGATAGCTATTTTCTGCGGTTGCCGCTAAATCAAGTGGATACGTTCCATCCGATGAAAACAACTTCGGATACTCTGAGATCAGAAAGCGGTTCAGTTTTTCAGGCGTCAACTCTCGAAATACGTGCTTTCCCGTGTAGTCTGCCGCATAACCGGTGGCTAGTACTTCCGTTTTGACGCTCCTAATGACAAACCTCCCATCGACTTCTTCAATTTGGACAGACCCCGTCTTCCGATCCTGAACCTTGTACCCAACCGAGCACCATATGCAACCAGCACACAAAATTGGAAGAGAAGAAAGACCTGCACGAATCAGCCATCTGCAGATAAAACTCATTTGCATCACTCCGCTACTCGACTCGTACAGCACGCATCAACGCCATACGTTTGACTTCGTTTTCATCCATCTTCTGCAAAGCGGCAAGCACAGCCGCCGCAAGCGTTTCTTTGAACACCTCACGCTGCATTTCCGCAGGAACACAGGCGAAGAGGCCCTTCCACACGCGGGAAACCCCGCCAAAATCCCGTTCATTACCCGTCATACACAATGCTATTGGCGTGAAGAGGCTGAACCAGTCCTCCGAGCAGAAACCGACGCAGAGGGTTGCCTTAACTCCGCCCTCCCTCGTTTCACCACACACGGCGACGTTTATCTCGCAATGATCTATCAAGTCGACATCCTTGCTCGGCAGGATTCTCGCCAGCGATGTGAACATTGAAACAAATTCTCCTTGTGCCGCCGACTTGCTCTCTTTAACACTCACGCTGACCGACACGGGGAGAGCTGAGGCGTCCGTTGAAAACACATCCGGATACGTCTTCAAGAGGATCGCTTCTACGGCGGGCCGAGACAGTTTCCCCGCAGACGCGGGCACCGACCACAATGGATGTTCGTAATTCTCTTTTCGATTCAAATTGTCAGGAAGCGAAAACGAATAACTGGCCAGGCGAAACTTGCAGGGCAGCGTCCCAGCCTGATCTTTTCCGACGTCGACCTTCGTTGCCCGTATGCTGGTTGTCCCGCATCCGGAAGCGAGCAATAATGCGCAAAGAAGAGCGCCGCGGATAATCTTCGTTTTCATTGCTTCATCTGGTCCTTAATTCCTTGTAGGGCCTCGACGAACCCAACCGCTCCTTTCTGCAGGTCTGTCGCGACGTATGAAAAATCGGCCTGATAGCTCCCGTTAAGAATCAAAATGATCGGAAACTTGTCGATCTTGTTGTTCTGCGTCAACTGACGGGCGAACTGCTTCTCCTCTTCCACCATCGACGCAATCGCAGCCAGGTCCACCTTGACCATCGGCAGCCAGCCTTTTGAAAAGGACGTCACGACGGGATCATCCATCATTCGGATGACGGGCTCAGTCGCCTGTTGGTCGATGCCCGTTGCGTAAACGAGGACCAGAAGCGGGAACCTCTCCTTACGAGACAGCGCATAAGCCGAAGCGCCTTTTGTCAGCCATTTTCCATCCGCCAGCGCAATCGCCGGAGGAATTACAGGAAGAGGCGCCGCAGGCGCAGGCGCAAGCGATTCTTGGCGCTTCTTCTCCTCCGCCAACCTCGCGTTCTCTTCCGCCACACGCTTAGCCTGATCCGCCCGCTCCTTTTGAACATTCAGCGCCTGCTTGCGGGCATCTTCATAAGCGACGGCGGCATCCGACCACAGGTTGGATGCCATGACGAAATCCCCTTTGGTGTACACGTCGGTCGCCCGTAAGAACGTGCGTCCGCCCGTCTCAAACAGCGCCGCCGCATCCTCAGAAGCCTTTGCCTCTTCGGCTGAGGTCTTGGCTAAACGGGCGGCATCCCGGCGCCCTTCAGCCCCTTCGCTCAAACTGGCTAGCCGAACCGCTTCCTCTGCAACTCTTCGCTTTGCCTCTTCGTCCTTCAACCGTTTGGTTTCAGCCGCTATCTGCGCAGCCTTTTCGTCCGCTTGGCGCTGAGCCTCGGCTAACGCTGCCGCAGCTTTCTCGTCAGCAGCCTTCTTGTCTGCGGCCTTTTTGTTCTCTTCGTCCTTCAACCGCTTCGCCTCAGCAACCAGTTGAGCCGCTTTTTCGTCCGCCAGACGCGCCGTCTCTTCCTCCTGCCTACGCGACTGCTCCGCCGCGGTCACATTTACATTTGAGACGGCCGGAAGCGCGGCTGGTGCGACAGCCGCAACCGGCGACGCCAGCGCGGCGCTCGCTGCCTGCTGTTCTTTCGCCTTGCCCCCGCCGCCACTGATCAGCCAAAAGCCTAAGAGCGTCAGCACGACGAGCACCGTCGCCACCGCGGCCAACAGCCACCGAGGCTGTTGCATCGCGACTCTGGCCGCAGTGTTCGCTCCACCCGCGAGCGCCGCCACAAACGCTTCGCAATTAGAAAAACGTTTGGCGGACTCCTTTGCCAGCCCTCGCAACAGCGCCGCGTTCTGAGCTTTCGTCAATTCCGCAACCGGCACGGGAGGCCTAGTCCCCACAGCCGCCATCATGATGACAGGGTCGCCCGTCTCAAACACACCTGCAAAGGGCACCGTCCCGCTCACCAATTCATAGAAAAGGACCGCCAGCGCATACTGATCGGCGCCGCCGTCCTGCTTGGCCCCCGCCCATTGCTCGGGGGCCATGTAGGGCCGCGTCCCGGAGGTGTCTCCTATCTCCTGCGAAACGCGGCACAGGCTTGAGCGGATCTCGGCCGCCAATCCGAAATCCAAGACACGGCACCTGATTTCTCCTGCCTGCGACGTCTCCACCATGATGTTGCCGGGTTTAATATCCCGATGAATGATTCGCTCGCCATGCGCATAATCCAAAGCCGAAGCGACTTGGCGGCACACGTCCAAGGCTTGGTTGAGCGGCACCTTACCGAGCGGAAACTGCCTGCGCCACTTCGACAAGGTCACGCCGGGCGCATAGGCCATCACCATCAGATAGTCGCCTGCCTGTATCCGCAGCGCCCGGCGAACGTGCTCGCTTCCGTAAGAAACCTCATCCGCCAGGTGAAGAACCAGTGCAGGCGCAATGTTCGGGTGGTAAAGCCGACTGACCATGGCGAAATTCTCGCGGATTCGTTGCAGCTCCTCCGCGTTGTTACGCACCAGCGGGGGAAGTCCCTTGACTGCAACCGAAACGCCGGCAACCGTATCCCTTGCCAGATACACCACACCAAAGCCGCCTCCGCCCAACTCGCGGATCAATTCGTAGCGGTCGATGCGGCCCAGAATGGGGACGCCGTTCACTGACAAGGTTTGCGCCTCTCCCAAACTCACCGAATCTAGGCTCTCCCCAGACATCGTATGCTGCGACCCAGTGCTTTGATCATTATGCATAATCGGCCACGGATGCTTTTAAACACCAATGCCTTAAGTATATAAATATCAGATTTTAGCGCAAGTGCATAATGAAAGATCAACGCTTAACGCGAATGCCAGGATAGCCTTCGCCGCCAAAGATGGACTAGGTCAAGTAGTCTCTTTCGACTGCACATCGACAGGAAGAAAACAGCACGAACACGCCTTCCCGTCTCTCGCCCAAACCTCCACCGCTGGGATTGCACATACTGCTTGAGCATACGGTCTAAACCCGCCAGCGACGGACGTGATCGGAATTATCACGATTCCGTGGTCGCCATGTCTGACCGGAAATGCACCTTGTACGTCTTGCCCGTATACGTACTATACCGCGGCGGCTACGATGCGGTTCTTCTCGTCGAGCCGCACGATCTTGGGCTGGTGGTTCGGACGCTCCGTGTCGTTGAGCTGGCACCACGCCATCACGATCAGCCGGTCGCCGATTACGCCTTTGTACGCCGCCGCGCCGTTCAGGCACGCGACGCCGCTGCCGCGGGGGCCGCGGATCGCGTAGGTCTCGAGGCGCTTGCCGTTGTCCAGGTTCGCGATGAGCAACTTCTCGTAGTTGAGGATGCCGACGGCGTCCATCAGATCCTCATCGATGGTCAGGCTGCCCTCGTATTCCTTGTCGGCCTGCGTCACGCGCAGGTGGTGCAGTTTGGCTTTTAGAAGCGTGCAGAGCATGGTATCCCTTTGAAAAAGCGGCCAAAGGATAAAACGAACCCCGGAACTTTGCAAGGATTCTTAGTCGGCAGTTGCAAATCAGGCCCTCTCTGCTTATGCTATGAAACGAAAGGAGCAGTTTATGGCTTTGAATGTGGTGAGAGAGATCGACGGGCGCGTGGCCGTCCGTCACGTGCTGATGAGCGTGTCCGACAAGACGGGGCTGGAGACGCTCGTCCCAGGCCTCGTGGCGGCCTGCCCAGGCGTGAAGCTCTATTCAACCGGCGGGACCTACACGGCCGTGCAGCAGATTCTGGGGCCCGCGCTGGCCGGCAAACATCTGGTGTCGGTCTCCGACTACACGGGCCAGCCGGAGATGCAGGGCGGCCTCGTCAAGACGCTCGATTTCAAAATCTACCTCGGCCTCCTGAGCGAGACCTACAACGACGCCCACCAGCGAGACCTCGCCCGCACGCAGGCCGTGGCGCTCGACATGGTGGTGGTCAACCTCTACCCCTTCAAGAAGACCGTGGCGCAGCCGGGCGTGACCCCGGAAGAGGCCCGGACGAACATCGACATCGGCGGCCCCTGCATGGTGCGCGCCTCGGCCAAGAACTACCTGCGCGTGGCCTCGGTGACTGACCCCGCCGACTACGGCGCGCTGCTCGGCGAGCTGGGCGCGCAAGGCGGCGCGCTGGGCCTCGACACCCGCTTTCGCCTGATGAAAAAGGCGTTCGCCCACACGGCGCAGTACGACGCCGCCATCGCCGCCTTCTTCGCTGGCGTCGAGGCGGAGAGGATTCGAAGCACCTACGCCGTGCATGGCACGCCATGATCGACCTGCACGTCCACTCCACGCACTCGGACGGCTCCGACACGCCCGACGAGTTGGTTTGCCGAGGCAAGCGGGCCGGCTTGTCGGCCATGGCCCTGACGGACCACGACAACATGGGCGGCGCGGAGGCGTTCCTCGCCGCCTGTCGAACGCGCGGCCTGTCCGGGCTCGCGGGAGTGGAGATCAGCGCCGACGTCGGGGAGGGCCTTGGCACCCTGCACGTCCTCGGCTACGGCGTCAACCCCGGCCACCCGCTGGTGCGGGAGAGTCTGGGGCGCGTCCTGGACGGCCGCGCGCGGCGCAACGAGCAGATTCTGAGCAGACTCAGCGAGCAGGGGCTCGAGGTGGGGTGGGCCGCTGTTCAGGCGCGCGCCGGCGAGGATGTCGTCGGCCGCGCCCACTTCGCCCAGGCGCTGATGGATCGCGGCCACGTTGCTTCCGTTTCAGAGGCCTTCGAGCGCAACCTCGCCAAAGGTCGCCCGGCCTACGCGGAACGCTACCGCCTCACGCCCGAGCAGGGCATCCGCATGATCCGCGAGGCGGGGGGCGTCGCCGTCATCGCGCACCCGTTCTCGTGGGAGACCGACGAAGCCAGGCTGGAGGCGGGCCTGTACATGCTCAAGGAGCTGGGCCTTGCCGGCGTGGAGGCGCTCTACGCCGAGTACGCGCCCGAGCAGACCATCGCCCTGCTGCGGCTGGCTAAGCGGCTGAAGCTCCTGGCCACCGGCGGCTCCGACTACCACGGCCGCGCCAAGCCGGAAATCGCGCTGGGCAAGGGCTTCGGCAAGCTCTGCGTTTCAGACGACTACCTGCGGCCGCTGCTGGACGCGCTGGGCCGCCACAACCCCTGGATACATCTGGAATAGGGCGGCCGTACGGAATGGCCGCAGAGGGCCGCCTTCTATACACGACTATGAACTGGACCGACACGCTCACCGAGCTGATCCGCCGCACGACCAGCGACCTCCCGGACGACGTCGAGGCCGCCTTGTGCGCCGCCGCCAAGGCCGAGCCCGCGGGCTCTCAGGCCGCGCTGCTGCTGGGCGCGATCAGCGACAACACGCGTCTGGCGCGCCGGCAGTCCACGCCGCTCTGCCAGGACACGGGCACGCTGACCTTCTTCTGGCGCGTGCCGCCCGGCACCGACACCCATGTGCTCGAGCAGTCCGCACGCGAGGCGGTGCGGGCCGCCACCGCCAGCGGCTGGCTGCGTCAGAACACCATCGAGTCGCTCTCCGGCAACTCCGTCGCCACGAATGTCGCGGAAGGTTCCCCCGTCTGCCATTTCGAACAGGGGCCTGAGGGCAGAGATCAGAGGGCCGAGGTCAGTGTTCCGACCGCTGATCGCCGATCGCCGACTTCCGGGCCCATCGAGGTCTGGCTGATGCAGAAGGGCGGCGGCAGCGAGAACATGAGCGCCCAGTACAGCCTGCCGTGCGAGATCGACGGCTCGCCCGCGGGACGCGACCTGGGCGGCGTCCGGGCGTGCGTCCTGCACGCCGCGTGGCAGGCGCAGGGCTTCGGTTGTGCGCCGGGCATCCTCGGCGTGTGCGTCGGCTCCGACCGCGCCGAGGGCTTTCTGACGGCTAAGCGTCAGCTGCTGAGGCCGCTGGCTGACGCGTCGCCTGTGCCCGAACTCGCCGCGCTGGAGCGGCGCCTGCTGGCGGAGGCGAACACCCTAGGCGTGGGGCCCATGGGCATGGGCGGGCAAACCACGCTGCTCGGCGTCAAGATCGCCGCGCGGACGCGCCTGCCCGCCTCCTATTTCGTGACGGTCGCCTACATGTGCTGGGCGTGCCGCCGCCGCGGCGTGCGCGTCGCGGGCGAAACCATCGACTGGCTGGGGTGAGGATGAAACAGCTCGACTATCCTTTTTCCGAGGCGGCCGTCCGCGACCTGCGGGCGGGTGAGGCCGTGCGGGTGAGCGGCCGGATTTTCACCGGCCGCGACCGGCTGCACAAGCATCTGGCGTCCGGCGGCGCCTGCCCGGTCTCCCTGCGCGACGGCGCCCTCTACCACTGCGGCCCGGTGATCGTGCCGCAGGAGGGGGGCGGCTGGCGCGTGGTGGCTGCGGGGCCGACCACGTCGATCCGCGAAGAGCCCTACATGGCCGAGGTCATCGCGCGGCACGGCGTGCGCCTCGTCATCGGCAAGGGCGGCATGGGCGCGGCCACGCAGAAGGCCTGCGCCGAGCACGGCTGCGCCTACCTGCAGGCCGTGGGCGGCGCGGCCGCCCTGCTAGCGCAGCGCGTCCGGCGCGTCGCAGGCGTCTGCTTCCTCGAGGAGTTCGGCGCGGCCGAAGCCCTGTGGCAGTTCGACGTAGAAGGCTTTGAGGCTGTGGTCGGCATGGACGCGCATGGCCGCGACCTCTTCGACGAGGTACAGACCCTTTCGCATGATCGGCTGCGCGTACTACTTCACTCGAACACGATCCGGTAGCCGAACGAAAGGGCGTCGAGGGAGAGGTGCAGCGTGTCGCCCTCCTGCCGCCACTCGGGCTGCTTCGCGAAGGCGTAGAAGGGGTCGAGGCGTTCGACGGCTTTGACGGGCGCGCGTTTTGCCCCGAAGGATGAGAGCCGGATATCGGCGCGGAACGGGCGGCTCGCGGGCAGCGGAATGAGCGTCCATGCGCGGCGGTCGACGTGCAGCAGGCGGAACGCCCCGTCCGTCACGACCGGGCCGAAATCGAGCAGCGCGCCCGCCAGGTTGAGGTCAGGGTCATGCGGGACCGGCTCCTGAAGCAGGTACTCGTCGCCGGACGGCGTGATGCGCAGGACGCCCGCGCGGATGCGTCGCTGCCGCTCCTCGGCGCCGCGCAGCGGCACGCGGTCGCCGTTCTTGCGGTGGAAGAGCCCGTAGCGCACGGCGTAGTCGCCGGGGCCGAAGCCGGCGTGCAGCGCGATGTCAGCCGTCGCGGTGAACGAGCCGGCCTGGCTCAGGCGCGCGAGGTCGAAGGCGAGGTCGGCCTGCGCCTCGATCCGCTCGTTATCGTCGGTTGCGGCGCGGCCGATGTGGACGAACGGCACGTAGCCAGGCTCCAGCGGCGCGAGCACGTTCCACGCGACGGTCACGCGGTAGGCGCGCGGGCTGAGCCGCTCGGCAGAGACCGCGCGCGTTTCGACGCGACACCCGGTCTCGGGGTCGGGCTGCGGACGCGCGTCGGCGAAGTAGACGCCCTCGGATTTCGCGAAGCCCGCGCGCTGGCCGCCGAGCAGCACGACGCCCGCCTCAGCCTTGCGGGTCCGCACATAGAAGCCGTACTCGGGCAGCATGCATCCATCTGCCACGGCCCATGCGTTGCTGCCGCGGTTGGCCCACACCTCGCCGCCCTTGCCGAACGACGTGTGCTGCTGCCGCACCGTCGCGCCGAACGCGTGCGACTCCATGTCGGCGCGAGCCAGCGCGTCGCACGCGTCGTGCAAGAGCCAGTAGGTCATCACGGCACGGCGCGAGAAGGGCCCGTCGCACATCGGGCCGCGCCCGCCCAGAACCGTGTTGGAGAGGTAATCGTCGCTGCCGTAGCCGTGGCCTTCGTCGTCGTCGTAGCGGTGGCCGAGCCCGCCCGCGAAGAGCACCATCTTGCCGTGCGTGACCATGTCGTGCCACGGCGTGCGGTCGGAGTCTTTGTAGTTCTTGAGCCAGCAGTCGGGCCGCCAGTGGTCGGCCTGCACGCCGTCGACGGAGCCAATGAGCGCGTCATGTCCGGTCTCGCTGAGCATCGGGGCGCGGTGCCCGAGCAGGCGGCGGCTGGCGTCGAAGGCCTCGCGCCACCCCTTGACCGTCTCGGCGCGGGTGTGGAACGCGCCGCCGCGGTCGTAGAAATCAAACGGCGCGATGGACGAGAAGACGTCGATGAAAAGCGCGTCGGGGTCGAAGCCCTCACGCATCTGTTTCATGTTCGCGGTGAGCCACGGCGCGAAGGCGTCGGGCAGCCAGCGGTAACTCTGCGCATCGCGGCCGGGATGATACCAGGCCTGGTGCGGCGTGCCGTCGGCGTGGAACACGGTGCGGTCGTAGCTGAAGCCCTCGGCGTCGGGGTAGAAGTCGATGTAGTTGTCGTGCGGCGCGAAGAGCATGCCCGCGCGCCGCGCGGCCTCGCGTAGCTCGCGGAACGGCGCGAGCCCGCCCGCGGGCGGATAGATCTCCGGCAGGCGGTAGTCGTAGCCCCAGCGCTGCCAGTCGTGCTTGACGAAGACCGCGTGCGTCAGGCCGTACTTCGCGGCGAGGTCGAGGTCTTTTGCGGCGGCGCGGTAGTCGCCGCCCCACTGGTCGAGGCAGACGCGGCCGAGCAGGCCATCCACGCCCTCGGCTTTCTCGAAGCCGCTGACGTCTCGGTAAGTGCGAGCGGCCGCGTAAGCGCCCTTCGCGGAGGGGGCGAAGAGAAAGCAGGCATCGTGCGGCGCCTCCAGCGCGAAGAGGTTTTCGGCGGGCACGCACGTGACGCGGTCGGGAATGAGGTCGGTCGCCTGCACGAGGCTGAGGCCCCCTTCGTAATCCGCGCCGACGTGGCGCGTGCCGAGCTGCACGCCGCCGTAGGGCAGGGTGAATGCGCCGGGCCCTTCGAACACCGCGCCGAAGCCGAGGTAGAGGCGCGACAGTTGGCGGTCGGCGGGGCCGAGCGCCAGCTTGGTGAAGCGCGGCGTGCCGCGGGCGTCGCGCGCGGTGCCGGGCATGTCCCACGCCACGCGCAGCCCGCCGCGGTCAGCCCAGACGCGGGCGCGGACGATCCTTGTTTGTCCTTGTTCGTCCTTGTCCGCCCGCGCCACCTCGTGCAGCACCGCCCAAGCTTCGCCTTCGCGCGCGGCCTCGACGCGCAACACGGGCTGCCCATCGCGGGCTGCGCCGAGAGTCTGGCCGTCGACCTCGACCGCGAAGCCCCGGAAAGCGACCTCGCGCGCGCCGTCCGAAAAGGCGAACACCGCATCGGCGAGGCCCTCGCGGCCGAGCGCGACGGCCGCGCCGCAGCGCTCGCGCTCGCCTGCGAGCCGGAACGCGCCGGGCTCTTGCGGCTTGCGCGAAGCGGCCTCGCGTGCGAGGCGGCAGGCGGTCTCCGTGCGGGCCTTCCAGTCGGCTTCGCTCGCCGGTGGCGGCTGCGTGCCGACCACGAGGAGCGGGTCGCCCCAGAAGCCGTTATCGCACGTCGTATCGTTCTTCGGGCCGGGGCCGATCCAGAGGCGCAGGGTGACGGTCTGGCCCGCATAAGGCGAGAGGTCGACCTCGGCTGGCTGCCATGTTTTGGAATCGGTGAAGCGCGCGAAGAGTTCGCGTTCGGCGCGTGCGGCGTCGAGCACCCGCACCCGGAAATCGACGCCGTCGCTGGTCGGCTCCTCCTCGAGGGTGTCGCGGATCGCGGTGTGGAACTTAAAGCGGATCGGGGCGTTCGTCGGAAGGGCGAAGCGGTAGTCGGCCCCGAGCGTGCCGGGGCCGCCCTTCCACGGCGGGTGGACGCTAAAGCAGGCGCGCGGCGTGCCGCCGCGCACCACCTCCTCCTGAAACCAGGACGCGCCGCTCTCGCGGTCGGCGCCGTTGAAGCCGGGCGGCAGCGCGGTGACGCGGCCGCCGCGCGCCCAGGCGGCGGCGGAGGCGGGCATGTGGGCGAGGCGGCAGACGCCGGGCGCGGGGGCGAGGGGCGGGGCGGCGACAGCGGCGGTTGAGGCCACAGGGCGGGCCGCCTGGAAGAGCGCGATCGGGTGGAGTTCAGCCGCGCCGAGCGCGAGGCGGGCGTGGATGGGGTATAGCGCGTCGAGCACACGTTCGCCGGCGCGCGCGGTGCACGCGGCCTGCCACGCCTGACCCGGCGCAACCGAGACGGCGAAGGCGTTGGTGCCGTCAAGCCGCCAGTCGTCGTTCAGCCAGACGGTGACGCTTCCGGTCACCGCGCTCGCGCTCGCGTTCGTGAGCTGCACCGTGAAGGCGAGCGGACGCTCGGTCGCGACTCTTTTCGGCACGCCTGCGATGCTGAGCGTCACGTTCTGCTGCGTGTCAGCCGGGGGATTGAAACCCCAGAGGGCGGCTGTGAGAAGGGAGGTCGATAAGATAGCACGCGCGCGCGTCAGCTTCATGGCTTCGCCCTCAAATGAGCGTGGTCTGGTCGCCATCCACGCGATTCGCAACCGCTGAACCGTGAACCTCTCCAGCCTTCCCAACCTATTCTGTTCTTCCGTAGCGCACGGCGTACATCGTGGCGGCGACCTCGCGCGCGGCGGCGACGAGTTCGGGATAGGGCTGATCGGTGACGGTGAGAAAGCCGATCTGGTAGTTCTCGCCGTCGCCGCGTCCGGTGAGGGCCTGGTCGCGCCACTGGAACCAGTGCGTGCCGACGTAGCGCGGGTGGCTGAGGCACTCCGTGACGAAGGCCTTATAGCACGCGGCGCGCTCCTGCTGGTCCTTGGTCGAAACCAGCCCGGTGTGGAAGAGGCCGCGGTCGAGCGCGCCGAAGTGGAACTCGCCGTTGATCAGCGGCTTGTCCTCGCAGCCGTCGGGCAGGTCTTTGTTGACCGAGCGGCTGTAGATGTTGACGCTGACGACGTCGCAGTATTTCGCGGCGGCGCGGTAGACCGAGGGCGAGCCCCAGGCGATGCGGCAGCCGAGGTAGAGCGTGTCGGGCGCGGCGGCTTTGACCGCCTCGCGGATGACGCGGAAGTACTGCTCGGCGATCTGCGTGTGGAAGGCCTCCAAGTCCGCGCCGCTGAGCGAGGGGCTGGGCGTGTTGGTGTTGGCGAGGAAGGCGTCCCACGAGGCGAACGACGTGCCCCAGGCGGCGTTCAGCGCGCCGGGCGTCGCGTACTTCTTCTCCAGCCAGGCTTTGAGCGCGAGCTTCGCGGGCTGGGCGGCGGGCGACCGCACGGCGGAGAGCGCGAGCGAGCGGTCGTCCTTGCCCCACGAAAGCTCGTTGTCGACGAAGTAGCCGAGGCACCACGGGTCATTCGCCGTGCCGCCCTTCTGCTCGGCGAGGGCGCGCGTGCGGATGCCGTCGCCGAACGCCTGCGAGAAGGGATCCGGGAATTTGCCCCACCAGCCTTCAGAACCCTCGATGTGCGGCCCGCTAGTGTTGAGGCAGACGGTGTAGGGCGTGCGGCGGAGCAGGTAGACCTTGGCGTCAGACCAGTTGGCGACGGTGTTCAGGCCCCACGCGCGGATGCGCTGGTGCGCGAGGTCGGCGTAAGCGGCCTCCCAGCCCTCGCCGTATTTCCGCAGCTGGTTGGCGCGCGCGAAGTCGAAGGTTTTGAAGCTGCCCTTGTCTTTGTAGAAGCCGTGGGGCGCCCAGCCGCTCTTGCCGTAGAAGGCGCTGAATGGCGTCTCCTTCTCCGGGAGCCAGGCGAAGTAGCGCTCGCGCCCGGTGATGCCCGTGTCGGAGCCCGGGCGCACGCAGTCCACGCCGTGCGAGAAGAAGAGGCGGCCGTCGGGGTCGACCAGCCACCAGGCGCCGTTGACTTTCTCGGTGCGGAAGCGGCCCGTGGCCTTGAGCTGAGGCCCAGCGGCCCAGCCGCCCCACGCGTCGCGGCCGGCGGGCGGAGCGGCATGCTCGGCAAGCCACCGGGCCTCTTCCGACTTGGCTCTTTGCAGCTCGTCCTCCGAGTGGATTTTGCCGGGCCACTCGACGTGCGCGAACTGGCCGAACGCGTCCACGAACGGCAGGAAGGTGTCGGCTTTTAGAAGGGTCAGCGGCTTCTCCTCCGCCTCGATGCGGACGACCTCGAAGGCCGCCGGCGCGTCGGGCTTGGCGAGGAAGATGTGGAGCTCGGCGGTCTTGCGGACGTTGAACGTGCCGCCGCCGAGGGCGGCCGGGAAGCCGCGCATGCCGACCAGCTCGAGCGGCTTGTCCAACATCCACGGAGTGAGGCGGAGGTTCGTTTGGATGACGCCCTCCTCGCCGGCCTTGAGCGTGACGCTGCCGCCGGGCGAGTGCTCCTTCTGTACGCGGTTCTTGACGCTCAGGCTGATTGTGAGCGGACGAGTGTCCGCGTTGCGCACGGTGACGCGCAGCGGGCCGAACGCGGCGAGGTCGCGCTCGCCCGCCTTGAAGAAGACGGCCACGCCAGGCCAGTCGTATGTCGTGCCGGTTTTGACGCAGAGGCGCTTCTGTTCGGAGACGGCGATCTCGGTGGAGCCGTTCGGCTTGGCGTCGCAGAGGTCCGACGGCCACAGGGTCAGGCTTTCAGCACGAAGGCTAGCGGCGAGGATGAGCAGACCTGTGCAAACGACGGCGTGACGCATAACGATACCCCCAGGATAGGTGTTTAGTCTGAAGGCTGACAGACTAGTAGGCCGAAGCCAAACACAAACACGGCGAAAGAATAACTAATCAGCGGCGAAAGGCAAGGCGTGAGTGAGGAATTGCAGCAATTCTAATGAAGGCCAACCCTGTCCCGTGAAGACGGGCTGAAGCCCGGACTACGAACGGCTACGCACGCGGGTAGACGTGTTTGTAGTCCGGCCTTCAGGCCGTCTCAGGCCATAATTAGAATTGCTGGAGGAATCGGGCTGAGCCGGTTAATCGGTTAGCGACAGGGGTTGCGAGGATTTTCGCGTTTCGTATGACAGGGAGCAACTGTCTGCTTGCCCGGACGAGCAGACTCTCGTCCCTCCCGTGCCTTCGCGCCCAACACGCAACAGACTCGCGATCCCCCTGGTCTGTCACCAGCCGCTTGCCCGAGCCGGTGAAATGGCGCTTGATCAATGGCCGATGATCCGCGATGATTTCGTTCGCTTCGTGCGAGGAATAGGTCCTGTTGGAGGCGCCAGAAAAGGAACAGCAAAATGAGCCGCAACTTCGTGATCGCAGTCGGAATGTGTTTGGCAGGGGCAGGTCTTGTCGCGCAGGAGCGGCCCAAGACGCGCGTGGAGCATCCGCGGGAGGCGACGGAGTGGATAACCTCATACGCCTACAACGCCAACGACACCAAGCTGCCGCGCGTCCTGCTCGTCGGCGACTCGATCTGCAACGGGTACAACAAAGAGGTCTGCCAGGAGCTGGCCGGCACCGCTTCTGTCACCTTCTTCGCGACTTCGAAGTGCGTGTGCGACAAAAGTTATCTGCGTTCGCTCGCGTTCTTCCTCGATGAAGCTGATTACGCGGTCGTTCACTTCAACAACGGCCTGCACAGCCTGACCAGCGACCGGCAAGACTGGGAGACCTGCCTCCGCGCTGCGATCAAGCTGATCCAGGCGAAGGGCAAGGGCGCGAAAATCATCTGGGCGAGTTCCACGCCGCTCAAAGACCCTGCGCTCACCGCGAAGGCTAAAGAGCTGAACGCGATCGCGGAGCGGGTGATGGCCGAGGAAGGCGTTCCGACCGACGACCTGTTCGCGCTGATGGATCCGCTCGACCGCGAGGCCCACTGGAGCGACACCTTCCACTTCAAGGGCGAGGCCAAGAAGATGCAGGCTAAGGCGGTCGGCGACTGCGTGCGGAAGGCGCTGGGCGCGGGCCAGGCTTCGGCCTCTGCAGCGGCTGCATCTCTCAAAGCCGCTGCTACGGCCACCGGGCCCGACGGCAAGCTGGACGCGGCGAAGAAATAGGCGCAACAGGTTACAAGTCCTGTCACCTTACGGGACATTCGCCCCCCAAGTGTGTTAGAAGAGGGTTTAGGTCGTCATGGAGGGCGATTGTCCTCACGAGCCGTGTGGCGAAAAGGGGGAGAATATGGAGCGGCATCGGTATCGGAATTTTCGCGAAATATTTTTCGCTTGGGTCGCAGTCGCCGCTTCAGCAGTTCATGCTCAGGCCGGACCAGCCGCCGCCGTTTTGTCGCTCGACGGGGGGTGGTCGCTGGCCACTGACCCGCAAAACGTCGGCCGCGAGCAGAAATGGTTCGAAAAGGTGCAGCTCGACGGCGCCAAACCGGCCCAGGTGCCGTGGATCATCCAAGAGGCGTTTCCAGCCTTTCATGGCGTGGCGTGGTATTCGCGCGATTTCACGGCTCCGGCCCATCCGCACGCGGACGGACGCACGCTGCTCCGCTTCTGGCAAGTGGACTATCTGGCCGAGGTCTGGCTCAACGGCGTTCCGGTGGGCGGGCACGAGGGCGGCGAAACGCCCTTCACGCTCGACGTCACCGCCGCCGTCAAGCCGGGCCAAGTCAACCGCCTGACCGTGCGCGTGCTCAATCCGACCGAAGCGCCCATCGACGATATCCGTCTCAGCGAAACGGCCCGGCGCTGCAAGGAGGGCGGGGCGAACTTTGTTGCAGGCGGCAGCTACAATCACGGCGGTATCACGGAAAGCGTCGAGCTGCTCTGCGTGCCTCCCGTGTATCTGGAGGATCTGTTCGCGGCTGCCACGTCCCGCGCGGACGCGGGCAAGATCCACGTCCAGCTCGGCGTGCGCAATGCGGCCGCTGCCGTTCAAAAGACGCAAGTCACCCTCACGGTCTCCTCGGCCCGCAGCGGCGAAACGATCGCGCGGGTCACGCTTGACCGCGACTTGCCCACAGGAGCTTCGCAGGTCGAAGCCGACCTGCCGGTCAGCAACCCGCACTTCTGGAATCTGAACGATCCCTATTTGTACCGCGTGACGGCCCATCTGAATGCGGGGAGCGCGCTTTCCATCGATGAGCGCTCGACGCGCTGTGGCTTCCGCGACTTCCGTTTCACGGACGGCTACTTCCGTCTCAACGGGAAGCGGCTCTATCTGAAAAGTACCCACACCTGTAACCACTTCCCGATCGGCCAACAGTTTCCCCGCGACCCCGATATGCTGCGGCGCGACCTGCTGAACCTGAAGGTCATGGGTTTCAACATGGTGCGCTTCATCTGGGGCGCAGCGACGCCGATGCAGCTGGATCTCTGCGACGAGATTGGACTTATGGTTTACGAAGAGTCCTACGCCGCGTGGCCGATCGCGCCGTCACCCAAGATGCCCGAGCGCTTCGACGCGGCCGTTAGCGAACTGATCCGGCGCGACCGGAACCATGCGAGCGTCGTGATCTGGGGATTGTTGAATGAAACGAAGAACGGCCCGGTTTTCCGGCACGCCGTCGCCATGCTGCCGCTGGTGCGCGCGCTTGATCCGGATCGGATGGTCATGCTGAACAGCGGGCGCTGGGACGAGACCCAATCTGAAAGGGGAAAGATCGGCGGGGTCTCCGGCTTCCGCATGTGGCAACGCGACACCTCGTCGGAACCTTGGGTGGCTCTCAACGCCACGACCGGAACGATCCGCACGGTCGGGATCACCTGGCCGCCCAACCATCTGGCGCTACACCCCGGCCCCGCAAACGAATTCAGCACGCTCCGCTGGACCGCACCGGACAGCGGCGAGGTCGAGGTGGCGGGGACGGTCATCGGGCTGGCCGAACGGGCTACGACCGATGTTCATCTGCTGCACAACGGACGCGCACTGTTCGACGGCGTGCTGAACCTGAGCGGCGCGTCGAATGAGGCCCGCTTCGCCAAAACGGTCACAGTCAAACAGGGCGACACGCTCGATTGCGTTGTCGGCGCGGGCAACGGCAACTATGGTGGCGACACCACGGGGCTGATGCTCACGCTGAAGACGGACCAAAGAACGTACGACGCCACCGCCGGCTTTTCCGATAAGGCCAACCCCAATGGCGTGTGGAGTTACGGCTGGCTAGCCCCCTCCGCCGCGCCTGCGGTGGTGACCTTCGCACGTTATGCGGATGACAAAAGCCTTGGTGGAAAAGACACTCCGGCGGCCGCCGGCACGCTGTCGAACCCCGGCTCCCTTGCGTGGGACAACTCGGTCGGCGACTACCACTGCTATCCGCGAGTGCCCCACTCGGCCGGAGACATCCAGTCGCTCAGAACGCGCGACGGCGAACGCGGCAGGCCGCTGTTCCTCTCCGAGTACGGGATCGGCAGCGCGGTCGACCTGTGGCGGGCCGTCCGTCATTTCGAACAGGAGGGCGCGGAACAGCTCGAAGACGCCAAGTACCTCCGCGACAAGCTTGACCGCTTCCTCGCAGATTGGAAGCAGTGGCACATGGACGAAGCGTTCGCCCGCCCCGAGGACTTCTTCATGGAGAGCCTGAAGAAAATGGCCGGGCAGCGGACGCTCGGGCTCAACGCGATCCGCTCTAACCCCCGCATCATCGCTCACAGCCTGACGGGCGCGACCGATCATGTGCTGTGCGGCGAAGGCCTCACCACGCTGTTCCGCGAGCTGAAACCCGGCACGATCGACGCGCTGTTCGACGCCTGGTATCCGCTGCGCTGGTGCCTGTTCGCAGAGCCTGCGCACATCGCACGTGGCAACAAGATCCATCTGGAGGCGACGCTCGCGGACGAGGACGCCCTCGCGCCGGGCGACTACCCGGCCCGCCTGCAGGTGGTCGGCCCCCGCATGACCCGCATCATGGACCGCACCCTCACGGTCACCGTTCCTGAACGCACCGGCAGCACAAACGAACCGCCATTCGCAAAACTCTGGTTCTCTGAAGACATCGCCATCGACGGTCCGGCGGGCGAATACCGCTTTCTTGCCACCTTCGAGCGCGGCGCGGCGGCCAGCGGCGGGCAGGCGACGTTCCATGTGAGCGACCAGGCAGACTTGCCGTCTGTGACCGCTGAAGCCGTCCTGTGGGGCGACGATCCGGCGCTGGCGCAATGGCTGGCCCAGCACGGCGTCCGCACACGCCCCTTCACGCTAGGCACGACGGGCAAGCGCGAGGTGCTGCTCGCGTCAACGAAACCGGCGGTCCCCGGCGGCGCGGCGGCGTTCCGCGAACTCGCCAAGCGGATCGCGTCAGGCTCCACGGTGATCTTCCTTTCGCCCGACGTTTTTGCGCAAGCGGAGCAGCCGACAGCCTGGCTGCCGCTGGCCCAAAAAGGAACCGTCGCGAAGATTCATGGCTGGCTCTACCTCAAAGACGAATGGGCCAAGTGTCACCCGATCTTTGAGGGCCTGCCGTCCGGTGGGCTGATGGACACCACCTACTACCGTGAGCTGATTCCGGAGCTGGTCTTCACCGGACAGGAGCCGCCTGCCGAAGCGGTGGCCGGCGCGGTCAAGGCGTCGCAGGATTACAGTTCAGGGCTGATGGTCTCGGTCTACAACCTCGGCGCGGGCCGCTTCGTTCTGAGCGCGCTGCGCATTCGCGAGAACCTGGTGTCACATCCCGCTGCCGGACGGCTTTTGCTGAACCTCCTGCGCTATGCGGCACGCGACACAGAGAAGCCGCCCGCGCCGCTGCCTTCCGATTTTGACCGTCAGCTTGACGCGCTGGGTTACAAGGAATGAGTCAAGAAATGAAAAGCGCGAAACATGTCCAATGGTTGGCCGCCATCACGCTGGCCACCATAACACCTGGCACGCTGGCCCTGGGCGAACGGGATGTCGTCAAGCCGATCATGGAGGACAAGTTGATTCCGGCGCGGCTCACTCACCGGGAAATGGCGGGTGGCGAACTGGATCGGCGCATTACGGATTTGATCGAAAAGAACTACATGGTTCTCGACCTGGACCGGGACTGGCTGGACAAGTTCAGAAACCGGACCGCTCGCGGGGACAAAAGCAACGTGTATTACGGCATCGGCAAGGTGCTGGACGCGGGCAGCCTGCTTGCCCAATACACCGGCGAGCCGAAAGTGGCCGAACGCGCCCAGTATATCATGGATCAGCTGCGGAGCGCGCGCGATCCGGACGGATACCAAGGCTTCTGGAACGTCGAAACGAACAACCATCAGAACGTGGTGAACTGGATTCTCCATGAACAGGAATATCTCAATCTGGCACTGGTGAGGAACTACCGGGTGACGGGGAACCCACAAGCCTTGACGGATGCGAAGATCATGGCGGACTACATCATGCGGATGTTCCCCGCCAATAAAGATGGAGCACATAGCATTCCGCCCGGCACCTCCATCGCGGGAATCACGGAAGGGTTCGTTGAGCTGTATCGCGTGACGGGAGAGAAGGGGTATCTCGACTTCGCCAAGCGCCTGCAATACGAGCCGCACTGGTACTACCTGAAACCATATGACGCCTGGGAGAAAAACATCGCGAAGTCCCGCTACCATGTCTACGTGATGCTGTCGCACATGTACCCAGACACGGAGCTGTATCGGCTGCTTGGCGGCGAGGATTACCTCAAGAAGAGTCGGTGGATGAAGCAGGAGCTGTTCGAGCGGGGACACGGCGGGCTGCTGGTGACCGGTTCGACGTCTCAGGGCGAGCACTTCACGTACAATCAGGATGGTTCGGGGGCTGTTGAAGAATCCTGCGTTACGGCTTATCTGCTCCGCTGGGTCGACAGCCTCCTGCGTCTGGAAGGCGACCTGCGGTATGGGGACATCATGGAGCGGACGATCTACAACGCCCTGTTCGCGGCGCAGGCGCCGGACGGCCGCCGCATCTGCTACTTCACGCCGTTCACGGGGAAGCGGAATTTCCAGACGATCGACACCTTCTGCTGCAACGGAAACTACCGCCGAGCGGTCGCCGAGCTGCCGCAGAAGGTGTACTACCGCACCCCGGGTGGTGGCATCGCGCTGAACCTGTTCACCCGTTCCGACAAGACCTTCGACGTCAACGGCAAGACCGTTGCGATCAAACAGGAGACCGCCTACCCGAACTCCGGCGAGGTCAAGCTGTCGTTCACCTGCTCAGAACCGGTCGAGTTCGCGTTCCTGTTCCGCACCCCGCGCTGGACGGAGAGCCTGACGTGCGCCGTGTGCAAAGTGCCGTACACGCCGGACAAATCCGAACTCGGCTACACCACGGTCAAGCGGGTTTGGAAATCCGGCGACACGCTCACCCTGTCCATGCCGATGAACTGGCGTTTCGTCCGCGGGCGGATGATCCAGGACGGCCGGGTCGCCCTTTTGCGCGGACCGGTGCTGTTCACGTTCAGCGACACACTGAATGCTGAAGTGCTCAAGAAGTGCCCGAAACCCCGCGACCTGGTTCTCGATCCTGCCAGCATCGGAAACCCGACGCCGGACAATCGAATTCGTCCCGACGGGCAGAAGGTCGTCGTCAAGGCCTGGACAAACCCCGAACGCACAGGCGACACGGTCGACGTGGTCCTAACCGAGTTCGTCGATCCCGACGGCATCGACGTGTATTTCAAGGTTCCGAAGCTCGCTGATACGCGGCCGGTTCGTATCATGGACGACGAACTGCTTTCGGAGCCACGCCAGTCAGCCAATGGCGAAATCACGTTCGCGTGGTACGGCCCCAAGAGCGATCGCAGCTGGGAGGATGCGTTTGCTGTTGAGGGCGAGCCGGTCGCCGAGCTTGCGGCCGACTACCGGAATCCCAAGGGCAAGCCGGATGTGCCCGCTGCGTTCCCTGACACGTCGAAGTCCGGCTCGTGGTCGCTCTTCAACTGCCGGAACGACGGTCTGTTATCGACCGCCAAGGACGCCGACAAGCGGCAGTTGAATTCGGCGTTCAAAGTGGACGGCTGTCCGCTGGGCTACGCCTACGGCCTGCAAGGAGGCGGAAATCTGGGCTTTTTCGCCGACTATTCTCCGGCTGAAAACATGGAGGAGAACTGGGCGCGGCATTATTCGAAAAACATGTTCGACCGGGTTATCCCGGCCGACCGGCGAAGCCAGTATCTGCTGACCCATCCGATAGCCGATGTCGCGAGCTTTAACGTAATTCGCTGGTCGCCGGGCCCGCAGCTTTCCGGCAAAGGCATTGTGATCTCGGGAAAGAAGCTCACCAATCACGGCGGCAATGGCGTTTCATTGAAAGCCGTGAGCTGGAAAGACGACCAGACCCCGGTGATTCTCAATGTCCTCAATCTGGAATCGGAAGGCAAGGCAAGCCAAACCCGCAACTCGGAGTTCGTCGTCCGTATCAACCCCGGCGAGCTAGGGAAAGACATCGACATCGTGATCGGGAACAACGGGAGTTATACCTGCGACGCGACGGCGCTGAGCCTCCGTGTCTACGCGACCGACAAGCGCGTCGAAATGGACGGCAAGGATGTGACGCAAAAGGTGCGGGCCGCTTTCCAAGGCAAGTTCAGGACAGACCTGGGCAAGTATGCGGAGCTTTTCGGCGACCCCGCCCCCGGCCAGGAAAAAACGCTCAAGCTCTGCGTGCAGGATCTGGGAGGCAACAGCAAGACGATCGAACTGCCCGAAGACGCTCCGATCGAGCTTCCATAGCTTCCAGAGGTCAATTGGGTAATCGGTTGGTGACAGACAAGCACACGCGAGGATTGGCGGAAGGCCGCGGCGAGACAGTCCCTGCGAGCCTCGCGTCCCGCACCGCAACGAGCGCTTCAGGTTCGACCTCCGTAACCTCATGTTGACTCCCTCTGCGGCTACGCTCGCACGGCCCGGGGCCGGCTGAAGCCGGAACAACGTACGGACGGCTCGGGCCTGCGCTGCCAAGGTATGTTGTCCCGGCTTCAGCCGGCAACGCAGCACCTGCCCCGCCTGCTTGAACGGTGAGCGTAGGAGGAAGCCTTGGCGAAGGCTGGTTCGCGCGAGCCGCTCAACGGTGAAGCATCACTTGTTGCCGATGCAGTAAAAATCGCCCAGCGTCCGCAGGTAGATGCGTCCTTCCAAAATCACCGGCGTGGCGAATACGCCTGAAGGCAGGTTGTTGGTCACAATGGCGCCCGCAGTCCGGCCGGCGGTCACGATATAGCCTTTGCCTTTGCGGTCGAACGCGTAGATCGAGTTTCCAGCCGGCGTCGGCGACGAATAGAACGGGGCCATGAAATCCTGTTCCCAGAGCACCTTTCCGTCTTTCGCGTCGTAGCAGCGCATCAGCCCTTGGTCGGCGACCGCATAGATCAGGCCTTCGAATAAGACCGGCGAAGGCACATAGCCCGCTTTGGCGTCGCCGGTCCAGGTCAAATGGCTTTTCGTCACGTCGCCTGTGCCGTCGGCGCGGATGGCAAGGAATTGCCGCCCCGGATACCCGCCCGTCGCGTACACCGTGGTCGAGTCGGCAACCGGCGTCGCCACGCAGGTTCGAGCGGGGCCGCTGCACTCCCACAGCAGCTCGCCATTCTCGGGATCATAGCCGCGCGTGCTCGTGCCGCCGATCAGCAGCAGCTGGTCCCGCCCCGCCACGCGCCTGACCTGGGCGGGGGCGTAGCTTTCGACGACGGCGCGGAGGGCCTTGCGCCACACCACGTCGCCCGACTGCCGGTGCAGCGCGGTCAGGTAGCAGCCCTTGGGGCCTTCGACGGGCACGATGACGGCCGACTTGTAGAACGTTAGCGAAGCCGAGTATCCTTGGATCGTGTTGTACGGCGCGACGGTTTGACTCCAAAGCACCTTGCCGTCCAGGCCGACCGCCACGGCGATGACGGAGGTGTTGCTCTGAATCGGCACGAACACGCGTTCGCCATCGCAGGCTGGGGTGGCGGAGGCCAGCGCATTGTCGGGATGCATTCTCGGGGTGGGCCCCTTATAGATTTCGGCTTGCCACACCGTCTGCCCCGTGGCGCGCTCCAGGCAGAAGAGCCACACCGTGCTCTGCGCGGGCGATTTCTCTCCGGAGGTGATGTAAATCCGGTCGCCCACGATACACGGCGACGAATGTCCGGCGCCCGGCAAGCGTGTGCGCCACAGAACATTCTTGTCCGCGCCCCACGCCGCCGGCGGCTTCTGTCCGGCAGGCGCAATGTTGTCGAGGTTGGGCCCGCGCCACCACGGCCAATCGCCAGCGGACACCCTGATCGGCGGCAGCGTGTCCCACCCCGCCTTCGGCGCGAGGTCGGGAAGCACTCCAGGCTGCGCCCGCCCCGCCACTGCCAGCATGACGCCCGCCCCCAATAAACAGCCGTATCGCATGCTCTCTTGTGCCTCCGTTCCCGATTGCGGAAAGACTCTAGTTGACCGTGATCAGCGTTCCACTGAAGACCAGCGAGACCTGCCCGCTCGCGGTGTTATAGGAGACGGTTCGCCGGGTTCCGAGATTGGTTGAGGCGAAGCGGCCGGTCAGGCTGCCTGGCGCGCAGGTGGCGATCACATAGGGGGCGTTTCCTCTGAGCTGGCCCACGTCTTGAATCTGCAGGGTCAGCCCGGCGAGGTCCAATCCGCCCGCGACCCGAAGAAGGTCGCACGACCCGCTCTGCGCCACGTCCACCAGCAAGGTTCCGCTCAGGGATGTTGTTGTCGCGAGGGTCAGCGTGCCGATCGCGTTCGTCCCTCCCGGGGCGATGACGCCGCGGACGCTGAGCGTGCCGTTGGTGACCAGCCCGCTGCCGCTGAGGCCGAGCAGAGGCTGGTCGGTGCCGTTGAGGTCGAGCGTGGCGCCCGCCGCGAGGTCCACGACCATGTTCGTCGAGAGGGTTCCGGGAGCCGAAGCGCCGTACCCGACTAGCCGGAGGTCGTCCAAGAGGGTTGTCGTGTCGCCGCCGGACGACGTCCCTTGGAACTTCAGCTCGTGAGTGCCTGCCGAGAGATAGAAGTTCGTGGCGTAGCCCTTAAACACCGCTCCGTTGTTGAACGCGGCGCTGCCCCACGAAGCCACGCTCGCGCCGTCGACGCGCAGCTCCACATTGGCCGCATTGTAAGTGGGCCGGTTCGCCGCGCTGAACGAGAGCTGATACGTGGCGGCGCGCTGAACGGTCACGGTCTGAAGGCAGTAAGAGGTGCTTTGCAGAAAGCCGACCTGGACGCCTTGCGGCGCCGCGTTTACCCAGGGCGAGCCGTTCCGGGCGATGCCGGTGCCATTGTGCTCGACGGGATGTCCGCTCATGCTCCAGCCGCCCGCCACGCCATCGCCCGTCAGATAGGCCCAGGCGAGTGCAGGATAGGCGGGCAGCTCGAAGCCGGGGTTGATGATCGCCAGAGAAAGAGGCGACAATTGGAGCGTGCCCCCAAGAATCTGGGTTCGGTTGGTGAAGGTGTTCGCGCCGGTCAGGCTCAGCGTTCCGGTGCCGGTCTTAACAAGCGTGATGGCGCCTTCAAGCTGTCCTGAGAAGTTCGTGCTGGCGTTGTTGCCGCCAACCGTGAGAACGGCGTTGGTGGAGGTGACGTTGACGACTCGGCCTCCGCCATTCAGCTCGCCCACGGTCTGGCTCACGCCGTTCAGGTCCAGCACGGCGTCCGTCGCGACCGTCATCCGCGTGCCCGGCGGCAGCGGGGCCGGCGGCGCGCCCAGCTTGAGCGTGCCGCCTAGAACCGCCGTGTCTCCGGCGTAGGTGCAGGCCGAGTTGACATTGGTAATCGCGAGCGTCAGCGTGTTGCGGCCAGTCTTGGTCAGGCCTCCGATGGAGGCGCCGTCGCGCAGGAAAGGCCTCCTGATGGTGACGCTGCCGCTGTCGGTGTCGATGATGGCGCCGCCGTCTTTTACAGAGAGAGACAGCGAGCCAGAGGCGACGCCGAGCCAGTCGTTGGGGGAGAGCGTCGGGGCGATGCTGCTCACGCCCAGCACGCCGCCGTCGAACAGCACGGAGCCCGACGCGCCGGCCGAGCAGTAGAGCCTGTCGGTATAGAGCTTGCCGCCGCTCTGAAGCGTGACGGAGACGACGCCGGACGAGAAGCGCGTCACGCGCCAGCTGGCCGTGTGGCTGCCGCTGAGGGTGGCCGACGTGTTCGTGCCGCCCCAGCCGAGCAGCGTGTCTGTGCCGACATATGAAGTGCCGCCGGAAAGGTTCAGCGTTTCGTTCAACGCCTGCAGGTACCCCCCGTAACTCAGGGTTCCTGCCGTTTGGCTGACGGTTCCGTCAGCGAAGGACAGCTTCCACGAGTTGCCAATCGCGGGGCTGACCGTGCCGCCGTCGAGTTGCAGCTTAGCTCCGCTGAACGAGACGGGGCCGCTGCCGAGGGAAGCGCTGCCCGCCAGCCTGAGCGTGCCCGCGGTGACCTCGGTGCCGCCGGGGCAGGTGTTGGTGGTGCTGGCCAGCGTGAGGGATCCGCTGCCTGTTTTGAGCAGGGAGCCCGCGACGGCGCTGTTGGTGAGCGCGGCGCGGAGCGTGATCTCGTTGGTGCTCAGGTTGCAGATGATGAGCGGCGCTTGTGTGCCCGCGAGTGTGCCGTTGTTGCTGCCTGTGCCGACCGCTAAGCCGCCCGCGCCGGGACGCAGGTAGAGCCCGCCCAGCGCCAGCTTCTGCCCGGCTGGATCGAGCGTGGCGATGTCTTCTGTCGCGTCTTGGGTCAGGGTGTTGATGACGGTTGTGGCCGCTTCGAGCGCGAGGTTTCCGGGCGTGCCGGAGCCCTCGGTGATCTGGACGTCCGAGGTGCCGTTGCTGACGATAGTCTTAGAGCCGGAGTCGCGGCGCGTCACGTCCGCATAGGCGGGCGCCACGCCGAACACGTCGAGCTCCTTGTAGCCGACGCCGCCATTCTGCTGCGACGGGAAGGTGAAGCGGACCGCCTCGACGCGCGTCAGGTTGAGATTGGTGACGGTGACGCGCGTCAGCTTGTCTGTGCCCGAGTAAGTGACGGCGACCGCGTCGCCGAAGCTGCTGGAACCGGCTTTGCGGAAACAGACCCAATAGTTCTGGTTCACGCGTCCGGGGTCGTTCCAGCCGGTGTAGGTGTCGAGGGCCGAGATCGTGTATCCCGCGGGGCTGTTGGTCAGGTCCAGCGTATACGTCAGCGCGCCGCCGGTGATGCCGCAGGTGCCCAGCCATTTGTTGGCTGAGCCGAGCGAGCCGTCGATCAGCGCGGGGCTGAACGCGTTGGTCCAGTTGCCCTCGCTGTAGTAAGCGAGCGCGTCGTTGGTGCCCCCGAGCGCGGTCTGAAGCAGATCGGTGTTTGAGACGGGATAAGCGGTGCTGCCGCTCATTCCGGTGAGGGTGCTGGTCGGCGCGTTAGCCATGCCGAACACGTCCAGCTCCTTGTAGCCGACGCCGCCGTTTTCCTGCGTGGGGAAGGTGAATTTGATCGCATCGACGCCGGCGAGGTTCAGGTCGGTCAAACGGATGCGCGCCTCTCTAAGGGTCACCCCGGTGTACGTGTTTGTGATGGCGTTTCCGAATGTGCTGGAGCCCACTTTGCGGAAACTGACCTCGTAGTTCTGATCGTTGCGTCCGCCGTCCTGCCACCCGCTGTAGGTGTCGAGCCCGGTGATTAAGTATCCGGCAGGCTGAGCTACCGTATCGAGGGTGTAAATCAAGGTGCCGCTCTTAATGTAAAAGGATCCCGCTATGTTGCCCGGGCCCATGTTACCGTCTGTCAGCGACTCAAGGACACCGGAGGTGAGGTTCTCAACGTAAAGAGCCAGGCCGTTGGTGTCGACCGAACTGACGGTGCGCTGCAAGAGGTCCGAGTCAGACACGAGATAGGGTTGATCGCTACTCACTTTTGTGACTGTCCAGGCCTGAGCGTTTCCCGTGACAAGTCCGAACGCTGCAACAGTCACAGCCAACCACGTACCGTGCATCGCCTGATTATTCATGATGCGCTTCTCCTTGTGTCGCTTGGGGTCATCCGGAAAGTCCCAAAGTCCCAGATTCGATAATTCAAACGCATTATGCAAGGGGGTGGTGAAAAGAGTCAACCTCTAATAACCCCAACAGCCGCATCAAGAAGCCCAAAACGACTTCAATCGACAGCCAGCGATGGAGTCGAGTCTATCAGCGAGAGAGGAGGCCTTCCAGCGCCCGCTCCAGCGCGGCGGCGGAGGCCGCTTGCGAAAAGACGGCGCGGGCGGCGGCGCGGCCGCGCTCGGATTCCTGGCGCAGGCGCGCGGGGTCGCTCAGCAGCTCGGCCCAGGCGCGGGCCAGGGTTTCGGGCTGCGCGTCGGCGGTGAGCGTGCCGCAGCCCGCGGCGGCCACGATCTCGGGGAATGCGCCTTGCGCCGGCAACACGGCGGGCACGCCCGCAGCCATGGCCTCGATCGCAGAGTAGCCGAACGCCGTATGTTCCGAGCCGGGAGCCGAGAGGACCGTGAGCTCGGAGAGAAAGCCGTAACGGTCGCGGACGAAGCGGTCCGGCGAGATGGCCGCAGCCTGCAGCGCGCCGGCGGCCGAGAGCTTCCTGAGCTGGCGCTTCAGAAAGCCCTGTTCGGGCGACGGGCCGCCGGTCGCGGAGAGCCGCGCGTCCGCGAAGCGCGGGTCGCGGCGGAGCAGCAGGAACGCGTCCACAAAGCGGTCGAAGCCCTCGGCCGCCGAGAGGCGCGAGAGAAAGCCCACGGTGGCGGGCCGGCGGGTCACGTCGGCCGCGCGGTAGGCGCCGGGGTCGAGGCCGGGGAAGACGACGCTCACGCGCTCCGGAGGCACGCGCAGGGGCCCGCGCATCCGCTCGGCATACGAGGCGCTGACCGCGACGAAGCGGTCGACCGCGCGGGCGTCCTCGGCGAGCGTGTGCCAGACGGCCGCGCGCAGGTCGGGGGCCATGGCGTCGATCCAGACGTGCTCGTCCTGCAGCCAGCAGACGACCGGGCAGCGTGCGGCCTGCTTGAGGGCTGAGGCCATCCCGGCGAGCAGGGCGTTGGAGAGCACGATCACGTCGGGCTTCGCTTCGGGCGGCAGCGACGATAGCCACTCGGTCACGAGGCGCAGTTCGTCGGCCTGCTTCCCGTCGAGTCCGCGCAGCATCGAGAGGGTCAGGTCCTCGAGCCCCCCGGCCGACGTCGTGCCCGCGAAACGAGCGACGGCACGCAGGACGGGCCAGCGGTCGAGCGGGGCAAACCACGCGCGCGGCAGTCGGCGCAGCCAGGCGTAGCGGTGGCGCAGGTAGAGCGTGACCGCACCGTAGAAGACGGGCACGTCTGTCGGCTGTGTCGTCAGCGCGGTTGCGGGTAGGTAGAGGGGCAGCAGGGTCACGGCGTGGCCGCGCGCGCGCAGGGCCTCGGCCAGCGCGGTATCGCGCAGGCAGTTCTGGCAGTAAAACGAACCTCCCGATCCGGGTATGACGTACAGCGCCTTCATGCGAACCCCCCTGACGCGTCAGGATAGCAGGAAGGCGCGTCCGGGTCGAGGGCGCGTCTGCACGCTAGCCGATGGCCTCGGAGCCAGTCGCGCGGGTGCGGATGCGGATGCACTCGTCGAGCGGCATGATGAAGATCTTGCCGTCGCCGATGTGCCCGCTCTGCGCGGCTTTGATGATCGCGTCGACGGTGATCTTGACGAAGTCGTCGTTGACGGCGATCTCGAGGCGGACTTTCTCCAGCAAGTTGACCTTGCGGATCTGTCCGCGGTAGCTTTCGGAGAAGCCCATCTGCTGTCCGCAGCCGCGCACGCGGCTGACGGTCATCTTATGGACTTCGGCGGTGAAGAGCGCCTCTTTGACGGCGTCCAGGCGCTCGGGCTGGATGATGGCGACGATCATTTTCATGGCAGGCTCCTTTCGCGGCGGGCGTGTGTTAGAGGGCTTCCTCGGGGTGGGACTCGATCATGTGGACCGCGAGGTCCGCGCCCACCAGCTCCTCGTGCGGGCTGAGGCGAATGCCGACCGTACGCTTCAGGAGGCCGTAGACCAGCGCGCTGGCGCAGAGGCAGACGACCACGACGCCGCCGGTGACGAGAAGCTGCGAGAAGAAGGAGACTCCGCCGAGGCCGCCCAGGGCCTTCTGCCCGAAGATGCCGCAGGCGATGCCGCCCCAGGCGCCGCACGCGCCGTGCAGGGGCCAGACGCCCAGCACATCGTCGATGCGCCAGCGGCTGGTCTCCGCCTGAAAGAGGAACACGAAGAGCGCGCCCGCGCCCGCGCCGACCGTCAGGGCGCTGATGGGGTGGTAGAGGTCCGAGCCCGCGCAGACGGCGACGAGGCCGGCCAGCGCGCCGTTGTGCACGAAGCCCGCGTCGTTGCGGCTGATGAAGAGGGCGGCCAGCGTGCCGCCGACCATCGCCATCAGCGAGTTGATCGCGACCACGCCGGAGATGTTCGCCAGCGCGCCGGCGCTCATGACGTTGAAGCCGAACCAGCCGACGATCAGCGTCCAGCTCCCGAGCGCGAGGAACGGGATGCTGCTCACCTTGATGGAGTCCGACTCGTAGCGCTTCATGCGTGCGCCCAAAAGGTAGATGGCCGGCAGAGCCAGCCAGCCGCCCACCGCGTGCACGACCACCGAGCCGGCGAAATCGTGGAACGGCGCGCCTGCCGTCCTGGCGAGCCAGCCGTCCGCCCCGGCCAGAGCGGCGCTCATGCGCCCCCAGAGGACGCCCTCGATGAGCGGGTAGACGAGGCCCACGAAAATCATGCCGGCGATGGCGTTCGTCCAGAACTTCGCGCGCTCAGCCACGCCGCCGGAGATGATCGCCGGAATGCAGGCGGCGAAGCCCAGCAGCAGGAAGAAGCGCACGTAGGCCACGCCGTGGTCGGCGGCCATGCTCTCCACCGGCGCGAGAAACGACACGCCGCGCGCGATCGGGTAGCCGATCAGGAAGTAGAGCAGCGTCGAGAACGACCACTCGCAGATGATCTTATTTAGCGCGTTCACCTGGTTCTTTCGGCGCACCGAGCCGACCTCGAGAAAGGCGAAGCCGGCGTGCATCGCGAGGATCATCACCGCGCCGATCAAGATGAACAGCGTATCGGAGGCCATGGCGACCTCGGTCACGGAAGGGGGGTCGCCCGCCAAGGCTGGCAGCCCCCAGAGCCCTGCACCCGTCATCACGGTCGCAAACAATGATCGGCTTCGTGTTGGTAGACGCATGTGGAGTCCTCACTGATGGTTCATTGACCCGGCATCCTGCTGACAAAACTCGCCCGCAACACCGCAAGCCCGGCGCCGCAGGATTTCGGGGTACGGTCTGATCAGCAGGGAACATGCCAATACTGTCACTGCAACACGTCGCGCAGTGCGGCTGAGGGACAGAATTGTATTACCTATTATGGCAACCAGACATTTCTTGTGGACGAGTCGAAAACAGGAAAACAAGCGCGCGGACAGGAAGCGGTCGCTTCCTGTCCGCAGGCGCCTGAATGCGAGCTTTTTTGTCGGACGCCCGTCATTTCTGTTGGCTTGGGGCGCGGGGCGCCGGGGCTGGAAGGGCAGGCTTGACGCGTCCTAGCGCTTGCCTTACAATCCCGTCCTAATCGTGTAGATCATGCTGTTTGATCTCACGAATCTGTGGAAGGATGTGGAGCATTATGCATCTGAAGCGACTGTCGATTGCCTCGTGGTTCCTGCTCGTGTGGGTCCTGGGCGCCGCTCAAACGCTGCGGGCTGACGTGCGGCTGGCTCCGCTGTTCTGCGACCACGCGGTGCTGCAGCAGGGCGTCGCCGTTCCCGTCTGGGGCTGGGCTGATCCGGGCGAGGATGTGACCGTGACGATTGCGGGGCAGACGAAGACCACGAAGGCGGGCAGGGACGGGACGTGGCGGGTCTCGCTCAGCGCGCTGAAGCCGGGCGCGGCGCTCACGCTGACTGTCAAGGGCAGGAACGCGCTCACCGTGCAGGACGTGCTGGCCGGCGAGGTTTGGCTGGGCTCGGGGCAATCCAACATGGCCATGACTGTCAACCGCTGCAACGACTTCGAGAAGGAGCTGGCCGCTGCGACGCTGCCGCAGATCCGCATGTTTACGGTCGAGCGCGAGGTCGGCAAGACGCCTCAGTCCGCCTGCAAAGGCCAGTGGGTCGTATGCTCGCCGGGAGCGGTCAGCAATTTCTCGGCGACCGCCTATTTCTTCGGCCGCGCGCTGCACCAGAAGCTCAGTGTTCCGGTCGGCCTGATCAACTCGTCGTGGGGCGGCACGCCGGTCGAGGCGTGGACCAGCGCCGAGGCGCTGGCGGCCGTGCCCGCGCTGAAGGCGGTCAGCGATCCGTGGGTGGCCAAAACGGCGCAGCCGTGGGACGAGGCCAAGGCCCTGGCAGGCTACGAGAAGCAGGTCGCCGCGTGGAGGGAGAGCGCGAAGAAAGCCAAGGCTGAGAACAAGCAGGTTCCCCGCGCGCCGAAGAAGCCCGGCGACCCCCGTCTGGACTCGCACTATCCCGCGAACCTCTACAACGGCATGATCGCGCCGCTCGTCCCGTACGCCATCAAAGGGGCGGTGTGGTATCAGGGCGAGTCCAATGCCAACGACTTGACTGCAGCGCTCTACGGCCTGCAATTGAAGACGCTGATTCTGGATTGGCGCGCCCGCTGGGGCTGCGAGCTGCCCTTCGCGTGGGTGCAGTTGCCGAACTTCCGCGCCTCGGATCGCAACTGGCCTCTGGTGCGCGAAGGCATGCTGCAGGCGCTGCACGTGCCCAAGACCGGAATGGCCACCACGATGGATATTGGTGAGACCGCGGACATCCACCCCAAGAACAAGCAGGACGTGGGCCGCCGCCTCGCGTACTGGGCGCTGGGAGCGGTTTACGGACAGCCCGTGGCCTCGGTCTGCGGCCCCCTGCCGGCCGGCCACACGGTCAAGGGCAGCGAGGTGGTCTGCTCCTTCACGCACGCGGACGGCGGCCTCACCGCGAAAGGCGGCGAGCTCAAGGGGTTCGTCATCGCGGGCGCTGATCAGGTTTGGAAATCCGCCAGCGCCAAGATCGCGGGCAGCACGGTGGTCGTGTCGAGCCCAGAGGTCCAGGCGCCGGTCGCCGTGCGCTATGCGTGGGCGGCCGATCCGGCGTGCAGTCTCTTCAATGGAGCGGGCCTGCCCGCGTCGCCGTTCCGCACCGACACGTTTGAGTTGCCGACCTCTGCGCCGATGAAGTAAGTGGGCGGCGCTGAGGCGGTGTAGAGCAAGACTAACCGGAAGAGACAGACGTCATGTCAACCATCAAGATCGACCGCGGTTTCACCCAGAAGATTCAGCAGAAAGGCCACGTCCACTCGCCGGCCACGGAGCCGCCTGCGCCCCAGAAGAAGCGGCCGCAGGGCTCAAAGAAGGGGGTTCCGGGTGCGCTGATTGGGGTGGGCGTGGCGGTCGTCGTGGGGGTGGTTGTTTTGGTCGCCGTGCTCGCGGGCGGCCGCGGCGACAAGCGGCGGCCGGCTCAGCCGGCTGCCGCCGGCCCGTCTGCGGCGCCCGCCCAGACGCCCGCCGCCGTGCCCCAGCCCGCGCCGCCTGACATGCCCGCCGACCCCGAAGCCGAACTCTACGCGAAGCATTCGGGGCAGCCTGCGCCTCAGCCCGTTCAGCCGCAGCAGCCTCGGCCCGGAAACCAGCCGAGCAAAGCCGTCTGGCGCGAGTCGCCGGTCGGCGGCGCCCAAGGCCTGCGCTGCGATTACTATGAGAACATTCCGGGAAAGCCGGTCAGCGCGATTCGCGCGGCGCCCGCTTTTCCGAATCGGCCCGACCGCACGGTGCAGGTCGAAAAATTCGAGCTGTCCGAGGACATCGCCGAGAACTACGGCGTCCGCGTCCGCGGCTTTCTGGTGCCGTCCGCCTCCGGGACGTATTGGTTCTCCGCGGTCGGCGATGACGGGGTTGAGCTGTGGCTCAGCGCGGACGACACGCCCGCCCATGTGCGCAGGCTGGTCAGCTACGAGGCCTGCGTTCAAAAGGGCCAGTGGACGGCGCGCGGCGACCAGCAGTCGCCCGCGTGCGAGCTCGTCGCCGGCCAGCGCTATTACCTCGAAGCGTTTCTCAAGGAGGGGATTGGGCACGACTATCTGTTCGTCGCCTGGAAGGGCCCCGTCTCCGACCGCTTCGTCGTCATCGACGGGCGCTTCCTGCAGCCGTGGGCCGAAGCCTCCGGCGGCGCGCCCGCCGCCGCGCCTGACGCCCCGGGCGAGCGTCGCACCACACGCGAGGCCCGCGAGGCGGCGCTGGCCCCAGCCCGCTCAGCGGTCGACGAGCAGATCCGCAAAAACGCCGTCGCTCACCGCTATGCCGAGGCCGCCGATGTCCTGAAGGCCGGCAAGGCCGCCTGGCAGGAGCCGGCGGCGCTGGCGTATGTCGAGACCGCGGTCTTGCGCTTCGAACTGATGGGCCGCCTGCGGTCGTTCGTGCAAGCCGAGCTGGCCAAGGCGCCCGTCCGCGGCGTGTGGACCGCGTTCGGCGGTCAGGCCGACGTGACGACTGCGACGGACGAGGGGGTCACCGTGGCGCCCGGGCGCATCGTCGAGTGGGCCAAGATCCCGGCCGACCAGATGCTGAAGCTCGTGAACGCCACGGCCCCCCGGGCCGTGGCCGACCCCAACACCAAGAGCGTGCTGTTCCTCGCGTCCGCCGTTTACTGCCAAGAGGTCACGGGCGGCCTCGACCTCGCCCTGAAATACCGCGAGCGAGCCCTCGCCCAGCAGGCCAGCCTTGTGACGCTGGCCGAGCGCGTGCTGGGCGGAACACCGGAGACGCTGCAGGCAGGCGTCCGCATGAAGGCCACCCGGACCGAACTGGACCGCACGATCGCGTCCGCCGCCGGCTTCGCCGAGAAGGTGGCCAAGCGGCAGGAGGAGCTGGCCGCGACCACCGGACTTGTGCCGGGCCTGCTTGTCGAGTACTGGCTGAAGAACCCCTACGGAAACCTGAACGAGGTCCGGTCCAAGGGGCTGCTGAAGAACCCTCCGGACGACACGCAGGTGCTCAGCCAGTTCGAGACGCCGCGCGACTATGCGGAGAAGTTCGTCGCGCGGGTGCGCGGCTACCTGACGCCACCCGCGACGGGCGAGTACTACTTCTATCTGGCGGCCGACGACCAAGGCGAGCTCTGGCTGAGCCCGGACGACACGCCCGAGAAGCTGGCGCTCATCGTCAGAACCGACAACTACTGCAACCACCGCGTCTGGGATCGCGAGAAACGACGGTCGAAGCCGATTCAGCTCACGAAGGGCCAGCAGTACGTTGTCGAGGCGCTGCTGCGCGAAGGCGAGAAAAACGACCACCTGTCCGTCGCGTGGAGCCCTGTGGCTGCCGACGTCCCCGAGATCGTCACCGCCTCGAATCTGCTCTACGCGGCCACGGCAGGCTTTACGCCGCGCGCGCAAGAGATCCGGCAGCAGGTTGAGGCGGAAATACAGAAGGCCTTGGGCCTGCTCAACGATGTCAACGCGGCGCGCGCGGCGGATCAGGCGCGGCTGGACGCGGACGAGCCAGTGACTGCGGCCGCGGCCGAAGCGCTCCAGCGAGAGGCCGACCGAGCCAAGGAGGCCCTCCGCGCGGCGGAGGACCAGGTCAAGCAAATCGACGCGACGCTCCTCCAGCTGAAAGCAGCCAGCCGCCCGGAAGAGGCCAAGCCGTGACGCTGCGGCTGACCAGCACTTCTAAGGGCGGCCAACCCTGTCCCGTGAAGACGGGCTGAAGCTCGGACTACGAACGGCTACGCACGCGGGTAGACGTGTTTGTGGTTCGGCCGTCCGGCCGTCTCAGGCCATAATAAGAAAATTGTTGGCGGCTGGCGCGTTAGTCCCGGGTGCTGATCGCGGTGCGAAAGGGTGTTGGAATGCGAACGATCACGGTGTTTCTCACGCTCTCGCTCGCTACGGCCATTCATGCCGGTGAGACTGCGCTGTTCTTGACGGGCGGCGACATCTCGGCGCTGCCAAAGCTGGAGTCGCTGGGCGCGGTCTACAAGGATGGCGGACAGGCGGGTGACGCGCTCGTCATCATGCGCAAGCACGGCTGCACGTGCTTTCGCGTCCGGCTGTTCGTGAACCCGACCCTGAAAGAGGTTGTCGTGCAGGATCTGCCTTACGCGCTCCGCCTCGGGCAGCGGATCAAGGCGAGCGGCGCCCGCCTCTTGCTCGACCTGCACTACTCCGACACGTGGGCCGACCCCGGCAAACAGACCAAGCCCGCCGCGTGGACCAACCTGGCCTTTAACGCGCTTGAAAAGCAGGTGGAAACCTATACGGCTGACGTCATGAAGGCCTTCAAAGAGGCGCGCTGCCTGCCCGATATCGTGCAGGTCGGAAACGAGATCACGCCGGGGTTTCTGTGGCCGGAGGGCAAGCTCGGGGCGAAGGAGGGCGGCTGGGACAAGTTCGCGGTGCTGCTCCGCGCGGGCATCCGCGGCGTGCGGAAGCCGCTCGCGGGCGGCGAGCGCGTGCAAGTCATGCTCCACGTCGATTGCGGGGGCAGCGAGGAGGGGACGCGCCGGTTTTTCGACAATCTGCGCGAGCGCCACGTGGAGTTCGACCTGATCGGCCTCAGCTACTATCCGTGGTGGCACGGCGGGCTGGACAAGCTGAGGGAGAACCTGAGTCAGACGGCCCTGCGCTACGGCAAGCCGATTATGGTGGTCGAGACCGCCTACCCGTGGCGGCCGCACGACGAGAAGAAGAACATGAACTGGCCGATGACACCCCAGGGGCAGGCGCAGTTTCTGCGCGATGTTGGCGAGGCGGTTCGCGCCGCGCCGAACGGCCTCGGCTGCGGCGTGATCTGGTGGTATCCGGAGTCGGTGCGTACCCAGGGCCTGCACGTCTGGAAAGGCGGCGACGTCGCGCTGTTCGACGCGGACGGCAACGCCCTGCCCGCGCTCGGCGCGCTGGGACGGTGAGCGCTCAGGCGACAGGGGAGATCTTAACGGTCGGTGAGGGTAAAGGGGACATATGCGCATTCGGTATCGGTGGGCGATGGCGGGAATCGTGGCGCTGGGGCTGGGCGCGCGGGCCGGCGACGAGGGCCGCAAGGTCTTCGCGCACTACATGGTGTGCATACCGACCTACGGGGGCGATTCGAAGATTGCGGACTATCAGCGCGAGATTCGGGCCGCGCAGGCGGCGGGCATCGACGGCTTCGCGCTCAACTGCGGAGGCTGGACGCTCAAGGAGCCCCACTACAAGAAACGCGCGCAGCTCCTCTATCAGGCCGCGCAGGAGCTGGGCACGGATTTCGAGCTCTTCATCTCGGCCGACTACGCCAGCGGGCTGACGCCCGACGAGACGCGCGACATGGTGGAGAGCTTCCGCAGCCATCCGAATCAGTTCCGCTACAAGGGCAAGCCGGTTCTCTCCACGTTTGGCGGCAAGCGCGCCCAGACTGAGTTCGTCCGTCAGGAGTTTGTCGGCGAGCGCGCGATCTGCTACGTGCCGTTCTACTATCCGACGCCGGCGGCTGAGATGCCGAAGCAGGCGCAGGTGGACCAGGTGTTCCGCGACCACGGCGACGGGCTCGACGGCTTCTTCCACTTCGGCGCGGCGGGCACGTCCGAGCAGATCGCGGAGAGCAACCGTCTGCTCGCGCAGAAGTGGCTGGGCGCGGGCAAGCTATTTATGGCCGGCATCACGCCGTATTACCGGGGCTTGGGCGGCAACTACCGCGCGTACGACTCGCGCGGCCTTGAAGGCTTGGCCAAGCAGTGGGAGGGAGCGATCCAAGACGGCGCCACGTGGGTCGAGCTGGTCACGTGGAACGACTGGGGAGAGGCCTCCTACCTCGCGCCCTTCGGGTCGGCGTACGACACGGCACTTTGGAAGGGACACTGGGGGCCGATGCTCTCGCACGCGGCGCTGCTCAGCGCCAGCCGGTACTACATCGAGTGGTACAAGAGCGGCAAGCGGCCGGAGATCCGCGAGGACTCGCTGTGCTACGCCTACCGGCTGCATCCGAAGACGGCCTCGCTGGACGGCAAGCGCCCCGGCGGCGCGGACAAATTGGCAGACGACGTCTTTGTGTCGCTGTTCCTCACGGCGCCGGCGCGGCTGTCCATTCGCAGCGGCGCGTCCGAGAAGGCGATGGATGTTCCGGCCGGCGTCACCCACGTGTCGGCGCCGCTCGCGGCGGGGCCCCAGCGTTTCGTCCTGACGCGCGGCGGCGAGGCCGTCATCGACAAGACCGGCGAGCAGGAGGTTTCGGCCAGCGACGCCTGGGGCAACTACAACCTGTTCGCGGGCGAGGCCAAGCCGCTGACTGTCCGCGTCCAATCCGCCAAGGGCGGCCCGCAGATCTGCGTGAATGGGCGGCCGGTGCCGCCGCGCTTCTTCTGGGGCTCGGAGAACAGCGGGCTGATCGCGGTCGGCGAGGCGTGGGCCGAGCGCGCCTTCGAGTTCGCGCCGGATGCCGACTTGGCGGGCAACGCCACGCTGCACGTTCGCTTCACGGACGTGCCCGCCGACCTGTGGATCAAAGACCTGCGCGTCACCGACGCGGCCACGGGCGCGGACGTCCTGCCCGCAGGCAGCTTCGCGTCACAGGAGGCCTTCGCGAAGGCGTGGAGCGCCTGGCCGGTCGGCGAGGCGAACACGGTCGGCCAGCTCGGCTTTGAGGACGGAGCCCTGCGCGTGGCGCTTCGGCCGCCGAAGGGCGGCGCAAAGGGGCCGGACTTCCACCTGCACAGCCGCGGGCTGACGCTCGCCAAAGGTCACCAGTACCGCTGCAGCTTCCGGTGCCGCGGCACGCCCGACCAGATGCTAACGCCCGCCGTCTACCGCGTCGACAGCGGGCAGTACTCGCGCATCGGCGGGCCGCAGGGCTCGTTCTACAGCCAGGTCGCGCTGGCCCGCGACGCGGGCGTGAACCTCGTCTCCTTCGCCGCGCCGACCTGCTGGGCGCCGCCCGAGCAGAAGCAGGACTGGACGCCGCTGGACGCGCTGTGCCGCCGCCTCATCGCCGTGAACCCGAACATCCTGCTGGTGCCGCGCTTTGATGCCAACGCGCCGCACTGGTGGCAGGAGCGCCACCCCGAGGCACGCATGGTGTACGACGGGAAGACGGTCGCTCCTGTGGCCTGCGTCTCCGACCGCGCTTACCGCGCCGATATGTGCGCGCACCTCGAGCGGCTAGCCCGCCACCTCTGCGAGGCGTTTCCAGAACATTTCGCGGGCTTGCACCCGTGCGGTCAGAACACGGGCGAGTGGTTCTACTACGACTCGTGGAAGCACCCGCTGAGCGGCTACGACCCGGCGACCCAGGCCGCGTTCCGCGAGTGGCTGAAGGCCCGCGGCGACCCCGCCGCCGCAACGGCCGAGCCGCCGTCGGCGGACGAGCGGCGCGCGCACCCGAACGGCTTTCTGCGCGACCCCGCCCGCGAGGGCCGACTCATCGAGTTCGCGCGCTTCCAGCAGCGCGAGATGTCCGACTTCGTGGCCGAGATGGCGGCGGCCTGCCGGCGCGGCACGGGCGGCAAGAAGTTGGTCGTGTTCTTCTACGGCTACGGCTTCGAGTTCCCGCCGCTGGGCAACGGCGCGCCGACGAGCGGCCACTACGCGCTCGGGTCGTTGCTCACGAGCCGCGACATCGACATCCTCTGCTCACCGATCTCCTACACGGACCGCGAGTGGCTGGGCACTGCGCCCGCGATGAGCGCGGCGGAGAGCGTCAAGGCGGCGGGCATTCTGTGGCTCAACGAGGATGACTCGCGCACCTACCTCGACCCGCGCAAGCAAGAGCATGCGCAGGAGGGCGGGCTGGTCAACCTGAAGCAGACGCAGCAGGTGATGCTGCGCAACACGGCGCAGGCTGCGCTGCGCGGTTTCGGAACCTGGTGGATGGACCTGCCCGGGCAGGGCTGGTTCAACGATGCGGCGATCTGGGAGCAGATCGTACGGCTGCGCCCCGTGGATGAAGCTATGGCCCGGCGCGACACGCCCTTCACGCCTGAGATCGCGGCGATCATCGACGAGGACAGCATGTGCCACCTGACGGGCGGCTCGGCCGTCGCCGCGCGGCCGCTGATCTACGAGGGCCGCGCCGCGCTCGGCCGCAGCGGGGCGCCGTACGGGCAGTATCTGCTGGAGGACGCGCTGGCGGGCCGCGTGCCCGCTCGCTTGCAGTTTTTCCTCTCCGCGTGGCGGGTCACGCCGGAGCAGCGGAAAGCGCTGGCGGGGAAGCGCCTCGCGGCGCCGCTACGAACAGGGGGCGCTGCGGGCCTTTGGACGCGCATGAAGGGTTGGGCGGGTATGGGCCAGGCCAAGGACGTCACGCGCGTGTGGTGCTGGGCGCCGGGCTACCTCTGCCCCGACCGAGCGGACGCGGCGGGCATGGAAGAGGTGACGGGCTTCAAGGCCAGGGCCGTGGCGTTGTCCGCAGCGGAGGTCGCGCCGACCGAGATCGGCCGCAAGCACGGGCTGACGCGGGCGTGGGGGCCGAAGGCCAAAATCGAACCACTCTTCTGCGCCGAGGCCTCCCCCTGCGAGGTGTGGGCGACGTACGACGACGGCTCGGCCGCCGTGGCCGTGCGGCGGACGCGCACGGGCCACGACGTCTTCGTGGGCGTGCCGCAGTTGACGCCGGAGCTGGTGCACGCGCTCGCCAAGCTCGCGGGCGTGCACTGCTACACGGCGCCGGGCCCCGCGCTCTGGGCGGCAAACGGCTACCTCTCCGTTCAGGCGCACACGAACGGCACCGTGCGCTTCGACACGGGGCGCAAAGGCCCTGTCACTGACGCGCTGAATGGAACGGCGCTGGGCAAGGGGCCGCAGGTTGAGCTGAACCTGGAGGCGGGCGAGGTTCGGGTGCTGCGCTACTAAAAGGACGCCCGCCTACGGAAGCCTGTGCGTCCGCCGGAACTGGGCGGGCGGCTTGCCGGTCACCTGCGTGAAGACGCGCGTCAGGTAGGCCCGGTTGGGGAAGCCGGTCTGCTCGGCGATCTCGGCGAGCGAGTCTTGGCCGGTCAGCATCAGGTCCGCCGCGGCGCGCACCCGCACCTGCATGAGAAACTGCCGCGGCGAAAGCCCCTGGTAGCGCAAGAACAGGCGGGTGAGGGAGCGCTCGCTGACGCCCGCGAGACGCGCGAGCGAGGCGTTCGAGAGCGGCTCCCGGTAGTGCCGCTCCATGTGGCTCAGGAGGGCGACCAATCCCGCGGGCCTTTCCTCAAGCCACCGGATCTCGGTTCGGCCGAGCGCGAGGTGGAGCAGCGCCAGCCCGACGTGCTGAATGCGTGTTCTCGAGGCTTCGCGGGCCCTGGCCTTGAGGAGTTGGGCCAACTCGCGGATGACTTCCATCTCGCACAAGGTCGGCCGCAGGAGGATCGGGATGGCCTGTTCCGGATGAACGCGGCGCGGGCAGGTGAAATGCAGCCAGAGTTTCGCCCGCGGCTCGCGGCCCTCCGTGTGGAACATCTGGTGGTCGGGGATCAGCATCACATGGTCGGGGCCGAGCGTCACGTCGGCCCCCGTGTCGGGAAAGGTCACCCGGTGCCCCGCCTGGAAGTCGTAGTAAAGGCGCCAGAAGGGGCTGAAGACGCGCGGATAGTTCCAGTGCGGCCGCGCCGCGAGGAAGCCCGCCTCATGCAGCAGCAGGCCGTCCCCCGTCTGCACCCCCAGCGGGCAGAAGGAGACGCCCTGTCCGGAGAGCGGGCTCGAATAGGCGCCCAGCTTGGCGTAATGTCCAGCCGAGTAGGACATGGCGTAATCCTAGGGGCTGCGCCATCGCGAGTCAACCCGGATTGGCCGGAAAAGACACAAAAAAGGCCGAAGCGGATATAGACGCTGGAAGGCGCAAACTGGTATTGTGAAGACACTCTATAGTCTGGATTGCTTGGCCACTGGACGAAACTTACAAAGCGCCGGCTCTGCTCTGGCGCGAACGAGGGGGAGGATAACATGTTCAATCGGCGCGAGTTCTTGGTCTCTCTGGGCATCGGGGCGGTCGTCGCACACACGCGGCCCTCGTTATCGGATACGGCCCAACACGCGGCGGGCGCGGTGGGCCCGCGGGTGTGGATCGATCCGCGCATCCACACGCTGCCTAAGCGGCCGTGGCGCAAGATCCACCAGGACTTCCACAACTCGACGCACGTGCCGAAAATCGGCGCGGCTTTCACCGCCGAGGAATGGGGCGACCGGCTGCTCGCGGGCAACGTGGACGCGATCGTGGTCTTCGCGAAGGACATGCACGGCCTTTTCTACTACCCCAGCAAGTACGGCCCCGTGCATCCGGGGCTGTCGTTCGACCTGCTGGGCGAGCAGGTCAAGGCCTGCCGCGCGCGCAAGATCGCCGTCTACGCGTACTACTGCGTTACGTGGGACCACAACCTCGCCAACGCGCACAAGGAGTGGCTGACCATCAAGCGCGACGGCTCGACTTACCTGCCCGCGCCCGGCCAGACCCCGGGCTGGACCGCCCTCTGCCTCGCGCACGAGGGCTACCTCGCGCTCATGGACGACCACGCGCGGGAGTTCGTTGCCAAATACGAACTCGACGGCGCGTGGTTCGACATGGCCGAGCCGATCTCGCACGAGTGCTTCTGCCCCGAGTGCAAGCGGCAGCTAGCCGCGGCCGGCAAGGATCCGAACGACGCCGAGGCGCAGCGGGCCCACAAGAACAAACTCTTTCTCGATTGGCATAAGCGCATCCGCGACGTGGTGCGCACGGCGCGGCCGGGGTGTCAGACGGACTTCAACGACATCGGCCTCGCCTGTGTCAGCCAGCGTGCGGAACTGCTGGACAACATCGACATCGAGGCGCTGCCCACCGGCGGCTGGGGCTACTTCTACGCGCCGGCGCAGATCCGCTACCAGCGCACCTTCGGCATCCCCGTCTACGGCATGACCGGCCGCTTCGTGACTTCGTGGGCCGATTTCGGCGGGCTGAAGCTGCCCGAACAGCTCGACGTGGAACTGGCCAGCATCGTGGCCAACGCGGCGCGCTGCGACGTGGGCGACCAGATGCCGCCGAACGGACGGCTCGACCCCGCCGTCTACCACGTGATCGGCCAGTCGTTTGGTCGGATCAAGAAGCTCGAACCCTATCTCGAGGGCGCGTCGCCGGTGGCCGAGGCCGCGATGCTGATTCCGGCCGTGCCGTTCGACCGCCTGCGCGACGACTACCTCTACGGCGTGACCAAGCTTATGCTCGAGGCGCGCCTGCAGTTCGACGTGGTCGAGCCCGGACAGGAGTGGGAACGTTACGGTCTGGTCGTGCTGCCCGACGCGCTTCGCCCTGATGCGGCGACGGTCGAGCGCCTGCACGCCTACATCGCTAGGGGCGGTTCGGTTCTTGTCATTCACGATGCCGGACTGACGGCCGGTGCCGACGCAAGCTGGCTGGAGCGCTACGGCCTCACGTACGCGGGCGCGTCGCCCTTCAAGCCCGCCTATCTGGTGCCGCAGGCCAATTTCACGGGCGATATTCCGACCTATGAGTACGCGCTCTACGAGGGCTCTGCGCAGTGGAAGGTGACCGCGCCGGCCGTGTCTTGCGCCGCGCTCGGCGAGCCGCTCTTCCAGCGCAGCGGCAAGCAGTTCACCAGCCACAAGCAGACGCCGTTCGACCATGTGACGGAGTACTCCGCTGTCGCCCGCAGCGGCCGCGTGGGCCTGCTGGCTTTTCCCGCCGGCGCGAGCTACTACCGCAACGGCTACTGGGTCTACCGCGCCGCCTTCGAGCAGGTGCTGAAGGAGATCCTGCCCGCAAGGCTCATCGAAACCGACGCTCCGCTCTCGACGGAGATCACGGTCACGCACCAGCTCGCCGACGCGGCGGCGCGGCGCCCGGAGCGGTACCTGATCCACCTCATCAACTGGTCTGCGAACCGCAAGGCGCCGCCGCACCCCGAGGTGTTCGAGTCGCCGGTGCCATTGCATGATGTGCGCGTGCGGCTCAATCTGCCGCTCAAGGTGTCGGCCGCCCGGGCGGTGACCGCAGACGAGAAGCTGCGTGCCCGCGCGCTCCAGGGCGGCGTGGAGGTCGTGGTGCCGCGCGTGTCGATCCACGAGATCGTGGCGCTTGAGGTGAGGGGATGAACCGGCGGGTCGCGGCAGGCTTAGGGATCGGGGTTCTTATCGCCGCAGGAGCCGGGTGTCACAACGGCGGCACGGGCCTAGGAACCCCTCCTGCTGACGCGGCGCTCTATCCGGCACAGGCATCGGGCACGGTCTGGCACGTGTCGCCTGCGGGTGATGACGCCAACACAGGTTTAAAGGGGAGACAGGCGTTGCGGACGTTCGGCGCCGCCGCCGCCCGCCTCAAGCCCGGCGACGTCTGTCTGATTCATGCCGGCGTCTATCGGGAGACGCTCAGGCCCTCTGGGGATGGGACGATGGCTCAGCCGATCCTGTTCCGGGCCGCGCCGGGCGAGGCGGTGGTGCTGTCCGGACTTGATCCGGTAACCGGCTGGGAGCGCGTGGATGCGCGAACCTTCCGGGCCCCGCTGACCTGGGATCTGGCCGAGGGCAACCAGGTGTTCCGGGGCGGCGAGCCCCTCACAGAGGCCCGTTGGCCCAACCGCACGGGTGCGGGGCTGTTTGAGACGGAGGGTGCCCGCGTCGTGCCAGAAACAAGCCTGTTCGATCGATTGCAGTGCCCCGCATTCCCGGACGGATGGACGGCAGAGCAGGTGAAGGGCGCGACCGTGTGGTGCCTCGCCCAGTGGCGTTGGTCGAGCTGGACCGCCCCGATCACGAATTACGATCCGGCCGCCCGCGCCGTCCTCGTCAAGGGACATGACAACTGGTGGGTCAGAGAAAAGCACAATCCGGGAAGCCTGCCGCCGAAGTGGGGTGGCAAGAATGCGTTTGAGCCGGCGGAGTTTGTCATCAGCAACGCCCGCTGCCTCTTGGATGCTCCCGGCGAGTGGTTCTTCGACAGAAAAGAGAAAATGCTGTATCTCGCGGTCGCCGAGGGTGACGATCCGAACCGCGCCCTCATCGAGGCGAAGCGACGTCAGACGGCGGTCGATCTGAACGGGCGCGCGAACATCCGCGTGCAGGACGTTCAGGTGCTCGGCGCGACGCTCGCCATGAAGGAGGCGCGCGACTGCGTGGTGTCCGGATTGCGGGCGCAGCATATCACTCACACGCGCGGCGGGCATACGCTGTCCCATATTAGCGGCGCCGAGGGCGTTTACATCTCCGGCCGAGGCAATGTCCTGCGCGACAGCGAGATCGCCTGCTCGGCAGGAGCGGGGGTTACGTTGCTGGGGGTCAGCAACGCGCTGGTGAACTGCTTCATTCACGACACCGACACCATCGGCGCTTACGCCTGTTGCGTGAACATGGGGGGCTCCGGCCATCTGGTCAGCCACAACACCCTGCGCAACAGCGGTCGCGACTGTTTGCAATATGCGGGTGCGGGGCACCTCATCCAGTTCAACGATATTTCCGGGGCGGGCCGGATCTGTCATGACACGGGTGCGGTCTATCAGGCCGGAGCCGACGGAAACAACACGCAGATCTGCTACAACTGGGTTCACGGCGTGAACACCGGTTTGGGAAACGGCATCTACCTCGACAACTATACGGAGAACTATCTGGTTCACCACAATGTGATTTGGGATATTTCGGGCAACGCCATCCAACTCAATCATCCCGGTCACTACAACTGGATATTTCACAACACCGTCTTTGGCGGGATCGTCAGCACCTACAGCCCGTGGAAGGGGCAGAAGACCGCCTTCGGGATGTTGCTGGCCAATAATCTCGTGAGCCGCGCGTCGCGGATGAAGGCGGACTCCGCCTTCACCGAAGTGGCCTCCGTTCTACACGGGCTGCCGGAGCCTCTCGGCGGGTTTGAACCCGTGCGCGATGTTTCAACAGCCGGGCTTGATCAGGGTGTTGCCTTGGCGGGCGTGAATGACGGGTTCAGGGGGAGCGCGCCCGATTGCGGCGCATATGAGACGGGGCAGCCGTTTTGGCGCGCGGGCCATGATTTTGGCAACCCGCCATCCCCGCGTTTTGAGCACCCCGGATCTTACTATCGCAACTATCTTCAAAACGGCTCTTTCTCCGAGCAGAGCGAAGGCCTTCCGGCCAGATGGGACATCATCGAAGGACAGGCGCTGGCGCTACACGCTCCGGGGTTCAACGACCCGCCGCCTGACGGCCGGCTTTCCGTGCATGCCAACAGTCTGCGGCTGAGCGGCGAGGGCGGAGCCCGGATCGGGCAGACAGTGGAAGGCCTGAAGGCCGGAGTCGAGTTTGTGTTCGCCGCCTATGTCCGGTGTGAACGCGCGAAGGATGCGATACTACGCGTTCGCACGCCGCGGGGCGAGCTTGCCTGTGCCCGGTTCTCAGCAACCGAACCGGCCGTGTGGCGCCATGTCGAAGCGCGCTTTCGGCTTGCCGACGCCGGGCCTGTCACGGTGGAGATAGCCAAGGAGGGTGCCGGTGACGCCTATGTGGATGTCGCCGGGCTTGTTCCCCTGTTTACAGCGAAAGAGTAAGTTCGAAGGAGCATGGATGATCACCCGTAACAGCTTCTTAAAATCCTGCCTCGCGACCGGTTTAACCGGATATGCGCTGGGTTTTGTGCCCCGCACACACGCCGCTGAGCCCGCTGCGACAAGCGGCGCGGGGCCGCGCCGCTTCGGCGACGGGCGCGACTGGTTCTTCGAGAAGCGCTTCGGGCTGTTTATTCATTGGGGCATCTACTCGGTTGCCGGCTGGCACGAGCAGCACATGTTCCGCAAGCGCCTGAGCCGCGCCGCGTACGCGCCGTTCATGGGTCAGTTCAACCCCGCGAAGTTCGAGCCCGAGGCTTGGCTTGACCTCGCGCAAGAGGCGGGCATGGGCTACCTCACGTTCACCACGAAGCACATCGACGGCTTCTGCCTGTGGGACTCGCAGCAGACCGATTATAAGGTCACGCGCACGCCCTACGCAAAGGACGCGCTTGCGCTGTTGGCCGAGGCCTGCCACAAGCGGAAGTTCCCGCTCTGCCTCTACTACTCCTGCGCGGACATGCACCAGCCGAACTACCCCAACGCGGGCCGATCCTATGAGCTGCGCGAACCCGAGCCGGGCGACCAGCCCGACCTCGCCCGCTACCTCGACTACGTGAAGGCGCAGGTGCGCGAACTCTGCACGAACTACGGCGAGA
>CAYLUN010000017.1:0-84697 GCA_964386865.1 uncultured Lentisphaeraceae bacterium | reverse complement strand
GCGACCGCAAGCAGGTCAGAATCGCGTGAACCAAAAAATCAACCTTGCACCCTGCGCCCGACACGATGCGCCCGTTTTGTTGACGGTTGGCCTGCTGGCGTGTTAAGCTACCCCTGTCAATGGAAGGTGCCATGCTAAAGAGAACGGATTACTTTCTGGACAAGAACGTCTATTCGTTGCCGCTGCGGCGCGAGGTCAGCTCGGTGCTGCATTTCCTGCACGTCCAGCGGGGCATCGTCCGGTCGGGGCTCGATATCGGTTTCACCAACGCGGGCGTGAGCCAGCTTCTGCGCCAGACCGGCGGGTACTGGATGACGGTGGAGCCGACGCCCCAGCGCCGCGAGCTGGTCGCGGCGGCCCTCGGCCCGGAAACGGTGCTGGCGGCCGGAGAGGCGAGTGAACTGCCGTTCGAGGACAAGCAGTTTGACGTGGTGATCCTGGCGCACGGCGTGCTGCCGCACGATGCGGCGGCGGCGTCCGCCATGATCCGCGAGTGCCACCGGGTGCTGAAGGCGGGCGGGCACTTCATCCTGACCGTCGAATACCGCAAGCGGTACGGGGTGGCGGCGGCTCTCAACCGCCAGCGGGTGGTTTCGGGCGCGGGCGGGTGCTACAGCGAGACCGAGGTGTTCCAGCTGCTCAAGGACGGGTTCGACGTGCTGGGGTTCCGCTTCACCTGCCGGTTCTGGGTGCAGCTGGTGCGCCAGTGGGTCGATCGCCGCCGCGAGAACGGCACCTACGGCATGGCGAACGCCTGGCTGCGGTTCCTCTACGGCATCGCGCTGGCGCTGGACGGCGGGCTGGTCTTCACCAAGGGCTATCAGATGACCGTCTCCGGGCGGCGCAAGGGGTGGCGCGAGAAGCACACGCGCGTGACGTCGGGCGGGACGCCCGTGTCGGACGCGATCCTGTCTGACCCGCGGCGCGAGGGGCGGCACGTGTCGCTGGCGCGGTTCAAGTGAGCCCGGCACGCATCCCATGAAAGCGCTCTTGCCATTCTTGGTGGTCGGCTGCGGCGGCTTCGTCGGGTCGGTCTTGCGCTATGCGCTCAGCGTGCTGTGCCAGCGCGGGTCGGCCACCTTCCCCCACGGGACGCTCTGGGCCAATCTGCTGGGGTGCCTCGTGCTGGGCGGGGTGACGGCTCTGGCCTCGCGCGCGGAGGCGCTCTCGCCGACGATGCGGCTGCTAGTGGCCACCGGGCTCTGCGGCGGCTTCACCACCATGTCCACCTTCACGTACGAGCTGTTCAAGTTCCTCGAGGACGCCGAGTACCTCTACGCGACGGGCTACGTCTTCCTGACGTTCGTCGGGTGCCTGTCCTGTTTCTGTCTGGGACTCTACGCGGTCTCCGTCATCACGAAAGGGTAGGCGCACCATGGAACTCACGGGCGAAGCCAAGCTGCTGCGGATCTTCATCGGCGAGACCGACAAGGTGCGGCACGTGCCGCTGGCCGAGGCGATCGTGCGCGAGGCCAAGGCCTCCGGCCTGGCCGGGGCCACGGCCTGGCGCGGCATCACAGGGTATGGCTCGACGAGTCGCATCCGAACCGCCAAGATCCTGGACCTCTCGTCCGATCTGCCGGTCATCGTCGAGGTCACAGACCGCGAAGACCGCATCAACGCGTTTCTGCCGGTTCTGGACCGGCTGTTCGCGGAGGCGGACTGCGGCGGGCTCGTGACGATGGAGAAGGTGCAGATCATCAAGTACCATGCGGGCAAGCGCTAGACGGCGACCCCTTCCCGCGCCCCGTGGTAGGGTTACACCCCATAGCGGCGCCTCGTCTGATCGCGTATCGTATTCTTGTAAACGGAATCAGACCCGACGTTTACGGAAGGAGGCTTTATGACACTCGTTAAAACCGTTGTTGTGCTGGCGGCCGCAGGCGTCGTGCTATGGGGGACAAACACCTATATCCCGGCCTCTCCGGCCGTCAAGGCCATCGTCACGGTCGCCATCATGTTACTTCTCTGCCTGTGGCTGCTTCAGACGTTCGGCGTCATCGACGGCATCAGGGGATACCGAGCACGGTAAGCCCGAGAAGGCGATGAGGCGGCTGGCTGTCTAACCACTGACCCTGTGGCGGCCGCTGCCGGACGCGGCCGCCTGAGAGGTGAGGTGCCGCATGAACATCCTCTTGCTCTATCCCGAGTTTCCGGACACGTTCTGGAGCTTCAAGCACGCCCTCGCGTTCGTCGGCAAGCGGGCCGCCTTGCCGCCCCTGGGGCTGCTGACCGTGGCGGCCCTGCTGCCGCGGGAATGGCCCGTCCGCCTCGTGGACACGAACGTGCGCAAGCTGACGGACAGGGACTTGGCTTGGGCGGACTGCGCGTTCATCAGCGCCATGGCCGTCCAGCGCGAAGCGACGCTGCGCCTGGCCAGCCGGTGCAAGGCCGCCGGCCTGCGGGTTGTGGCGGGCGGCCCCCTGTTTCAAGGGGAAAGCGAGCGCATCGAGGCCGTGGATCACTTCATCCTCAATGAGGCCGAGCTGACGCTCCCGCTCTTCCTGAAGGACCTGGCCGCCGGCCAGCCGCGGCGAGTGTATACGTCCGACGGGTTTGCGGATCTGCAGCAGACGCCCGCGCCCAGATGGGAGCTGCTCGATCTCAAGCGCTATGCCAACATGAGCGTCCAGTTCTCGCGCGGCTGTCCCTTCAGCTGCGAGTTCTGCAACGTCACGGTCCTGTTCGGGCACCGCGTGCGCATGAAGACCGCCGCGCAGATCATCGCGGAGCTAGACGGCCTGTACGCCTTGGGCTGGCGCGGGGATCTGTTCTTCGCCGACGACAACTTCATCGGCAAGAAGAGCTTCTTGAAAACCGACCTGCTGCCGGCCCTGATCGGCTGGCGCAAGGGCAAGGCGGGGAACTCGTTCTCCACGGAAACGTCGATCGATCTGGCCGATGACGAGCCGCTGATGAGCCAGATGGTCGCCGCCGGTTTCACGGGCGTCTTCGTCGGGATCGAGACGCCCGACGACGCGTGCCTGGCCGAGTGTAGGAAAGGGCAGAATACGCACCGCGATCTGATCGGGGATGTCAAGCGGATGCAGCGCGCGGGCCTGCAGGTGCAGGGGGGCTTCATCGTGGGCTTCGACCACGACGCGCCGTCGATTTTCCAGCGGCAGATCGATTTCATCCAGAAGAGCGGGATCGTCACCGCCATGGTGGGCCTGCTTCAGGCGCCTCCGGGAACCCGGCTGTACGAGCGGCTGAAACTGCAGGGCAGGCTGCGCTCGGAGACGTCCGGGGACAATGTGGATGGGACCACGAACATCATCCCGCTCATGAGCGTGGAGGCGCTGAAGGCCGGCTACCGGCGCATTCTGGAGCAGATCTACGCCCCCGGGCCCTACTACCAGCGCGTCCGGACGTTCCTGCTCGAATACGGGGGGCCGCGCAAACGCGCGACATTGCGCGCCGCCCAGCTTCTCGCGCTCCTGCGGTCTGTCGGCCGGATCGGCATGGCGGGCCGAGAGCGCGCGCACTACTGGAAGCTCCTGCTCTGGACCTTGGCCCATCGGCCGTGGCTCTTCTCCGAAGCGGTCGTGCTTGCGATCACCGGATACCACTTCCGCAAGGTCTGCGAAAGGCACGTGGTTTAGCGGGCCGAAGCCCGGACTACGAACGGCTTTGAGCTTGGAGCGAAGCGTTTGTAGTCCGGCCATCCGGCCGTCTGTGGCCATCATTGGGATTACTGTTCGGTCAGCCAAACACAAAGCGCTAACTGGCGCTCTCGTTGAGAATGGGGCTCTGCGCGCCGTGGCCGCCGGGCCCGCCGGGCCCGCCGGGGAACCAACACCCAGCCATGAACAGGGACGTCAGCACGACGATGACGCATGCCAGAATTGAACGTTTCATTTGAATTCTCCTCGTTTGGCCGTTTCCGGCCCGTTTGCCGTTCCGCGACATGCGCAAGTCGCACTCACGTCGGCGATATGTAGGATGTCAAACAAGCGGGCGCTTTCATATAGGGCGTTACCCCTATGTCTCGGCGACGCGAAGCGACCCGGGCCGGCTGAGGCAGGCTCGGGTCGTTTGGGGCCGCGGCGACGCCTGTGGCATGTGCCTCAGCGGATGTCGGCGTGGTAGGCCTGGATGGACTTTACGCCGCCGGCGCTGTCGCGCGCGGCGCGGATGCCTTGCGCGCTGGCAAGGGCGGCTGCGACGGTCGTCAGGTACGGCACCTTGTACTTGAGGGCCGCCTTGCGGATCGACGAGTCGTCCGCCCGCGCGTCGCGGCGGCCGGAGGGCGTGTTGATCACGAGGCAGACCTGCTTATTCAGGATCACATCCAGCACGTTGGGGCGGCCCTCGTTGATCTTGTGCACCGTCTCGCACGGGATGCCGTGCCCGGCGAGCCACGTGACCGTGCCGGAGGTGCCGATGAGCTTGTAGCCCAGTTTGGCGAACTCCTTGGCCGCCCGCACGGCGGACTCGGGCTTCTCCGAGAGGCTGATGAGGATCGTGCCCTCTTCGGTGGGCAGCTTCGCGTTGGCGGCCTCCTGGGACTTGAAGTACGCGAGGCCGAAGGTCGAGGCCAGGCCGAGCACCTCGCCGGTCGAGCGCATCTCGGGGCCGAGCACGGGGTCGACCTCCGGGAACTTGTCGAACGGGAAGACCGACTCCTTGGCGCCGTAGTGCGGGATGACCTTCTGCTTGAGGTCGAGGTCGCCGATCTTCGCCCCGAGCATGAGTCGCGTGGCGATGCGGGCCATCTGCGTGTTGCAGACCTTGGAGACCAGCGGCACGGTGCGCGAGGCGCGCGGGTTGGCCTCGAGCACGTAGACCTTGTCCTTCTCGATGGCGTACTGCATGTTCATCAGGCCGACGACGTGCAGCTCCTGCGCGATCTTGCGCGTGTAGGCGAGGATCGTGTCGAGGTGCTTCTCGGGGATCGACACAGGCGGCAGGACGCAGGCGGAGTCGCCCGAGTGCACGCCCGCCAGCTCGATGTGCTCCATGACCGCCGGGATGTAGACGTCCTTGCCGTCCGAGAGGGCGTCGGCCTCGCACTCGAGCGCCTCCTGCAGGAAGCGGTCGAGCAGGAGCGGCCGGTCAGGCGTGACGCCCACGGCCTTCTCGACGTACTCGCGCAGCATCTGCACGTCGTAGATGACCTCCATGCCGCGTCCGCCGAGCACGAAGGAGGGGCGGATCATGAGCGGGTAGCCGATGGTGGCTGCGACCTTCACCGCCTCGTCGATGGTCGAGGCCATGCCGGACTCGGGCATGGGGATGGCGAGGCGCTCCATCATGTGGCGGAAGAGGTCGCGGTCCTCGGCGATGTCGATCGAGTCGATGCTGGTGCCAAGGATCTTGACGCCGGCGTCGGCCAGTTCGCGGGCGATGTTGAGCGGGGTTTGGCCGCCGAACTGCACGATCACGCCCTCGGGCTTCTCCTTCTCGTAGATCTGGAGCACGTCCTCGAGCGTGACCGGCTCGAAGTAGAGCTTGTCCGAGGTGTCGTAGTCGGTGGAGACGGTCTCGGGGTTGCAGTTGACCATGATGGTCTCGTAGCCCGCGTCGCGCATGGCGAAGGCGGCGTGGACGCAGCAGTAGTCGAACTCGATGCCTTGGCCGATGCGGTTGGGGCCGCCGCCGAGGATCAGGATCTTCTTGGAGTTCGAGGAAACCGCGACCTCGTTCTCCGTGCGATTGTACGAGGAGTAGTAGTAATAGGCGTTCTCAACGCCGCTGACCTGGACGGGGTGCCAGGTTTCGCGCACGCCGAGGTCGGTGCGGCGCAGGCGGAGGTTGCGCTCCTTGATGCCGAGGATCTTGGCGAGGTACTTGTCGGAGAAGCCGTCCTTCTTCGCCTGCACGAGCAGGTCGTCCGGCGGCATCGAGCCCTTGTACTGCAGGAGGCGCTCTTCGAGCTCGACCAGCTCGCGCATCTGCTGGAGGAAGTAGTGCTTGATCTTGGTGAGGGCGAAGAGCTGGTCGTTGGTGGCGCCCTTGCGGATCGCCTCGTACATGAGGAACTGGCGCTCGCTGGTGGGGAAGCGCAGCAGCTCGATCAGCTCGGGAAGCGACTTCTTGTTGAAGTCCTTGGCGAAGCCCAGGCCGGGGCGGCCGTTCTCGAGCGCGCGCATCGCCTTCTGGAAGGTCTCCTTGTAGGTCTTGCCGATGGACATCACCTCGCCGACGGCCTTCATCTGCGTGCCGAGCTTGTCCTCGACGCCGCGGAACTTCTCGAAGGCCCAGCGCGAGAACTTGATGACGATGTAGTCGCCCGACGGCGTGTACTTCTCGAGCGTGCCGTCGCGCCAGTAGGGGATCTCGTCCATGGTCATGCCGCTGGCGAGCTTGGCGGAGATGAGGGCGATGGGAAAGCCTGTGGCCTTGGAGGCGAGAGCCGAGGAGCGCGAGGTGCGCGGGTTGATCTCGATGATCACGATGCGGCCGGTCTCGGGGTCGTGCGCGAACTGCACGTTGGTGCCGCCGATCACGCCGATCGACTCGACGATCCGGAACGCGTAGTCCTGGAGCCGGTCCTGCACGGACTTGGCGATGGTCAGCATGGGCGCGGAGCAGAACGAGTCGCCGGTGTGGACGCCCATGGGGTCGATGTTCTCGATGAAGCAGACCGCGATCATCTGGTTCTTGGCGTCGCGGACCACCTCGACTTCCAGCTCCTCCCAGCCCAGGACCGACTCTTCGATGAGGCACTGGTGGGTGAGCGAAGCCTCAAGGCCCCGGTTGACGATGGTGCGCAGCTCCTCGACGTTGTAGACGAGCCCGCCGCCGGTGCCGCCCATGGTGTAGGCCGGGCGCACGACCACCGGGTAGCCGAGCGTGGCCGCGATCTCCTCCGCGTGCTCGGCGGTGTAGGTGATCTCGCTCTTCGGCATCTCGATGCCGAGCTGGGTCATCGTATCCTTGAAGACTTGGCGGTCCTCGCCGCGCTCGATCGCGTCGAGGTTGACGCCGATTACCTTCACGCCGTACTTCTCGAGAATACCCTTTTTGGAAAGCTCCATGGAGAGGTTCAGGCCGGTCTGCCCGCCGAGGTTGGGCAACAGCGCGTCAGGGCGCTCCTTGGCGATGATCTGTTCCAGTCGCTCCACATTCAGCGGCTCGATGTAGGTCGCGTCGGCCATCACGGGGTCGGTCATGATCGTGGCCGGGTTGGAGTTCACGAGCACAATCTTGTAGCCGCACTCGCGCAAGGCTTTGCAGGCCTGCGTTCCCGAGTAGTCGAACTCGCACGCCTGACCGATGACGATGGGGCCTGAACCGATGATGAGGACTTTATGGATGTCATTACGCCGCATACGATTACCTGACCTTCCTTGGGAGTAAGAAGTGTGTGAAACGCGAACAGGGCCGTCGACTGGACAACTCGTGCGTTCGGGTATACAGCATGCCAGTTCAATGCCAGGCAGTCGAGAAAAAGTGGCAACAAAAACACAGAATTGTCTGAGCACAAAAATCGCTACGTTTATGTCTGACAAAAATGCTAGTTCCGAACACGGAACGCCGAACGCCTAAGTTATGGACGAGCCCAAACTACTTTCGGATTGAGGGTACGGTGGGGGTCAGGTACAGTAGCGGATAACGGTTGCAGAGAAAACGGGGAGGGCAAAGAGATGAAGCGTTTTACGATGGCGTGTTGTTTGCTGGCGGCGGCCGGGTGCGCACAATTCATGACGGGCTCGGGAGCAGCGCTGCGCGCACCGGAGGCCCTGACCGCGGAGTACATGAGCAGCCCCGTGGGGCTCGACTGCGCGGCGCCGCGGCTGAGCTGGAAGCTGGCGGCCCGTCATGCGAAGGCCCGCGATCTGCAGCAGACAGCCTTTCAGATTCAGGTTGCGGCGAGCGTCGCGAAGCTGATGAGCGGCGAGCCGGACCTGTGGGACAGCGGCCGCGTCGCCTCTGACCAGTCGCTCAACGTCGCCTACGCGGGCAAACCGCTTGTCTCCTCATTGCGTTGCTACTGGCGGGTTCGAGCGTGGGATAACACCGTTGACGTGCCGTCGCCGTGGAGCGCGCCGTCCCGCTGGGTTACGGGCGTGATGCGGCCCGAGGAGTGGCGGGCGAAGTGGATTGGCGCGGCCGCCTCCACGCGGCCCGACTGCGACCTCGCGGGCGCGAAGTGGATCTGGGCCGGCGATGCCGCGTCGCTGGATAAGGCCGCACCGGGCAAGCGCCAGTTCCGCAAGCTGTTCGACGCGCCGCAGGGCGCGGGCGGCGCGCCGGTCCTGCTGGCGGTCACGGCGGACGACGAGTGGGAGGTCTTCGTCAACGGCCAACTCGCGGCCAAGACCTGGGGGCATTTCAACGAGTGGCGCTTCCTGCGCTTCATCGACGTGGCGCAGTTCGTCAAGCCGGGCCGAAACCTGATCGCCGTGACGGTCGTCAACAAGGAGCCCGGGCCGACCGGTCTGCTGGCCATGCTGAAGTTTTCGAGCGGCGCGACCGTGACCACCGACGCGAGCTGGCTGGTCTCCGCGCAGTCGCCCAAGGGCTGGAAAGATACGGTCGACGGCTTCGCGGCCGAAGGCTGGAAGGCCGCCTCCGTGGCGGGCGGCGTGGACTGTCCGCCGTGGGGCAAGCTTGTGCGGCGCCTGGAGACGGTCTCGCCCGCTTTCGAAAAGCGCTTCACGGTGGCGAAGGTTGTGAGCCAGGCGATCCTGCACATCACGGGCGTGGGCTTCTACGAGGCGAGCCTCAACGGCGTGAAGATTGGCAGGAAGGTGCTGGATCCGTCGCCGACCAAGTTTGACACGCGCGTGCTCTACTCGACCTACGACCTCACGGGCTTCGTGCCGCCGGGCGAAAACCGGCTTAACGTGCTGCTCGGCCACGGCTGGTACGACGTGCGCAGCGTGGCGGTCTGGAACTTCGACAACGCGCCGTGGCGCGACTTCCCGCGCCTGATCGCGCAGCTCGAGCTGACGTACACGGACGGCACGCGCGAGACGGTCTGCTCCGACGCCACGTGGCGGCAGGTCGCGAGCCCCGTGGGCTTCGACTGCATCCGCGAGGGCGAGGTGCTCGGCCAGCCGCCGCCAGGCGCGCCGGATCTGGCGAAGACCGTCGTGATGGCCGAGGTCGTGCCCGCTCCCGCCGGCAAGCTGTCGGCGTCGGCGCTGCCGCCCAGCGTGGTCGCCCAGCGCCTCCCGCCGAAAACCGTGCGCGAGGTCAAGCCCGGCGTGTGGGTGGTGGACTTCGGGCAGAACACGGCGGGCTGGGCGCAGCTCACGCTCAAGGGCCAGAAGGCCGGCGACGTGGTCACGATCCGCTACGGCGAGAAGGTCAAGCCCGACGGCACGCTCAGCCTGGAGGGCACGGACGCCCACTTCCGCTATCCGGCCTCGTTCCGCGTGCTGCCGGGCGGCTGGTTCCAGGTCGACCGCTTCGTCTGCGACGGCAGCGCCGAGCAGGTTTACGAGCCGCGCTTCACCTACAACGGCTTCCAGTACGTGCAGCTCGAGGGGCTGAAAGCCGCGCCCACGGCGGCGACAGTCGCCGCTTGCGTGGTACACACCGATTTCAAGGACGCGGGCTCGTTCGCGTGCGACAACGAGCTGGTCAACAAGATGCAGCAGGCGATCCTCTGGGCCTACCGCGGCAACTTCGTGAACGGCTACCCGACCGACTGCCCGCACCGCGAGAAGAACGGCTGGACCGGCGACGCGCAGCTCGCGGCCGAGCTGGCGATGTACAACTTCCAGAACACCGCGGCCTACGAGAAGTGGGTCAACGACATCATCGACGAGCAGCGGCCGGACGGCAACGTCGCCGCCATCGTGCCCACCAGCGGCTGGGGCTACGCGTGGGGCAACGGGCCGGCGTGGGACAGCGCCCTGCTGATCATCCCGTGGACGCTCTACGTGTACCAGGGCGATGTGCGCATTCTCGAAAAGGCCTACCCCGCGATGCGCCTCTACGTGGACTACGTGACCTCGCGCGCCAAGGACGGCATCGCCTCGCACGGGCTCAGCGACTGGACCCCGGTCAAGACCAAGACGCCGACCGAGGTGACGTCGACCGGCTACTACTACCTCGACGCGCAGATCGTGGCGCGGACCGCCGAACTGCTCGGCAAGGCCGACGACGCCAAGCAGTACGCGGCGCTGGCGGCCTCGGTGCGCGACGCCTACAACCGCCAGCTTTACACAGGCGACGGCGTCTACTCCATCGGCAGCCAGACGTCGCAGAGCTGCGCCCTGCACCAGGGGCTCGCGCCCGACGGCGAGCGCGCCAAAGTCGAGGCCCGGCTGGCTGAGGTCGTGCGGCAGAACAACGGCGGCCCGGACTTCGGCATCCTGGGCTCGAAGTACATCTTCCGCGCGCTCAGCGACGCGGGCCGCAGCGACCTGGCCTTCGCGATGGCGACGAAGGACTCGCACCCCTCGTACGGCAACTGGATCACGCGCGGCGCCACGACCTTCTGGGAGGACTGGGACGAGGGCGCGTCGCGCAACCACATCATGTTCGGCGACGTCTCGGCGTGGTTCTACCAGTACCTCGGCGGCATCCGGCTGGCCGACGGCGTCTCGGCCGTTGCGCAGAAGGCCGACGCGAAAGCGGTCGCCTTCAAGCGCTTCGTGATCTGCCCCGATCCGGTCGACGGCCTCGGCTGGGTGAAGGCTGAGCACGACTCGCCGTACGGGCTGATCCGCAGCAGCTGGAAGAAAACGGGCAGCGCGTTCCGGCTGGAGGTCGAGGTGCCGGTCAACACGACGGCCACGGTCTACCTGCCGGTCAAGCCCGACGCGAAGAACGTGGTTGCCGACGTGGCGCCGGTCGCGTCCGACCGCGACCGCATGGCCTTCAAGGTCGGTTCCGGCCGCTACACCTTCGAGGTTCGCTGAGCGGCGGTCTGAGGGAAGATTGCCCTTCTGTCGCCCGTGTCAGATAATCGGAACGAACGGCATGAGACGGTCAACGTGTCAGGTTCGTTGCCAATTTACAAAGATCGTGTTTTGCCATTCGAGCGCTTCCCTTTCCTGGATACATGGGGCATACTTCACGTTGAAACAAACGTTGACGGAGGGCGCAATGGGGAACGCGAACAGGTTTGTGGTCTGGGCGGCGCTGGTCGCCGCCACGTGCGTCTGCGCGGACGAGTACGACGACGTGCAGCGGGAGATCGCCGCCAGTAAGACGGGAGATCAGGCTCGGCTGGAGCGCGAGGCGGTGCGGCGCGACGCGCTGATTCTCGCAGGGGACGTTACTCCGTGCGGCGTGGTCTACCGCCGCACGTCCGCGCTGCTGGCGCACCTGCGGTCGCAGCCACACGCGCCTGACCTCAACGCGGAGGCGGATGAACTCGCTCGGCTCACGCCTGAGCCGCAGGCCGACGACGCGCAGCAGAAGGCGCGTTTCGCCGAGCTGACGGCGCTGCGCCGCCGCGTCGCCTTCAAAAACCCGCTGCTGGACTTCGACCGGATCGCCTTCCTCAAGCACAACAAGCAGGCGCGCGGCTCGCGCCACATGGTGGATCAGTACTTCGGGTTCAACGCCGAGAAGGCCGGCGGCGTGTATGTGCTGGAGCGGCCCTTCGGCGACAAGCCGTCGGTGCGCAGCCTACTCGCGGACACGCGCGTCGGCAACGGCCGCCTGCAGGGCCGGGCGCTGGAGAACCAGGGCGGATTCATCGCGCTGGATCTCGACTGGGACGCGCAGACACTGCTCTTCGCCTTCACTGAGGCCGAGCATGCGTTGCCACCCGGAGTGACGTGTGACACCAACTTTTGGGCCGAGGCGGACGCCAAGCGTGAGCCGCAGCACCGCTTTTACCACTTCCGCCCCGAGACCTGCTACCATCTCTTCTCTCTGAAGGCGGACGGCACCGGCCTCACGCAGCTCACGGATGGGGCGGTGAACGACTTCGATGGCTGCTTCCTGCCGGACGGCCGGGTCGCCTTCATGTCCACGCGCACGGGCGGCCAGTTGCGCTGCGGGTTCCGGCCCGACCCGACCTACACGCTGCACGCGATGGAGCGGGACGGCGGCGACATCATCCAGCTCAGCTACCACGACACCAACGAGTGGCACCCGAGCGTGGACGGCAGCGGCATGCTGGCCTACACGCGCTGGGACTACGTGGACCGCGACTCGGACGTGGCGCACCACATCTGGCACTGCTTCCCGGACGGCCGCGACCCGCGCTCCTACCACGGCAACTACCCGGACACGCGCGAGTCGCGGCCGTGGATGGAGATGTCGATCCGCGCGGTTCCGGGGTCGCAGAAATACGTGGCGGTGGCTGCGCCGCACCACGGCGAAGCCTACGGCTCGCTGGTGCTGATCGACCTGCGCGAGCGCGACGACCGCGCGTGCGGGCAGGTGCGGCGCCTGACGCCCGAGGTGCCGTTTCCCGAGTCCGAGTCTGCGCCGGGGGTGCCGCACGCCAAGGGCAAGCACGCGCCGAACGCGGAGGTGTACGGCACGCCGTGGCCGCTGAGCGAGGACTTCCACCTGGTCGTGTACGACGCCGGCCGCAAGAACTACGGGCTCTACCTGCTCGACAGCTTCGGCAACCGCGAGCTGCTCTACCGCGATCCGGCGCTGGCGTGCCTCGACCCGATCCCGCTGAGGCCGCGGGCGAGGCCGCCCGTTCTGCCCGCGCAGACGACGCAGGCGCGGAAGGACCGCCGCGAGGGCGTCGATCCGGCCTTCGGCACGGTGCTGGTGATGAACGCCTACGAGAGCGACCAGCCGTGGCCGGAGGGCACGCAGATCAAGCGCCTGCGCGTGGTCGCGCTCTTTCCGAAGGACAACTCGGTGGCCGACGAGCCGAACGTCGGGACAGCGTCTCAGTCGCTCTGCCGCGGCGTGCTCGGCACCGCGCCGGTGGAGTCGGACGGCAGCGCGGCGTTCCGCGTGCCTGTCGGCATGGATCTGTATTTTCAGGCGCTGGACGAGAACGGGCTGGCGGTGCAGACCATGCGGTCGGCGACCTACCTGCACCCGGGCGAGACGCTCACGTGCGTCGGCTGCCACGAGGCGAAGCAGGCGTCGTCGGGCGCGGCGGAGAGGCGGCGGCCCGCCGCGCTGCAACGCGCGCCCTCGGCGCTGGAGCCGGAGGCGGAGGGGAGCTTCCCGCTCACGTTCGCGCGCCTGGTACAGCCGGTTCTCGACGCGAAATGTGCGGGCTGCCACGGCGAGAAGCCCAAGAAGGGCGCGCCCAGCCTGCGCGGCGACCGCTTCGGGAAATACGGCTGGTCGGAGGCGTTCAGCACGCTGCGCACGCGGGCGTGGGCAATGCACGGCGGGAACGGCGTGGCGCTGCGGCAGCGGCAGTACAGCGTGCCGGGGCAGGACGGCGCGCGCGTGAGCAAGCTGTACCCGATGCTCACGGGCGGGCATCACGAGGTGAAGCTGACATCAGAGGAGCTGCGTCGCGTCGCGCTGTGGATCGACTGCAACAGCAACTTCTACGGCGCGTACTACGGGCTGGAGAAGCAGGCGCGCGGCGAAATCGTCCGGCCGCTCCACGGTCTTCCCGAGGGCGTGCCGTTTGAGCGGCTGGTGCGGTAACGGCGCGGACGGGAGGGACAGGCGGACCGCCTGTCCGGATTCTCTGGAGGGCGCGCGTCCTTGAGAGCGGCGGACGGCAGGGGCTGCCGTCCCTACCACGGCGCGGACGGCAGGGGCTGCCGTCCCTACCACGGTGAAAGCCCGCCCCGGCCGCTCAGCGCGCCTCAGAACGCCAGATCCTTGTAGAGGAAGCACTCGATCTTCGCCTTTTCCTTGAGCGTGGCGAAGAATTCGCGCGACCCCTTGAGGTACTGGGTGCGAAGGTACGACTCGGACATGCGCTTGCGGTCAACGGGTATGCGCCTCAGCAGGATATGCGAGGCGCGGACCGTCTCGGGCACGGCGGGCGTGGTGGCCGTGGCTTTCTTGGCCGCGTTGTGGGCGGTCACTTTGACGATGTGGTAGCCATATACGGTCTCGATGACGGGGCCGATCTCGCCGACTTTCTGAGAGAAGGCGGCGTCTTCGAGCGGCTTCACCTGCTTGCCGCGGCCGAACTCGCCCAAGTCTCCGCCCGCCTTGGCGGTCGGGTCTTCTGAGACGTTGCGGGCGACGTCTTCGAAGTTCGCGCCGGACAGCAGCTGCTTGCGGGCCGCCTCGAGCTTGGCGCGCTTGAAGTCGTTCGTGGCGCCGATTTGTTCGACGGCCTTGTCGACCTCTTTCTCGTCCACTTTGAGCTTGCTGCGCACGTTGATCTTGAGCAGCTTGTCGATGACCATGCCATCCTCGAACTCGCTGCGCATGGAGGCCTCGTCCATGGGGCCCTTCTTGAAGAAATCGTCGGTGGTCCACTTTCTGGCCTTGAGCGAAGCGGTCAGCGCCTTCATCCCCCCTTGGCGGTCGAAGTCGGTGAGCTTGATGTTCTGCTTAGAGGCCTCGTCCAGCATGAGGGTCTTGTAGACGAAAGCCTTGATGGCGTTCTGGCGATAGTGAGTCTTGGCCTCGTCCAGCCGGTTCGAGGCGAACATGAGGCGCTCGGTCTCCATGGCGTACTTGAGGTAGCCCATGGCGCGCTTGTCCATGTCGGCCCAGGTGAGGGGCGTGGAGTTAACCATGGCCACCACATAGCTTGGGGCCGGCTCGGAGGTGTTTGCCGCCCCCAGAGGGTTCGCGCTCTTTGAGTCGTTGCTGCAGCCGCACAGGCCGAGCGTGAGGGCGGACAGGAGAGCCGCCGACAGGGTTGTCATCAGTCGCATGTGTGTACTCCCAACGTCGAAAAAAAACGTCCGATAAGAAGTTATCATACGTGATCGGGGCGCGGGTTTCGAGTGCGAAATGGGGAGGCCCATGCGCGGGTTGACGCCGGAAGGGGGCGATGTTACTATTGTTTCAACTCGTAACACAAATCCGTTTGATTCGCATGTTGGAGGTCGGAGGCGTGAGTCCATGCATATGGCAGACGCGTTGATTTCGCCCGCGGTCGGCGGGGCGCTGTGGGCGGTGACGGGCGGCGTGATGGCCGCCTGCGCGCGCCGCGTGAAGGCGAGCCTGCGCGACAACCTGGTTCCGCTGATGGGCGTCCTCGGCGCATTCGTCTTCGCGTCGCAGATGATCAACTTCACGATCCCAGGCACGGGTTCGAGCGGGCACCTCGGGGGCGGTCTGCTGCTGGCGGTGCTGCTGGGCCCGCCCGCCGCCTTCCTGGTGATTGCGTCGGTGCTGTCCGTACAGGCGCTCTTCTTCATGGACGGCGGGCTGCTGGCGCTCGGGTGCAACATCTTCAACCTCGGCTTCTTTCCCGCCTTCGTGGCCTATCCGCTCGTGTACCGCCCGTTTGCGAAGGGCGGCTACGCGTCGCCGCGCGCGTGGGCCGCCGCGGTTGCGGCCGCGGTTCTCGGGCTGCAGCTCGGCGCGCTCGGCGTGGTGCTGGAGACGCGGGCGTCGGGCCTCTCCGAGCTGCCCTTCGGCACGTTCTTGCTGCTGATGTCGCCGATCCATCTGGCCATCGGCGCGGTGGAGGGCCTGGCGACTGCGGCGGTCGTGGCGTTTGTGGCCCGCGCGCGGCCTGAGGCGCTGCCGGACGCCGCGCCTGCCGGGCGATCCGCGAGCCTGCGCTCGGTGCTGGCCGGGCTGGCCGTGGCTGCGGCTGTTGTGGGCGGCGGGCTGAGCTGGTTCGCCTCCACCCGGCCCGACGGACTGGAGTGGTCTCTCGCGAAGGCTGCGGGCCAGGGGGGTGCGGCTGGGGCGGAAAGCGGGCTTCACCGGCGGCTTGCTGCGCTTCAGGGGCGGACGGCCGTGCTGCCGGATTACGGGTTCAAAGCGGAAGGGGCGCCCGCCGCCGCGGAGACGTGGCCTGCGGTCAAGGCGAGCACGTCGGTGTCAGGACTTGCGGGCGGCCTGATCACTTTGGCGGTCGTGTTGCTGATCGGCCTCGCCTTGCGCCGGCGGCGGCCCGCGCACCCGGAACGGGCATAAGGAACAAACCGGATGGGACTGGAGAACTGGATCGAGATCAGCCGCTTGGACGAGCTGGGGCGGCTGGACACGCCGGTGCACCGCACCGACGCGCGGGCCAAGGCCGCGGCGACGGCGGGCTTCATCATAGCCGTCATGTCGTTCCCGCGCTACGAGGTCTCCGCGCTGACGCCGTTCTTCCTGTATCCGCTCGCGCTCGCCTGCCTCGGCCGCATTCCTCCGGCGGTCGTGCTGCGCAAGGTGCTGGTGGCGGCCCCGTTCGCCTTGGCGGTCGGCCTGTTCAACCCGCTCTTCGACACGCGGCCCATGGGGGCGCTTGGCTCGTGGGCGCTCACCGGCGGCTGGCTTTCGTTCGCGTCGATCCTGCTGCGCTTCGCGCTGACCGTGAGCGCGGCGCTGGTGCTTGTGGCCTGCACGGGTATGGACAGGCTGTGCGCCGGGCTGGAGCGGCTCGGGCTGCCGCGCGTGTTTGCGGTTCAGCTGCTCTTCCTGTACCGCTACCTGTTCACTGTCGCCGACGAGGGGTCGCGCATGCTGCGCGGCATGGAGCTGCGGGCCGCGGGCCAGACGGGGCTGCGCCTCCGCGTCTACGGCTCGCTGGTGGGGCACCTGCTGGTGCGGTCCATGGCCCGCGCGGAGCGGGTCTACCAGGCCATGCTGGCCCGCGGGTTCGACGGGGAGGTCAGGGTCTTGGAAGCGTCGCGCCTGCGCGCGGCGGACGTCGCGTTCGTGTGCGGCTGGTGGCTCTTCTTCGCCGCGGCGCGCGCGTGGAATTTGGCCGGCGCGCTGGGCGGCCTGCTAACAAGGGGGCTGCAATGAGCGAGCCGGTCATCGACGTTCGGGAGCTCGGGTTCACCTATCCCGACGGGACGCGGGCGCTGAGCGGCGTCTCCTTCCGCGTCGGGAGGGGCGAGGCGGTCGCCCTGATCGGCTCGAACGGAGCGGGCAAGTCCACGCTGCTCATGCACCTCAACGCCTACCTGACGCCTACGCAGGGCGAGGTGCGCGTCAACGGGGCGGCGGTCACGAAGCGGACCGCCGCTGCCGCGCGCCGCACCGTGGGCCTCGTGTTCCAAGACCCGGACGACCAGCTCTTCATGCCGACCGTGCTCGAGGACGTGGCCTTTGGCCCGCTCAACGCGGGTCTGGCGCCGGAGGAGGCCAAGCGCGTGGCGCACCGGGCGCTGGAGCGGGTCGGCATGGGACACCTCTCCGCCCGCCCGCCCTACAAGCTGTCGGCGGGCGAGAAGCGGGCGGTCGCCATCGCGGCGGTGCTCGCGCTGGAGCCCGACGTGCTGGTGATGGACGAGCCGTCGTCGAACCTCGACCCGCGCGGGCGCCGCCGGCTGATCGGGCTGCTGCGCTCCTTCGAGCACACGCGGCTCATCGCCACGCACGACTTGGAGCTCGTGGTGGAGGTCTGCCCGCGCGTGCTGGTGCTCGACGGCGGCCGGATCGTGGCCGACGGGCCGACTGCGCAGGTGCTCGACGATGAGGCGCTCATGCTGGCGCACGGCCTCGAGCGGCCCCACATCCTGCGCCACCTCCACCCGCACTGACCCCGTTGCTATTTGAAGAAGCGCGTTGTGGCGTAGGTCTCGACATGCTACACTGGCACCATGAAACCTGTAGTGATCGTCGTCAACGACAAGATGCAGCAGGGATACCGGTACATCCGGTCGATGCCGGCGGGAGAGGGTTTCGACCCGCGGTTTAAGCCTGAATTGAGGCCGCAGCAGATGCTCGAAATGGGCGTTTTCGGCGGCAAGTACATGACTGATTGCCGGGCCGAGTTTCCTCCGGAGTGGTTTGTCAGGGCCAGGCTGGCGTCCGGGCGGCGCGAGCCGTCGCTGAACTACTACGGCGTGGACGCGTCGACGCCGCTCTCCCACTGGCGGGAGAAGCAGTGGATCTACCAGGAGGATCCGCGCGGCTGGTTCCAGTGGTACTGCCGCTATTACATGGGGCGGCGCTGCCCCGACGACGACCGCCAAATCCGGCGCTGGCTCGCGATCCAGCGCCACGTCCAGCAACTGCAGAAGCACTGCGGCGGGGACTCGTCCTGCCGCCCGCGGCAGCGCCAGGCGCTGCTGCACTGGGCCTACGACAGCCGCAACATCTGACGCGGGCGCGGACGGCAAGGGGCTGCCGTCCCTACCGCGCGGACGCGGACGGCAAGGGGCTGCCGTCCCTACCGCGCGGGCGCGGACGGCAAGGGGCTGCCGTCCCTACCTCTCAAGCGACGCCTGCAAGGCCAGGATCTGCTCGGCCAGCGCCCAGCGCCAGGCGTCGAAGGCCTCGGCCGACCACAGGTTGTCGGTCTTGTATTTGGGCTGCACGGCGATCGCGGCGCTGAGCCGCTCAATGACTGCGCGAGCCTGCGCCGCAGGCTCTTTGAGCCCCGCCGCCTCGGCGCGGGCGATGGTGTTCTCCAGCGTGTGCAGATAGCGGTGGTCGTCGATGCCCTCGCGATCCGCCTCCCACAGCGTCACGGGAAGCGGCGTGCCGTCGTCCGCCGTGCGGTTGAAGAAGTCCTGCGCGGAGCCGTCTAGGTAGTTCCACGGGTCGCCGATGTTGGCCTGATAGATCCATGGGATGAGGCCGCGGTAGCCGGACTGCCAGAAGCCGAAGCCGTAGGTCATGCGCGCGCCGAGGGTCGGCGTGTGGTCGTTCTCTCCGGAGATGTGGTTGGGGTAGCACCAGTACTCCACGTTGCGCGCCTTCATGTCGGCGAGCACCGCCGCGCGCCCGAGCGAGAAGGGCTGGCAGCACCACACGTCGACGTAGGTGCGCAGCGGCGCGAACGGCTCGTGCTCGGGGTCGGCCGTGATATAGGTTCGCACCTGGGGCACGCGCTTGATCGCCGCCAGCACGCGCGCCATGAAGGCCACCGACTCCGGGCTCGTCGAAGGCTCGTCCACCGGGTAGTAAAGCAGCTCGGGCCACTGGCGGCGGCGGGCCTCGGCCTCGATCGTCCGCACCATCTCGGCCAGCTCGTCGAAAAAGGCGTCCGGCGGCATCTTCACGAGGCGCAGGTGCGAGCCCATGTCGGCGTTGCCCATGTGCTTGCGGTAAAGCTCGGCGAAGGGAAAGGAGCAGACGAAGGGCTTGTCAAAGCCGACGCCGCGCGCGAGGTCGAGGTCGCGCTGCAGCCGGTCGAACTGGTACACGCAGCGCCCGTCTTTGAAGTATCCGCCCAAGCCCAGCACGACCGCGTTCATGCCGTGTTCGCGCATATCGAGGTGCTCGGCCTCGGCCTTGCGCTGCCACCAGGCGCGCGAGAAGTCGTCCGTCGCGCGGTCGAGGTCGCGGTGCGGGTGGTGGTAGTACTGCCCGTAGACGAGCGACTGATCCTTCTGCAGGGTGATCGGCAGCACGCGCAGGGAGAGCGGGACGTCGATGTCGAGGCGGCCGTCGGCCTTGATGCGGGCCGACCCTTGGTAGAGCCCGGCGGGCTGGCCGAGGGGCACGCGGACGGTGAGCCAGAGGCGCAGGTTCTCGCCTTTCTTGAGCGGCTGCGGCTGCCACGGCGTCAGCACGTCCGGCGCGCGGTAGTACGTGTTGAACGCGCTGTAGTTCGGCCTGACGTTCATGTAGCGCACAACGCGGACATCGAGGCACGACGCGCCAATCGAGGCTCGCGCCGTGCCGCCGGTGCTGGTGAGCGCGTCGAGCACGCGGACGGACGCGTTCGAAAAGTCGGCGAGCGGGTGAAGCGCGAAGGTGAGCGGCTCGTACTCGCCGGGCGAGGCGAAGGCGCGCACCGGGGCGTCGAGCTCGTGCTGGCGCGGAAACTCGTTGGGCCAGACCGGCTCGCACCACGGCCGCGTGAAGACCGCCAGCTTATCCCGCTCTTGCCGGTCGCTCCAGCGCGGCTCAGGGGCTGGGCACGGGCGCGGAGCATCCCTCCACTTGGCCAGCTCCTCGGGCGGGAGCGTGAAGCATTCGGCGAGGAGGGGGTCGATCACCTTCTCCCGCGCGGCGGGCCACTCCGACTCGGGCACGGCGACGAGAGCGTTGACGAGCCAACGGCTGCGGGAGGAGAACAGAAGGCACAGCTCGCCGTTCTCGGAAACCGCGTCGAGCCAGAGCGCGCGCAGCTCATGCGGGCCGGCGAAGGTGGCCGACGCTTCCTTGTCGACGGAGCGGACGGCGATGTCCCAGACTTGCTCTGCGCGGCCGCCCGCGCGGCCGCAGAGAAGCAGGAGCTTGTACGGCCCAGCCGGCATGTGCGTCAGCGTAAGGATGAGCCTGTCGGAACCGGAGACGTAGTCGCAGGTGAGGTCGTTGAGATAGACGGGCGGTGGGTTCTTGCGGCCGCTGTGCGCGTCCTCGGCCCATTCGCGCGTGATGCGGCTGGCGGAAGACTTGGCCCAAGGCAAGCACCAGCCCGCGTGGTCGCCGCCCTTTTCGGTGACGCGGACCGCGCCGGGACGCAGCGGCGAGTCTTGCGTTCCGAAGTCGAAGATGTAGGTCTCGGCGCGGGCGGAGAGGGCGGAGAGAGTGATGAGGGAAATGACGAGCTGTTTTTGCATGTGATGTCCTTTCCGGAAAGGCGTGTCAGGCATGTTGTGCCGACTTCAGTCGGCTGCTTGCAAGGTCGCGTTGCCGGCTGAAGCCGGGACAACATACGGAGATCATTCCCACGGTGAAGAGACGATGGTGACGGTGACCTCCTTGCGGAGCGTCGGATCGTCGGGGCAGACGGCGAGGGTGTAGGCGCCGGGTTCGAGGGCTGCGCCGGCGAGCGGCAGGTAGAGCGTCTGGCGGCCGCGGGCCACGGGCAGAGTCATGGCTAGCACGACGCGGTCGCCGAGGCGGAGTTGGAACGGCACGCCGGCGGCGAGCTTGTCGGACGGGCCCTCTGCCACGAGTTCGACGGGCAGGACGCGGCTGTCGCGGAAGAGCGCGGGCGCGGCGGCCCTGAACTCGGTGACTGTCGCGGCGGTGGCGCGGGCGAGGCGGAAGCCGCCGAAGTGGAAGGCGACCACGTCCTTGTCGGCGTAGTCGGCCTCGTTGATGTTGAAGCCCAGCCGCGCGACTTCGCCGGTCACGCCGAGGTCGGAGAGGTTGAGCGTGAAGGTGCGCCAGGTGCCGATGGCGGCCCTGTCGAGGCTGATGAGCTTCTTCTGGCCCTGCGCGTCGTAGAGGTGGAAGTTGAGCGGTCGCTTGGGCAGGCTGGTGCGCGAGGACTCGGCGAAGAGCTGGAACTCGAGGCGGTCGTAGGCCCGCCAGCCCTGCTCCTCCGGCTTGAGGTTCAGGTACATGCGCGGCCAGCCGATGGGATATTGCTTTTCGCCCGCATGGAAGTCGACGGGGATGCGCATGCGCAGCGCGGGGCGCCCCCAGGCGGTGTGGGGCGACACGGCGAGCTCGCACTCGGCGGGATCCCAGCGCTTCGGGTCGGCGAGCCCATCAAGGTGCCGGTACTCGGTGGCGGGCTCCGCGCGGGCGGCGAGGCGTGCGCACAGGCAGAACGTCGCGAACAGGACACGGCGAGTCAGCGTGATCGGTGTTGGCATAGTCACAGCTCCTAGACTGCCGTGATAATACTGCGCCGCGCGGTCGCGGCACAAGGAGGGAGTTGCGTACTCCAGCAATTCTGATTAGGGCCAAGAAGCGCCTCACTACAAACACAGGCAAACGTGGGCGAATTCGTTTGTAGTGGATCCGCAAGGGCCTTCCCGGAGCGCGAGCCTTGTCATCATTTGAATTGCTGTGCGCGCTTCCTCGAAGCGCTTGACTCAGGCGTCGAAGTGGCGATAATAGAGTCAACGAAAGCGAGGCGTATGATGACTGAGGCACTTAGCTTGAAGACGTTGGCCAAGATGATTGACCACTCGCTGTTGCACCCGACGCTCACGGACGAGCAGATCGTGGCGGGGTGCGAACTCGCGATCGATTACGACGTGGCGGCGGTGTGCGTGAAGCCCTACGCGCTGCACCTGGCCCGGTGCGTGCTGGAGGGTTTCGACGTCGGCCTCTGCGCCGTGGTGGCGTTCCCGCACGGCAACAGCGCGACGTCGATCAAGGTCAAGGAGGCGGAGGCGGCGGTCGCGGAGGGGGCAGCCGAGCTCGATGTGGTCGTTAACGTCGGCAAGGTGCTGGGCGGCGACTGGGGATACGTGGCGGACGAGATCCGCGCCTTGAACAACACGGCCATCGCTGGCGAGGCGATTCTGAAGGTGATCTTCGAAAATGACTATCTGGAGGACTCGCACATCGTGCGGCTCTGCGAGATATGCTCGGAGATCTGTGTGGCCTTCGTCAAGACCTCCAGCGGCTACGGGTTTGTCAAGCAGCCCAACGGCTACTACACCTACGCCGGCGCGACGGATCACGACTTGCGGCTGATGCGCGAGCGCTGTCCGCCGCCGGTCAAAATCAAGGCCGCGGGCGGCGTGCGCACGCTGGACGACCTGCTGCGCGTGCGCGCGCTGGGCGCATCGCGCATCGGCTCGGTCACGACCGCGCTGATTCTGGACGAGGCCAGGCAGCGCGGCTACGCCTGAGACGGTCACCTCCGCAGGCCGATCAGGAAGTCGTGGTCCGTGACGCCGAGCGCAACGCGGCCGGAGGCGTCGGGCGTGACGGCGCGGCCCTGTCGGGTGTCGAGGTCGAAGGCCGTGACCGCGCGCCAGGGGCCGCGCAGGGTGAAGGCGGCCTCGGCGGGCTGGACGTCGCGCAGGTGGCAGGGCCGGGGCGGCGCGCCGAAGTCCTTGACCCCGCCCGCGACGTTGCGCAGGTAGAGCAGCGCGCGGTCGCCCGTGTCGGAGAGGAGCGTGGCGAGCTGCCAGCCGGCGGCGGGCCGGGCCACGGTGGCGGGGAGGTCGAGCGCGTCGGGCTTCTGCGTCTCGGGGGAGAGCCGCACGGCGTAGGCGGCGGCCTCGTTGGTGGCCACGGCGTCGAAGTCTGCGCCGAGGTCGAGCAGGCGCATGGCCAGGGCCGCGTCGCGGCGGTCGCGCTGGTTCGACGGCAGCGCGAGGGCCACGCCGGGCCGCTGGCGCTTGAGCGACTGGAGGTCGAGCCCGAGCGCGTCGAAGGCCGGTGTGATCGCGGCGAACTCCTGCGCCTCGAGGTCGTTGCCGAGCGTCCAGTAGAGGCAGCCGCTCGCCCCGCAGCAGACCGACATCCAAATCTGATCGCGGGTGCCGCGCGCGGCGAGCTGCGGGCCGAGCTGTTTGACGCCCTTCTCCCAGCGGTTCTGGTTGAGGCCGCCTTCGCCGGTGTAGAAGGGCAGTCCGCTCTGGGCCGCGAACTTGCTGCGCAAGAAGATGACGGCGCCGTGGTCGGCCGGGGGCTGGCCGTCGTTGTAGGGGTGGTAGCTGAAGAGGTCGCAGCCCGCCTCGCGCCAGCGCAGCGGCTCGGGCCAGTCGTGCGGGCCGGGGTTGCCGAGGATCAGCGTGTGCGGGTCGATGGTGCGGATGAAGGCCGCGGTGTTGCGGCACCAGGCCATGGGCGGAAAGACCATCTCGTTCTCGAACTCGTAGCAGAGCACCTCCTCGCGCGCGGCGAGGACGGGGATCAGCTCGCGCAGGTAGTCGCGCTGGCAGGCGAGGGCGTCGGGGTCGCTGTAGCGGAGGGCGGCGGAGTCCAGCGTCTCCTTGCGGACGAGGAAGCGGGCGCGGTGCGGGGGCAGGCCGGCGAGCTGGCCGGGCGCGTAGCGCGGCAGGACGACCTTCTCAAGGATCGACCGCGAGACGGTGGGCGGCTTCTCATAGTCCTCGAAAAGCGCGACGTTGAAGCGGATGCCGTAGGGCCGGGCGAGGTCGAAGAGGCGGAGCGTGGCTTGGATCTGCACGGGGTCGACACGGCCCACGAGGTCCATGTTGCGCAGCATGAGGCGCAGGCAGGTGACGCCGCGCTCGGAACAGTGCTTGAGGTAGGCGGCCACGGCGGCTTCGGTTTCGGGGCTCCACGGGAAGCCGGCGGCGTAAGGCTCGGGGCCGCAGGGGAAGAGGTCGATGGAGCGGGCGATCGAGCCGTCGGGATTGAGGCGGTGGGGCCAGTTGGCGTAGAGGCCGCCGGCGGGGAAGACGAGCGAGCCGTCGGGCGCGACGAGGCGTCCGGACGCGTTGAGGCGCACGCTGCCTGTGCGGTAGGCCACGGTGGTGACGGCGGTTTCGCCGGCGTGGCCGCCTTCGTCGGCGAGCGCGACGCGGAAGGTGGAGGCCGCGTCGGCGGGGCAAGTGAGCGTGACGGTTGCGGGGTCGCCGTGCAGACGGTCGGCGGGGATGCTGGCCTTGCCCGAGAGGGCCCAGCGCGGCCGCTTGAGGTTCACGGGCAGCGCATTGCCGAAGCGGTCGAGGCCTTCGACGGTGAGCGTGACGGTTGGCGAGGCCAGGCTAAGGTAAGGCTTGGCGGGCGTCAGGCGGTAGGCGGCGAGCGCGGCCGCGTGGACGCGCGACGTGCCGGAGGCGGCCAAGAGCGGCTGGCCGAGGTCGTCGGCGAGGCCGAGCCTCCACGGCGTCTCGCCGGCGCGGGTGAAGGCGGGCAGGCGCAGGGCGTCGGGCGAGCCCTCGAAGGTGGCGGTGCCGTGCTCGGGCGTGGTCAGCGACCAGAGCAGGGCGGCGTGGGCGCGTAGGCCGTCTCCGCTGGCGCTCGCTTCGGCGCGCTCGCCGGCGGTGAGGTCCCGGGGAATTCTCGCCTTGAGGGCTGTGACGCGCGAGCGGGCGGCGGCGGCTTCGCGGGCGAAGAGGGGGCCGCAGGTGACAGATGGCGGCTCGGGCAGGAGCCGCACGTAGTCGACCTCCGCGAGGACGTCCTTCTTGTCGTTGGTGGTGTCGATACGCAGGGCGCGGAAGGCGCGGCCGTCCCAGAAATCGGGGAGGGCGGCGCGCAGGTCAAAGCGGAAGGCCTGTGCGTCGGTTCCCCGCACCTTGAAAGCAAGGGACTTGTAGCGGCCGTCGCAGTCGGTGACGTAGAACGCCCATTCGGCCTGCGCGCAGGATTGGCGCACGCGGAGTTCGAGGAAGCGGTAGGCGGCGGAGTCGATGCGCAGGGCGCGCGGGGAGTTTGCGGGGCCGAACATGTCGCCGAAGATGAAGTAAGGGTCGGTGTCCTTGACGGGGATCTGGAGCCAGCCGTTCGTGACCGTGATGGGGCCGAGGTGGTGGGGCCGGTTGCCCCAGGTGGCGATGCCACACGGCGAGCCGTCCTCGAAGTCCCAGGCGAGGCCGAGCGCAGAGCGGGCGAAGTCGGCGGGGGCGGGCGGCGGGCTGGCGGGGCGCGGCGAGGCGGCTGCGCCGCCGCGGTAGGCGACGAGGTGGCGCGGCTGGGCGGGGCTGAGGGGGCCGTGCACAAGGACAGTGACGCCGTTGGTGGCGGCGTAGACGGGAAGGAGGACGTCGGGCGCGGCGGCGTCGATGACGGCGATGGGCGCGGCGGGGTCTGGCAGGGTCAAGACGACGGTCACGTCGCGCGTCGCGCGGCTCGCCGATACGCGGTAGACGGTGCGGTGTGTGGCCTCAGCGCGATGCCACGGCAGGTCGAGCTGGGCAACGCAGGAAGCGGCCAGAAAGCAGAGAGCGGCAGACAGGGTCGACGTCTTCATAATGCCTCAGAGTAACGCGGCTGTTGCGGCAAGGCAACCGGAAAGCGCAATCCGCCGTCGAACCGAGAAGGCGCGGCAAAGGCGGGCCTTCGTACGCCCGGCGTATAGGTCGTATAACTATTTAATGGATAACATGTTATGTTTAACTTGCAGAAAAAAAATAGCGGCATCGACTTGTCAGCGCCGCTCAAATATGCTAATTACCTAACTTCATTAGAAGCGTGTCAGTGTCGGTTTTCGGAGGTAGGGGTGCGGTGGTGACGGAGCGCGAAGCCTTGATAGCGATGAACCGGGTCCAAGGACTCGGCGCGATTACGGTCAAGCGGATGGCCGAGCGGTTTGGCTCGCTTCCGGCGGTCTTCGACTGTTCGGAGGAAGAGCTGCTCGGCGTGCCCGGCATCGGCCCCGAGAAGGCGCGGCTGTTCTACGATGAGCTGAAGCGGGCGAGGAGTGACGACGAGTTGGAAAAGGCGTCACGAACGGGCGTCAAGCTGGTGACGTGGGCGGACGCGGGCTACCCCGCGCTGCTGAAGCAGATCGCCGACCCGCCGCTGGTGCTCTATGTGGCCGGCTCGGTCGAGGCGCTGGACACGCCTTCGGTGGCGGTCATCGGCACGCGGCATCCGACGGTGTACGGGCGCGAGACGTCCCGCCGCTTCGGATACCAGCTGGCGGCCGCCGGTTACACGGTTGTCAGCGGGCTGGCGCTGGGCATCGACACGGAGGCTCACGCGGGCGCGCTGCAGGCCAGGGGCCGGACCGTGGCGGTGCTGGGAGGGGCGCTGGATTGCCTGTTCCCGCGTGAGAACCAGCAGCTGGCGCGGGACATCGCGCTGAAGGGCGGTGCGGTCGTGTCCGAGTATCCGTTCGGACGGCAGCCGGACCGGCAGACCTTCCCGATGCGCAACCGCATTGTGAGCGGGCTGAGCAAGGGCGTGCTGGTGGTGGAGGCGCCGCTGAACAGCGGGACGCTGATCACCGTGGATCAGGCGCTGGATCAGAACCGCAGCGTGATGGCAGTGCCGGGGCGGATCGACTCGCCGGCCTCGCAGGGCTGCCACCGGCTGCTGCGAAACGGCGCGCGGCTGGTGGCGGCGGTCGAGGACGTGATCGAGGAGCTGCAGGACCTGCTGGCCGGGATGCGGCGGACGGCGGCGGAGGGGCGTGGCGAGTGCGAGGCCGTGCGGCCCGCGGCGGCGCTCTCGCCGGACGAGCGGGCCGTGATGGCGCAGCTCGAGGACGACGGGACGCCTGTAGACGCACTGGTGCGCGGCAGCGGGCTGGACGCCGGCAAAGTGAACGCGCTGTTGGTGGGCTTGCAAATCAAGCGGCTGATCCGCCTGTTACCGGGCGGCTTGGTCGCGAGGGCGAAGTGAGTGTCAGGCTGATGGGCTGAAGGCTTTAAGGCTGTTAGGACTTGTCTGCGTTAGGAAAGGGTGCAATGGGAAAGAAATTAGTCGTTGTCGAGTCGCCTGCGAAGGCGAAGACCATTGGTAAGATTCTGGGTTCGGGTTACGTGGTGAAGTCCTCGGTCGGCCACATCCGCGATCTTCCGGAGCGCACGCTGGGCGTCGATATCGAGCACGGCTTCGCCCCGAAATACGTTTTTTCCAAAGGCAAGGCAAAGGTGATCGCGGAGCTGAAGAAGGCGGCCAAGACCTGCGACGCGGTCTATCTGGCGCCCGATCCGGACCGCGAGGGAGAGGCGATCGCGTGGCACCTGCAGGAGACGCTGGCCGACTCGGCGAAAGACAAGCCCTTCCACCGCGTGATGTACAACGAGATCACGCCGCGTGCGGTCAAGGCCGCGTTCGAGAATCCGGGGACGATCAACATGCACCGCGTGGACGCGCAGCAGGCGCGGCGCGTGCTGGACCGCATCGTGGGCTACATGGTCAGCCCGATGCTGTGGCGGCGCCTCAAGCGCGGCCTGAGCGCGGGCCGCGTGCAGTCCGTGGCGCTGCGGCTGGTGGCGGAGCGCGAGCGCCAGATCCAGGCGTTCAAGATCGAGGAATACTGGGTGATGGGGGCGAACGTGCGGCGCGAGACGCAGCCGATCGACCCGTTCGCGATCCGGCTGACAAAGGTCGACGGCGAAAAGCCTTCGGTCGGTTCGGAGACCGCGGCCAAGGCGCTGCTGTCCGACCTCGAGGGGTGCTCGTTGCGGGTGAAGGACGTGCGGGTTCGCGAAACCACGCGGCGGCCGCTGCCGCCGTTCATCACGTCCACGCTACAGCAAGCCGCGTCGAGCGTCTTCAGCTTCTCGCCGAACCGCACCATGGGCCTCGCACAGAAACTCTACGAGGGCGTGGACCTCGGCTCGGGCGGGCCGGTCGGCCTGATCACGTATATGCGTACCGACTCGGTGAACGTGGCGCGTGACGCGCAGGCCATGGCCCGCGCGTTCATCACGGACTCCTACGGCGACGCCTACTACCCCGAGACGCCCAACTACTATAAGAGCCGGGCGAGCGCCCAGGAGGCGCACGAGGCGATCCGCCCGACCGAGGTGTCGCGCACGCCGGAGAGCCTCAAGGGCGTGCTGGACGCGCCTTCGCTGAAGCTCTACGACCTGATCTGGAAGCGTTTTGTCGCGAGCCAGATGGCGTCGGCCAAGATCGCTCAGAAGACGGTGGAGATCGAGCCGGTGAAGGCCGGGCTCGCACACGCCTTCGCCTTTGCCGCTTCCGCCGCCGAGGTGCTGTTCGACGGCTTCCTCAAAGTGATGGCGCTGGACATCCACAAGAAGAAGCCCGAGGAGGATGACGCCGAAGAGGAGGCGGAAGAGGTCGACCGCCTGCCGCCGCTCGCGCCGGGCGATCCGCTGCGGCTCATCGAGTGGCTGAGCGAACGCAAGGAGACCAAGCCGCCGGCCCGCTACAGCGAGGCCTCGCTGATCCGCGCGCTGGAGGCGAACGGCGTCGGACGCCCGTCGACCTACGCGTCGATCATCGAGACGCTCAACTCGCGCGACTACACGACGCGCGAGAAGCGGCAGCTGGCGCCTACCGAGCTCGGCCTCTCCGTGAACGACCTGCTCGTGAGCAAGCTGGAGCACCTCTTTGACGTGGGCTTTACGGCCAAGATGGAAGAGAGCCTCGACGAGGTCGAGGAAGGCGGCGTCGAGTGGACCCAGATGATGGGGGATTTTTACGGGCGCTTCAAGCAGTGGATGGAGCTGGCCAAGGAGCCGCCGGCGGACGCGGGCAAGGTCACGGCTGTGCTCGCGCTCCTGAAGAACGTGACGCAGTGGGCGCCGGAAGTGCAGCGCGGCAAGCGCAAGTACGGCGACGAGCGCTTCGTGACGTCGGTCATCGAGCAGATGGAGGGCGGCGAGAAGCCGGTCTCTGACAAGCAGCTAGAGGCGCTTGCCAAGATCGCCATCCGCTACCGCGAGCAGGTTCCCGAGGCGGACTCCGCGCTGGCGGCGCTGGGCTTCCATCACGTGGTCGCCAGCGACAACGCCGCGCCGAGCAACGAGGAGGCGATGCGCCGCTTCGACGTGCTCAAGACGGTTCGGCTCTCGGAGACGCAGGAGGCGTTCGTGGCTTCGCTGCGGCAGCAGGCCGAGAGCGGCCGCAAGCTGAGCGAGAAACAGCTTGCCGCGGTCAACCGCATCATCGTGCAGAACGCCGCTCAGATCGAGAACTTCGAGGAGATCAAGCAGAGCCTGCAGCTCACGACCTCCGAGGCCGAGCAGCCGCCGGACAACGAGAGCCCGGCGCTGCTGGAGATGCTGGGGCAGGTGACGCAGTGGCAGGAGCCGGTGACGCGCGGCAAGATGACCTTCGACGACAAGGCCTTTCTCGCGAGCTTGGCCGACCAGTATGATCGCAAGAGGGCGCTGTCGCCCCGCCAGCGCTACGCCATGAAGCGGATGTGCTTCCGCTACAAGGCGCAGATCCCGCAGTTCGACCGCTATGCGGAACAGCTCGGCCTGAACAAGAAGGGCAAGGCCGACAAGGAAGAGGCGACGGCGTAGGAGAGGCCGCCGCCTGTGAGCGCTGGCCCCGGACGCCGCCCCGTCGGCGGCCGCGGACAGCGCGGGGCGCCGCCCCCTGCCAGAGGACGCTTGGGCATGGAAAGGGACGAAGACGGCCTTTATGCGCTGCAGGTGCGGTTCGGCGACGCGCCGCCGGCGCCGCTGCCCTCGCGCGAGGTGGCGGCCGACCCGGCGGTCTTCCGTTTCGCGCGCTACCTCCGGGCCGAGCGCAACGCCTCCGAGCACACGGTGTCTGGGTATGTGCAGGATCTTGGCCAGCTCGCGGCCTACGTCTGGCCGTCAGAGGAGACGCGGCCGCCCTTCGCGTGGGAGCGGCCAGACCGCGAGCAAGCCCGCGCCTTTCTCGCCGCCTTCCACCGCGCCGGCTGGTCGCCCTCCACGACCCGGCGCAAGCTCGCCTCGCTGCGCGCCTTCTACCGCTACCTCGAGCGCGAGAAAGGCGTCGCCGTCAACCCTTTCGCCGGCCTGCGCGGGCCGCGCCTTGGGCGCCGGCTGCCGACCGTGCTCAGCGTCGGCGAGGTCGAGGCGCTCTTGGCCGCGCCGCTGGCTGCGCTCCGGGCCGCGCGCGAGCGGCGGGGCGGGGCGGTCTCGGTGGCGGACGAGTACGTCGCCTGGCGTGACGCGGCTGTGTTCGAGGTGCTCTACAGCACCGGCTGCCGCGTCAGCGAGATCGCGGCGCTCACCTGGGCCCGCATCAACTTCGAGCAGGGCACGACGATCGTGGAGGGCAAGGGCCGCAAGCAGCGCCTGTGCGTGCTCGGCGAGCCCGCCTGCGCGGCGCTGCGCGAGCTGCGCGCCCGCGCCGAGCTGCTGTGGCCCGGCGCGGGCGGCTCGGCGTCGCCCATCTTCCTCAACGCCCAGGGCGGGCCCTTGACCACGCGCTCGATGGAGCGGCAGATGAAGGTCTGGCTCAAGGCGGCGGGCCTGTCTCAGGAGCTGACGCCGCACAAGCTTCGCCACAGCTTCGCCACGCACCTGCTTGACGCAGGCGCAGACCTGAGGAGCGTGCAAGAGATGCTGGGCCACGCGAGCCTCTCCACCACGCAGATCTACACGCACGTCTCAATCGAGCGCCTGAAAGAGGAGTACGCCAAAGCCCACCCGCGCGCGTGAAGAAAGCCCCAGCGTCAAGGCTGAGGAGCACGCGGGCTGATCCGCCGCGGCTCTCGAAGCGGGGCGCCCCTTTGCGCCTTAAGACGCTCTCTTGGCTTTGCCTTCCGCTTGAGAGCGCGCCACGCTGACGGCCAAGTTGTCTGCGTGGTCGCTAATGCGCTCCAGAATTCTCAGCGTCTCCGTAAAGATCACGTCAGCCTGGGGTTGGCAGCCGCCTTCTTCAATGCGGTGGATGTGCGCCTGGCGGGTCCGCCAGTACAGCCGGTCAAACTCGCTCTCCAGGCAGGAGACTTGGCGAGCCTTCTCCGCGTCGCCTTCTGTGAAAGCCTCGATCGACAACAAATAGGTCTGGTGCGCATGCTTCCAAAGGCGCTCCAGATCCTCGACCGCCGGAGCGCTGAACACCGACTTGTTCTCGATCCTCTCCAGCGCATACTCGGCGACGTCCTCGGCCATATCCCCGACGCGCTCGATGTCGATGAGCAGGTTCTTTATTTGGAAGCAGCGCTGCTGTTGCGCAAGGGTCAGATCCTTGTTCATGAGCATGTTGATGAAGCTCGCCAGATCTTTGCTGATCGGGTCAACCAGATCGTTCTCTTGGGCGAGAACGCTCTTGATGTTGCTCGTGTTCAGGTTGATCAGCGCCGCACAGCTGTCGTGCACCATCTGAGCGGTGATAGTCCCCACCCGGGTTAGCTCCCGGGCCGCTTCGCACAGCGCCACAGAGGGGACGCTGTACTGCATTTCATCAATGAAGGCGGTGGCCTTGGTCTTCTCTGGGATTCGGGACGCGGGAGTCAGCCACGCCGATAGCTGGGCGATCTGGTTGACAAACGGAACAAGCAGCGCGCTCACCACCACGTTGAAGATCGTGTGCGCATTTGCGATCTGCCGCGGCAGTTCGTGCGAGGTCAGGGTGACAAGGTGGGTGTATTGCTCAATGAAGGGGACAAAGAGCACGACGCCAAACACGTTGATCACGATCTGGGCGATCGAGGCTTGGCGGGCGGTGCAGGACTGTCCCAGGGAAGCGGCAAACCCGGTGATGCACGAGCCGATGTTCGCCCCGAGAATGATCCCGATCGCGCCTTCGAGCGTGATCGCCTGGTTCATGCCCATGGCCACCGCCATGCTGGTCACCGCCGTGCTGCTCTGCGTGATCGCGGTTACGACCAGGCCCGCGATGATGCCCACGAAGGGGCGCTGGCCCATCGTCACCAGCAGGTTCGCAAAGGTGGGGATCTTCACAAGGTGATCGAGGGCGGACGACATGTAGCTCATTCCGACGAAGATCAGCCCCAGCCCCATCAGGATCTCGCCGTACTTCTTCCAGTCGCGGTGCTCGAAATACTCAAGGAAGATAAAGCCAATAATCACCAGCAGAAGCCGGGAAGCGCCGATATCATAGGCGACGATTTGGGCGGTGATCGTCGTTCCAATCTCCTGCCCCAGCATGATGCCGATGGACTGCTGAACCGTCATCAGGTTGGCGTTGATCAAGCCGATCATGGTGACCATAAGCAGGCCGCTGCTCTGCAGGAATGCGGTCGCCATGGCGCCAAACCCGGCGCTCCGCAGGCGGCTCTCGGTCACTCGCCCCAGCCATTTCTGTATCTTGTCCCCCGCCAGCTTCTCCATGCCGGCGCTGAGCAGCCGGATGCCGTACATGAAAAGAGCTAACCCCCCCAGAATCTGCAGAATCCCTATCATAACCCCTCCGCTCAAAACAACCTCCATGCGTGGAGGTGAATGCACCCGTTCAGTGGACGGCTGACACACTGGCGGCTGTTCAATCGATTGAGGTGAACAATTTCACATTCTAATGGACAAATCAAGCCGGTTTTGTCTCAATTAGACGAGGGGGGCGTTTGATGGTCAAGGCAATCGGGCTTATGTTGTGGGCGGGGGCGGCGCTCGCGGAGGACGGGGTCGCATGGAAGAACGTCGGGCCGGGCGGCGGCGGCTGGATCCAGTCGGTGCTGGCCAGCCGGCACGGGGACGACGTGTTTTACGCGGGGTGCGACGTGGGCGGCTTCTACCGGTCGGACGACGGCGGGAAGACGTATGCGACCCGCAACGCGGGCCTCGAGGACTACTTCGTTGAGTCGCTGGCCGAGCATCCGGCCGACCCCAAGACGCTTTACGCGGGCTGCAAGGGAGGCGTTTACAAGAGCGTGGACGGCGGGCTGACCTGGCGCTGGCTGCGCGAAGGCTTCCCGCCAATCCAGGATTACGCCTACTCCGCGATGGTCAGCAAGGTGGTGGTCGATCCGCGAGCCCCCGAGACCGTCTACGCCGCGATCGGCCAGCCGCGCGAGGGGCGCGGCGGGCAAGGCGCAATCTACAAGTCCGAGAACGGCGGCGCGTCGTGGCGGCAGCTCGTGCGGCCCGGCCAGCTCGCGCCGGATCTGGTCATCAGCGATCTGGCGCTTCACCCGCAGGAACCGCGCCGCATGCTGATCGCCACGCCGAAAGGGGTGTTCGCGAGCGCGGACGGCGGCGAGACGTGGGCGCTGTCGAGCGACGGGCTGCCGGCGCACCGGCGCGCGCGGCGGCTGGCGCAGTCGCCCTCCGCTCCGCAGGTGGTCTACGTGTCGCTCAGGGGCGAGGCGGGCGAGACGCCTTGGCAGGCGGGCGTGTACCGCTCCGACGACGGCGGCCGCACGTGGCGGCCGCGCGTGAGCGGCCTGCGCCAGGCGGCCGGCAAGGCGGGCACGAGCGACATGCTGTGCGCGTGGGTGGACGCGCTGGCGGTTCACCCGCAGAACCCCGACGTGGCTTACGCGGGAGGGGCGACGTGGTGGGACGCGACAGTCTACAAGACGACGGACGGCGGGCAGAGCTGGGCGCGCGCGTTCACGTTCGGGGATAAGGGAAACGCGCGGCACGCGTGGATCGACATGTGGGGGCCGAGCGTGACCTGCCTCACGCTGTCGCCGAGAAGTCCCAACACGCTCTACTTCGGCACCTCGGGCTACATTTACAAAACCGCCGACGGCGGGGCCACGTGGCAGCAGCGCTATACGCAGGAGCGCGCGGACGGGCGGATCGGCGGCAGCGGGCTGGAGGTGACGTGCCTGCACGGCGTCTTCCCGCATCCGCGCGTGAAGGGGCGCGTGCTCTTCGGCTTCTATGACGTCGGCTTGCTGGCCAGCGATGACGCGGGCGCGACCTTCCGGCGGTGCATGACTGGAATCCCAGACGCCTACGAGAACTCGTGCTTCACCGTGGCGTTCGCGGAAGACGATGACGCGCACGTATGGGCGGGGTTCGGCCAGTGGGGGTCAAACAGGGGCTTGATCGCCGAGAGCCGCGACGGCGGAGCGACGTGGACGCCGCTCAACAGGGCGGGCTCCGGGATGCCTGACGCGCGTCCGCGCTGCCTGACCAGCCGGCTGCCGCTGAAGGACAACCCTGCGCGGAAACACGCGCTGGCCTATGTGGCGGAGGGCGCGGGCGTCTTCGCGAGCGCGGACGGCGGCACCACATGGCAGGCCTGCAATGCCGGTCTGCCCGCCGCGCGCGTCAGCTGCCTGGCGAGGGACGCCGACAGCGCCCACGTGTTCTACGCGGGCGTGTCGAGCGCGAACGGCGAGCCGGGCGCGGTGTACCGCAGCGACGACGGCTGCGGGGCGTGGCGGCGGGTGAGCGGGCCGGACGTGAGGCTGGCCGAGGTGCGGCAGCTTGTGGCCAAGGGCGGGCGCGTGTATACTACGACCCGCAGCGCGATGGTAGGCCCGTCGTTCATGACGGGCGGCGTGTTCCGCAGCGATGACGGCGGCGCAGGGTGGCGGCAGGTCTACACCAACCGCTTCTGCGAGGCCCTGGCGATCGACCCGCGCGACGCAGACCGCGTGTATGCGAGCCTGCACGACCATCCGTACCACGACCGCTCGACAGGCGGCGGGGTGATCGCAAGCGCGGACGGCGGCGCGACGTGGCGGTCGCTGACGAACGAGTCGCTGACATGCAAAGGCGTGTCGTGGATCGCGACCGATCCGTTCGCGACGGAGAGGCTGTGGCTGGGAACGGCTGGTAACGCGGCCTTCACCGGCGAAGTGAAGTGACAAAAAGGAGCTATCATGAACGTAGCACAAGCGATTGAGGCGCGGCGGGCCGTGAAGCACTACGACCCGAACCACCGCATGACCGAGGCGGAGATCGAGAACCTGCTGGGGCTGGCGCGGCTGGCGCCGACGGCGTTCAACATCCAGAACTGGCGCTTCGTGCTGGTCCGCGACCCTGAGCTGCGCAAGCAGATCCGGGACGTGGCGTGGGACCAGGCGCAGGTGACCGACGCGTCGCTGCTGATCGTCCTGTGCGCCGACCTCAAGGCGTGGGAGAAAAGCCCTGCGCGCTATTGGGCGAACGCGCCGCAGCCGGTGCAAGACTACCTGGTTCCCGCGATCGACCAGTACTACCGGGGCCGCGAGCAGGTGCAGCGCGACGAAGGCATGCGTTCGTGCGGCCTGGCGGCCCAGACGCTCATGCTGGCGGCCCACGAGATGGGCTATGAGACCTGCCCGATGGACGGGTTCGACTACGACGCGGTCGGCCGGCTGATCAACCTTCCGCCTGACCATGCGGTTGCGATGTTCGTGGTGGTCGGCAAGCCGACGCAGGCGGCGTGGGGGCGCCCCAGCCAGATGCCCGCGAGCGAAGTCGTGATCGAGAACCGGTTCTGACGCGCAAGCGGCGTCAGCCCGGAATCAGGCCTTCGAGGCCGTTGATCTTCAGCTCGAGGGCAAGCTGCATGATGCGCCCGAGCTCGCCGCGCGGGAACCCTTTCTGCCTGAACCAGAGCAGGTACTCTTCCGGCAGCTCGATGACGCGCCGTCCTTTGCACTTGCCGAAGGGCATGGTCATGGAGGCGAGCTTCTCCATGTCTGCGCGGGCTTTCGCCAGCGTGTCGGGCGGCAGGCCAAGGGGGGCGCTCTGAAACGGGGTCTGTGAGGTCTCGAACGGCATCTCGTGAGAGATTATGGCATGCCTGACGGCCTGGGTGAAGGGATTTCGCTTGTTTGCGGGCGGGGGGTGTCCTATACTCTGCGACTATGTTTTCCACGGCTAACAATCGGCTGCGGAGTTTCGGGGCTTGAGCGGTGCGCTCCAGATTGCGCTGGTGGGCAACCCGAACACCGGCAAGACGACGCTGTTCAACCTGCTGACCGGCGCCCACGAGCGCACGGGCAACTGGACCGGGGTAACCGTGGACAGCGCCCAGCGAGAGCTGGTGTTCAAAGGGCGGGCGATACAGGTCACCGACCTGCCCGGCATCTACTCCTTTTCTCCTTACACCGACGACGAACGCGTCGCCCGCGATTTTCTGATTCGCAACAAGCCGGACGTGGTGATCAACATCGTGGACGCGTCGAATCTGGAGCGCAGCCTGTACCTGACGGCGCAGCTGATCGATATGCGCCTGCCGCTGGTGGTGGCCCTGAACCAGATGGACGTCGCGGAGCGGCACGGGCTCAAGGTCGACCCCGACCACCTGGCCAAGCACCTCGGCTGTCCGGTTGTGCCGATGGTCGCGTCGCGCGGCGAGGGCGGCGAGGCCCTGAAGGAGGCCGTTCGGGTGGTGGCGGAGGGGCGGGCTCTGCCCAAGGCGCGTGTTCTGTACGGCGACGCCGAGCAATCAGTCCAGCGACTCCAAGTGTGCCTGATCGTGCTGGCGGACGACGCGGGCGTGGACTCGCGCTGGCTGGCCATCAAGCTGCTGGAGCAGGATCCCTTCGCCCGCGAGCTGACGAAAGGCCTGTTCGACGAGGTCGTGGCCGAGGAGAACGCGCGGATCGCGCGGCATACCGGGCAGAAGCCGGACGTGACGGTGATGGACGCGCGGCTCGGCTTTATACGCGGCCTGGCCCGCGATGTCGTGCAGCGTCGCCTGGAGGTGCGACGCCGCCTGTCGGACGGGATCGACCGCATTCTGCTGAGCCGCCCGGTGGGCATACCGGCTTTCCTCGTGGTGATGTACGGGGTGTTCTGGCTGACGGTGCGTCTGACGCAGCCGCTGGTGGACCTGATCGACGGCGTGCTGGGCGCGCTGCTCGTGCACGGCCCGCGCGCGTGGCTGGCGGCGGCGGGCGCGCCGGAACTGGTGACCTCCGTTCTGGCGGACGGCGTGGGGGCGGGCCTGACGACCGTGGCGACTTTCGCGCCGCCGATCTTCATGATCTTCTTCTGCCTGAGCCTGCTGGAGGAGTCGGGGTACATGGCGCGCGCGGCGTTCATTATGGACCACTTCCTCACGAAGATCGGGCTGCCTGGCAAGGCGTTCATCCCGCTGCTGGTGGGGTTCGGCTGCACGGTGCCCGCGCTGATGGCTACGCGCACGCTGGAGCAGCGGCGCGACCGGCTGCTGACCATGCTGATCGCACCGTTTATGTCGTGCGGGGCGCGCATGCCGGTCTACGCGATCTTCGCAATGGCGTTCTTTCCGCAGAACGGCAACGCGGTGATCTTCGCGCTCTATCTCATCGGGGCGAGCCTGGCGATCGTGTCCGGGCTCGTGCTGCACCGGACGCTGTTCAAGGGCGAGGCCTCGGCCTTCGTGATGGAGCTGCCGCCTTACCATGTTCCCGCGCTGCGGGGCTGCCTCGAACATGTGTGGCACAATCTCAAAAGCTTCGTGGTGCGGGCGGGCAAGACGATCCTGCTGATCGCGGTGGTGCTGAGCCTGGCGAACGGGCTTTTCGAGGCGGCCAGCGCGGGGCATCGGGAGGCGGACGCCCGGCGTTCGGCGGTGGGCCGGGCCATGACGCTGGCGCTGCGGCCGATGGGGGTGGGGGAGGATAACTGGCCGGCGGCGGCGGGATTGCTGACCGGCCTGCTGGCCAAGGAGGCGATCGTCGGCACGCTGGAAGTGCTGTATTCGCAGGCCGACCAGCCGGGCTCGCCCCCGCGTACGGCGGGGGCGTTCGATCTGCCTTCGGAGCTGCGCGCGGCGGCCAGGGGAATGGCCGAGGGCTACGGCTGGGTCAAGGCCTCTCACGATGAAGGGGCCTACGGAAAGGGCCTGCTGGAGGCCATGCGGCGCAATTTCGGCGGGCGCGCGGAGGCCTTCGCCTACCTGCTGTTCGTGCTGATCTACTCGCCGTGCGTGGCGGCGCTGGTCGTGCTCGGGCGAGAGGCGGGGTGGCGCTGGATGGGCTTTTCAATCATGTATCAAAGCGCGCTGGCGTGGCTGGTCGCCACGGCCTTCTATCAGGCGGCGACGTTTCAGGCGGCGCCGCTGCGATCGGCTGTCTGGCTGGCCGCTGTGGCGGCGCTGGTGGCGGGCGGGGTGGGACTATTGCATGTGGCAGGAAAGAGGCTGAACGCATGAGCACAACTGAAGCGGGCGCGTCTGCCGGGCAGGCGTGCAGCCTGCTCGACCTGAAAGACGGCGAGTCGGGCATCATTCGCGCCAACACCGACCGCAAGTCCTCGGAGATGGGGCTTTATCCGGGGGCGCGTGTGGCGATGTTCCGCAACCGCAAATCCGAGCGCTCCGTCGTGATCGCGGCGGGTGACGCGCGGTTCCTCGTTTCACGCACCATCGCGCAGAAAGTGGAGATCGAAGATTAGGGTTTTCCTTTTTTCCGCATCGTACTACACTAGGGGCCAACAAACTGGAGGTCATGTATGCGAAAGATGGTGATGCTGGTGTCGGCGCTGTCGGCCGCGGTCGGATTCTGTCAGGAAGCCCCCAAGCCCGCGGAGCCGCAGGCGCTCAAGAGCTATGTGTGGGTCAAGGAGGCTCCCGACAAGAGCGACCTGTTCATGCAAGATGTCGCGGCCTTTTTCGAGAAGAACGACTACTTCTATCTGGCGACGGTGGACGGGCAGGGCGCCCGCGTGCGGCCGATCCGCTACACGGTGGTCGCCGACAACAAGCTGCTCGTCGCGACCTCGACCAAGAAAGAGATGTACGGGCAGCTGGTCAAGAGCCCATGCGTCGAGCTGTCGCGCACCGCGAAGGACGATAGCGCCTACATCCGCTACAAAGGCAAGGCCGCGCTGTGCGCCGACGCGGACGTGAAGGCCAAGTTCGCGGAGCTGCAGCCCTCCATGGCCAAGAAGTTCGGCGCCGACTTGGCGCTGTTCTTCGTGGAGCCCGAGATGATCGGCATCTTCCCCATGAAGGGCGGCCAGGCCAAGACCAAAGTCTTCACGAAATGATGCTCATGGTCGGGACGGAGCCCGGCCCTCCATGAGGGGAGCGCCGTGGAGGGCCGGCCTCCGTGCCGTCCGCACCGGCACGCGCAAAGTCGTGCATTCTGTGCGGGAACTGGTGATCGCGTTGGGGGAGCTTCCATGAGTCGGCTTTGGGTTGCTAGTTTGTGCGCCGTCTGCGCCTGGGGGACGCAGGCCGCGACGCTTGATAATCTGCGATGCGAATATCGGGTGAACCCGCTCGGCATCGGCGAGCGCGAGCCGCGGCTATCGTGGGCCATGACGGATGACACGGGCGGCCGGGGCGCGGCCCAGACGGCCTATCAGATCCTCGTGGCGTCGTCGCCGGAGCGGCTGGCCCGCGGCGAGGCCGACCTCTGGGACTCGGGGCGCGTCCGCTCGGCGAGAAGCATCCAGATCGTTTACGGGGGGCGGCCGCTGGCCGCCCGCGACCGGTGCCACTGGAAAGTGCGGGCGTGGGGCCGGGACGGACGAGAGACGCCGTGGAGCGAACCCGCCCTCTGGGCCATGGGGCTCCTGCACGTGGCGGACTGGCAGGCGGAGTGGCTGAGGGTCGATGAGCCAGACCCGCAGGGCGCGCCGCCGCCCCCTCCGCGCAGGCTGACGGTCATCAGGGCGACCTACGGCTCGCACGGCGACCAGCGCACCGTCGACGTGACCGAGAAGGTGCGCGGGCTCGTCTTGGCCAAAGGCGGCGAGCTCCTCGTGCAGGCGAGCAACGGGCTCTTCGGCGACCCGGCGGTGGGCGGCGGCAAGGAGCTTGTGGTCGAGTACGAACTGGACGGCAAGCGGCAGACGGCCCGCGCGCCGGAGAACCAGTTCGTCACGGCACCGGCCGACGAGCGGGCTGAGGCGCCGCGCGCCAAGCGCCTCCAGACGCCGCGCTGCCTCCGGCGCGAATTCGCGGTGGCTGCCAGGCCCGTCCGCGCCACGCTCTACGCCACGGCGCTGGGCCTCTACGAACTGCGGCTCAACGGCCGGCGCGTGGGCGACGCGCTGCTGACGCCTGAGTGGACCGCCTACGACAAGCGCGTGCAGGTGCAGGCGTACGACGTGCTGGCGCTGGTGCAGGCCGGCGCGAACGTGCTGGGCGCGACCCTCGGCAACGGCTGGTACTGCGGCACCGTGCAGTGCTGGCCGCCCGAGATCTGCCTGTACGGACATGAGCCGCGCTTCAAGGCGCAGCTGGAGCTCGAGTTCGCGGACGGCCCGCGGCAGACTGTGGCGACCGACGAAAACTGGCTGGCGACAATCGACGGGCCGCTCCGCTTCTCCGGCATCTACGAGGGCGAGACCTACGACGCGCGCAGGGAGCTGGACGGCTGGGATGCGCCGGCGTTCGCGCCCGACGCGCGCTGGCAGCCCGCGCTGATTGACCGCGCCGTGAAGGCCGGCGCGCTGGTGTGGCAGCGCAGCGAGCCCATCCGCGTGACGCAGGAGCTGGAGCCGGTGGCGGTGACCGAGCCGAAGCCCGGCGTGTATGTCTTTGACTTCGGGCAGAATATGGTGGGGTGGACGCGCCTCAAGGTGCAGGGCGAGGCTGGCCTGACGGTGGAGGTCTTCCACAACGAGATGCTGAACCCCGACGGCACGGTCTACCGCGAGAACCTCCACGCGGGCAAGCTGGGCCGCGCGCAGAGCCAGATCGACCGCTACACGCTGCGCGGCGGCAAGGTCGAAACCTATGAGCCGCACTTTACCTACCACGGGTTCCGCTACGCCGAGGTAACGGGGCTCAAGGCCAAGCCGGACGCCTCGCTCCTGACCGGGCGCGTGTTCCACACTGCCTTCGCGCAGACGGGCAGCTTCGCCTGTTCAGACCCGCTCGTGACGCGGCTCGCGCAGAACATCCAGTGGTCGCAGCGCGGCAACATGATGGGCATACCGACCGACTGCCCGCAGCGCGACGAGCGCGCGGGCTGGACCGGAGACGCGCAGTTTTTCATGCCCGCGGCGGTCTACAACTTCGACGTCGCGGCCTTCTTCAGCAAGTGGCTCGTCGACCTGTGCCAGGACTCGTTCGTCGAGGGCAAGGGCTTCGCCGACCTCGCCCCCTACTACGGCAAGATGAAGGCGGGCAACACCGGCTGGGGCGACGCGGGCGTGGTGTGCCCGTATGTGCTCTACCGGACCTACGGCGACACGCGCGTGATCGAGGCGCATTACGCGCAGATGCGAAAGCACGTGATGACGCTCACGGCGTCCTGCACAAACCACATCCGCGGCGCAGGCGCTTACGGCGACTGGCTCAACGTCGGCGGCGGCGCGAAGGGCGAGGTGTGCGGCACGGCTTACCAGGTCTATCTCTGCGACCTCATGGCCGAGATGGCGCGGGTGACCGGCAGGGGCGACGACGCGGCGCGGTTCGGCGCGATGGCGCGCGACGCCCGCGAGGCGTTCCAGAAGGCGTTCTTCAAGGAGGACGGCTCGCTCCTTGAGAGCAGCCAGACGGGCTATGCGCTGGCCTTCACCATGGGGCTCGTCCCCGACGCCCTGCGCGAGAAGGCGGCCGCGAAATTCCGGGGCGAGGTCGAGCGCTTCAAGGACTGCGTCGCGACGGGCTTCATCGGCACGCCGCGGCTGCTGGCCGGGCTCCATGCGGCGGGCCTGGACGCCGAGGCCTACCGCATGCTCCTGCGGCGCGAGTATCCCTCGTGGCTCTATCCGGTAACGCTCGGCGCGACGACGATCTGGGAGCGCTGGGACGGCTGGCGTCCGGACAAGGGGTTCCAAGACCCGAACATGAACTCCTTCAACCACTACGCCTTCGGCTCGTGCGGGCAGTACCTCTTCGAGTGCGTGGGCGGCATCTTTCCGCTGGAGCCGGGCTACCAGAGTTTTGCGGTCGCGCCGGTGCTCGGCGAGGGGCTCACGTGGGCCAAGGCTTCGTACCGGTCGATGTACGGCGAGATCGTCTCCGACTGGAAGAAGGAGGCGGGCCTGTGTCATCTTCGCGTGACGGTTCCGCCCAACACGCGCGCGGTTATCCGGCTGCCGGCGGCCGCATCCGCCGGCGTGAAGGAGGGCGGCCAGCCGCTCGCTGCGGCCGCCGGGCTGGAACTGCTGGGCGAGGGCGGTGGCTGCGTGCGCGTGCGGGCCGTCGCGGGAACCTACGCGTTTGTGTTCTGAGGGCGCCCCGCGTCAGAAACAGGGGAGCTGGTGGGTGGCGGGCCCGGCCCGCGTGAGGCTGTTGAGAACGATGAACCCGTGGACGGAAATACCGCTGAATGACTATGAGGGGCACATGGCGTTCCCCGCCGTTGGGCAAGCCGCCATGCTCGCGGAGGAGTTCGGCAAAGCGATTGCCGCGACGCGCCCCAAATCGGTGGCCTTGCTTGGCTGCGCGGGTGGAAACGGCCTGGATGCCTTGCGCGGCGCGGACGTTGAGCGCGTGGTCTGCGTGGACATCAACGCCGCGTACCTCGAGGTTCTGGAGCGGCGCTACCGCCGCGAAATACCCGGCTTGGAGTGCCACGCAAGCGAGGTCGAAGGCTTCCGCTCGCACACGCCGGTCGATCTGGTCTTCGGCGGGCTGATCTTCGAGTTTACGCGGCTCGAGGAGGCGGTCGAGTCTGTCTCGCTCCTGCTTGCCCCGAAAGGCCTGTTCTGCGCCCTCCTGCAGCTTCCGGCCGCGGGCCTTTCGACGGTGAGCCCTTCGCCGCACGCCCAGTCGCTGGCGCGCGTCATCGGCTTCTTCCAGTATGTCGGCCCCGGCCGCTTGGCTGAACTGTGCGAGCGGAAGGCGTTGGCCCTGATCGAGCAGCGCGTGATTCAACTGGACTCAGGGAAGTCGTTTGCCGTGGTGCGCTTCGCGCGCACCGGGAACGCGCTCCCGCAGGCGCTGTGTCAGGGGATGGTGATGCGGTAGAAGCGCTGGAGAAAGTTTGTCGCTTGCGGATCGGAAAAGCCGAACACGCCTTCGCTGTCGGCCGTGTTGGTCACGAGGGGCGACCAGACGACCGGCGGCACGAGGCTGGTGGCCGCCTCCAGTACATACGCCTGCAGGGGTAGTCCGGACCCCCCAAACCGAAGGGCGCCGCCGCTTTCAGCGAACAGGTCGGTGATCTTCAGCGCGCCATCGAGGACTGCGTAGGTGGCGAACGTCGTGTTGGACGCCACGGTCATCCAGCTGGCCCAGATCCAGTTTGGGGAACGTGCGAGAGGCTCGATGCGAACCTCGTCCATCGAGCCCTTGAAGGGGTAATTCGTGTTGGCGAAACAGCCCAGGTCAATGGCGGCTTGGATGGCGAAATCGCTCAGAACGCTGCCGCCGGCGGTGCAGTCCGTGCCATCCACATACAGGCGCGCCGTCCCAGACAGACGGTCAACCACGGCGCTTACGAGATGCCAGTGGCCGGAGCTGACCGCATTCGTGGCGGTATAGGCCTTGGTGAACGCGGTTCCGTTGCCCGTCTCAAAGACAAGGCTCCTGTCCGCTTTGCCAGAGCTGCTGTAGTTGTTCACGTAGAAGGCGAAGCCTGTGCCGGCGCTGTCGGTCTTGTTTGCCCAGACGGTCCGTATGCTCGTGGCGCTCGGATCCACATTCACCCACGCGCTCAGGGTGAAGACGCCGCCGAGGCTGACGGCTCCCGGCGTCAGATGCTGCTTGGCGCCGCTGCTGAGGCCGCAGCCTCTGCCCACCACGCCTGCGGCGGTCGTCGGCGCAATGCCCGAGATCGCGGGATGCCGCCGCGCGCTGTCCGCGTAAGGGAATGTCGTCTCCTTCAAATGCCAGACCAGCTCGCAGCCGGGCGACCACACGGCGCCGTTCGTGCTCCAGGGCGGAGGGGCGGTGGCCGCTGCGTTTCCCCAATAGGCCCAGATGAAGTCGCTCGAGGCCGATAGCGCGGGTAAGGATACCCAGGCAGAGGAGGTGCCGTTGGTGTTCCATTCATCAATCTCATGGGGCAGCATGGCCGTTCCGCCCGCATCCGTGAAACGCAAATCACCTCCGCCCGTGGAGGCGAACTGCGAATACGAAAAACCGGGCTGGTTCGTGCTGAGGCTAACCAGCACAGGAAAGTTCTCGAGCGTCTCGGCCCGGCTGTAGCCGCTGAAGGTCACTTTCATCCGGTGGCCGTAGTCCGGCGGATTCACGCGGAGGTCGACATGCACCGTTTCTGGCGACCAGGCCTCGCCGCTCGTGTTGGCCGCGTAGTAGCGATAGTAGTATTCAGCCGGCAGCGAGGACACGAGCGGGGCGTAGGCGACCGTGCCGACAAGCGTGTTCGTTCCCAGCGGAACGGCATGGGCCCACCCCTGGCGATTGGTTCCGCCGTCCCGGGCTCCCCAATAGACCGTCACATGAGCCAGAGCATCGCCGTAGACGCCTTGTTTCAGCGAGCCGTTGAGTGTGGCGGAGGCGAGGCGGGGCAGCGCGGGAGGGCCTGCCGTCAGGGTCAGGCTCACGGGGGCCTCAAGGGTCGCGCCCGTGTCGAGCAGCGAATGGGCGAGGGCGGCAAACTCCGCGTCCGTAGGCAATCTCCCGTGGCGTTGCTTGAAGCCCAGCACCTCGAGCTTGGCGGCATTCCAGTAATAGCTATACAGCCAGTAGCTTGCCGTCTTGGTTCCGTAATCGGACAAGACCTTCGCGCCCTCCAGCAGGCTGGTGTCGCCGGTGAAGTGATACCTGGGGCCAATACATTGGGTCGCCATGCGACAGTTATAGGCATCCACGGCCGGGTCGGAGAGCGTCGTGGCCCGCGCAACCGGCGCAGCCACGTACACGCTTGCGAAGGCCAGCCTGATGATGAAAACCGGCATTTTCATTTAGGGTAACAGTACTAAACGTAGTAAGGGCTGACAAGAGCTGAGTCTGCACGCGGCCGCGAGAAGTGCCTTACGGCTCAACAGGGACAATAAAAAGCACGGTGTTTACTCGCTCGCCCGTTGGGAGTGTGTCGGGGTTAGGGTTGCGGGCTGCGCCCGCATTGGGAAGCTACACGATCAAGAACAGGAGTAATAGAGACGCATGAATAATGTTTTAAAAATAGCAGTTGACAACAGAAGTAAACAAAACGTAAAATAGCGGCGTTTTAAGGGAAGGAGTAGGCTATGCCGACGGATAAAGAGCACTTGAGCTTGGAAGAGGTTGCGGACGAGATGGGAGTGACCTACCAGCTCATCTACCGCATGGTGCGTGCGGGCGAACTGCCCGCCGCGCGGCTGGGCAAGCTGTACCGGGTCTCCCGGACGGATCTGAACGCGTATCTGGAGCGCAGCAAGCAGATGTCGCCCGAGGGCGGAACCTGCGCGACCTGTGGCACGTTCTACCGCAGCAAGGGGTCTCTACAGCAGGCTTGCACGGTTTGCGGCGCGCCGGTGTGCTTCGATTGCTGGGCGCGGCAAGGTGTCAGGGTCTGCAGGGAGCATAAGGGGCCGGAAGCGGGAGCCAATGGCTCGGCCGGGCTCGCCACGAGGGGCAAGTAATCGGAATGTGGGTGATCCTTGCGCGTGCAACGTGTATATGTTTGTACGTGCATAAAGGGATAGGGTAAGGTATTCTGTAGCAAGCTTAAATCGACAACAAGCGAGGTGGACGATGGGCATATTCCATGATCGGTGTGACGCGTTGATCGACCCCCAGACGGGGCGGGCGTTGGGCGGCGCAGCCCTGGCGCAGGCGAAACAGGAGGCGAAGTGGCCGCGCTGCGGCAACTCCGTGCGCAAGACCGCGCGTTTTTGCAACGTCTGTGGCTCGCCCGCGCCGGGGGGGTGGTGGAAATGCCCCTCCTGCAAGCGGTGGATCGGGAACGACGCGCAGTTCTGCTCGCACTGCAACACGCCTCTCTACCCGGAGGACCGCGCGGTCATGGCTGGCGGCATCTGGCGCAAGGACGTGGGCCTTTTCGCGCAGCGGTTCGAGATCGGCGACATCAAGCGCCTCCTGCAGGACGATTTGCAGGTGCAGGAGGGCACGGTTGCCGTTGTGATGGACGGCGGCCACATCCACGGCATCCTCGAGAGCGGCCGGCACAATCCGGACAGCTTGGCGCGCCGGATCAACTGGTTCGGCAACCCGCCGCCGCGGTCAGCGGTGATGGTTGACGTCGGCGACTTGGCGCTGCCTCTGCGCGTGGAGGGGCTGCGCACGTCGGAGCACCACCCGATCGAGTTCTACGGCGAAGTGCTCCTGCGCTTCGGCAACGACAAGGCCGCCGCGCTGGCCTTGCTGGAGAATGGGCTCAAGGATCGGCGCAACCTGGCGTACAAGGACCTTTCGGAGACGCTGCAGGGGGTGATCCGGGCGGCGGTTGACGCGATGTGCGTGACCTCCACGCTGGACGACCTCGTGCGCGACCCCGAGCGCCGGATGCGGCTGCAGGAGACGATGGCCCGCATGATCGCCGAGGATGTCGGCCGGTACGGCTTGACGGTCGTCCGCGTCTCCTCGGCTGAGTTTACGGGCGAAGCCTACGAGAAGTATGCGGAACGCCTCGGCGACGTGGACATCAAGCGGCGCGAGCTGGAGTATTCGGCCGCGATCCGCGCGCTCCTGAATAAGGAGGCGATGTCGCAGATCAAGGATAAGAGCGACCTGCTGGAGTATGAGGAGCTGACGGCTCATGAGTACGGCATTGCGCACGCCCAGCGCGAGCAGGAGCGGGCGGTCTTGTTGCGCGGATACGCGCATCTGAACGAGCTGGATGAGCTGCGGCACCAGCACGATGTCGTGAATGAGAAGGCCGAGCACGAGATCGGCGTTCGGGTCAAATGGGACGACTACAATCTCGAGCTCGTGGTTCGGCAGGCCAACGCGCAGGCCAAGGCACGGAACGAGACGTTCCAGCAGGAGAAGCTGGAGGCGGAGTGGGCGGTCGGCATTCGTGCCAAGAAGGACGAGGTGGAAGCGGTTCGCAAGGCCGCCGACGCCACGCGGCGCGCGGGCATGACCACGGAGCAGCTGCTGGCGGATGTGGAGGATCCTGCCGTGCGCCGGCAGTTGCTCGAGCGGTTGATGGTGGAGCGAAACATCAAGATGTCGCCCGAGCAGATCCTGGCTGAGGCGGCTCAGAACAGCCCGGCTGCGGCCGAGGCGCTGTCGCGGATGTGCGACCGCACGCGGCAAAACGCGGAGACGCTGCTGGCCGAGATGAAGCGGCTGTACGCCGACGCGAACGACCGCCAAGAGCGGATCACGAAGACCATGCTCGAGCCGGCGGTGGAGGCGGCCAAGCGGCAGGCGCCCCAGCCGCAAACGATCGTGCATTGAGGAGCCGGCGAATGGACAGGTGCGACCAGCAACGGCGGGCTACGGAAGGGCGGCGCTTACAGGCCCGCCCTGATGGGGCGAGGGCGTCCGCAGGTTCAGGGCCGTTTCGCTCGCAGGCGGGGGAGGGCCACGAAGAGCTGGCGGGCGAACGGGTCAAAGGGGCGTTGGCTCTTCGGTTCGCGTACTCCGTGGTTACTATTCTGACGGCCGATTTCTGACTCCCTAAAGGACTTAAACCATGGCACGGGTGACCTGTTTAGCATGTGGCAAGCTGACCGATGCGGGAGCCTTCTGCAATGCGTGCGGGACTCCGCAGGAGGCCGGAGCGGAAAAGCCCTCCACCTCGACCTGTGCGACCAAAGCCCCTGCTGTGCCGCCGTGTCCGGTGGCGCCGGAGCCGGAGCCTGCGCCGCAGGAGGGCGTGCGCGTCATCATGCACGCGCAGGCCGAGCGGCCGGCGCGCGTGATCGTCCTAGACCCCGCTTGCCCCGCGCCGCTCGGCCGCGAGAAGGACGGCTTCGCCTCCGGCGACCGGCGGGCGGCCGCGCCGGCTGAGGGCGGCTCGGAGGGCTCCGACGAGAGCCCGTGGCTGCGGCTTGAAACGGACTCTCTGGTGTTCGGCATTGCCGAGACCTACGGCCTGTTCCGCGTGCGGCTGACCTCGCTCGAAGCGAGCATCCAAGACGTCCGCCTGGAGCTGTTCCTGCGCGGCGTCGCCGGGGTGGAGATCCATCCGGTGACCTGGCAAAAGCCGAAGATCTTCAAGCCGGGCGAGTTCAGCGTGACAATCCCCCCGCTGAAGCAGGGGGCTTATGCGGTCGGGCTCAGCCTGCGCTTCAAGAACGACCGGTGCGCGGTCAAGTGCGCCGCCAACACCGAGCTGTATGTTTATCCGGCCGAAAGCTCGGTCAGGCAGGTCGCGGAAAACATCGTTTTCAACATCACCAACGACATTAGGACCGGGCACGCGGCCGATGTGCATCTGTCCCAGAATGCGGCGGATGTGGTGGGCACGTTCGCCCATAACGGGGCCGCCCACTCCCTGACGGAACTGCTGAATCTCTTGAAGACCGACCAGCGGGCGTACCGCATGGTCTCCCTGCTCGAGGAAGAGTGTGTCCCGGTTACGCCGAGGCTCTCGGCGCCGCCTGCCGGGAGCCAGGCCAGCCGGCTGACCCTGAGCGACGGGGGCAGGCTCGTGCATCTGCTTGCCGGACACCGCCTGACCTTGGGCCGCAACCGCGAGAACGGCGTTGTCACGCGCCTGTTCGGCGGCGCAGGGAAAGAGCCGGGAATGACGGGCGAGCGGATCAGCAAGTTCCACTGCATGATCGAGCTGGAGGGCGGCGACTGCGTGATCCACGACGGCACGACAGATGAGTGCGGCAGGAGAAAGCCCTCCTCGTGCGGAACCTTCTGGCAGGGCCATGAGGTCCACGGCGCGACGCGCTTCCCGGTCGACACCTTTCCGAGACGGGCGTCGCTCGGGCTTGCAGGCACGGCGGCGGCGCACGACTTCGGCCTGACGGCTCACGGCTGCTTCTTTGACGCGTCGCACTGCGCGGCCTGCGTCGGGCGCGGCGAACACAGCTGCCACCGCGGGCGCGTTCCGGCTGTCGTGCTGCGCAGGACGGACAGCGTGCCGGAATGCTACGCGCTCCTGTGGGCCTGCCTCGATCTCGGCGAGGTGATCCCCGGCTGCTCGGGCGCGGTGATCTGCTATGAGCAAGGGGCTTTCTCGTGGCGCTCCGGCGGCTCGTCTGGCTGGCTGACGCCGGGCTCGCCGGTGACCCTCGGCGGCAAGACGATCGATGTGCGGGCGTTTGCGCAGTACGGGCTGTGAAACGGCGGAGGCCGGAGGTCAGAGGACGGAGATCAGAGGTCGGAGATCAGAGGTCGGAGATCAGAAGTCAGGAGTCAGATATGGCATTTCTATTCATCAAGACGAAGAAGGAAAAAGAGCGCGCGGTGCGCAAGGACCGCCGGCGCGCGTATCGGCAGGCGGAGAACGCGATCCAGGACGTGAAGGATCGCGCGAAGCGCATGGAGAAGGACGCGGAGGCGGACTGGCTGAAAGCCCGCGACGCGCTCAAGGAGGGGAAGAAGGCCGCGGCGCAGCGGGCGCTGACCAGCTACCGCGCTGCGCAGGTGCTGGTGACCAAGCTCGAGCAGAAGCGCTGGGTCTTCGAGCAGTACCTGATGAAGATGGAGACCGCCGGCACCGACGCCGAGTTCGCCACCGCGCTGGCCGCGGTCAACAAGGTCACGGACATTAACCCCGAACTGGTCGAGGACGTCTTCGACACCGCCGGCGAGCTGCTCGGCGAGCAGCAGGACGCCGACCGCTTCTGGGCCTCGCTCTACGACAAGGAGATGGAGGGCGCGACCGGCAACCTGCAGGACCACATCCCGTCGCTGGAGGAGCTGTCGAAGTCGCTGGAGCAGGAGGTGTCCGCCGACATTTCCGGCGGCAGCGCGAAAACGGCCTCGGAGATGGAGCGCCGCATCGGCGGCGGCCAGGAGAAGGTGCGCGAGCTGCTCGGAGGGAAGTGAGGGAAGCCCGCCGCAGGATACAGGGGCCAGGGGCGGGCCTCCGTGTCCGCCCGCCCCTGGAGGGCGAGTGTCCTCACGAGCCGCAGGACAATGTGGCGCGGGACTCTCCGAGCCCGCGGGCGTGTACAGGGAAGAGCTGGGAATCGTGGCCGGCTGAAGCCGGTACAACGTGCGGACCGGCGGCTCACGGGGACGTTCGCCCTCCACCGGGGTACGGGCAGGTTGCCCTGCCACTTTTGACTTGTTAATTAGAGACGGTAATGCTAATTTACAATCATGATTAAACGGCGGATAGCAAGCCTTGTCTCTGAAATGGCAGCGCAGTTCCCGGCGGTGCTGATCGTCGGGCCGCGCCAGTGCGGGAAGACGACGCTGGCGAAAGCGTTTCTGAAAGGGACGTACTTCGACCTGGAGCGGCCGTCGGATTACGCCGTTTTCGCCGGCGACCCGGAGCTGGCGCTGAGTCGTCTGCCGGGCACGCTGATTTTCGACGAGGCGCAGGAGTTGCCGGCCCTCTTCTCCGTCCTGCGATCGGTGATCGACGAGGAGCGCAGTAAGACTGGCCGATTCTATCTGCTGGGCTCGGTCAATCCGATCCTGGTTCGGAAGGTTTCCGAGAGCTTGGCCGGGCGGGTGGGCGTCGTGGAGCTGACACCGTTCCTGTACGCCGAGGTGGCGGGAGAGCTATCCGGACTGGACGAGTACTGGTTGCGGGGCGGGTATCCCGACGTCTGCCTGCAGTCTGACGCGAAGCGGCGGGCGCGCTGGCTGGAGCAGTATGTCCAGTCGCTGGTTCAGCGCGACCTGGCCGGCTACGGGCTCAAAACCTCGCCGCAGGAGATGCGGCGGTTCTTGGGCATGTTGGCGCATGTGCATGGCGGGCTGCTCAACGCGTCCGAGCTGGGGCGCTCCCTCGGCGTCACCTATCACACGGTCGGCAGCCATCTCGACATTCTGGAAGGGCATTTCCTCGTCCGCCGTCTGCAGCCCTGGCACGCCAACCTAGGTAAGCGGCTGGTCAAGTCGCCCAAGCTGTACATCCGCGATTGCGGTCTGCTGCACGCGCTGCTTGGGATACGCAGCGGGCTTGAGCTGCTGCAGTCGCCCCGGCGCGGCGCCAGTTGGGAAGGCCTGCTCGTGGAACAGGTGATCGCCCGTGAGATGCAGAACGGCGCGGCGAGCCAGTTCTGGTTCTACCGGACGCAGGCCGGGGCCGAGATCGATCTGATCGTCGACCGCGGCCGCGAGCGGATCGGCTACGAGTTCAAGTGCGGCGCGTCGGTGGGGCGCACCGACGCGTCGGGGCTGCTGGCTGGGCTGGCCGACGGGGTGATCACTCGCGGAGAGGTCGTATACGCGGGCACCCGCCGCTATCCGCTGGCCGAGAACGTCGAGGCTGTTCCGGCCGTCGAATGTGTAGTGCAAAATTAAAGGAGCCCCATGGACAACTTGATCGGCAACCGAAAGACGCTGGGCAGCGCGAACCCGCCGCCAGACGACCACAGCATGGGCGACACGCCCACGACGCGTACGGGCCGGTCCGGCCCGGCGGGCCGGCGCTTGGCGGCCGGGGACCTGCTCCTGAACAGCTAAAGAAAGGATTTTCAAGATGCGGTCGATGAGCGACATCAAGACGCGGCATGAGAACGCCTGCGCGGAGTTCGTCAAGGCGCACGACTACGCGCGGGCGGCGGCCGAGGCGGCGCGCGCGGCCGAATGCGGCTTCGCGCTGGCGGGGCGGACCTCCGGCCCGGTCGCGGAGGCGCACGCGCGGGACGCAGAGGGCTGGGTGGCGCTGGCGGAGGAGCTAAGGGGGAGAAGTTCTGGAGTTCTGAAGTGCGGGAGTTCTAAAGTTGGGGATGGCTCGGGCGTCGCGGGTCGGGAGTCGAGTGTCGAAACCGCCGACGGCGACGAGTGGCTGGTGGCGGAGAAGCCGGACGTGGACTTCGACGACATCGCGGGCATGGCGGACGCGAAGCGCGTGATCCACGAGATGGTCGTGTATCCGATGAAGAGCCCCGAGAAGGCGCGGTCGCTGGGCCTGAACGCGGGCGGCGGCGTGCTGGTGTACGGCCCGCCCGGCACGGGCAAGACCCTGCTGGGCAAGGCGGTCGCGGGCGTGCTCGAGTGCCCGTTCTACTACGCCTCGGGCGCGCAGCTCAGGTCTAAGTGGTACGGCGAGTCGGAGCAGCGCCTGAGCCGGCTGATCCGCGCGGCGCAGGAGCAGCCCATGGCCGTGCTATTCTTGGACGAGATCGAGGCGCTGCTGCCCAAGCGCGACGACGGCACCTCCGGGGCCGACAACCGGCTGGTGACGCAGTTCTTGGCGGACGTGGGCGGGTTCCGCGACTCGAAGAACGTGCTGCTGATACTGGGCGCGACCAACAAGCCGTGGGAGATCGACGAAGCGGTGTTCCGCTCGGGGCGGTTCGACGAAAAGATCTACATCGGCCCGCCGGACGCCGAGGCGCGGCTGGGCATCTTCCGGAAGCATCTGGGGGATGCGGCCTGCGACGCGTCTTTGGATGCAGCCGCGCTGGCGGAATCGCTGGAGGGCTTCTCCGGAAGCGACGTGGCCGCGGTCGTGCATGCGGCGAAGCGCCTGGCGCTGGGCCGCGCGATCACTGACGATTCGGAGGCCGTGCTGACTCCGGCCGATTTCGAAGAGGCTCGGCAGCGGGTGCCCAGTTCTATTACATCGGACATGCTGGAGGAGTTCGAGCGGTTCAAGCGGCAGCGGTTCGGGTGAGGGGAAATCACAACGTACGAGGCACACTACTATGACGGATATATATTTCCTGTGTCCACACTGTAAGCAACGTTTGGAAGCACCGTCCGACATGGGAGGTGAGACGATCGAATGTCCCGCCTGTAATGGTCGCATCCGCGTGCCTGATGCGCGGTCGGTTGGAAGACCCGCGCCCAGCGTCGGGACGGACAAGACCATTGGCCCCAGCGCGGTTCCTGGTGGAACGAATCTCGTCGGCAGAGTCTTCGGCAAGGATCGGGTGACCGCCAAAATTGGTGAAGGCGGAATGGGGGCTGTCTGGCTGACCGAGCATACCGAGTTGAAGGTGTCGCGCGCCCTCAAGACCATGCCGGAGGGTTTCAGCTCGCAGCAGGACCTCGTGCAGCGGTTTCATCAGGAGGCCAAGGTCTTGGCCCAGTTGCATCACCCCAATATTACCCAGATCCATGATTTCGGCTGTCAGGACGGCGTCTACTACTTCATCATGGAGTACTTGCCCGGCGGCAGCCTGCGCGCGAAGCTGCATCCCCGCGGGACGCGTCTGCCGTGGCGCACGGCGCTGCGTGTCGTGGATGAGATCTGCGCCGGTCTGGAGTATGCGCACGGCAAGGGCATTGTCCATCGCGACATCAAGCCAGAGAACATCCTGTTCGACGAGCAGGGGCACTCTCGGATTGCGGACTTCGGCTTGGGGAAGATCCTCGGCGACGTCATCCGCAGCCAGTCGGGTTCGCTCATCCTGGGCCAACAGGGGCTGGCGATAGAGGTCGGCATGCGGACTTCGCAAGAGAGCCAGGGTGAGCGTCCCACCCTGCGGCCGTCAGTCGCGCAGATGACCATGCAGGGTCAAATCGTGGGGACAATGGACTACATGAGCCCGGAACAGCGCCGGGGCACGGAGGTGACCCCGCAGACCGATATCTACTCCTTGGGGGTCATGCTTTTCGAACTGCTGACCGGCGAGCTGCCGTCCGGCATGGAGACGCCCAGCGAACGGGTGTTAGGCTGTCCGCCTGCCCTGGACGGCCTGGTCAAGCGCATGATGGCTCCTCCTGACCGCCGCTTCGCCTCGGCACATGAAGTCCGTAAAGAGATCGCACGTCTGGAGCGTGAGCCGGGCGATCAGCGGTGGCTGAAGCTCCTGAAAAACCGTCATGTTCAGGTCGGTGGCGCGGCGGCGCTGGCCGTGCTGGCCGTCGGGTGGTTGGCATTAGCGGCCCTCACGCCGAAGTCAGAATTATCATCAAGTAACCTTCGGCCAGCAGCGACACATGCGGGCACGGCTGTCACAGAAACGTCCGGGTCGAAGTCGGCGTCTTCGTCAGATCTCATTGCCGGACTTTCCGAAGCCGAACGCATGAAGATCAAGCGCGAGCGGCGTGACGTGCTCATCACACAAGGCAAGGCTGCGGAGGCCAACCGTCAGTGGTCCGAGGCGCTCATAGCCTACGAGGCGGCGAACGAGTTGATTAACACCGAAGACGTTAGGGCTGCGCTCGCCCGGGTCGCAAACGCGCGGGATCTTGATCGGACGTCTACGCGCAAGCGGGCGGAATACGAGCGCTTTCTTGCGGAAGCCCAACAAATGGAAAAGAACGGGGACTATGCGAAGGCTCAGACGGCGTACGAAAGCGCGGCTGTTGCCGCACCCACGGACAGCGAGCGTACGCAGGCGCTGGAGAGGGCAAAGAAAGCAGGCGACCGCATCGCCTATGAGAAGAGGAAAGCCGCCTTCGACGAGATCATGAAACGAGGGAACGAAGCCGAGGACCGGAAAGACTGGCAGGGAGCCGTGGACATTTACAGGACCGCCTTGACCGCAGCGCCCGACGAAGTCTTGGCTGCGCAGGTGAAAGCGCGCGGAACCCAGATCGCCTCCTTCATGAGAGATCAGGAGCTTTCGATGCTAAAGGGGTGGATCTCGTCGGCGGTGGGCATGGAATTTGTATGGGTGCCCGCGCTGAAGATCTGGGTCGGTAAATACGAGGTGACAAACGGAGAGTACCGTAAGAAAGAAACAAGACACAACAGTAAGGACTACCAAGGATACAGTCTGAACGGTGATCGTCAACCAGTCGCGCAGGTGGATTTCGATGATGCGAAAGCGTATGCGTCGTGGCTGACGGAACGTGATAAAGGCACGCTTGGAGGTTTGCGTTATCGGGTGATCTCCGAACAGGAGTGGCTGACTATCGCGCAGTGTGGCGATGGGCGCGAGTACCCGTGGGGCAATTCCATGCCGCCGCAGGCTGGAAACTACTGCGGACAGGAATCTAAAGGACAATTCGGGACCTATATTGCCGAGTATAACGACGGTTATCTGGTGTCGTGCCCGGTCGAGAAGAGCGGGGTGAATGCGTGGAAATTGCATGGGGTGGGTGGTAACGTGTGGGAGTGTTGCGCCGCAGATGTGTCGGGAACGACGTTCGGTGCGTGGCGCGGCGGGTCGTGGTATTGCGTCCGTTCCTGCTACTTGCAGTGTGAGGGTCGCTACACCGGCGGCGGAACGCTTGGCCTCACCAACTGCGGGTTCCGGCTCGTCTTGTCGCGGTGAAAGTTGAGTATTCAGGATGTAAAAGTCCGTCGGCTGAACTGCGAAACGCGTTACTGAAGACGGGTTGAATTCTCTGTGAACGGATACAACAAGGGATACGAATGAATACTGACCAGACAGGTTCACTGGGTGACAGACGCACGCTGGCGGCGCATGGCGCGACTGCGCCAGAGGCCACGCTGGCGGCGGGTGAGGCGTTCGGAGCTGAATGCTTTCGCGGCAATAATTGGCTTGGTCATTTGTTTATCATTTCAAGGTTTTTATGACAGATAGTCAGGTGAAAGAACTCAAGGGGATTCAATGAAAGAAACCAAACTAACGACTGCGAATGTAAAGGTCTATAGAGTCTTGTTTACTTTCAATAGTTGTCGTTATGGATTTGCTTCTGCCGGGTTGATTTAGCGGCTGTTGTTTATATCATCAAGACATTCGCCGCCGAAAGACGTATGACGCGCTTTCGCCGGCGACCAAAAACACGAAGCGTCATGAAAGGACAGATGAGATGAGAATCAGGAAAACGACGGACGGTTGGGTTGGGTGTTTTCTGCTTGGAGCAGTCCTGTGTATTCTGGGATGTTCGCCGAGCCAGACATACACAAGCGATGCCTCTGATAAACATGAGGTGCAAATCAAACTTGTTGTGTCGGGAACAACGGCGACGCTGACCTGTGTCACAAGCGATAGCAAACTTTTGGCTAATGCGTCGGCCTTCGCAATCAATCGTCAGAGCCATCAGGGTTTGAACAACATGCTGTTTGGAAAAACAAAGACCACATTCAAATCGCTGCCGAAGGGTGAATATGATGTGTGGGTGTCATCGATGGATTTCGGTGGAGGGCAAGCTGGCTCCAAACAGATCAGCGGCAAGGTGCCTTTCACGATTCGGTAGCCGTTTGGTTTTCCTGTGCGCTGCGCCCCGGGCCTGAATAGGATTGCCGAACCGTTGCGAAGGCGGATATAACCGTGCGCTTTCCGCTGCTGAAGTGAAAGAACTTTATGAGTTAGGACAAGGCGGGCAGAGTTTGACAAACAGCAGTCTGGCGTCGGCACAAGCACCGGCATTGCCAAACAGCACGAGTGCTGTGGTTGTAACCAATCTGACGACATACAACCTCGGCAACCCGTTGACGCTCGATCTGGGGGACGGAGTGAATCTTGAGTTGCGTTGGGTGCCGCCGGGCGAGTTTCTTATGGGCAGCCCGTTAACCGAAGATCACCGGGGCGGGGACGAGGTGCAGCACAGTGTGACTCTGACGAAAGGGTTTTGGTTGGGCGCGTATGAAGTGACGCAGCGGCAATGGAAGCGGGTCATGGGGGATAACCCCAGCCATTTCAAGAACGCGGCATTACCGGTGGAGGGTGTGAGTTGGGATGATTGCCAGACGTTCTTGCGGACGTTGAACGGGATGCTGGCGGGTGCGCAGATACGTACCCCGCCCGCATGTCGCTTCCGTCTGCCGACGGAGGCGGAGTGGGAATACGCGTGTCGCGCGGGGACGACAGGGCCTTACGCGTGCCGGGCGGGGACAACCGAACCGTATGCGGGCAAGCTCGACGACATGGCTTGGTACGGTGATGGCTATGGACGCACGGGTCACCATGCGGTGGGGCAGAAGCGGGCCAACGCCTGGGGGCTTTACGACATGCACGGAAACGTGTCGGAGTGGTGCCATTACGTGTATTCTCGGAGGCCCCAAAACTTCCACTGCCCTGAGTACCGGGGCGGGGGTTGGTGCTCTGACGCCGCAGACTGTCGATCAGCGTACTATTCAGGGGATGTTTCTACGGCCAAGAAAAGTTGGATCGGCTTCCGCGTGGTTCTGGCCCCAGTTCCATGAGGCCTCCAATGGGCGCTCAAGCAGTTGCCAGAACCCTCACCCCGGCCCTCTCCCTGATGGCGCGGGTGGGGTGCAGAAGTCGGGAGAGTAAGACGTGAGACTCGAAACCGGAGACAAGCCCGCCGCACGCCGAGCGGGACTAAACGACAGGAGTAACGCCGTTTGAAAATGTGGACAGAGAACGGGTTTTCCGCTTCCTTGGTTTTGGGGCTTGCAGGAAACGCCTAAAGTATGTAATTTGAAACTATGGATGGCAAAACACATAACTTTGTGGAACGAGAGATTAGCGGTGATTTGTTGCGTTCGCTGAAGGAGGTGCCGGTCACGGCGCTGCTCGGTCCGCGCCAGTGCGGCAAGTCGACACTTGCCCGACACCTGCTGTCCGAGTGGAAGGGCCAGTCGGTCTATCTCGATCTGGAGCGGCCCTCGCACGCGCGGCGGCTGCGCGACCCCGAACTGTTCCTGAGCCAGCAGAAAGGGCGGCTGGTCTGTCTGGACGAGGTGCAGCGCCAGCCCGGTCTGTTTCCCGTGCTGAGGGCGCTGGCCGATGACCGCCCGCTGGGGCTGCGTTTCCTTCTTCTGGGGTCGGCGGCGCCGGAGCTGCTCAGGCAGAGTTCGGAGACGCTGGCGGGGCGCATCCGCTATCACCACTTGACGCCGTTCCAGTGGAGGGAGGTGCGCGGGAGCGTGGCGGGAGACCGTCCGGCCTTCTTCACGCATTGGCGGCGGGGCGGTTTTCCGGGGAGTCTGCTGGCCGGCTCCGAAGAGGCGAGCCTGTTGTGGCGGGAGCAGTTCGCGGCAACGTTTCTCGAGCGGGATGTTCCGCTGTGCGGGGGCGTGGCCTATTCCGAGACGCTGGGTCGGCTGTGGCGGATGGCGGCGCATGTTCACGGCCAGTTGCTGAATAGCTCGCGGCTGGGAGAGTCATTGGGCGTCAGCCACACGGCGGTCCGTAGCTGGCTTGGGCTGCTGGAGTCGATGTACATGGTGCGGCTGCTGCCGCCATTGCAAGCGAATCTGAAGAAGCGTCTGATCAAGGCGCCTAAGCTCTATTTCAGGGACAGCGGCGTTTTGCACAGCCTGTTGGAACTGGAGGATCAGAACGCCCTGCTGGGGCATCCGTGTCTCGGCGCGTCTTGGGAGGGGTGGTGCCTGGAGCAGATCGTCACAGCGCTGCCTCGCTGGCGGGCGTCGTTCTACCGGGACTCCAACGGGCAGGAGGTGGATCTTGTGCTCGAGCGGGGCACGCGGCGGTTAGCCTTTGAATTCAAGGCATCGCTCGCGCCTGAACTGACTCGCGGAGGACGTGCCGCATTGGAGCTGCTGAAGCCGGCGAAGGCCTTCGTAATTTGCCCCATGGAGGACGCCGGATACGAGGTCGCGCCGGAGGTGCGCGTCTGCGGCATTGACGAGGCGCTTCGCAGGATACAGGAGTGAGAAGACGAAAGCCTGGAGTACTGTTAATGTGCGAATTATCATGAGTTATTAAACAGATACAGGAGTAAAAAATACACACGATAACTATTTTGAAAATAGCAGTTGACAACAGACGTAAACAAAACGTAAAATAGCGGCGTTTTAAGGGAAGGTGTCGGTGCGAATGCCATGAGCGACAAGACCGAGACATGTTGCGTGTGCGGGCAAGGGCTGCCGAACCGGTGGGCGGTGGGTGGTCGGTGCGTGGAGGCGGGGTGCGGGGCGGCGTTCTGCCGGCTGCACGCGGGTCAGGGTAACGGGCGGTGCCCGGAGCACGGCTGGAAGGAGAAGGTTATGAGCACGGAGGTCGGAGGTCGGAAGTCGGAGGTCGGAGGTCAGGAGCATGCCGAGAACCGCGCGGAGGAGCAGCGGCTCGTGCGTAAGGCCACGGCGGAGCTGGCGAAGAAGGCCATGGCCGAGACCGTGGCGCTGGCCGGCAAGATCGGCGCGGGCGCGAAGGCCCTGTGGGCCAAGATCCACGTGGACCGCTCGCCCGAGGCGATGCTAGGGTCGCTCCACGCCAGCCTCGACGAGAACGGCGCCCGGCGGGAAAAGGTCACGGGCGAGATGGAGGCGCTCCACGCGCAGATCGCCTCCAAGAAGAAAGCCTACGAGAGCGCCTCGCCCGTGCGGCAGCGGATGCTGAAGACTGAGCTGCAGACGCTGATGGCGCACTACAAGAGTCTGGAGCGGGAGTTCCTGCTGCTGTCGGAGAATGAGCAGACGATCCTGACGGTCAAGGGCCGCTTTATGGAGCTGATCGCGCACGGGCTGCGCGGCAAGGTGAGCGAGGACCTGATCGACCGGCTGGCCGACGATATCGAGGACAAGGCGGGCGATGCGGAGTCGGTGCAGGACGCGATGGGCGACCTCGACAAGGCCGGCCGGCGGCGCGACCGCGACGCGGGGGACTTCGACGCCGAGCTGGCCGGGTTCGGGGAGCCAGAGGTCGGAGGTCAGGAGTCAGAAGTCAGAAGTCAGGAGTCAGAAGCCAGGAGTCAGGAGACAAGAGACAGGAGTCAGAAGGGGAAAGAAAAGATGGGCAATAAATGTCAGGAGGCGGAATGATGCGTCGGCCGTACCACATTCTGGATTCTGACTCCGGTCTTCTGACTTCTGAATCGACAACCGCTTTTCGCCGGGTCACGCCGGCGGGCAACAAACAAAGGAGCAACAGCATGAAACGTTTCACTGGTCTTGCGGCCGCCGCGATGGGCGCCGCGGGTTTTCTAGCAACCGCGCTGACGGTTGCCGCCGGGACGCGGGAGCTTTCATTTGCGGCTGAGGACGCCGCCTATCAGGCCGTCATGCAGATGGCTACGGACAGCCGCGTGAACGTCAAGAAGATCGCGTTTGTGAAGCTGATGCGGGGCAGCGCGGACATTTCGGAGTATGCCGAGATCGCCACCGTGTTCGAGAACGGGCTGGTGCAGGCTCCGACGGAGTTCCAGTTTCTGACGCATCAGGATCACGCGGGGGAGTGGGCCGAGGTCGACCGGTTCTTCGATGCGGCCACCGATTTCGGCGACTACGACCCGAAGACGCTGCCGCGTCTGGGCGTCTTCAAGATGGCGGACGCCTTCGCCATCGGACAGGTGCTGGGAGTCGAGGATAAGGCCGGTAAGGCCAGCGTGCGCGTCTCGCTGCGCCTGATCCGCATCGATACGGCGGAGCGGCTGTGGGCGGGCACGGTGGAGGGCATTTACGATGACCCCGGCCCGGAGTACGAGGTCGTGAACTACGCCGCGCGTAATGCGATCGATCTGGCCGTTCAGGATGCTATTACCAAAGCAGATTTATCCCGACTCTCCGGTTATCAGGTGCTGGTTGTTCCGTTCGCAGGGCCGCTGGGCCGGGCAATGACTGAGGCGTTTATCCGCGGTGTGTCGGGTAAGGATGCGTCGGTCAGCATGTTGAGCTTGCCCAACGGCAGTGCGAGCGACCGGATGACAGCGCGGTTTCTGCGCGAAAGGGCGGGCACGAACCGTCAGGTTAGCAATTCGGTCTTAAAGAGGATGGTGACCGATATCGGCGGGGCCCGCGACAAACCCGGCGACAAGGTCGCAGTCTTGAAAGGCGGCGTTTCGATGTTGGAGGTCTCTCCTCTGACGATTGTTGACCCGGTAGGTGCCTGCATCAGCAAGGCGACTGCCTCTTATACTCCTGTCAAGGTCAATCTCGTGCGGGTCAGGATCGGCATGGAGGCGAAGTTCCTTGACATCAACAACAATTTCGCAGGAGTGGCCAATGCAGCAGGAATCGGAGATTTCAAGGTGCCGTTTTGGATTCAGATACTAGACCAATTGCAGGCGCTTTCCACATTCCGGAATATCGTATTGGCGGTCGGTGTTATGATTGGTGTTCTGATTGTGGGCATGTTCCTCAAACAGATGTTCCGGGTTCGCTAAGGGAAAGAAGGTTCAGCCATGAATAAAGTGATGTACGTGACGTTTGCCGGCGCGCTGGCGCTGGCGCTGACGGGGTGCCGGACGATCGATACGCGCGGGTCGGGGTATCAGACGACGGTGACGGCCGGCGGGGTGCCGGTCGTGTCGAGTCCCGGGGCGGTGGCGACCCAGCAGCCCGGCCTGGTGCTGGGCGTGGGGGCGCGTCCGCCGGCGGTGGATCTGCGGCCCGCGCAGACGCAGACGGCCACGGCCTCGGCCGTGCTCGAGCAGACGCGCGTGCTGGTGCAGTCGTCGGCGCAGGGGGCGGAGGCCAGGCAGGTGGCGACCCTGCTGGGAACCGGTGTGCAGGGCGCCTTGGCGGCAGCCGGCTACCGCGTGGTTTACCAAGGGCCGTCTGAGATTGTCGCAAATCTGGAGGTCACCAGCCAGCCGCTGAACGCCAGGGGAACGCGGTCGGTCTACAAGGGCGACGTGGACGCGTCGGTCACGCGCTCGCCGGAGCTGAACGCGCTGACGCGGCAGGTGATGGTCGACCTAGTGGCGCGCAACCGGTTCGACGTGACCGGCGCGCCCGGACGCGGCGAGGGCGACGCGCTCAAGAGCGTGGCCGACAAGATGGCCGCCACCGTCTCGCCCTGGCTGGCGGACGCGTGCCTGAAGGTCGGCGGCAAACTCGAAATCTGCATCGTCACGGTGGCTAACGCGTGGTTCCTGAGCACGCATGCGGATTACCCGACCCTGTTTGTGCAGCGGGTGCGCGCGCTTCCCGGGGTTTACGACTGCGTCGTCCTGTCGACTGACAACGTCAACAGAACCTTGCAGGCGCGGGTGGTCTACGACCGCGGCCAATACCCTGACGGGCTAGTCAATCGGCTCTACACGGTTCCGGAACTGAACATCCACCGGTAGTTGGCAACAAGGCAGGATTCAGGAGGCAGTACAATGAACGTGAAACAAGCAGTAGGGGTCAGCGTGTTGCTGGGGCTCGCCCTCACGGCCTCGGCGGGGCCGGACATGAATCCCGGGAGGCCTGCGGGGGTTGCGCCGGCGTTGCCGCCGGGCACGGTTCCGATGGGTACGGCGGCGGGCTCGGCCAGCGTGCAGCCGGCGGCCGATGAGCCCGTGACGCCGCTGGCGATCACGCTCTTCGAGTGGGGAATCCCCTTCTCGCGCGGCTGGGACGTGTACGGGATCAGGGTCAACACCTGCTTCCCGGGCTGGACGTCCGGGCACAACGACGTCTATGGCATTGACTTCGGCTTGAGTGGCGAGGTCACCGGCGATGCGGCGGGCATCAGCTGCAACCTCTTCGACAACAGCTGCGGCGACTTCGGCGGCATCCAGATCGGCGGCTTCTACAACCGGATCAAGGGCGACGCGCCGATCGCGCTACAGACGACCCTTATCCACAACCGGGCGAACGCGATGAACGGCATCCAGATCGGCGGCATCTGGAATGTGGCCGCGGTGATCCGCGGCATTCAGATCGGCCTAATCAACTACGCGGAGAACGGCGCGGCCCTGCAGATCGGACTGTGGAACCAGAGCGGCACGCACGGGTCGCCGCTGCTCGGGGTGGTGTTCTAAGTAGCAGGCGCGGGGCTTCGTGTCCCGCCCGCACGGCTGGGAGGGCGAGCCTCCTCGCGAGACGAAAAGAGGTGAAGAATGAGCCGGAAAGAACTGTTGCAGCAGGAGCATGAAGGGCGCGTCGACCGGACGCGCGTCGAGTCGTCCTTGCCGCCTTTGGGCGCTGGCCGGAGGCGGAGTTACGCCCGGACGGTCTGGCTGCTGATTTTGCTGCTGGGGGTCGCCGCCTGGGCGGGATGGCAGCTGTGCGGCGGGAGGGGCCTATGAGGACGCGGTTTGTCTCCGTCGTTCGCAGCCGGGCGTTTCGGGCGCGGGCGTGGGTCTGGGCGGGCGTGGCGGCGGTGCTGGCTACGGCAGCGCTGACCGGCTTGTTGTTCTGGCTTTCAGGCCACCACCTGGTGAAGACCGAGAAGGGTCTGGTGGTCGTTTCCAAGCGGTTCGTCGGCCTGGCGGGAACCCGCGTCGACATCCGGGGCTGGACGTGGAGCGACGCCGCGGCGCACGCCGACCTGTGTCAGGCGCTCACGCAGGCCGGGTACGGCGACCTGTTGCCCAAGCCTCCGCCGGAGCCGACGGCGATGGAGCGCGCGGCGGAGAAGGCGAAGGTCTGGCGTAACGAAGCGGTTACGGCCAGCTCGAACGCGTGGCAGCGCGTCAAGGCCAAGGCGGCGGAGTGGCAGGCCGGAGCCGAGAAGGAGACGACAGAGGCCGGGGGCCAAAAGCCGAAGTGAGGAGTGGGCGCAGGAACGGCTGCGCCGCACTGTGGAGGTCTATCGGTGTCGCGTGGGGCTGGATCAGACCGACTCCTTTCTCAAATTCAAGTCGGCCAAGTCTTGAGTTTCAGTAGCATGCGGCATATACTAGCACCACGAAATGGTTAAGCTGTTGGCCAACGTATCTGTTTGGGTATAAAGAGGGTTGGCTGTTCAAGCCTGAGGCGGGGTGGGGTGAGCGGCCAGGGGAGCGGCGATGGATGATTCGGTAAACAGTCGGGTGACGGCGCCGCGCGCGGCGCGAGAGGTGAGCGTCGGCGATGGCCCGACGCTGCGCGCGGAGGCGCAGAGAAAACGCTTCCGGTCGGGAGACGTCATCCTCCGGCGCTATCGGATCGTCGACGAGCTAGGGCAGGGTGGCATGGGGGTGGTGTACCGCTGCTTCGACCAGATCGGCGGAATCGAGGTGGCGCTGAAGGCCCTGCCGCCGGAGTTGTCGCACAACTCGGTTGAGATGGAGGAGATCCGCGAGAACTTTCGGCTGGTGGAGGGGCTGCACCACCCGAATATAGCGGCGGCGAAAACGCTGGAGCGGGACGAGGTTACGGGGGACACGTATCTGGTGATGGAGTGCGTGGTGGGGGTGAACCTTCGCCAGTGGCGGAAGCAGCGCGGGAAGCTGGATACCGGAAGCTCGAAGCGTGCGGGCGAGCACGCCGCCGCCGGAGCGGTGAAGGTGGGCCCCCGCGAGCCGCTGGCCGGCTGCCGCACGCTTGACGAGGCCTTGCCGGTGCTGCGGCAGGTGGCCGCTGCGCTGGACTTCGCGCACTCCCGCAAGATCATTCACCGCGACGTCAAGCCGTCCAACGTGATGCTGTCGGCGGACGGGACGGTCAAAGTGCTGGATTTCGGGCTGGCCGCGCAGATCCACACGAGCATGAGCCGCGTGAGCCGGGTGCATTACGGCACGAGCGGCACGGGGCCGTACATGGCGCCGGAGCAGTGGCGCGGGCAGCGCCAGGGCGCGCGGACGGATCAGTATGCGCTGGCGGTGATGGCCTACGAACTGCTGGCGGGCGAGCTGCCCTTTGAGAACTCCGACGCGGCGGTGCTGCGCGAGGCGGTGTTGAAAGAGCCGGTGGGTGTGATCGCGGGCCTGGAGAAGCGCGTCTGGCTGGCGCTGCAGCGGGCGCTCGCGAAAGAGCCGGCGGATCGGTTTGAGGACTGCGGCACGTTTGTGGCCGCGCTTTCCGGGGAGTGCGGCCAGGGGGTGGCTAGCAGCGGGAAGAGGCTCCTGCTGGCGTTGGCGGCGGCGCTCGTCGCGCTGGCGTGTGCGTCTGCTTGGTTCTTCCGGACGGGAGGCACGCCCCCAGAAAAGGTGCGCGAAGTGAGCGAGCCGGCGGCGGGTGCTGTGACGAACGCGGTGCTTCCGCCACCGCAAGACACCGGAAGCGTGGCACGCGCTGAAGAGGCCGCCTTGCCGGCCACCAACTTGGTTTCTGAAGCTGAAGTCGGCCAGCGGTACGCAACGGCCAAGACGTGCTACGACAACGCGCTGAACGTCAAAGACGGGCAAGGGTTCACGGAGGAAAAAGACCGGCTCAAGGAAGCGTGGAACGCGGCTCAGCGCTATGACGAGGCCAAGAACTGGGACCTGGCGCTGGCAGGATACAACACGGTGGTGAAGCGGTACGAGGAGATGAAGCAGGCAGACCTCGGCCGGACCTCGGCGGAGAAGCGTAAGCAGGCGGCCGCGTCGGCGAGGCAAACGGCCGAGGCGAGCGGTGCGGCAAAGGACGCGAAGGAAGTATTTGAGAGGGGCGCGTCCGAGTTCGCAAAAGCAACGGCGCTGTTTGAGGGCGGAACGTTTGCTAAGGCCGAGGAGGCGTGGCAGGCGGCGACAGACGCCTTCTCTACGGCGGCGAAGCGCGCGGACTCGGTGAGAGGCTGGCGCCAGTCGGAAAGCCTGCTGGACGGGGAGCTTGGGAAGGTCGACAAGAAGCTGTTGGGCCAGTACGGGGGGGGGCAGCTCGAAGAGGTGATGCGCCTTCAAGACGCGGGCAAGAAATCGGCAGGTGACCCGGAGAAAGGCGCGAAGTTCTTCGAGGACGCGCGGGCCAAGCTGCTCGAAACCAACCAGAAAGTCCAGAAGAACCTGCCTCCAGCGCTGGAGATTGTTGTTGAAGTGGACGGGCAAAGGGTCGGCGCGAAAGTGTCGGACGGGCGCGAAATATCGACGGCGCCCTGCACGTACACGCTGTGTAAAGGCACGAATTACGTGTTCGAGGTCTCGTATCAGCCTGCCGCTTCAAAAGTCCGGTACCGGAGCGTGAAGCGGGCTGTCACGGCCAACTGGAACGGGCTCCGGACAGACGTCTTAACGCTGGTCGCCGAAGAGGGGCTACAAGAGGGCGGGCCGTGGGTTTCACCCGGAGTCGGCATGGAGTTCGTGTGGATCGAGAAGATGAAGATATGGGCGGGCAAGTATGAGGTCACAAACGAAGAGTATCGCAAGAAGGAGCCCGCGCATATTTCAGAAGGGTATAAGAGCATCTCGCTAGACGGCGACCGGCTGCCAGTCGTCTGCGTGAGTTTCGCAGAGGCGAGGGCCTACGCGGTCTGGCTGACTGACCGGGATAAGCCTCAGCTGGGAGGTTTGCGCTACCGGCTGCCAACGGAGAAGGAGTGGCTCGCGCTCGCTCAGTGCGGGGATGGGCGCGAGTACCCCTGGGGGACTTCGTGGCCGCCGGTGAGCGGCCAGGCGGGCAACTATCACGGGCAGGAAGGCGCGGGCGGCGGGACCTGGAAGAAGATCGACGGCTACGATGACGGGGCGCCGGCGGCTTGTGAGGTTGAGAAGAGCTGGGCCAACCCTTGGGGCCTGTATGGGCTGGGAGGAAACGTGTGGGAGTGCTGCGCGTCAAATGCGGACGCCCAGTCCTTCGGCGCGTGGCTTGGCGCTTCTTGGCTGTTGGGAAACGCCGACTTTTTGCGATGTGATGGCCGCAACATTCTGAATGTTGTCGGAAACGAGCGGGACTACAGCAGCGGGTTCAGGCTGATCCTGACGCGCTGAGCAGGGGCTGCGAAAGTCGAACGTGGCGGGGGGCATCAATGAAAGGGGGGCGTGACGTGAGCTTCATTTACTGTGTGCGACGTGTTGCTGTTCCGGTTTTGGCCGCAGTGCCACTGCTGTTTCTGACGTCGTGTGCGATCATGGTTGATTTCATCATGGGAAACAACTCGACGACGAAAATTGTAACGCCGGACACAGTCGATCAGGTTGTGGTCGCTCTCGATCAATATCCTTTCCGGGGCAAGAAGGCTGCCGTTCTTACGGTCAAGACACTGGTGGCGGGCGTTGTCAGCCAGGACGAGTGCACGGCGTTGTCCGACCGGTTTGAGGCTGAGCTGAAGGGGGTGGACAAAGGCCTTCATGTGTGGGTCGACAGGGCCGCCATGAGGCAGTTCTTCGATAAGCAGGGCTTCTCCGAGGTCGGCGGCGGCTTGCAGCAGGCGGTAGAGGCGGGAACCTATATCGCCGCCGACTATGTGTTTTATGGCGAGATCAGCCACACGGGAAACCGCTACGACTTCAAAATGGCCCTCGCGGATGTTCACGCGGGCAAGGATGTCGCGTCAGTGACGGACAACGCGTGCGCGGACCTCATGGAGCTGAAAGAAAGAGGGCTGCAGAGAGTGGCGAGGAGGCTGTTGCGCAACGTGATCGAGAAGAGCAAGAAGTAGCGGGCCAGGCGGGCCCGAAGCTGCGCTTCGCGCTGCGCGCCGATTCGCAACAGAGGCGTTGACTCTGACAGCAGGACTTGATATTTTCATTCGTAGAGTGTTGGCATGTTGCTAATACTATAGCGTTAAAAAACCGGAGGTGTTCTGTGAGTAGTTGGTCCCACGTGTTGAGTCTGTCTGGCGGTTTGTCGGTCTGCGCGGCGCTCATCTTGTCAAGCGGCTGCGCAACGACTGCACGCATCGAATCTGCTCCCGTTCAGCGGCTCCAGTCGCCGGCACCCGCAAGCATCACGGTTCTTAAAGAGGCCTTGGATGGCCGCCGGAACAAGTCGGATCAAGTCGGGCGTCACACCTTCACGGTGTTCATGATTCCTACAGTCGGCGTTTTCGCGGAGGATCCGGTTGAGAAGTCAGTGGGCGATCTGTTCACCGATGTGCTCAAGCAGAGGGGGTACCAGGTTAGCGTCGTTGAGAAGCTGGGCACCACGTCGAAGCCCGTTCTGGCCGTGCAGGTGGACTCGATCCGTAACTACCTGTTCTCGTGGCTGTGGCCGCTGGGGCTCACGGGCGGGCGCGCGCAGCTGACCCCGGTGCTGTTCAGCGAAGACGGAAAGATCCTGTGGAAAGGCAAGCCCTGCGCAGGGTGGGGCGGGTGCCCGTCTGTGATTTACATGTGCGGCTTCGAGACGTCGATCTATCTGGAAATGAGCTCGGTCATGCGGCAAATTGCGGATCAGCTGAGCAGCCAAGAGTTCATTCAAAAAGCATCCGCCCAGTGAGCGGCGGCTGAGTCGCAGGCTTAGCGACAGCATCCGCACATGATGCGCGCGCAGAGCGGCATCGGTGCGGATGCTCTGTTTTATGCCGGCTCCGCGGTCTGGTGGGCGCGGAGGGGGTCGAACCCTCACGCCTTGCGGCACAGGAACCTAAATCCTGCGTGTATGCCAATTTCACCACGCGCCCAGAAAAACGTGCACAGTGTCGGTTTTTTGCGCCGCGCCGTCAAGGCGGATCTCAGGCGTAGTAGGTCCGGATGAGCTCGTCGAAGTGCGGGTCGTGGGCGACGTCGAGGATGCGCATCTCGCGGCGGGCGTTCTCGGCGGAGTCGGAGGCGTGCGCGGCGTTGACCATGATGTTGGTGCCGAACTCGCGCCGGATCGAGCCGGGCCGCGCCTTGAGCGGGTCGGTCGCGCCGAGGATGTCGCGGATCTTGTTGACGGCGTCGATGCCTTCGTAGACGATCGCCAGGCACTCCTCCGTTCCCGGCTGCTCGCGTTCGGCGGCGGGGCAGTTGGAAGGCCGGTGGCCGGTCATGAACTCCACGATGTTCTCAAACTCGCGCTCGGCGAAGAGCGGGGCAAGCAGGTCGCACAGGCTGGACAGCGGGGCGGCGTCCACCGGGAAGCCGAACTCGCGCGAGAGCGCCTGCGCGGCGCGGTCCGCGCCGAAGAGCTTGAAAACGCGCTTGAGGTTCTCTCGCACCGGCCCGTAGAACTCCTCGGCCTGCGCCACGGTCATCGCGAACTTCTTGACGCCCACGATGCGCAAGCCCGTGCTGGAAACGAGGTCCATGATGTTTCCCGCGCGCAGCGAAGGCTGGCGCCAGTTGTCGGGCTTGAGCATGACGAGCGTCTGCTGCACATCGTCTCCGCCGGGTACGTCCATGGCGCCGCGCACGATGCCGGAGTCGGTGGCGAGGTGCTTCAGCCAGATGTTTAGAATCGCTCCGACAACCTTCGGGGTCGGGCCGACCAAGACGGCGGGCTCAAAGTATTCGACCTGGCCTGACTTCGGGTCGCGGACCAGGTCGCCGTACGTGTCGCGCACGGTCTGGCCGCTGCACCAGCGCTGGCGGATGCTGCCGGTGACCTCGAAGATCTTGCGCACGGCGTCTTCGCCTTCGAAGAGCAGCAGCATGGAGCGGTGCGAGTGCCCCGAGGCCTCATCTGGCGTGTAGGCGCGGCGCACGTAGTTGGCGAAAAGGGCGCACTTCTCGGGGTCGGACAGGTCGTAGGTGCTCAGGTAGTCGGCGAACTCAGTGGTGAGGCCTACCGAGGCGCCGATGATCCGCGCGCCGACGAGCTTGAGATCGGTGCGCACGAGGTAGCGCGCGATGATGCCGCCGGTTCGCGACTTGCGAATCGGGTAGGGGTTGATGAGCACGAACGCGAGTTCTTTCGCCATGACTGTCTAAGCCTCTCCACAATGTAGCGGTTGGCTTTACAGCTTACCTGTTTGAAAGAGGGGTGTCAATGGAAGCCGCTTGAGCCAGAGCAATTCTCTGCGGCGCATGCGGGCGCGCTCTGCAGGCGTGCCGTCGTCGGCGCCGGTCAGATGGTCGAAGCCGTGCGCGAGGTAGAGCGCGAGCTCGCGGTCAGCCGACCAGCTGGCGCGACGGGGGGCGGCCCGGGCGGCCCGCTCGACGTTCACGAACAGCTCGCCGACCAGCCCGTCCGGCTCGCCCGGGCAGGTCTCGTAGCGCTGGGTGATGACGTCCGTCGCGCAGGCGTGGCCCATGATCGCCTCGTTGACGGGAGCGATGCCCGCGTCGTCTAGGAGGTGCACCGCCACGTCGCGCCAGGCGGGCTCGTCAGGCGTGCGCGCCTGAGCCATTTCAGCGAGCGCCAGCGCCAGTCGCTTGAGGGCGTTCGCGCTGACGCGGAGGCGAGATTGGGCGTTGAGGATGGAGAGTCTCATCGGTGTCTTTCAGGGTTGCGCCGAAGCGGTTCCCTCGTGACCTTTTCCTTACGACAATAGCAAAGCGCGGACGGGTGTACAAGCCGAGCAAGGTGGCGGAGGCAAGGGGCCGCGTGCGGCAGCCCGGAGCGCACCCGAAACCTTGCGACCGCGCGAATTGTCGATTGACGGGCAAAGGCGTATCGAGTATATTGTACACCTATCAACTAGACAAACTGGTATTTTAAAATCCGCCGGGTTCCGCCGGGCGGTGTCAGGCGAAGGAGGAGGAGATGAGCAAGAACGCGCAGGGCCTAAGTACACTCTCATTGCACGCGGGACAGCGTGCGGATCCGACCACCGGTTCGCGTGCCGTCCCTCTTTACCAGACCACGTCGTATGTGTTCCGCAACTCCGAGCACGCCGCGAACCTGTTCGCGCTCAAAGAGTTCGGCAACATCTACACGCGCCTAATGAACCCCACGACGGACGTGTTCGAGCAGCGCATGGCGGCCCTCGAGGGAGGCACGGGAGCGCTCGCCGTGGCGTCGGGCCAGGCGGCCATCACGTACGCCCTGCTGGCCATCACGCGGCTTGGCGACGAGATTGTGGCTGCCAACAACCTGTACGGCGGAACGTATCAGCTCTTCAACCACATGATGAGGAAGCTCGGTCGCTCGGTCGTTTTCGTCGACTCCCGGAGCCCCGAGGCCTTCCGCCGGGCGATCACGCCCAAGACCCGCGCAGTCTATGTGGAGACGATCGGCAACCCGAAGCTGGACGTGCCTGACTTTGAGGCGATCTCGGCGATCGCACACGAGGCCGGCGTGCCGCTGGTGGTGGACAACACGGTGGGCATCGGCCTGGTCAGGCCGTTTGACCACGGCGCGGACATCATAGCCAGTTCCGCCACCAAGTACATTGGAGGGCATGGCACGTCGCTTGGCGGGATCATCGTGGACTCGGGCAAATTCCAGTGGAACAACGGCAAGTTCCCAGAGTTTACGGAGCCGGATCCGAGCTACCACGGGATGGTCTACTGGGACGCGCTCGGGAACGTGCAGGGCATGGGCAACGTGGCTTTCATCCTGAAGATCCGCGTCACGCTCCTGCGCGATATGGGCGCGGCGCTCAGCCCCTTCAACGCCCGCGAGTTCCTGCTGGGGCTCGAGACGCTGACGCTGCGCCAGGCGCGGCACTCCGAGAACGCGCTCGCGGTGTCCGCGTGGCTCAAAACCCATCCGCTGGTGGCCTGGGTGAACTACCCGGGGCTGCCCGACAATCCCAACCACGCGATGGCGGCGAAGTACCTCAAGAAGGGGTTCGGCGGGCTGGTCGGGTTCGGCATTAAGGGCGGGCGCGAGGCTGGCCGGCGCTTCATCGATTCCGTGAAGCTGCTCTCGCACGTGGCCAACATCGGCGACGCCAAGTCGCTCGTGATCCACCCGGCCTCGACCACGCACCAGCAGTTGACCGAGGCCGAGCAGCAGGCGACCGGCGTGACGGGCGACTACATCCGGCTCTCGATCGGGCTGGAGGACATCGAGGATATCAAGGCCGACATTGATCAGGCGCTCAGAGCAAGCCAAGGGTAAGAGTGACGAAAGGAGAAAACCATGAGCAGAATCTACAGTGACAACTCGCAGTCTATCGGCAACACGCCGCTGGTCAAGCTCAACAAGGTGACGCAGGGCGCAAAGGCGACGGTGCTAGCTAAGGTCGAGGGCCGCAACCCGGCCTACTCGGTGAAGTGCCGCATTGGCGCGGCCATGGTGTGGGACGCGGAGAAGCGCGGGGTGCTCAAGCCCGGCGTGGAGATTGTGGAGCCGACGAGCGGCAACACGGGCATCGCGCTCGCCTACGTGGCAGCCGCGCGCGGCTACAAGCTGACCCTCACCATGCCGGAGACCATGAGCCTTGAGCGGCGGCGCGTGCTGGCGGCGTTCGGCGCGAACCTCGTGCTGACGCCCGGCGCCGAGGGCATGAAGGGCGCGATCAAGCGCGCCGAGGAGATCGCGGCTTCGGACACGAAGCGCTATTTCCTGCCGCAGCAGTTCAAGAACCCCGCGAACCCCGCCATCCACGAGCGGACCACCGGCCCCGAAATCTGGAACGACACCGAGGGCAACGTCGACGCGCTGGTGGCGGGCGTGGGCACGGGCGGAACCATCACCGGCATCACGCGCTACCTCAAGAACACGATGCACAAGCGGATTGTTTCGGTTGCGGTCGAGCCCAAGGAGAGCCCGGTTCTGACGCAGAAGCGGGCGGGCCTCGAGCTGAAGCCCGGGCCGCATAAGATCCAGGGCATCGGCGCCGGTTTCGTGCCGGACACGCTCGACCTCTCGGTCGTGGACCGCATCGAGCAGGTGGCCAGCGAGGAGGCCATCGAGTACGCCCGCAGGCTGGCGAAAGAGGAGGGCTTGCTCGTCGGCATCTCGTGCGGCGCGGCCGTGGCCGCGGCGGTTCGGCTGGCCCACGAGGAGGCCTTCGCGGGCAAGACCATCGTGGTGATCCTGCCGGACGCCGGCGAGCGCTATCTGTCGACCGTGCTCTTCGAGGGCATCGGCTGACGGCGGCGCGCTGACGCAAGGGGCGGGCGAACGGCTTGGCGCCGTCTGCCCGCCCTTTTTCTTACGCGTGCGTGCGGGCTTTCTCCCGCCTGCGCAATTTGGTATAACAAAAGCCGTTTGGTGGTCAACTGGGGGGCGGACGTCCGATGAACAGAAAGACAATGTTGGGCTGGTTTGCGGCTGGCGTGTGCCTGGCGGCGGCTGTCGTCTGGTGGGGCGTGCGCGACCGCCGCCCGGTGCTGGTGTGCTTCGGCGACAGCCTCACCTCCTGCGGCGGCGCGGGCGGCCACTACAGCCACTGGCTTGCGGCGTTCCTGCCCCAGGTCCGGGTGGTCGATGCCGGCGTCGGCGGCGACACGCTGGAGGGCGGCCGAGCGCGCTACGCGCACGATGTGCTCAAGCACGGGCCCGACGTGGTGCTGATCGCGCTGGGCGCAAACGATTTCTGGCGGCGCTCGCGGCCCATCGAGGAGCTTCGCAGCGACCTCGAGTCCATGGTGCGCGACGCGCAGGCCCGCAAGAGCCAGGTGGTGATCGCGAGCTGCTTCGGCGGCCGCGACTTCTGGGAGGAGACGTGCGTCGAGTTCGAGCGTGACCGCTTCGAGTTCGCGCGGGAGATCGCGCAGATGGAGCGTCAGGTGTGCGACGCGTTCGGCTGCCCGTACGTGCCGAACATGCAGGCCGATGTCAAGCCGAACCGGCTGCCGCCGTACTGGGATCAGACGGATCACCCCAACAAGGCCGGGAACGAGCAGGTGGCGCTGCGGCTGATGCCGGCGCTGCGGCAGGCGCTGGCCCGGGTTGCGCGATGACGGTTGCGGCTCGGGCGTCGGGTGTGCTACAGTAGCCCGGCGATGTTAACGAACGGGGGATGTCACCATGGCTGACTGGCGGAATGAGTTGACCGGTATTCTTGGCGGCAAGGCCCGCGCGACGCGGGCTGAGCAGGAGAACGCGGTGTTCGAGGCGTTCTTGGACGCGTCGGCCATGCCGGCCCTGAACGAGGTGGCCGAGGAGCTGATCGGCAAGCACGGGCGCGACGCGCAGGTGCGCCGCGCGCCGGCTTCGGCGACGCTGAGCGTGCGCTGCGGCGACGTCGAAGAGATTACCTTCCGCGTGATGAAGCACTTCGTCCAAAGCGGCATTTTGCCGCGGGCGGAGGTGCGGCTCAACCGCGGCCAGCGCTTCGTGAAGTACGAGAGCATGTTCAAAGAAGACCCCCAGACCTACCCCATTTCAGAGGTGGCGAAGGACGACATCATCGCCTGCTTCATCAAGTACTACCGGATGGTGATGGACAAGAACCTGGCGAGCCCGGCCGACTGAGCGCGTCGGCGGTCAAAAGCGTCAGCGAACAGGCGTTAGGTTCCGCTCGGCTGGTGCGCGCCCCACCCGAGGGCGACTTCCGACCTCCGGCCTCTGGCCTCCGTCTCTTCTCATGGATACGCTACTCAACACGCTGATCGCCTGCCACAGCACCCCCGGCGACGAGGCCGAGGTGCGCGGCGCGCTGGAGGAGCGCTGGCGTGCGGCGGGCTGGCAGACGTTCCGGCACGGCGAGCACGCGATTACGGCGCGCCTGCCCGGGCCGGCCGCCGGCAAGCCGACCTTGCTGGTCTGCGCGCACATGGACTCGCCCGGATACGCGCTCGACCGGCTGGCGCTGCGGCCGGCCTTCCGTCACGACAGCGCGGTGCAGTATGGCGTGGCTGAGCTGGGCGCGCCCGAGCTGGCCGGCGCGTCGGCGCGGGCTGTTCTCAAAACCGCGTGCGGCCGCTTCGAAGGCGTGTTGCGTGCGGGGCCGGCGCGAGGCGACGGCGCGTGCGACGCCGTGTTCGAGCTGAGCGGGGCTGAGGCTTCGAGGGCCGCAGCCCGCCACGGCGACCGCGTCTGCTTCGCGCCGGCGCTGCGGCGCGAAGGCGCGCTCGTGAAAGGCGCGTTTCTCGACAACCGCCTGGGCTGCTGGCTGCTGGCGCGGCTGTCTGCGGAGGCCGGCGCGTGGCGCTCGCGGTACGACGTCGTGCTCGGCGCCACCGCGTCGGAGGAGATGTGCGGGTTCGGGGCGCGCGTGCTGGCGGCGCAGGTCAGGCCCGATCTGGCGGTCGTGCTGGACACGACGTACGAGGCGGAGGAGCAGGGCGTCCGGCTCGGCGGCGGGACGGTGCTGACGCTCAGCGACACCTCGGTGCTGCTGAGCCCCGCGACGCGCGATCGGGTCTGCTCGCTCATGGCGGAGGCCGGCTTGCCCCTCCAGACCGAGGTCTACAATTTCAGCGGGACGGACGCGCGCGCCTTCCCCCAGCAGGGGCTGCCGTGCGCGGTGCTGCCGCTGCTGCTGCCGACGCGCGGGAACCACGAGCCGCTCGAGACGGCTGACGCGCGCGACATCGAGGCGTGGCCCAAGGCGATCCGTGCCATAGCGGAAAATTTCTAGGAGCGGGAATGGAAGTCTGCGTATTGGCGAGCGGTAGCAAGGGCAACTGCATCTATGTGGCGGGCGGTGGGACTGCGCTGCTGGTGGACGCGGGCCTCTCCGCACGCGAGCTGGTGGCGCGGCTGAAGGAGGCAGGGATCGAGCCCGAGTCGATTCAGGCCGTGCTTTTCACGCACGACCACGTCGATCACTTCAGGGGCATCGAGGTGTTCAGCCGCAGGTATCCCGTGCGGCTCTTTGCGAACGAGGGCACGGCGGCCGGCATCGAGCTGGGGTGCCCCCAGCTGGCGCACGAGTGGGACATTTTCGAGACCGCGTCCGCGTTCGAGATCGGCGGCCTGCGCGTGGAGGCCTTCACGGTCTCGCACGACGCCGCCGACCCCGTCGGCTTCGTCTTCGACGACGGCGCGTCGCGGCTTTGCCTGGCGACCGACCTCGGGCAGGGCTCGCCGCTGGTCTGTGCCAAGCTCGCGCAGTGCCACGCGGCCATCTTGGAGTGCAACCACGACTACGACATGCTGATGAAGTCCGAGCGGCCGTGGCCGCTCAAGACCCGCATCGCGGGCCGCAGCGGGCACCTTTCGAACGACGACGCCGCGGCGCTCATGCGCGCGGCGCTCTCGGAGCGGCTGCACACGCTGCTGCTGGCGCACCTGAGCGAGGAGTGCAACACGCCCGCGCTGGCGCTCAACACCATGCGGCAGGCGCTGCGCGCGGCGGGCCGCGAGGACGTGCGGGTCGAGGTGCTGAGCCAGTCGCGGATCAGCGTCCGCCACGTGTTTTAGCGCGGCGGACGCGCGGCCGACTCACACGGCGAGCCAGCGCGCGGCAGGCACCTCGAGCCCGAGGCCGAGCATGTAGTTGTAGAGCGCGTGGCGGAGGCCCTCGCCGAGACGGGCGTGGTCGGGCGCGCCGGGCTCTTCGTACGGGATCTCGTTGAGGGCGAAGCGCGGCGCGGGCGCGGGCTGCGGCAGCAGGCGGATGCCGAACTTCTCCGGCGTGCGGGCGATGGGGCTGTGCGCGGTGAGCGCGAAGCGGTGCCAGTAGGCGGACTGGATGTGGCCGTCCGCGAAGCGCTGTCTCACGTACTCCAGGGCCTCGGCGGTCTCCCGTTTGGTCTGTGTGGGGAAGCCGTACATCAGGTAGGCGTGGACCAGGATGCCCGCGTCGGAAAAGGCTTGGCAGGCCTGCGCCGCGCCTGCGAGCGTGATGCCCTTGCTCATCAGCTTGAGCAAGCGGTCGTGGGCGCACTCGAGGCCGCCGGTGACCGCGATGCAGCCCGCTTGAGCCATCAGCCGCGCGAGCGCGGGCGTGAAACTCTTCTCGAAGCGGATGTTGCCCCACCAGGTGAACGTCTCGCCGCGGGAGAGAATCTCTTCGCAGAGCTTCCTGAGCAGGGCGGGCGCGAGCGCCTCGTCGGTGAAGTGGAAGCCCGAGAGCCCCGTTTCCTGCTTCAGGCGGGCCAGGGCGTCGACGGCGGCCTTCGCCTCCGGCGGCGCGTAGCGCCCGATGTAGTCCAGGCCCACATCGCAGAAGGCGCACCGATGCCAGTAGCAGCCGTTGGCGAGCGGAACCTTGAGCCATTTGCCGTCCGACCAGATGCGGTGCATGGGGTTGGCCATTTCGAGCAGGCTGAAGTATCGCGAGAGGTCGAGGCCGGCGTAAGAGGGCGTGGGGAGGTCAAAGGCCGGAGGCCGGAGATCGGAGGCCGGAGGTCGGCGCTCAGGGGGCGGATGAGGGCAGGTGACGGATCGCTGGTCTCCGGCCGCCGCGCGCGTCAGCGTGCGAACGCGGGGGCCGAGGCCGAGGATGCCGAGCCACGGTGCGGTGCCCTCGTCGAAGCAGAGGTCGTCCGCGAAGTCGAAGACGCGCGGGTCGGTGAGGTCGCGCAGCTCGGTGTTCACGTAGCCGCCGCCGAACACGACGCGGGCGCGGGGCGCGGCGCGGCGCACGGCCGAGGCGATGCGGAAGGCGGCGTAGACCGTGCCGGGAAAGGGCAGCGTGACGCCCACGATGTCGGGGGCGTGGAGGCGGAGCGTCTCCTCGGCAAGGCTGTCGAGCAGGGTGTCGACCAGCGTCGGCGGCGCGGCGAGGCGGGCAAGGATCGGGTCGAAGGTCGGCGCCGCTACGGCCAGCCTTTCGGCGTAGCGGGAGAAGCCGAAGTCCGGGTCGGCGCCTTCGCGGATGACGTCCGCGAGGTCGTCGAGGTAGAGCGAGGCGACGAGCTTGGCGCGATCCGTGACGCCCAGCGTGCCGAAGAGCTCGTCGAGCGTCTCCTCCTCGTCAAGCCCTGCGCCGTCGGGGGCGAGCGTGGCGAAGCGGGGGCCCTCCGGCAGGAAGTCGCGCCGGGCGATCCGCCAGCCGGCCGCATCGTTGCGGCCCTGCAGGAAGGAGAGGGCCGCATCGACGGTGGCGAGGTAGGCGTCGAGGTTGTCGAGGAAGAGCCGGACAAGGGGCGCGGGGCGCGGGGCGCGGCGGCAGGCTTCGGCGACGCGGCTAAGGCCCTCGCGCGAGAAGAGCCGCAGCGCGAGCTCGAGGGAAAGGTCGGCTTGCGCCACCTCCGCGCCGCACGACCGCAGGAAGCCGGCCAGGGCCGGGGTCGCCGCGTAGGGCGTGTTGAGCTGGACGAGCGGCGGAGTGATGAGCAGGATTCTCATAGGCCCGTCCGGTGCGGTCAGGGGAGAGTGGCGCGCCCAGCAGGCACGGAGTGGAACGAAATCCGCGACTGGGTCCAGCGAATGACCCTCATGCAGAAGATTCTGCAGCCAGCCTGACGCACCAGAACGGAGGCATTATGACACAGGAGAACGAAGACGCGCAAGCGAGGGATGCGAAGGAACGGCTGGTAACAGTCAAAGAGGCCGCCCAGATCCTCGGGATCTCGGTCAGGGGGCTGTACCGCCTCGCCGATCTAGGCGAAGCGCCGGCCGTTCTGAAGGTCGGACGGTCGTCCAGGTTTTCATTGTCGGAGATCCACGCATACATCGAGCGGCTCAAGGAGAAGCGGGACACCGTTGCCCGTCGCTGCGGGGGCAGAAGTGGCCTGCCTCGCTGGCAGGGGAGTGTGCGATAGGTAAAGGAGGGACCGTCCTCGTCGGACAGCTCCTCCTCCAGTCGGCCCAAGAGCCGACCGGCGTCGACGCGGTACACGCGGCAGACCCTGATGAACTGGATGATGTCCAGGCGGACCTCGCAGGACTCCGCCTTCGCGACCCAGTGCCTCGTAACGCCCAGCCGTCGCCCCGCCTCCAACTGACTCATGTTCAGCAGCAGCCTAGCACTGCGCAGGTCCTCGATGGCCCTTCGGTAGGGCTGCATGTGGATCGTCTTCATCACGCTATCCTCCTCCTCTTCAGGCCCCTCCCTTCCTTGCTGCCCCTTCCTGGCCTTTCCTGCAAGTAACGAACTGCACCTTCGCGAAAGGGCTGTCGGAAGGGAAGGGCTTCTGCAGCCGCTGCACCAGCCAGGTGCTTCTCATGTCCCTGGCCGTCAAAACAGGGACCTCACGCTCCTCTTTCTTGTTCATGCTGTGTTCCTCCGCAGGGGTCTCCCTCCCTCCAAAGTCCTGCGCTCTTGGAAGAGGAAGGGCTGAAGGCCCGTAATTGTTGTTTGTACAATACCGCTGTCCTCACATGCGAGAGGGACTAGGAGGCGGAGGGAGGCGAGGGGCAGGGTCTTAGGAAGGGGTTTTCGAGGAGTTTTCTAGGAAATATCCCTCATTTAAGGCCCTTGTCCGTCCCTCTTTCTTCCTCCCTACTGCCCCTCCCTCCGAAGGGTCCCTTCCGAAGGTCCCCCTTGTCGAGGAGTTTTAGGAGTACGAGCAATGGTCCTGCCGGAAGGGCCGGAAGGTCTCTGATTAAAGCAGGAAAGACGCTTCCTCCTCTTCAGGTCCTTCCCTTCCTCGGTCCTTCCTTCTCCTCCTGATGTCCCTCCTACGGTCCTTCCTCATCCTTCTGCTGCCCCTTCCTCCCGCTGCCCTTCCTGCTATCCTTCCCCTTCTTTTGCTCCTCGTCCTGCTCCTCCTTGGGCAGGCGTTAAGGACTTCGCAAAAGACCTGAAGCAGGCATGGAACAGGTGTAACCCACAGACCGGGATTGTCCCTCTCGGCCAGGCGTGCCTCCCTTACAATTAATTGTGCTAGGACCAAAATATTCTCGGGTGTTGACCCGGCGCGGACTCGGGCGTATGTTGTATTGAAGGGTGGGGCGAACCGTATTTGGGGCAGGAGTCTCACCCGCCGCATTGGCCATAGAGAAATGACAACACTGATCAAAATGATGTGTGTACTCGCCTGCGCAGGCTGCGGAACGACTTGGCATGTCAGCAACTGGAATGCAGTCACCATCACCATGCCGAGAGAACAGGTGCACAGCCTGATCGGCAAGCCAAGCGTGGTCCTGTCACGTCAACAGTGGGATTCGACTGTTCGCAAACCTGGCAACTCTCTGACCGCAGAAGGGGTCCTTGTCTTGTCATCGAGTATGATCTGTCAGTTCGAAACGGTAGAAATGTGGCAGGTCGCCAAGGATCAACATGACTGCCTTCGGGTCTACTTTGGCAAGACCGGCAAGGTGCTGGGCAAAAGCCCTTACAGAATTGAAGACCGAGGGAGTGGCCAACCAACTTCTGGTAGCGACGTCGCCACCCGCGTCGCCCCAGAGAAGTAACGTTCAGATAGAAAAGAAGGAAGAATCCGCTATGGACGATTTGTACCGCCTGCTCGACATTGACAGAAACCTCGTCGCAGAGTTCTCAATCGTCTTCTCTCGCTTTGAATATGCACTCAAGCGAACGCCCCCATATGCGGCAGGTGACGAGAAAGGTGTCAAGGCCGACTGGGACAAGTTTGCCAAGGACCACGACGCATTATTCGCGCAGGATACGGACAAGGAACTCAAGGTTGCGGTCGGCTATTTACAGTCCCATCCACCGGAGAAGCAAATACTCAGGGATAATAAATTGGGGTGGCAGCACGTCTGCCAACAGGATGTTCCACCACTTCAGAATCTTCTGCTATCGGTCCGGCGGATCCGGAACAACCTATTCCACGGCGGTAAGTTTCCGATACCCGATGGTCCAGTTCATGAACCAGGCCGGGACACTGCCTTGCTTCAAAGCTGCAAAACTGTTCTCTTGAAAAGCTTGGGACTCAATGACGAAGTCAGGAGACATTTTGAAAGTGGAGAACGATAAGAATCCGAACCAGAGTGCAAATCGAACGGCCATGCCGTTGATGGTGCTCGACGTGCGCCCCCAATCGCCAGAAGAATCGCCCGCCCCGTGCATAACGGCGGCGGGCTTTCTTCTGTAACGGCACTCAGGCGTACCTGCACGCACGCTTTTCCCGGCCGGCGCGTAGCCCAGCCTGCCACACAGGCTCGCACACACATGCGGCCAGCGCGTCGCCCCCGAACGCGTACCGGAGCTTCTCGCCGATCTCCCGCTTGAGCTGTGTGATGCGCGGCGCGCTTACCCTGCACTCCGCTGCCAGCTCCTTGCCCTGGAAGCCCGACGCGGTAGCGCCCAGGATCTTGCGTTCCCGGTCGTCCAGCGTGTCGGCGGCGGCGTCCCAGTCCAGTTCGCGTGAGCCTGCCACGGACGGATCCTCGCCCGTCGAGGCGAGACACTGGTGCAGGTTGAACTCGTCTTCGTCGTCCTCGTCGAACACGTCCAGGGGCTCGTCCATCGACAGCATGACGGCATTGCCGTCGAGCTGGGTCGAGGGAGCCATGGCGTCGCTGCGCCCGGCAGAGCCGAAGCGACGGCCGCTGCGTAAAGCCTGCAGCACGTAGAACGCGACGCTGTTGGGCTTCACCTCTTTGCCCGCCTGTTCGGCGCTGTCCAGCATATTGGCGGCCTGAGCCATGCCGTCAGCCTCCAGCTCCTCAAGGTCTTCAGACCCGACCGTCTTCACCGCGCCCTTGGCCAGGCTGGCGCGGATGATCGGTCTCACATGTCTCAGCAGCATCTCCCCGGCTCTCGGACTCATGATTGCCCTCCTTCAGAATGAAGGCGGCCGAGAGGGCGCTATAAGCGCTGCTCTGCGGCCACCATTTTTGTGGTAGCCGCAGAGCGGCCTGTTGTTTACGTCGTAACCGGGATCACCCGACACCGGTCAGCTATCGTCTCTCTCCTTTTCGATCAGAATCCTGTAGCCTCGGCTGTATGCGACCGCCGCCAGGCAGATCACGATCAGCGCCAGCCCTAACGTGCCGGCCTGACCCAGAATCCACCCGATGACCAGCCCAGCGGCCAACACGGTCGTTTTCAGCACCTGCCTCGACTCGTTGCCCATACGGCAGCCTCCTTTCCAATCGGTGCAGTGTGACCAGCGTCACCACCGGCAACATGATCGCGCACAAGATCGCGCAGCCGCCGGTGATGCTTGCAGCGACGATCGGCGCGTATGACGACGCCAGGATCTCGTCGGCGGCAGCGGAGACCGCTGCCCTTACGACACCCTCCGCCACCTTGGCGCCGGCGTTGTACCCGACCGCGAAGCCGATCAGGGCGGCGACCAAGACTGCCGCCGCCACCAGGCCGCGGACTTCTCCTGCTCCATGGTTCTCGGTCACTTTCTCCCTTTCATCCACAGGACAGCCAAGACAATGGCCAGGCCGCCGCCCGTCAGGATCAGCGCCCCGCCCATCGCGGAGATCACTTTCCCCTGGGACTCTACCTGGCGCTGGAGTTCCCGGTTGGCACGCACGAGTTGCGCGACCTGCGGTGACAGCGGGTTCTGGGTCTCAGTCCTGCCGCAGCCTGTCGCGGCGGCAAGCGCCAGCGCAGCCATGGCGGCACACGGCACCTTCAGCAAGCGAATATTCGTCAGCAAGGGCACCTCCTTTGATGCTCGGTAAACGGTTTGAAATGCGGCGCGACACCCACGAAGGGGCGGGGGTGTCGCGCTCGCGACACGCGAAACGGCGGTTGAGTGTCTCTTTCATATAACCGATTTTCAGACGTTCTTAAGGTGCGTAGGGGCTGCTGTATAGCGCTGCCGCAATCAGTTGCCGACCCGCTACCCGAAGACAAAGCGGTCCGGTGCCGCGCAGTGACGATCGCGCCTTTATGCCCGTTGAGCTTGACCCGCGTACATTGGGGGCTTATCATTCGACCAAATTCATGCTAAGGACCTGCCCGAAGCGTACGGTCGCGTGGTTTCCGCCGCCGGAAGAGTCGCTGGCGGACGTGAGGGGCAGGCGCAGCGAATACGAACGAAAGCACCGAAGTAATCTATGCCAATCAAGAAGTCGGAACTGTACAGCTCCCTGTGGAAGGGGTGCGATGAACTGCGCGGAGGCATGGACGCCTCGCAGTACAAGGATTTCGTGCTGGTCCTGCTGTTCGTGAAGTACGTGTCGGACAAGTACGCCGGCCAGAAGAACGCGCTGCTCGACGTGCCCCAGGGCGGCAGCTTCGCCGACATGGTGGCGCTCAAGGGCGACAAGGAGATCGGCGACAAGGTCAACAAGATCATCGCCAAGCTCGCCGCCGCCAACGAGCTCAAGGGCGTGATCGACGTCGCCGACTTCAACGACCCCGACAAGCTGGGCAAGGGCAAGGACATGGTGGACCGCCTCACCTCGCTGGTCTCCATCTTCGAGGGCCTCGACTTCGGACGCAACCGCGCCGAGGGCGACGACCTGCTGGGCGACGCCTACGAATACCTGATGCGCAACTTCGCCACCGAGTCCGGCAAGAGCAAGGGCCAGTTCTACACCCCCGCCGAGGTGTCTCGCATCATGGCCAAGGTCATCGGGATCGGCAGCGCCAGCCGCGCCGACCAGTGCATCCATGACCCCGCCTGCGGCTCGGGCTCGCTGCTGCTGAAGGCGCATGACGAGGCGAAGGGCGCGACCGGCCTGGACCTCGCCCTCTACGGCCAGGAAATGGACAACGCCACCTCGGCGCTGGCCAGGATGAACATGATTTTGCATGACTGCCCGTCGGCGGAGATCTGGCAGGACAACACGCTCTCTTCCCCCCATTTCAAGGACGCGAAGACCGGCGCCCTCAAAACCTTCGACTACGTGGTCGCGAATCCGCCGTTCTCGACCAAGGCCTGGAGCAACGGCTTCGATCCGGCCAACGACCTCTACCGCCGTTTCGCCTTCGGCACCCCGCCCGACAAGAACGGCGACTATGCGTTTCTGCTGCACATCCTTGCCACCCTCAAGAGCACCGGCAAGGGCGCGGTCATCCTTCCCCACGGCGTCCTGTTCCGGGGCGGCGCTGAAGCTGCGATCCGCCGCGAAATCGTCGGCCGAGGCTACATCAAGGGAATCGTCGGCCTGCCCGCCAACCTCTTCTACGGCACCGGCATCCCCGCCTGCATCATCGTGCTGGACAAGGAGCACGCCCACGCCCGCAAGGGCGTCTTCATGATCGACGCCTCCAAGGCGTTCATCAAGGACGGCAACAAGAACCGCCTGCGTGAGCAGGACATCCACAGGATCGTCGACACGTTCAACCGCCAGGTGGAGACCGGCGGCTATTCGCGCATGGTGCCCGTGGCGGAAATCAGCGATCCGAAAAACGACTTCAACTTGAACCTGCCCCGCTATATCGACAGCGCCGAGCAGGAAGACCTTCAGGACATCGACGGCCATCTGCGTGGCGGTATCCCTGCCCGTGACCTGGATGCGCTGGGCAATTACTGGAAGGTCCTGCCGTCGGTCAGGGCGCTGCTGTTCCAGTCGGCGGGTAGGCCCGGATATCTCCGGCTGAAGATGCCGGCGGCTGAGGTCAAGGCGGCGATCTTCGGCCACCCCGAGTTCACGGCGTTCAACGCCACCGTCACCAAGCTCTTCGTAAAATGGCGCACGGCCAATGAACCCAAGCTGCGTGCCATCAAGACCGGAGACCATCCGAAGGCGCTCATCGGAACTCTCTCGGAGGATCTGCTGGAGACCTTCCAGTCCGCACGGCTGCTGGATCCGTACGACGTCTACCAGCATCTGATGGACTACTGGGCGGCGACCATGCAGGACGACGTATACCTGATCGTCAGCGACGGCTGGAAGGCCGTGCTGGACGGCAAGCCCAACATTGACCTGATTCCGGAAACTCTGATCGTGGCCAAGTACTTCGCCAAGGAGCAGGCGGGTGTCGAGAAACTCGAAGCCGAGCGCGACGACATCACGCGTCAGATGGAGGAACTCGACGAGGAGCACGGCGGCGAGGACGGCTTGCTGGCCGATGCCAAGACCGACAAGGGCAAGCTCACCAAGGTCAGCGTCAAGGCCCAGTTGGCCAAGATCAAGGGCGACAAGAACGCGAAGGAAGAGCGCCACATTCTTGAGCAATACATGGCGCTTATCGAGCAAGAGTCAGAAGCCTCCAAAAAGGTCAAGGAGGCGCAGAAGGCGCTCGACGCTCTGGTCTACGCCAAGTACGCCAAGCTCACTCAGGAGGAGATCAAGGCGCTGGTGGTCGATGACAAGTGGCTGGCCTCACTCGACGCCACCGTGCAGGGCGAGTTGGGCCGAGTGTCCCAGACCCTTACCGGGCGTGTGAAAGAACTGGCGGAACGCTACGTAAGCCCGCTGCCGCAGCTTGAGAAGGAAGTTGACGTTATCAGTGCCCGCGTACACAAGCATCTCAAAAAGATGGGGTTCCTGACGGAGAAAGCTCAATGAAGGAATCCCAAAACATTGAATTCAAGGAGACCTGGCGGGACGAATACCTGAAGTGGATTTGCGGGTTCGCCAATGCCGAAGGAGGAGCCCTGGTCATCGGAAAGAATGACAAAGGCGCGGCCGTCGGAGTTTCTAATGCCGCAAAACTGCTGGAAGACCTGCCCAACAAGATCAGAGATGTGCTCGGGGTCATGGCGGATGTCCGGCTGGTGAAAGAAGCGGGCAAGGAATTGGTGGAGGTCCGTGTCGCCCCTTATCCGAGTCCCATCAGTTGCCGGGGCGAGTATCACTATCGCAGCGGCAGCACAAAACAGGAGCTGAAAGGAGCGGCCTTAGACCGCTTCATCCTTCGCAAATATGGCCGTACCTGGGATAGCGCACCGTTTCCTCACGTCACTGTTCGGGATCTTTCAAAACCTGCGATGGCCCTCTTCAAGAAGCTGGCGCAGGAAAGTCAGCGGCTGGAGCCGGGGCTGTTGCGCTGCTCAGCCGCAACGCTGATGGAAAAACTGGACCTGACCGAAGGCGCCTATTTGAAGCGTGCCGCGTTGCTTCTTTTCCATCCCGCGCCCAACCGGTTTTTCACCGGAGCCTTCGTCAAGATCGGCTACTTCCGGGGCAAGGTGGATCTGATCTACCATGATGAAATCCATGGCGACCTGTTCACCCAGACGCAGAAGGTTATGGAACTGCTGCTCACCAAATATCTGAAAGCCGTCATCAGCTATCAGGGCCTTCAGCGCATTGAATCCTTTCCGGTGCCACGGGAGGCGCTGCGAG
>CAYLUN010000016.1:0-85036 GCA_964386865.1 uncultured Lentisphaeraceae bacterium | reverse complement strand
GACCGGCTTTTGCAAGCCGGTCTTGGGGGGATACTAGGAGTACACATGGAGAAACAATCCAAAAACAACACTTCTCCGAATCAGCAAACACAAGGTAACAGAACTCCTAAAAAACATCAAGCACAAAAAATACAATTTGGGCACGCCGCGTAGCGCCACGCAGCATCGCGTGTACACACGCTTTCTTTACGACGGCGCCAGGTTGCGTGGTCGAGCAGACGCCCGCCCTGCTGACCCGCGACCTTCAAGGGGAGTGACGCGCGTCTGCGCGGTTTACGAGAAGGGGCCGAGCTGGTATTCTAAGAACACACGGCTGTGTCGTAACGGCTTGACTCAGAGACTGCGTAAACCGGGGTGAGACCAATGGAGACACCGAGACCGAGCGAGCGCCTGCAGGACTTGCCGCCGGCCAGCAACTGGCGAACGACGGATCAAGATGAGATCAACCGGCGGCGCCTCCGCGCCGCAAGGGAGCCGATGCGGTTCACGACGCTGACGCCGGAGCACCCGGTCTTCTCCAATTTCAGCGTCGAGTCGGCAAGCGGCCAGACGTACCAGGTCGAGCTGCGGGAGCTACGCCCGCTGGTCGGCGCGTGCACCTGCGTGGATTTTCAGGTCAATGGCCTCGGAACCTGCAAGCATGTGGAGGCGCTCCTGCGCGGGCTGCGGAGCGGCGCGGCCGCAGCCGTGCGGCAGGCCGAGGCGGAGGGCTCGCGCCGAATCGACCTGGTTCCGGACGCCGCCACCGGGCGGCTGGCGGTGGAGCGCAATTTGAACCTTCTGCCGCCAGCCTTGCGCGGCCTGTTCGACATCACCGGGCTATCCTGCCCGGAGTTCTCGAACGACGATGTGCTGGCGGCGTTCCTCAAGGCCGGCCGGCCGGCGGCGCGGGTTTCGCAGGAGGTGGCGGCGTGGCAGGCGCGGCAGGCGCGCAACGCGGAGCGCGTCCGGCTGCGGCGCGCCTACGAGCTGAGCGTGCGCGACGGGCGTTCGCCCGCGCAGGAGACCAAGCTGCCGCTCCTGCCTTACCAGCGCGAAGGCATGCTGCATCTGGCCTTCACCGAGCGGGCGCTGCTGGCCGATGAAATGGGGCTGGGCAAGACGGCCCAAGCCATCGCGGCAGCGGCGGTGCTGCGCCGGCTGGGCAAAGTGAGCCGCGTTCTGGTGGTTGCGCCCGCCTCGCTCAAGGCCGAGTGGGAGGAGCAGATCCGGCAGTTCTCGGACCTGCCGTACCAGGTCGTCCTCGGCGAGCGCTCGGCCCGCAAGGCGGCCTACGAAGATGCGCCCTTTTTCACCCTTGTGAACTACGAGCAGCTTCTGCGAGACGCCGCGCTCGTCAACGCGGCCCTCAAGCCGGACTGCGTGATTTTGGACGAGGCGCAGCGCATCAAGAACTGGGATACGCAGACGGCGCAGGCGGTGCGGAAACTCGAGAGCCGCTATGCGTTCGTCCTGACGGGCACGCCGCTGGAGAACCGCATCGACGAATTGTATTCGCTGATGTCGATCGTGGACCCGCACGCGCTGGGGCCGCTTTTCCGGTTCAACCGCGAGTACTACGTGCTGAACGCCAGCGGCCGCCCCGAAGGCTATCAGAACCTGCAGCAGCTGCGCGAGCGGCTCCGGCCCTATCTGCTGCGCAGGCGCAAGGCGGACGTCGAAAAGGAGCTGCCGGATCGCACCGACCGCACGGTGTCGGTCGCGCTGGCCCCGGAGCAGCGGGCGCGTTACGCCGTACACGAGGAGCGCGTGGCGGGCCTGCTGTCGCAGGCCCGCCTGCGCGCGCTGTCGCAGCCCGAGTCTGTGCGCCTCCAGCGCGAGCTATCCATGATGCGGATGCTGTGCGACACGCCGTACATCCTCGACGAGACCTGCCGGGTCAGCCCGAAGGTGGAGGAGTTGCGGAACCTGCTGGACGACGCCCTGTCGTCCCCGGACGTCAAGGTGCTCGTGTTCTCCGAGTGGGAGCGGATGCTGCAGCTGGTTCGAGGGCTGTGCGAGGAGATGGGGCTCTGCTTCGCGTGGCACACGGGGCAGGTGCCTCAGGCGCAGCGGCGGCAGGAGATCCTGCGTTTCAGGAATGACGCGCGCTGCCGCGTGTTTCTGTCGACCGACACCGGCGGCCTCGGGCTGAACCTCCAAAACGCGAGCGTGGTCATCAACTGCGACCTGCCCTGGAGCCCCGCGCGGCTGGAGCAGCGCGTGTCGCGGGCCTGGCGCAAGAACCAGCTGCGCAGCGTGACGGTGGTCAACCTGGTGGCCGAGGCAAGCATCGAGTCGCGCATGGTCGATACGCTGGCGCGTAAGCGGGCGCTCGCAGAGGGCGTGTTGGACGGCGCTGAAGGCCTAGACCGCCAGATGCTCGGAGCGGGGCGTCAGGCGTTTCTCCGGCGGCTGGAGGAGGTTGTACGCGTGCCGCGGGCGGCAGTCGAAACGCACGCGTCGCTCGAGGCGCTGCGGGCGGTCGACCCCGAGCTGGGCTTCGCGGCGGTGCTGCGCCAGCGCCTGGGCGAGCGGCTGCTGGCGTGCGAGGCGCGGCCGGACGCGCGGGGGCGGCTGGCACTTCTGGTCGTGGCCGACGGAGATATTGAGCGCGCAGCGGCGTGCGCCCGGCGTGTGTGCGCCGACTGGTTTGCGGGCGCTGGGAAGGACGGTACGCCAGCCGTGGAGGCGCTGGATTCAGAGGCCTACGAGGCGGTGAAGCGCCTGGTCGCGCACGGGTTGCTGGCCGAGCCGGGCGGCGGCGCGCGAACGCTGTACGCGGCCGGGCGCGGGCTGGCGCAGCCGAGTGTCGCGCCGGAAGGCGGCGCGTCGCACGCGCAGACGCTGCGCAGGCTGGCGCAGCAGGCGTTCCGGCGCGCGCGGCAGGCTGTGGCGGGGCTGGCCTTCGAACAGGCTCGCAGACCGCTGGAGGAGTCGGCCGTGCTGTTGGCGCGCGCATTCGCGGCGCAGCGGCGGCTGCCTGAGCCGCAGGACGTTGGGCAGGCGGTGTCGGAGCCCTACGCGTCGCTGTGGGGCGACACGCTGCCCGCGATGCGCGAGCTGCTCTTAGGCGACGGCTCGGTTATGGCGGTCGTCCGCGCGCTGGGCACGAAGTTCGGCGGCGTGTGAGCAGGCCTCTTGGCGCACCGCACGGGGTGCGGGGTGTCGCAGGAGACGGTGCAGAGATTGCAGTTGGTGCAGGCGCTTGTCCAGTCGTCGTCCGCCTGCAGGCGGCTGGCGAGGTCGGGGTCGCAGAGGAACGGCCGGCAGAGCGAGACCGCCGCAAGCGCGTGGTCGGTCAGCGCGGCGCGCAGGGAAGACGCGCGGCGGAACCCGCCGACCGCGATGACCGGCACATCGACTTCTCGCGCGATCTGAGAGGCGGCTGCGAGGTTGTAGTTCTCCTCGAACGGGACGAGCTTTTTGAGGATCGGCGGCAAGAACAGGCGCGTGAAGAGGCCGCGCAGCGGGCGGGGGATCGACTGGAACAGGGGATTCACCTCAAAAGCGCGTTGGACAGGCCAGCCGCCGCGGATGATGTTGAGCCCGTATTCCATGGTGCCGTAGCTGATCTCCGCGGCTTCCAGCCCGGCTTGGACTGCGCGGATGTGGCGAACCGTATCCGAGACCGTCAGGCCGCGGTCGTCGGCAGCGCTGAACTTGGCGAAGACGGGGAAAGCCGCGCCGCACGCGGTTTTGACCGCGCCGACAATCTCAGCGAGCAGACGCGGGTTGTCTGCCCAGCCGTCGGCGCGGGTGTTGGTGTGGGGCGAAAGGAACTGGTGGATCAGGTACCCGTGCGCGGCGTGTAGCTGGACGCCGTCGAAGCCGGCCCGCTGCGCCCGGCGTGCGGCTGCGGCGAACTCGCCGATGATCCGCCGGATCTCCGCATCCGAGAGCGGGCTCACCTTCTCGCGGAAATAGAGGCAGCGGCGAGAAGAGGCGCCGACGACCGGGTGCCCGGTTGAGGCGCGCCGCGTCTGCCGGCCCGTATGCGCGAGCTGCATCAGTAGGCGGACGTCGGGCGCGGCCACTTTGACGTGGCGCACGAGCGACTGCCACACGCCTATCTTGGCGTTCGTTTCGATGCCGCACTGGCCGGGCTGCATCGCGCGGCCTTCCTGCGATACGAAGCAGAAGCCGGTGATGATGGTGCCAACGCCTGCTTTGGCGAGGCGGCAGTAGAGGTCGGCCAGCTCGGGCTTCGGCGTGCCGTCCGGCTCGCCGAGGCCTTCGTAGGTCGCGGAGCGAACGAGCCGGTTTGGCAGCGTGATGTTCCGCATCGCGAGGGGAGCGAAAAGAATGTTGTTGAGTGGCATAAGCGGGAAGGGACTTAGGCTGTTGAGTGTTGGTCTGTTAGGAGAAACGCTCAACGCTAAACGCTCAAGCGTGGGAGATGGGAAAGGACTGCGGCGAGATAGGAGGGGCGGTCGGGGAATGAGCGCGGATCGGGGGGCGGGGAGCGAAGTGGGGCGGCCCCGAAGAAGACGCCGCTTGCAGAATCCGGCGCGACGGTGCCGACACGCGTGGCGTCGGGCACCTCCGCGCCGGGGTCGGCTGCAAAAAGCAGCTCGTATTCGCCTGCTCCGCCCAGCAGGAAGGCCGGGAGCGGGAAGCCGACGCGTTGCGCCGTATCGCGGGCGGATGGCGCATAGGGGATCGCGGCGGGGTCGAGGTCGAAGCGAAAGCCGGGGTTGACGCCGCGCCATTGCCAGACCGCGTTCAGCAGGCCGTCGCTGGTGTCGATGCAAGCCGAGGCCTGGCGGCGAACCGCCTCCGCGGCCGCGAGGCGCAGTTCGAATTCGGGCGGCACGAGGTCTTGCAGCGCGGCGGCGTTGGCGTCGCCCAGCGAGCCGGTCACATAGAGCGCCTGCGCGCGCGGCGGCAGGAGTCGCGTCAGCGGCTCGGGCCGCGCCACCGGGCCGAGCGCGGTGGCCGCGCAGCGCCACGCACCCGAGCAGCCGAGGTCGCCTCCGAGCATGAAGGCGCCGCACGCGTCAAGAACCTCAGCGACGCCTTCGCTCAGGCGCAGGCCGAACGACTCGCCGCCAGCCGGCAGGTCGAGGCTGTGCAGGTAGAAGTGCGGCTGGCAGCCTGCGGCAAAGAGGTCCGAGAGCGTGGCCACGGCGATGTTGTGGCCGATGCGCTCGGGGTTGGCGCTGCCGAAGCAGTCCTCGTCGGGCGAAAAGGCGTCGGTGGTGACGCCCCACAGGCTGCCGCCGAGATCGACGATCTCCGCGTCGCACGTAAAGAGCGCGTTCCTCTGCCGGGGTGAGCGACGGAAGCGGGCGGCGAGTTGGCGGATCAGGTCGGTCTCAAGCATGGTCGGCCTCGCAGATAAGGGTGAGCGAGCGCGGCAGCAGCTCCACGGTTATGGGCGTGTGGCCGCGCGGGTCGCCGTCGAACTCGACGTCCTGGGGCGGATCGGTGGTGACCGCGACGGAGCGGCAGGTGCGCGCGACGACGGCGGGGTGGCCGGCCGCGCGGCCCGTGTAGAAGGATGGAAGCAGGCAGAGGAGCTCGGCGCGGCTGAGCCCGCGCACGGCCAGCACGGTGAGCGTGCCGTCGTCGGGCGCGAGCGGCAGGCTGAGGCGTAGGCCCGAGGCGATGTGCGGGTTTTTCAGAATCAGGATGTGGTTCGCGTCGGGGATGTCGAGCGCCTCATTATCGACGACGAGTCGTGCGGCGAAGCGCGTGTGGCGGCAGACGGCCAGCAGCAGGCCGAGGGCGGTGCCGGGCACGTCGCCGAGGTGGCGGCGGTGCGCGTTGGCGAAGGCGGCCACGCGCGCGCCGAGGCCGACGTTGCAGCCGCACGCGAAGTGGGCGGGGGGGGCTCCGGCTGCGATGACGCGGGCGGCGTCGGCGCGGCGCGTGCGGCCGCGCAGCAGCGTGTCGAGAGCGGCGTCGGGGTCGGCGAAGGGGATGCGGTGGAAGCGGCAGAAATCGGGGCTTGTGCCCGCGTAAAGCACGCCCAGCGTTTTGGGCGAGGCTGACTTCAAAATACCGTCCAGAACCTCGCTGATGGTGCCGTCGCCGCCGACCGCGACGACGACGGGCTCGGCGGCGTCGCGCGCCAACGCAGCGGCGTCGCCCGTGCCGCAGGTCTCCGAGACCGCGAACGGCACGCCTCTGCGCGCCAGCTCGCGCAGCCAGAACGCGTGGCGAGCGCGGCTGCGGCCGGAGCGGGAGGTGGGGTTGACGATGAGTCGCATCACGGGTAGAGTCTCATTCTGCGGTAGACGTCCGGCTGTTCGCCGCGGTTCCAGCCCGCCATGAACTCGGCGGCGTGCTCGGCGGGCAGCGGTGTGGCGGTGAGGCCGTGCTGGCGCAGCAGCTCCGCGACGCGGTGCGCGCGCGTGCAGCAGGGCCACTCGCGGGCGGGCGACGCAAAGGCCTCGCGCATGCGGGCGAAGATGTCGTCGAAGGGCTCGCGCGTGACGTTGCCAAACGAGACGTTGAGGAACTCGCACGGCTGCACCTCGCCCGCCGCGTTGACGTAGAAGCGGTCGACGCCGCCGGCGGTGCAGCCGAGTCCTTCGGGCCGCTCCTCGAAGACCTGCGCGGCCAGCACGGGCAGGTCGCGGCTGCGCCTGCCGTTGTAGCGCAGGTGCGTGGCGCGCAGCGCGGCGAGGTAGGGGGCGTCGGTCTGCACGGCGCCCGGGTTGCCGAGCCAGCGGCCGGCAGGCTTGGGGTGGATGAGCTGGACAAAGTCGCAGTCGAGCGCCTTAGCGAGGGCCATCATCGAGTCGAGCCTGCCGCCGCGAATGTCGGCTTGGCTCAGCACGCTGTTGATCGCGGCGCCGAGGCGCAGCTCGCGGCACAGGCGCAGCGTGCGGCAGGCGGCCTCGAACGAGCCGGGGACGCCGGTGAAGGCGTCGTGCGCGGCGGCCTCGGGCGCGTGGACCGAGACCATGATGCCGCAGAGGCCGGCGGACTGGAGTTCGGCCAGCTGTTCGCGCGTGGCCCGGTCGCCGGTGGTGTTCACCCAGATCTCGGTTTCGGCTGAGGCTGACCGCACGAGGTTCAGGAGCCGTTCGTAGCGCATGAAGGGCTCCCCGCCTTCGACGTTCAGGAAGGCGACGCCGAGCCGCTCCATGGCGAGCGCGGTGGCGACGAGCGTTTCCTCGGGCACGTCCGCTCCCGCGTCCTGCCGCTGGTAGCAGTGCGGGCAGTGGTACGAGCAGGCCTTGGTCATCGAATAGACGGCGGAGACCGGGCCGGGCGGCGTGCGGAGCAGCTTGGCCTCCAGCGCGCGGAAGAACGCCGGCGAGGGGTAGGCGGGAAGGTAGATGTAGATCTTGGTGCCGCAGGCGATGCGCACAGGCTTGTTGGGCCAGAAGTTGAGCAGGAGGGTCAGCGCTTGCCGCAGGAAGCGCGGGTAGGCGGCTGGCTTCACGCGGAAGAGGTAGCGACTCGCCACGTGAAGCGCGATGCGCGCATAGAGCAGCGCCTTCGAAAAACCGGTGACGAACCTCATGCTTTTTCATCCTTGTGGAAGGCGAACAGGAAGCCGATCAGGATGTAGCTGACGATCAGCAGGTAGAGCGCGAGCGTTTCGTTGAAGAGGGCGATCAGCGCGATCTCGGTGGCGACGCACGCGCGGAAGTTGTACTGGAGGTTGAAGTAGGTGGCGCGGCCCGTGGGGTTGCGGAAGAAGAGGTAGACGTTCCAGAACTGGAGGAAGCCCGCGACGAGGCAGCAGAAGATGAAACTGCGCGGGAAGAGGATGTCGGAGGTCGGCAGCCAGCCGGCCACGATGAAGAGCACCAGCAGGGCGAAGAGCAGTACGGTGCCCACGAAGCCGGCCACGCGGCCGATCTTGAGTCCGTGCCGGGCGATGAACGTGTGCTTGCCCGCCTTGCGGTCGCCCTCGTAGTCTTTAAAGTAGGTGAAGAAGGTCATCAGGCCGTTGGCCGCGACGATGATCGCCAGCCCGCACAGGCGGTTTGAGGTGAGCAGCACGTCCGGGGCAGGGCCGCAGGCAAAGAAACCGAAGACGGCGCACGTGGCGATCATCACGCCGAAGACGAGGTTGGCGATGATCGACCACGCCTTGGCGTACTCGTAGAGCACGTTGAGCGCGATGCCGGTCGCGGCGGCGAGCGCGGCCCACGGGTTGAGGAAGTAGCTGACGACTAGGGTGCCTGCTAGCAGGAACGCGGTGAGGGTCAAGGCGGGCCTTATGGCCAGCTCGCCCGTGACCATGGGCCGGTGCGGCGCGTTGATGCGGTCCTCGGCCAAACCGAAGTAGTCGTTGATGATCTGGTTGACGCCCCAGCTGAGGAAGAGCAGGGCGAGGATCACGGCGGAGCGCCCCAGCGAGGCGCGCTCCGGCTCAAGGAAGTGATAGAACGCGACGCCCACCCAGCCCGTGATGCCGGTGATGAACGCGTAGTAAAGCCGCATCGACTTGAGATAGGCGAGCAAGAATGTTCCCATGGCACCCCAACCTTTATGCTCTACTGTAGTCCTCTGGGAGCGGGCAAGTCAACTGCGATTCGACTGCACAAGGTGGGCCGACGCTGTTAGAATGAGCGCACAAAGGGAGATGGCTATGAGCAACATGGCGTACGCGCTTGCTTGGGTGTTTGCCGGAACCGTCGCGAGTGGCGCGGACACCGCGGTGGCCGTGACAAATGTGCCGAAGGGCACCGTGACAAAGTACGCGTTCGAAGGCAGCACGGTCTTTCCGGGCACGGTTCGCGACTACTGGGTGTACGTGCCTGCGCAATATGACGGGTCGGCTCCGGCCTGCGTCCACGTGAACCAGGACAACGTGCAGTTCAACCTGCCCGCCGTAATGGACCGGCTCATCGCCGCGCGCGAAATGCCTGTGACAGTCGGCGTGTTCGTCGCGCCGGGACGGGTGAAGGCTCAGTCCACGAATGCGCTGGACCGCTTCAACCGCAGTTTCGAGTACGACGGCATGGGCGACGGCTACGCGCGTTTCCTGCTGGCGGAGCTTCTGCCGCACGTTGTCCGGGAGCAGAAACTCAACCTCTCCACCAACGGCAACGACCGCAGCATCGGCGGGTCCAGCAGCGGCGCGGTCTGCGCGTTTACGGCGGCGTGGGAGCGCCCCGACGCCTTCAGCCGGGTGCTCAGCGCGGTCGGCACGTACGTCGGTCTGCGGGGCGGCAACGACTACCCGACGCTGATCCGCAAGACCGAGCCCAAGGCGCTGCGCGTGTTCCTGCAGGACGGCAGCGCCGACCTGAACATCTACTGCGGCGACTGGTGGATGGCGAACCAAGAGATGGAGCGGGCGCTGGCGTTCGCGGGCTATGAGGTCAACCACGTGTGGGGCGACGGAGGCCACAACGGCAAGCACATGACCGATGTGTGCGAGGAGGCGATGCGGTGGCTGTGGAAAGGCTGGCCTGCGCCGATCCAGGCGGGACAGGGCTCCCCGCAGATGAAAGACCTCCTGTTGCCTGGAGAGGAGTGGACGTTGGTGGGAGCGGGGTACGGCTTCACGGAAGGGCCCGTCGCCAACGCGAGGGGCGAGGTGTTCTTCAACGATATTCCGAACAGCAAAACGTGGAAGGTCGGGCTCGATGGTACGCTCAGTGTGGTCGTCGACGGCACAAAAATGGCGAACGGAATGGCATACGGCACGGACGGCCGGCGCTACGAGGTTTCCGCTGAGGCGCGGCAGGTAGTCGCCCGCGACGAAAGCGGCAGAATGACGGTCGTGGCGGCGGGGATCGCGGGCAACGACGTCGCGATCCGTGCGGACGGCAGTCTGTACGTCACCGCTCCTGTCAGTGCCACCCCGTCATCGAACGCCGTGTGGCTGGTTCGCGCGACTGGCGAGTCCGTGGTCGTGGACGCGGGCCTCAAGTTTCCAAACGGCGTGACGCTCTCGCCCGACCAGTCGCTGCTTTACGTCTGCGACTCGCGTTCGCACTGGGTCTACAGCTATCAGATTCAGCCGGACGGGACGCTGGCGCACAAACAGCGCTACTATTATCTGCACCAGCCGCACGCGGCCGATGACAGCGGGGCTGACGGGATGCGCTGTGACCGCGACGGGCGGCTCTACGTGGCGACGCGGATGGGCGTGCAGGTGTGCGACCAAGCGGGGCGCGTGAACTGCATCCTGCCGACGCCGAACGGCCGCTGCGCGAACCTCTGCTTCGGCGGGGCGGCGTTCGATACGCTCTACGCGACCTGCGGCGACTCGGTGTTCAAGCGCAAGCTGAAGACGCGCGGGCTGAGTCCGTCTCTCGGCCCGGTGAGGCCCTCCGAGCCGAAGATGTAATTCAGCTCGCGGCGCGGTCGCGGGACCAGCGGCGCTCGGGGCGGGGCTCTTTGTAAATCTCCTTCTTCGCCATGAACTTCAGGCTGTTTCTGCCAAGCAGGATCTCGGCCTCGGTGATGAAGTCGGGCGAGGGATCGATGGTGAGCGAGCGGCTGGGCTGGATCAGCACCTTCTTCTTGTCCGGATAGATGAGGCAGATCAGCAGGGGCACCGCGCCCGGGTGCCGGTCGACCAGCTGCCGCAGGCCGTCCACGCGCTTGAGCGCCTGTCCGTCCGAGATCTTGATGGCGGCGACGACCTTCTCGCCGAAGTGGCGCGGGGCATCGAGCAACGGGTAGACCTCGCGGGCGATGATCTTGGGCTGCTCGTCGCGCTTGGAGAGCGTGCCGCAGATCAGCACGGGCGTGTCGGGCAGGCAGGCGCCCTCAAACTTTTTGAACGCCTCGGAGAAGACGAGCACCTCGATGTTGGTCTCCCCGTCGTCAAGCACGAGCACGGCCCACGGCTCCTTGGACTGCTTGCTGATGCGGCGCGTGACCGAGGCGGCCATGCCGGCAACGCGGATGTCCTTGTTGTCGGGCGCCTCGGCCATCTTGGCGAGCGAGAAGGTCTGGATGTCCTTGATGATGCGGCGGTAGCGGGTGAGCGGGTGGCCCGTCATGTAGATGCCGAGCAGCTCGCGCTCGTAGGAGAGGTTCTCCTTCTCGGTCCACCTGGGGCAGTCGGGCAGGCTGTTCGGGTCGGCGGAGCCGGCGTCGGCTGCGCCGAGCATGTCGAAGAGGTTGCTCTGGCCGCTGGCCTTTTCGCGCAGCTTCTCGGCGGCGCGGGAGAGGGCGAAGTCGATGGCGTTGAAGAGCCGGGCGCGGTGCATGCCGAAGGCGTCCATCGCGCCGCACTTGATGAGCGCTTCGAGCACGCGCTTGTTCACGGCGGCGGGGTCGACGCGCTCGCAGAAGTTGGCGAAGCCGGTGAAGGGGCCGCGCTCCTTGCGCTCGTTGACGATGGCTTCGGCCGCGCCCTCTCCCACGCTCTTGATTCCGGCGAGGCCGTAGCGGACGTTGCCGTCCTGCGGGGCGAAGCGGTCGAGGCTGCGGTTGACGTCGGGCGGCAGGACCCGGAGGCCCATGTCTTCGGCTTCGGCGACGAAGCCGGGGAGCTTGTCGAAGTTGCCGATTTCGGAGGAGATCTGGGCGCACATGAACTCGGCCGGGTAGTGGGCCTTCATGTAGGCGGTCTGGTAGGTGACGATTCCGTAGGCGGCGGCGTGGGCCTTGTTGAAGCCGTAGCCCGCGAACTTCTCGATGTTGTCGAAGATCTGTCCGGCCTGCTCCGCGGGGATGGCGTTGGTCTTCATGCACCCCTCGACAAAGCCCGCGCGCTCCTTCTCCATGACCTCCTTCTTCTTCTTGCCCATGGCGCGCCGGAGCATGTCGGCCTTGCCGAGCGAGTAGCCGGCAAGCGCCTGCGCGGCGCGCTGCACCTGCTCCTGGTAGACCATGATACCGTAGGTCTCCTTCAGGATCGGCGCGAGCAAAGGGTGGTCGTAGACGATCTTCTCTTGGCCCTTCTTGCGTTTGACAAACGACGGGATCATGTCCATGGGGCCGGGGCGGTAGAGCGCCAAAATAGCGATGATCTCTTCGATGCAGGTGGGCTGGAGGTCGGCGAGGACGCGTTGCATGCCGCCGGATTCGAGCTGGAACACGCCCACAGTGTCGGCCTTTTGGAACAGCGCGAAGGTCTTGGGGTCGTCCAGCGGCAGCCGCTCGAGATCCACGTCGACGTTATGAACCAGCTTAACGAGGTCGACCGCCTCTTGGAGCACGGTGAGCGTCTTGAGGCCCAGGAAGTCCATCTTGAGCAGCCCGACCTCCTCGATCGGCTCCTTCGCGTACTGGGTGACGGGCGAGCCGTCCTTGTCGCGGGCGAGCGGCACGAGGTCGATCAGCGGCTTGTCGCCGATCACGACGCCGGCGGCGTGGACGCCCGTGTTGCGGTAGAGGCCCTCGAGCACCTCGGCGTACTGCATGATGCGGCGCAGGTCGGGGTCGACGTTGCAGGCGGCGGCGAACTGCGGATTCTCGGTCTTGGCCTTGGAGAGGGTGATCTTCGGATCTTCGGGGATCATCTTCGCGTAATCGTTCGCCTGGCTGAGCGGGATCTCGAGGACGCGGGCGATGTCGCGGATGACGGTCTTGGCGCCGAGCCCGCCGAAGGTAACGATCTGAGCGACGCGCTCCTTGCCGTACTTCTGCTTGACGTACTCGATGGTGCGCCCGCGGCGGGACTGGCAGAAGTCGATGTCGAAGTCCGGCGGCGAGACGCGCTCGGGGTTGAGGAAGCGCTCGAAGATGAGGTCGAAGCGGATGGGGTCGATCTGCGTGATGCCGAGCGAGTAGGCGAGGATCGAGCCAGCTCCGGAGCCGCGGCCCGGGCCGACCGGCACGCCGTTGCTGCGGGACCAGTTGATAAAGTCCGCCACCACGAGGAAATAGTTGATGAAGCCGGTCTTCTGGATGATGCTGACCTCGTAGTTGAAGCGCTCGACGAGCATCTTTTGGAAGTCGTCTTGAGGCGCAGAGAACTCGAGGTCGTAGTGGCGCTTAAGCCCCTGCTTGCCGAGGTGGATCAGGTAGCTCAGGCCGTCGTCGAAGCCCGGGGGCACCTCGTAGGTGGGGAAGTGCAGGCTGGCAGCCTTGCCGTCGGAGAACTTCAGCTCCAGGTTGCAGCGGTCGGCGATGGCCTGCGTGAGGTCGAAGGACTCCGCGTCGCCGGGGAAGCGCTTTTCCAGCTCCTCGCGCGACTTGAAGTAGAACTCGCTGCCCGCATAGCGCATGCGCTTGGGGTCGCTCATGACCGTCGAGGTCTGGATGCAGAGCATGACCTCATGCGCCTCGGCGTGGCTCTGGTGCAGGTAGTGGACGTCGTTGGTGATGACGGACTTGAGGCCCGTGCGGCGGCAGAGCTCGCGGACGCCCTCGTTGGCGACTTTCTGCTCGGGGATGCCGTGGTCTTGGAGCTCGAGGAAGAAGTTGTCGGCTCCGAAGATGTCCACGTATTCGCGCGCGGCTTTCTCGGCCTCGTCGAGGTGGCGCTCCTGGAGGTGCACGTTGACTTCGCCCTGCAGGCAGGCCGCGAGCGCGATCAGGCCGCTGGAGTGGGCGCGGAGGGTCTCCTTGTCAATGCGCGGCTTGTAGTAGAAGCCCTCCATGTGCGCGATGGTGTTGATCTTCGCCAGGTTAAGGTAGCCCTCCTCGTTCATGGCAAGCAGCACAAGATGGTGGTAGGGCACGCTGGGGTCGCGGCTGGAGCGGTGGGCGTGGGCGTTGATGTAGACCTCGCAGCCGATGATGGGCTTGACGCCCTCGGCCTTGCAGGTCTTGTAGAACTCGATCGCGCCGTACATGACCCCGTGGTCGGTCATGGCGACGGCGGTCATGCCCAGCTCCTTGGCTCGCAGCACGAGCGGCTTGATGTGGCAGGCGCCGTCGAGGAGGCTGTACTTGGTATGCAGGTGGAGGTGGACAAAAGGCTTGGACATGGCTGGAATCCGTGCGCGGTCTGGAAAGGTGGGATGGCCCGGACCGCGATGCTCCGGAACGCTCCCTTTGCACACAACTAGGATAGCAGAAATGGGGTGCGGCGTTAAAGGCTGAAAATGGCGCTTCAGTGATCCGGTTGTTTGCGGTAGTCGCGCATGGAACAGCCGAAACGACGCTTGAAGATGCGGCGGAGGTGGACGTCGGTTTGGTAGCCGCAGCGCGTGCAGACTTCGGTGAGGGGCAGATCGGTTTCCTTGAGCAGCCGTACGACCCGATCCAGCCTGGTGCTCTGAATCTCATCGTGAAGGGAGCGTCCGCAGGCGGCGCGGAAACGCGTCTCGGCGAGGCGGCGCGAGACGTTCAAGTGCCTGACGATATCTGGAACGGCGATCGACGTGCCCGCATTGATGCGGATGAACTCGCGTGCCCGTTCGGCGATCGGGTCGGTCGAAAACGCGTGCGATTGCGTGGAGTCGCGCGTGATGATCTCCCGAACTCCGTACCGCATGATCGTGCGCGCGCGAGTCTCCCGGCGCATCAGCCGGTCGAGCATTTGGGCCGCTTGGAAGCCGCAGGCCTCGGTGTCTCGTCGGATGCTGGACAGCGTGGGGATGGAGCCGTTGCAGAGCAATTCGTCGTTGTCGATACCCAGAACCGCCACGTCGCGTGGCACGACGAGTCCGGTTTCGGCGCAAAGGTCAATCACTTGGCGTGCCCGCGTGTCCATCGCGGCGAGAAGGGCGACCGACTTGGGCAGCCTTCTCAGCCACGCGCCAAGCTGCTGCTCATCGCTTTCCCAGTCTGCGGTTGCGGCGGTGATGGGGTACAGGTGACAGGAGAAGCCAGCCTCGGCAACGTGACGTTTGAAGCTCTCGCCGCGAAGGGCCGACCAGTTGCGGTTGAGTGGTTCCCCGACATATGCAAAGTGCTTGTATCCACGTTTGAGAAAATAGTCGGCCCCAGCTCGGCCGACGCTTTCCGAATCGTCCAGCGTGCAAGAGAGCTTTGAAAACGGCGAGCCCGGTTTAAGGGCCTCGTCTAGAGGATCGATCAGGATGATCGGCGCATGGGCGCGTTTCAAAATGTCTGTCAGATCAAACATCATCTGTCCGGCGATAATGCCGTCATAGCCCCTCCAGCCAGTGGCGGCGGTTGGCTTATGCTCGCCGGAACGCCCGTGAACCAGATACAGGTGCCACGGCCCGTACAGGTGGGCATAGTTGAAAATACCCCGCAACTTGTCCCGTCCGGGCTGGACGCTGGTCTCTTGGATCACCAGCACGCGCGGAATGTGATTGAGTGTTTTCAAGATGTTTCGATGCTAGCAGGTTGGGGTGAGTTTTGTAAACTGATTGCGCAAAAGGTTTGGTACATTTTGCGCATTACGCCATTGTTTCGGTTGACCGTTTGCCGTACGCTAAGAACGAATGAGATCGATTAGGAGGCGAGAAATTCATGAGCCGTTTTGGAAAGTCGTTGGTCGGTATCGGATTTTGCTTGGTAGCGTCGTTCGGTTCGGCGGCGGTGAAGGTCTGGGAAACGACGGTGACCTTGCCAACCTATCCGCCGGGGCCGTGCGACAAGAACCCGGTTTTCTACACGGGACGCGTCTATCAGGGCGCGCAGGGCCGGGTGTATCCGTATCCGCTGCAGGACGTGCTGCACGACGAGAAGGTCGACAAGTCCTACACGGCGCTCGAGCTTGAGAACGAGTATCTGCAGATGTCGGTTCTGCCCGAAGTGGGCGGCCGCCTGTTCAACCTCACGGACAAAGCGACGGGCTTCGAGGTCTTCTATCGCCAATCGGTGGTGAAGCCCGCGCTGATCGGGATGCTGGGCGCGTGGACGTCCGGCGGCGTGGAGTGGAACTTCCCGCACCACCACCGCGCCACGACCTTCATGCCGGTGGACTACGCGACCGCCAAGAATGCCGACGGCGGCAAGACCGTCTGGATCGGCGAGACGGAGCTGCGCCACCGCATGAAGTGGTCCATCGGGCTCACGATGAGGCCGGACCGCTCCTACCTGGAGGCGGACTGCCGCTTTATGAACCGCCAGCCGTACATCGAGTCGATGCTCTACTGGGCGAACGTCTCGGTGCATTGCGGCACGAACTACCAAGTGATCTTTCCGCCCTCCTGCCGAGTGGGCATGGATCACCATAAAAACTATTTCACGCCGTTTCCCCTGGGTCGGCCCTGCACGGCCGTCGACGAGGTCGCGGACTTAAGCTGGTGGAGGAACTTCACCTCGGACCACCGCTCCATTTTCGCGGTCGACCCCGACAACGATTTCCTTGCGGGGTATGACCACGGCGCCGAGTGGGGGACGGTACATGTGGCGAACCGGCAAATCGTGTGCGGCAAGAAGTTCTTCCTGTGGGGCAACAACCCCGGCGGCTTTGTGTGGGACAAGGTGCTGACCGACCGCGACGGGCCGTATCTGGAGCTGATGGTGGGCGCCTATTCCGACAACCAGCCCGACTACAGCTGGATCTCGCCCTACGAGACGCGCACCTGCAAGCAGTACTGGTATCCCGTCAAGAAAATCGGCGGCGTCAAATGCGCGACTGTCGACGCGGCTGTCAACCTCGAGCGACGAGCCCCCGGACGGGTGTTTCTCGGGTTCAACACGACGGCCGCAGTCAAGCACGCCAAGGTTATCCTGACGCACGGCGCGAGCGAGTACGCGGAGATCATCGACATCGATCCGAACACGCCGTACGTGAGGGAGATACCCGTCGGCGCCGCGACCCAGGATCAGGAGATCACGGGCCGGCTCCTTGCGCCTGACGGGCGCGAGCTGGTTCGTTACACGCCGGTGGCCGTCGCGGACGGGCCGCTGCCCGCGCCGGTTGAAAACCCGAAGCCACCGGCCGAATACAAGACCGCGGAGGAGCTGTACTTGGTTGGCCTGCGGCTGGAGCAGTTCCACAACGGCAACGTCGACCCCGTGCCCTATTACGAGGAGGCGCTGCGGCGCGATCCGGACGACCTGCGCGTCAACACGGCGCTGGGCATCCGGCTGGCCCGACAGGCCAAGTTTGGCGAGGCCGAAGCGCTGCTGCGGCGGGCTGTGGCGCGGACGACCCGCAACTACACCCGCGCCAAGGACGCGGAGCCGCACTACTATCTGGGTGTCGTCCTGAACGCGCAAGGCAAGCTGAAGGAGGCGGAGGACGAGCTCTGGAAGGCGGTGTGGCGCGACGGGTTCCAGCGTGCGGCGTACATCGAGCTGGCGAAGATGAGCTGCGCCAGAGGGGATTTCGAACAGGCGCTGGAAAGGATCGACTGCGCGCTGGATGTGGCGGGACGCTCCAGCAAGGCGCACACGCTGAAGGCCTACATCCTGCGGAAGCGTGGGGAGAAGCGGGCGGCGGGAGCCGAGCTCGACCGGGCGCTGGAGCTTGATCCGCTGGACTACTGGTCTGTGGCCGAGCGCTGTTTTCTGGACGGTCGGGCCGAGCAGGCGCTCGCCGTCGCGCAAAAGAACCGCGGCGACCGCTTGCAACAACTTCTGGAGGCGGTCGCCGACTACGGCAGCGTCGGCGCGCTTGACGAGGCCCTCGCGCTGCTGTCTCAGGCCGCGGCAGCGGGCGGCGCCTATGCCAGTCCGCTGACCGCATTCTACGCCGGCTACTACAGCCTGCTGCGCGGCAATGCCGACAAGGCGAAGGCGCTGTTTTCGCAAGCCGCGGCGATGACGACGGACTACTGCTTCCCGTTCCGGCACGAGGAGCTCAAGATCTTAGCGACTGCGGCGGCGTGCTGCCCAGCCGAAGCGAACACGTGGTACTACCTGGGCAATCTCCGCTACTATCTGGACCAGCGCGAGGGGGGTGTCGAAGCGTGGGAGAGGGCGGCGTCGCTCAACCCCCGCCATGGGCTGGCGCTACGCAACCTCGGGTTCGCCTACGGGCGCATGCCAGAAAAGCGCGAGCTGGCTGTGGCGCGCTACGAGGCGGCGATCAGCGCCGACCCGCAAAACGTCGCGCCGATTCTCGAGCTGGACAAGCTGTGTGAGAAGCTGGGGCGCGACGGCGCGTCGCGGCTGGCGTTACTGGAGCGCCATCTGGCGACGGTTCAAACGAGCGATCCGACCGTGCTCCGGCTGGCCTATCTCTACAATGAGACCGGGCAGTACGACAAGTCGCTGGCCATCCTGACGACTCGTCGGTTCCACGTGTGGGAGGGCGCCGAGGCCTTGCGGCAGCCCTTCGTAGACGCGTGCCTGCTGCGCGGGCTGGCGAGACTGGGTGCGGGCCAGCCGGCTGCCGCGCTGGACGATTTCAAGGCCGCGAACACCTATCCTGAGAATCTGCAGGCGGGGCGTCCGGGCGACGCCGGTCAGGCTCCGAAGGTTCACTACTACACGGCGGAGGCGTACCGCGCGCTGGGCGAGGCCGCTCAGGCGCAGGCCCACTTGCGTCTGGCTCTGGAGGGCCGCGTGGCCGACGGCGAGATGAGCTATTACCGTCTCCTGGCCTGTCGGAAACTCGGCGACGCGGCAGGCGAGGCCGATCAACGTCAGAGGCTTCAGTCCGCGCTCGCGGCCCTGGAGCGCCCCGATGTGACGGACGCCTACGCCAAGTTCGGCGGCGAAAACACGCCCAATGAGCGCGTGGGTCACCGCACGGCGGCAGCCGGCTATCTCAAAGGGTTGGCGGCGCTGGCAGAGGGCAGCGACGCAGAGGCTCAGAGTCACTTCAAGCGAGCGCTGGGCGAGCGTCCGTCGATGATATGGGCGAAGGCGCTGCTCGGCAGCTCGCCTAAACAACGGTAGGCTGTGAGCAGCGGGGAAAACGACATGAAAGCGATGATCGGTGTTGCGGTGGCTGCTCTCACGTGGACGGGCTTCGGGCAGAACCCGCCGGTTTGTCCTGCGGGTGAAAGGTGGGTGTTCGCGCCGGAGTTCAGCGACGAGTTCAACGGCGAGAGTCTGGACGGGGCGAAATGGTTCGACTTCAATCCCGAGTGGCATGGCCGTAAGCCCGGCTACTTCGCGCGCGAAAATGTAACTGTGAAAGACGGGCTCCTCCAGCTCGCGGCCCGCGCCCAGACGCCTGAAGCGGTGACGGTCGAGAACAAAGTCCGCGGCTATGACCAGTTCACGACGTCGACCGTCAAAAGCAAGCGGCGGATCCTGTACGGCTACTTTGAGGCTCGCTGCAGGTCGATGCGCGCGAGCGTGTGCAATGCCTTCTGGCTATACGACCCGCTCTCTGCGCCCGCGAAGTACCGCGAGGGCAGTTTTTCGGAGGAGATCGACATTTTCGAGATCTTCGGGAAGCCGGCCAAGGCGGAGTATGACCGGGTGTACTGCACAACGGTGCACCGGTTCTATACGCCGTACGTCGAATCGATCGCGAATCACAAGCAAACGCCGCTGCCCATGAAGGCGTCGAAGCAGAAGGTGCCGTTCGATTTCTGGTCGGACTTCCACGTCTACGGGTTCCTGTGGACGCCGACGGAAATGAAGTGGTACGTGGACGGCAAAGAGGTCTTCTCGCGCGACAACGACTACTACAGCACCGCGCTGCACATCATGTTCGACTGCGAGATCATGCAGGACTGGGTGGGGCTGCCCGACCCGGCCGACCTGCCGAGCACGTTCTCGATCGACTACCTCCGCGTGTGGCGTCAAACGGAACACCCGTACCCGATGGCCAAAGGTTTTTGACCGAGAATTCCGCGAGTGAGTGCGAAAGGGGGGCGAATGAGAGGCTATCGTGAGCGGTGGGCCGTTTGTCTGATCTGGACGCTTGGGGCGTTGTGCCTGCCGTCAGGCGGGCAGGACGTCGCGGTTCCGCCGCCGGATCTCTCCGCGTATAGCCTGACGCCGCCGGCTGCGCGCGCGCCGCGCTTCAACGGAGCGAAGGTCTTCGGCGTCAGGCCGGGGAGCCCGATCCACTACACCCTCGCGGTGGCGGGGCAGCGGCCGGTGGCCCTTTCGGCGGATGGGCTGCCCGAGGGGGCGCGCTTCGACGCGCAGAGGGGGCTGATCACAGGGGCGGTCGTGAAGCGCGGCACGTACGCGGTCACGCTGCGTGCGGAGAATGCGGAGGGCACAGCCGCGCGCGTCCTGAAGCTGGTGGTTGGCGACACGTTTGCGCTGACTCCTCCAATGGGCTGCAACACGTGGGGCGGGCTCGGCCCTTTCGTGAGCGAAAAGGGCGTGCGGGCCTCAGCCGAGGCCATGGTGAAAAAAGGGCTGATCGACCACGGCTATTGCTACGTCAACATCGACGACGGCTGGCAGGGCGCGCGCCGCGGCTCGCACCATGCGATTCAGCCAAACGAGAAGTTCGGCGACATGAAGCGGCTCTGCGATGACCTGCATGCCATGGGGCTGAAGGTTGGCAACTACTCGACCCCATGGCGGACGAGCTACTCGGGGTTCATCGGCGGATCGAGCGACAGCGCTGACGGCGCATGGGTGCAGGCCAAGCCGGCATCTAAAGAGTGGAAGCACGGAGCGTACCGCTTCGAGGCTAACGACGCGCGACAGGCGGCAGAGTGGGGGATCGACTACTTCAAGTACGACTGGGGCATTGACCGCGCGGAGCTGGCCCAGGCCATGGGCGACGCGCTGCGTGCGCAGCCGCGAGACATCGTGCTCGAGCTGTCGAACTCGGCGCCACTCGGACAGGCCGAGGCGTTCACGGCGATCGGCACCATGACCCGCACCGCGGGCGACCTCGTTGACGTCTGGGATAAGACGCAGCTCGACGCGGGCAAGCAGAAGTGGGCGCTGGGCATCCGCGACCTGTGGCTGGAGCATCGGAAGTGGGCGGCGCACAACCGCCCCGGGCACTGGAACATGCCGTGCCCGCTGCGCGTCGGGCTGCTGGGCGGGTGGGATAACAAGCCGTTGCGGCCGAGCCGGCTGACGGTGGACGAGCAGTTCTCGCACATCAGCCTGTGGTGCCTGTGGGGGGCTCCGCTTATCATCGGCGCGCCGCTGGAGACGCTCGACGCCTTCACGCTGAGCCTGCTGACCAACGATGAGGTGCTTGACGTGGATCAGGACCCCTTGGGCGTTCAGGCGCGCGAGGTGGCCGTGGCGGGCGGCGAAGCGCTTGTGAAGCGACTGGAGGACGGGTCGGTGGCGATCGGCCTTTTCAATCCTGGCGAGAAACAGTCAACGGTGTCGGTCATGTGGCCAGCCGCGGGCGTGACCGGCCAACAACGCGTGAGGGATCTGTGGAGGCAGCGGGAGCTTGGTGTGTTCGACGGCGCGTTTTCGGCTGAAGTTCCCCGTCACGGCGTGGTGCTGGTGCGCCTGTCGCGAGACTGACGGCGGCCCCTTCCGCACGCCTTCGGATACGGGTTTCCTGTGGCGCCTCGGATCCGAAACGTGACGGCAACCAGGCCTTCTCGCTTTCGAATGGCCCTGAAACTCACGCGATTAAGCGCTTGCGTCAGTCACCCAAGGTGGTATTATAGTACGCGTTTTTCCGCCGGACTGTTTGGTCTGCGCGCCTGTATGGCGGTGCGGAATCGTTTGTCAACTGAGGAGTAACGGAATATGGCCAAGATCGATTTTGGCGGCGTTGTCGAAACCGTCGTCACCCGCAAGGAATACCCCCTGAAGAAGGCGCAGAAGGTTCTGAAGAGCGAGGTCATCGCCGTCATTGGGTACGGCGTACAGGGGCCTGCCCAGTCGCTGAACATGCGCGACAACGGCATCAACGTTATTGTCGGTCAGGACAAGCGGTTCGCGAACGACTGGAAGCGCGCCGTGAAGGACGGCTTCAAGCCCGGCACGTCGCTGTTCGATATCGAGGAGGCCTGCGAGAAGGCCACGATCATCATGATGCTGGTGAACGACGCGGCAATCAAGCAGGTGTGGCCGCGCGTGGCGCCGTATCTCACCGCCGGCAAAGCGCTCTATTTCTCGCACGGCTTCGGCTATGTGTACCGCAAGCTGACGACCGTGAAGGCCGGCCCGGACGTGGACGTGATCTTGGTCGCGCCGAAGGGCTCGGGCACCTCGGTGCGCCGCAACTTCCTCGCGGGCGTCGGCATCAACTCCAGCTTCGCCGTGGCGCAGGACGCGACCGGCAAGGCTCTGGACCGCGCGCTGGCGATCGGCATCGGCGTGGGCTCGGGCTACCTCTTCCCGACGACGTTCGAGCATGAGGTCACCTCTGACCTCGTGGGCGAGCGCGGCGTGCTGATGGGTGCGCTGGCGGGCATCATGGAAGCCCAGTACGACGTGCTCCGCAAGAACGGCCACAGCCCGTCCGAGGCGTTCAACGAGACGGTCGAGGAGCTGACGCAGAGCCTCGTGCGCCTGGTCGACGAGAACGGCATGGACTGGATGTACTCGAACTGCTCGGCTACTGCCCAGCGCGGCGCGTTGGACTGGAAGCCGAAGTTCAAGAAGGCGACCCTCCCGGTCTTCAACGACCTGTACAAGGCCGTGAAGACCCAGAAGGAGGCCAAGCACGTGATCAAGGTCTGCGGCACGGCGGACTACAAGCAGAAGCTCGACGCGGAGCTGAAGGTCATGCGCGACTCGGAGATGTGGACGGCCGGCGCCGCGGTGCGCTCGCTGCGTCCGCACGAGAAGGCCAAGGTCGGCGCCGAGAAGGCCGCCGGCGTCAAAGGCCGCAGCGCGAACTGAGGCTCGCCTCCCGGGCGCGGATGAGCGCGCCTGAGAAAAGCCCGCCGGTTTTCCGGCGGGCTTTTTTTGTTATCACTCCGTGACCGCCGCGTACGGGCAGCGGACGAGGCGCGTGCCGCAGGAAAGAAGCGCGGGCGGCGCGTGGGCGCAAGCGGGGCGCGCGCGGGCGCAGCGGTCGTGGAAGCGGCAGCCAGAGGGGCGCTGGCCGGCAGAGGGCACCTGGCCCGGAATCGCGTTGAGCCGCTTGCCGCGCGTGGCGGCTGAAGGCAGGGCTTCAAGCAGCGCCACCGAATACGGGTGGAGCGGCTGCGCAAAGAAGTCGCTGGCTTCGGCTTGCTCGACGATCTGCCCGGCGTACATCACCGCGATGTGAGTGGCCATCTGCGCGACAACACCCATGTCGTGCGTAATGAGCAGGAGACCTGAGTTCTTGCGGTGCAGCCGGCGCATGAGGGACAGCACTTGTGCTTGGATCGTGACGTCCAGCGCGGTCGTGGGCTCGTCGGCGATGATGAGGTCGGGCTCGAGGATGAGTCCCATGGCGATCATGACGCGCTGCTGCATGCCGCCCGAGAGTTCGTGCGGGTAGGCCAGCGCGCGGGCGGCCGGATCCGGTATTCCGACGCGCCCGAGCCACTCCAGCGCGGCCGCACGCGCGGAGGCTGGAGAGGTGTCTCGGTGCAGCCGGACAGCCTCTTCGAGCTGGCGGCCTACGCGGTGCAGCGGCGAGAGCGAGGTCATGGGATCCTGAAAGATCACGCCGATCTTGGCTCCGCGGATACGTCTTAGCTCCGGAAGCGGCAGGCCGAGCAGCTCGCGGCCGTCGAGGCGCACGGCGCCGCCGGCGATGAGGGCGGGGGGCATGGGCAGCAGGCGGGGGATGCTCAGGGCCGTGGCCGTCTTGCCGCAGCCGGATTCGCCTACGAGGCCGAGCACCTGTCCGCGGTCGAGCGTGAGCGACACGCCGTCCACGGCGTGGACACGCTGCCCGTCCGTCTCGAACTGGATGCGGAGGTCTGTGATGGAGAGAAGCATGGGTTAAGTGTCGGAGAGGTTGGGGGAGGTTCAGCGGTTCACGGTTCAGCGGCTGGTGAGGTGTCGGGCTTCATTCGAGTTTAGTCTGCTGTCGCGGGTCGAAGGCGTCGCGCAGGCCCTCGCCGACCAGGACCGTCAGCAGCATGACGGTGAAGAGGGCGAGCGAGGGGAAGAGGATGAGCCACCAGGCCCAGCGGAACATCTGCGCCTGCTGGAGCAGCTCGCCCCAGCTAGGGGTGAGAGGCGGGAGGCCAAACCCCAGGAAGTCGAGCACGGCGAGAGAAGCGATCGCCCCGACGAGGTTGAAGGGAAAGAGGGTGATCAGCGGCGTGAGCGCGTTAGGTAGGATGTGGCTGAAGATGATGCGGGCGGCAGAGAGGCCCTGGCAGCGGGCCGCCTCCACGAATGTCAGGTGGCGCAGACGCAGGAATTCGGCGCGCATGTAGTACGAGATGGTGATCCAATTGAACAGGCCGTAGCAGACGAGCAGGACCGTGAAGCTGCGCCCCAGCGCCGCGCCGACGAAGATCATGACGTAGAGGAAGGGGAGCGCGCTCCAGATCTCGGTTACGCGCTGGCCGGCGATGTCCACCCAGCCGCCGAAATAGCCCTGCGCCGCGCCGACCAGGAGGCCGAAGACCATGGCCCATGCCGCCAGCAGGAGGCCGAAGCACAGCGCGATGCGCATGCCGTACAGCACGCGCGCGAGCACGTCGCGACCGGCGGAGTCAATGCCCATCCAGTGCCCGCTGACAGGCGGATAGGGCCAGGCGATCTCGTCTAGGGCGCAGGAGACGGAGGCGCGTCGCCCTTTCCAGGCGACCGTCGCCGACGGCGCGGTGCCAGCGAAGCCCTCTGCCGCGAGCGCGGCGATTTCGGCCTGGCTGCCCGAGGGGATTTCGCGCCAGCTGCGCTCGTGAACGGGACGGGCCGAGCCCGTCGCGTCGCGCCGGAAGCGCAGTTGGAACGGCAGGTCCGGCGGCTCGCTCTGGCGCAGCACGAGTCGCACGGAGTCGGGCGGAGCCGGGCGGGCCTGCGTCTCGGGGAGCGTCACGCGCGCGCGGAAGCCGGCCCGCGTCGCGTGTTCGATGAGGAAGCTGCGCGCGCGCGCGGCGCGGCCCGCGAAGCGCTCGGCCAGCGCAGCGGACAGCTCGTCAGGCAGGCGCCAATGCGCGGCCAGACGCAGCCCCTCGGCGCCCGCCGCGCCGGGGAAGAAAGGCTCGCAGCCGACGGGGCGGATCAGCGCTCCGTCGGCGCGCAGGTTCAGACGGGCGACGTGCGCTTCCGGCACCACCGAGACCTTCACGGTGCGGCGCGAGTCCAGCTTGGAGGCGTCGATCACGTCGTTCGGCCCGTAGGGGACGGGCGCCCAGAGGACGCGGCTGCGAGGCTCCGAAGCGAAGCGGGGCGAGGCGACGAAGGCCGCGTAGTTTACGCGCGTGGCGTCCGCTTGCGGGCCGAGCAGATCGCGCGAGGTGAGGCTCTGGAAGGCGGGGAAGAAATGCCGCTCGCCGACGCGCAGGTAGAGCGGCCGACCGTTGCAGAGCAGCTCGGAGGCGAGGCTCACGCCGAAGAGCGCGACAAGCGCGGCGAGCGCCCAGCGCGCACGTCGGATGCGCAGGAAGCTCTGAACGCGCTTGCGCGTCAGCGGCGTGAGGCGTATGGCGAGGCGGCACATCATGACTTGCCGAAATGGATGCGTGGGTCGATGAGCATATAGCAGAAATCGGAGAGCAGGTTGCCGACCAGCTGGAGCACGGCGGTGAGCGCGAGCAGGGCCATGAAAACGGCGTAATCGCGCCCGGTGAGCGCGTCCCAGCTCAGGCGGCCCATACCTGGGATTTCAAAGATGGTTTCAATGATGATCGAGCCGGCGAAGAGCACGCCGAGAACCGAGCCGAAGCCGGTGGCGATGGGAATGAGCGCGTTGCGGAGGGCGTGGCCCCAGATCGCGCGCTGGCGGCTCGCGCCCTTGGCCAGCACGGTGCGCACGTAGTCGCTGGCGATCTGATCGAGCAGCGAGTTCTTCATGATCAGCGTGAGCACGGCGAAATCGCAGGCCACGTAGCAGGTCACGGGCAGGGCCATGTGCCAGGCGCGGTCGGCCAGGCGTCCGAGCGCCGACGGCGCTTCAGCGAAGTCAGACTCGAAGCCGCCGAGAGGGAAAACGTCGAGCAGGCCTTCGACGGTGCCGCAGAAAAGCATCTTGAGCACCATGCCGAGCGCAAAGGCCGGAATCGCGTACGCCGCGAAGACGGCCAGGCTCGAAAGGGCGTCGAAGGCCTGCCTGTGGCGCAGAGCCTTGGCGATTCCGAGCGGAACGCAGATGAGGTAGCTGAGGACGAAGCTGATGAGGCCGAACCAGAGCGACACGGGCATGCGCGAAGAGATGAGCTGCCACGCCGTGCGGTTGGGGTAGCTGTACGAGTGGACGCGCATGCCCATGCGGTTCTTGACCAGCCAGTCCCAGTACTGGATGTGGACGGGGCGGTCGAAGCCGAACTGCGTGTTGAGCTCCTTCCGGTACTCCTCTGTGACCTGCGTGACGCCCGCTCCGCCGCGGCTCTCTACGCCGCCGATGTTTCGCATCTTCATCAGGTGGATGTCGACCGGGCCGCCGGGAAGAAGACGGGTCAGGGCAAAACAGACGACCGTGATGCCCAGAAAGGTGGGGATAACGAGCAGGAGACGGCGGGTCAGGTAAGAAAGGCGATCCATCGCTACGTGAAGTGTAGTAAATAGAGGTGGCCGGCGTCAACGAGCGCGGCAAAAAACGTGTCAAACACGTGTCAAAGCCGGGCGAGCTCGACGAGTGTCTCGAAGTGAGCGGTGCGGGGAAAGAGGTCGAAAAGGCGCGCGCGGAGCAGGCGGTAGCGGCCGCCCGCGAGCAGGATCGCGAGGTCGCGCGCCAGCGTGGCGGGGTCGCAGGAGATGTAGAGGATGCGGGCGATGCCGCTGTCGGCGAGGGCGCGGGCGATGTCGGGCGCGAGACCCTCCCGAGGGGGGTCGACGAGCGCGGTGGTGCGGCGGGGGTCGCCGAGGAGGCGGCTGAGCGCGGCCGGCTCATGGCCGAGCGCGTGGCAGAGGAAGGTGGCGGCGTGGCCTAGGGACTTTGCGTTCAGGCGGGCGGCAGAGACGGCGGCGCGGCCTGATTCGACGCCGGTCAGGCGGGTGCCGCCCGCGGCTAGGCAGGCGAACCCGAAAACGCCGACGCCGCAGTAGAGGTCGAGGACTTCGGGCTGGCCCGTCGATTCGGCAAACCAGGCGGCGACGGTGCTGACCAGCGCGTCGCTGGCGACGGGGTTGACTTGGTAGAAGCCCTCGCGCGGAACGAGCAGAGGGCCGACCGGGCTGATTTCGGTGAGCATGTCTGGGCAGGCCCCGTGCGGCGCCGCGCCCTCGGCCCACCAGAAGCAGCCGTCGTGAGGCGTGTGCCGAAACGTCACGTTCGCGCGGTCGGGAAGGGCGGCGAAGCTGCTGGAGCTGCGCAGGGAGGCGAGGGCGCCGTTGATGGCGTCGCAGGCCAGGGGGCAGGCGGGGAGGTCGAGCACCCGGTGCGACGGCTCCTGCCGGTAGCCGAGGCGCAGCCCCTCGCCTCCGCGGGCGGTGTGCAGGACGATCTTGTTGCGGTAGTGGAGCGGCGAGGGGGCTGCGAACGGAGGAAGCAGGGGCGGCTCGGTCGGCCGAGTCAGGCGGCCGAGGAAGGCTTCGAGCTGGCTCGTCTTGGCCTGAAGCTCGGCGCTGTAGGCGAGGTGGTCATAGACGCAGCCCGGCACGCGGCGGGGGGCGTCCGCCTCGGGGTCGGAAACGCGGCAGCAGGGGAAGATGCGGTCGGCGGAGGCCGTGACGAGTTCGGACAGCTCGGCGCGGGCGAAGCTCTTCTTCACTTGCGCGGCGCGGGCGACGACCGTTTCGCCGGGTGCGGTTTCTGGGATGAAGACCACGCGGCCATCGACCCGCGCGACGCCGTCGCCGCCGTAGGCGAGGGACTCGATGCGGCAGGTGAACGTGTCGCCGGTGGTCATAGGACGACGTCACCGTAGAGCGTCTGCGGCGCCGCGCGCGCGATGCGGATGCGCGCGAGCGTGCCGGGCTGAAGTCCGGCTGGGGGCTCGAAGACTACGATCTTGTTGCCGGGCGAGCGGCCGGACCAGCGGGCGGCGTTGCGCAGGGAGGGCCCTTCGACGAGCACCTCCTGCACGCTTCCGACGAGCCGCTGGTTCACCGCGAGGCCGCGCAGATCCTGGTCTTCGAGCAGCACCTGGTTGCGGCGCATCTTCTCCGCTTCGGGCACGTCGTCGTCCCAGGCGGCGGCGGGCGTGCCGGGCCGCGGCGAGTACTTGAAGATAAACGCGTTGTCGAAGTCGGCCTCCGCCATCAGGGAGCGCGTGGCTTCAAAGTCCTCGGGCGTCTCGCCGGGAAACCCCACGATGACGTCGGTCGTGAGGGCGAAGCCGGGCCGCGCGGCGCGCAAGCGGCGCGCGGCGTCGAGGTAGTCGGCGCGGGTGTAGCCGCGCCGCATGAGGGCCAGGATGCGGTCGGAGCCCGACTGGACGGGCAGGTGGAGGTGGGGGCAGACTTGCGGCAGGCTCGCCACCGCATGCACGAGCTGCCCGGTGCAGCCCGACGGGTGCCCGGACGTGAAGCGGACGCGCAGGATGCCGGGTATGGCGGCGACGGCTTCGAGGAGGCGCGCGAAGGGCTCCGTGTAGCCGAGCGGGCTGGCCGGGTCTGCTGCAAGCCAGGTCGAATTGGCGCGGCCGTAGTTCATCACGCTCTGTCCGAGAAGGGTGACCTCGCGCACGCCGTGGCGGGCGAGGGCTGCGATTTCCGCCACGACCTCGCGGGCGGGCCGGCTGTATTCTGGGCCGCGCACGTCGGGCACGATGCAGTAGGCGCAGCGGCGGTTGCAGCCGAGCAGGATCGTGATGAAGGCTGAGAAGCCAGCCTCGGTGTGGGCGTCAGGCACGTCGGGCGCGTCGTCTGGCCGCGAAATCTCGCTGAGGTTAGTCTCGCCTGCCTGCACGCGGGCCACGAGGCGCGGGATGGCGCCGCAGCGGCGCGTGCCGACGGAAAAGTCGAGGGCGGGTATCCGGTCGAAAATGCCGTCGCCGAGGCGCTGGGCCATGCAGCCCATGACGCCGATGACGCGCCCGGGCCGCTCGCGCTTGGAGGCGCAGAGAAGCCCGAGCTTGCCGAGTGCTTTGTCTTCGGCCTTGCCGCGAACGCTGCAGGTGTTGACGACGACGAGGTCGGCCTCGCTCTCGTCGCGGGCCGGGGTGTGGCCGGAGGCTTCCAGCATGGCGCCGACGGCCTCGGAGTCGCGGACGTTCATCTGGCAGCCGTAGGTGTGAAGGATGTAGCGCATGGGGGTGGGTGTCGGTTACGGGGCGTTGGGTTGCTGCGGGGCGGGCTTCGGGGACGGCTCTGAAGGCGCGCTTTTGAGTTGATCCGTAAGGTCGCTCAGCCCGCCCGTGATCTTCTCGATGATGCTGACGTATGACCAGTCCGAGCTGTCGATGGTTCCGAAGACCTTGAACTCAAGCAGAAGGCGGGTGAAGGGCATCGTAACGAGGCGGGTGATGCGGCCGGCGAACGTCTTTTCCTTGAAGATGTTGGCGCGCACGATGAAGTCCAGCGCCTCGGTGTCGAGGTTGCAGGAGCCGCGGCCCTGCATGCTGAACAGGTCGCCCTCGATCAGCAGGTTCTCAGTGCGCAGGATACCGCCCTCGACGGTGAAGTCCATCGAGCCGGTTGACTGGTTGACAAGGGAAGAGACGCCGGGGATGCTGGACGCGAGGTAATCGGTGAACCCCGCGAAAACAGGCATGCGGTGGAGAAGCCCGTCGCGGATGGAGACGTGACCCTCGCCTGACAGCGAGGGCATCGTGCGGCCGTGGGTGGTGCCGTGAAGCAGCAGGCTGCCCGAGACCGTCCCCGCGCGGGTGTTGGTTATGTTGAACACCGGCGTCAGGTCGGAGAGATCGACGCCGGTGAGCGCGGCGCGGGCGGTGAACAGGGTGGCCGTGGAGGAGTAGCAGGGGAACGAGAAGCTGACGTTGCCAGCGACATTGCCGCCGCTGGCGGACGCGCCAGAGATGTTGCCGAGGAGCGCCGAGTAGCCGTCGACCTTCAAATCCGAGGTGACGTTCCGGACCCGCATGTTGAAGATCGAGCCCTCGTCGAACGAGATCGTGCCGGTGAGGCAGTTTGTGACCGTGCTTTTCTGAGAGTCGAGGGCCATGATGCCGCTGGCCTTGACGCGGGGCGGCGTGTCGCAGCGGACCGGCTTGAGTTGCCCGTGGTTCAGGATGTTGATGATGGTGACGAGATGCGTGAGATCCATGGCGCTCGACACGTCGAGGTCGAGGCTCTCGCCGTCCTCGCGGTAGACCAGGCGTCCGGCGAGCGGGCCGGTTGCGCTTTCGGCCTGGATCGGGCCTACGTCAACCGTCGTGTAGATGTTCGTGCCGTATGCGCAGAGCGAGCCCTTGGCGAACTTCATCGGCACGCCGCGGTAGGCGCACGGGCCGACGTCGAGACCGAGCCGCAGGACGAAATCGCTGTTGTCGATGTTCACGTCGAACTGGGCGTCGGCGTTGATGGGGCGCTCGATGTTCGTGAAGCAGTCGATCTGCTTGATGGCGCCGCGGGAGCGCAGGGCGCGAAGCAGCGGCAGGATGTTGCCGGGAAAAGCCTGCCCTTTCACGTCCCCCGCGACGACGCGCGTGGCGAAGTCCGCTGTGACGCGGCCGCTCACGGACATGGAGAAGTTCTTGTCGGGCCACTGGATCACGAGCTGCGATGCGCAGACGCGGGGCTCCTGCACGGAAACCATGGCGGTTATGCGCTCGGCTCGGACTCCGAGGATGTCGGCGTTCTCGAGCGTCAGGGGGAAGGGCGCGACAGATGGCCAGCGCGGCGCGCCGTCAGCGGGCGCAGAGGCTGGCGCGGAGGCGGCGGGCGACCCCTCGGGCGCGGTCGGCTGGGGCGGCAGGGACGGGAAACGGACGTTCTTGAGCGTAACGCCGCGCAAACGCTCGCCGGGCTTGAGGCGGGGGCGGAGTGCGACGTCGATCACGATCTCGTCGACCGTCGCCAAAGCGGCGTCGGCGACACGCTTTGGGAATAGCTTGACGCGGTGAAGGCGGAAGCCTGTCTTCAAGCTGAACGTGGCGCGCTCGATTCTGCAGATGAACGCGTTGCTGGAGCAGGCTTCTGACAGGCGGCGCACCGCCGGTTCCGGGATGCCGCGCTCGAGGATATAGAGGGCAATAAGACCCGCCACCGCGAGCGCGAATATGAGCCAAGTGAGCGCCTTAAACGCCCAGCCTAAGAGTTTGAAGAGCTTCCACATGCTTCAGCCAGTAAGGTCACAATCCGTGTATAACTCGCCAGTAGCATACTTGAGCGGCCGGATGTGGGCAACTGGAAACCGGAGTTCCGGGTACCAGGGGCGGCGCACGTGGGGAGGGGCGGATGCGACAATATTGTCCAGGCGACGAATTTGTTGTTTTTTCGGATTGGCGTATGGGGTGAAAAGCGGTACAGTTCTGCGCGCTGGGTATGCGGGTGGCTGGCGCGTGCGGCGGAAACGAATGAAGGAGGCGATATGGGCGGATTCTTTGGTGTTGTCTCAAAGACGGACTGTGTGGCGGATCTCTTCTTCGGAACGGATTATCACTCGCATCTCGGAACCATGCGCGGCGGCATGGCCGTGCTAGACGAGGGCGGCTTCCAGCGGGCCATCCACGACATATCCAACTCCCAGTTTCGGACGAAGTTCGAGGCCGACTTCCGGCGCTTTAAGGGACGGTTCGGGATCGGCGTGATCAGCGACAACGAGGATCAGCCGCTGATCATCGCGTCCCATCTGGGCGTCTACGCGATCATCACCGTGGGCGTGCTGACGAACCTGGCGTCGCTGATGCGTGAGCTGTACACGACACGCTCTGCGCAGTTCTCGGAGATGAGCCGGGGCGGCATTAACCCCACCGAGCTCGTGGCGATGCTGATCAACTCGCAGGAGACGTTTGAGAAAGGTGTTCGCTACGCGCAAGAGAAGATTGAGGGCTCGTGCTCAATGCTCGTGCTCACCGAGAAGGGCACGCTCTACGCCGTGCGTGACCGCTACGGTCGCACGCCCGTCATTTTGGGGCAGAAAGACGGTGCGATGGCCGTGGCCATGGAGACGTGCAGTTTTCCGAACCTCGGCTACGTGGTGAGCCGCGAGCTGGGGCCGGGCGAGATGGTCGTCTGTGAGCCCGATGGCGCGCACACCGCGCTCCAGCCCGGCAGCCAGATGGCGGTGTGCTCGTTCCTGTGGGTGTACTTCGGCTACCCGGCCTCTTCGTACGAGGGGCGCAACGTGGAGGTGTCGCGCTACCGGTGCGGCGGCGCGCTGGCGCGGCGGAACCCGGTCGAGGCGGACTCGGTGGGCGGCGTGCCGGACTCGGGCGTTGGGCATGCGCTGGGCTATGCGGCGCAGGCGGGCATCCGCTACTCCCGGCCGTTCGTGAAATACACGCCGACGTGGCCACGGAGCTTCATGCCGCCGGACCAGCGCGAGCGCGAGCTGATCGCGCAGATGAAGCTCATCCCCGTGCCCGGCCTGATCAAGGGCAAGCGGCTCGTGTTCTGCGACGACTCCATCGTGCGCGGCACGCAGCTGCGCGACCAGGTGAAGCGGCTGTACGACGACGGCGCGAAGGAGATTCACATGCGCATCGCCTGCCCGCCGCTTCTGTACCAGTGCCGCTTCCTGAATTTCTCGCGCTCGAAAAACGAGTTCGACCTCGCCACGCGTCGCACGATCCGGGAGATCGAGGGCGACAACGCGGACGTGGCGGCCTACCGCGATCCGGACGGACAGCCCTTCAAGGAAATGGTCGGTCGCATCCGCCAGCGGCTCGGGCTCGCCTCGCTCGCCTACCAGCGCTTGGACGATCTGGTCGAAGCGATCGACTTGCCCAAAGCGAGCTTGTGCACGTACTGCTGGTCCGGCGAAGACGTCTCGAAGCCCAACGGCTGCACGCACGGCTGCACGCATTGCGAGAGCCCCTGCGCGGCCGGCACGCCGGCTCTGGCGTAGATGGGCGTGCGCACATCCAGCCGGAAGGCGCTCAGCGCGCGGCGCCGCCGGCTCGCGCCGACTCCAGCCGGCTCACCATCTCCAGAACAATGCGTCCGGTGACATGGAGGCTGTCGGCGGAGAGCTTGTCGAGCGTGTCCTTGGGCGTGTGCCAGTAGTCGTTCAGGCCGGGGCGGCTGCCGTAGTCGAAGTCGATCAGGTCGATTGCGGGGTAGCCGCGGTCGAGGAACGCCTGGTGGTCGTCGAAAATATCGCCGTCGAACAGGCCGATCGCGTCGCGGTTGCCCGTGGCTTCGGCGGCCTCCAGCGCCAGCACGCGCAGGCTGGCGGTTCCGTTGCGGGGAATCGTGAGCTTCAAGTCGCGGTCGCCGACCATATCCATCAGGATTACGGCGTCAATCTTCGTCATCTTCTCCTTCAGCTGCTTGGCGAGCCGCTTGCTGCCGTGGAACCCGTCGCGCTCGCTGTACCCCAGCATGCACTCCTCGCCGTCCATAAAGCCGCAAATCACGCCGTGCCGGAGCGGGGCAGAGCGTTTGAGGGCGACAGCGAGTTCAAGCAGAAGGCCCGTGGACGAGCCCCCGTCGTTGGCCCCCTGAAAGCCTTCGCCCACGCCGCGCATGGTGTCGAAGTGAGAGAGCAAGACGATCCAGCGGTCGGTCTCGCCGGGAAGGGTCACCACGACGTTCGCATAGGGTTTGGGCCCTCGGGGCGTTTCGCCTGTGAACCGGTCAAGGGCAGCCTCGACGCCGTTTGTCGCGAGCCGGTCGCGGAGCCACACGGCGGCGCGCTCCGCGCCCGGCGTGCCGCCGTCGCGCGGGGTGCAAGCGGTCACGAAAGCCGCAACGTGCGCGAGCGCGTTGGAAGCCTGAGCGGCGGTGAAGGCGAGCGGCTCACGTGCGGGTTGAGCCACGTTGCCGGACTTCTCGCTGCAGCCGGCGAGGAATGCAGCGGTTAACAGAGTGCAAAAAGACATGCGTACTGGCATCGCGTGAGTTGAGACGGTGTTTATTGGTTTCACGAAACAATACTAAACCGATGGGGGAACGACAAGGCCGTTTGTTTACTTGATTCACCTATTTGCTTCATCTATCCAACATCAAGCGAAGGTTGACATTTAACCTCCTCAAATACATAATTGATTCGTTTAACTGTAGTATTGCTAAGCGTTTGTGGCTATGTCAAGGTGGCTTAAGTTCCGTTCTGCAGTGACTGGCTATGGGACGCTGATGAAGGTGAACGTCGATTTGTGCAGAATACAGCGTTCGCCCTGAATTAGTATGGGCATCCACCGTCGTAAGCGCGGGAGAGAAGGTTATGAAATACACGTTGCGTCTGGTCATTGGACTCGTGTTCTGTGTCACTGTGGTGAGCCTGTTTGCGCAACAGGACGCGACCGTAACTGAGAAGGCAAAACAGGGGAGCGGGAAGATTCGGGGCTTGGGGTTGATTCCCGCGCCTCCGTCGCAAGCGCCAGCCGCTGCGACCGTCCTGCAAGAGATCCTACAAAGGCGGGCGAAGATGGCTCGCGTCCCCTTGGCGCTGGCCGCTACTGCGGATAACAGCGCCGGTCTGCCGCCGGTGGGCGATCAGGGGATACAGGGTTCATGCGTCTCCTGGGCGGTCGGGTATTACGCCAAGAGTTATCAGGAGGCTAAGGAGCACGGCTGGAGTCTCGCCGATCCCGCTCACCAGTTCAGCCCGCGGTTCCTGTACAACCAACTTCAAGGCTTTGACGAGGGGTCCACGTTCGAAGGCAACCTGAACCTTGTGTTGAACCAGGGCTGCGCTTCGTTTGCGTCGCAACCGTATGACGACGCCGACTATCTGACCTGGCCGACGGCGGACGCGTATCTCGAGGGTATTCCGTACCGGGCCGCAGCGTGGGACTACCTGGGCAACGGTGAGACACCGCAGGTCTTCGAGGCGGTGAAAGCCATCATGACGGACGGCGGCATCTGTAACGTGGGCCTTCCGATCTACCGGCGAGGGGCCTATTCGGCAGGTCTGTTCGACGACCTTTGTCCGACCAACTGTCACTACCTCATGCCGGCCTCCTGCGACACCAATCTCGCCGGCTATCATGCGCTGACGCTCGTCGGTTACGACGAAACCAAGTTCAACGGGAAGGGCGGCTACAAAGTCGTCAACCAGTGGGGTGCGGACTGGGGCACCAATGGTTTCGCCTGGATCTCGGAGCCCTTTCTCACAACCTACGCGTTCGGGTTCTACCGTATGACAGACCGTGTGGGCTACGCGCCGTCCGGATTGGCGCACTGGAAGGTGTCGCATTCGTACTGGGGCTGGAATCTCGACAACGTCACGGTCAAAATCGGCGTAGGATCGCAGTCCTCGCCCTCCTGGTCCCGACTGTTGGTCACCGGATTGGAACGCGACAGCCTGACCATCGACATGTGGGTGGACATCACGGAAGCTGCCACCTATCTGCCGGCGGACTGGACCAACCGCTGGTGGCTCAGCGTAACCGACAGCGCTGCTTGGGATGTTGGAACCGTGTCGACCTTCGACATCATCTGGAACGGGCAGACCAGCGCTGGTACCGCTCCGCTGCCGTTCGACACGTCGGTCGATGAAGGTACCTTTTGGGCGTATGTTCCCTGCGGAGCGGCGGCTTCAACCAACTACTATGTCAATGATGCCGGCACGAATGGGGACGTGTATTGCACGACTGTAGGCAACGACACCAACGACGGTTTGACGCCCTGTACGCCCAAGCGCTCACTGGCGGAAATCTTTCGGTGTTACACGGTCAAGGGCGGTGACACCGTGTGGGTGGACGCCGGAACGTATTCGCTCGCCGAGACGGTCGTGCTCGACTACCACGATCAGGGCGATGCCGACCATGCCCTGCGTGTCATAGGGCCGCCGGCACCGGCCAAGGCGAGTCTCCAAGTCGCTCCCGGAATTGTGGGACTCCAGTTATATTACACCCGACATGTCGAAATCGAGAACCTGACGATGTCAGGAGGCGCGAGCGCGGTCTGGTCCAAGGAGCCGCGTTCGCACACCTTCCGCAATCTAACGGTCACGGGTTGCAGCGGTGATGCAATCAGTCTTGTAGGCGAGTACTACGAGGGCTACTATGAGCGCAGCACCCTTGATCACTGTTTAGTGTACGGAGTTGGTGGCCGGTGTTTGGGCGTCAGTGTGACGGATGCGGCCATCGAGCAATCGACGCTGGTGGCTGGAAGCGGGAAGACGTGCGCGAACGTGGACAACGATTGGCGCCACAACAAACTGGCTGACATCCGGGCTGCTAACTCCCTTTTGGTTGCGCCGGGCGGCACGTGTCTTTCAGCGCCATCCACGGGTGCCTCGGCTTTGTCATCAGCGTACAATGACCAGTATGGTTCGTCGCAACTCGTCGGAGCGGATGACCTGCAAGTTGACCCGCTGTTTGCCAATCCGGGGGCAGGGGATTTTCATCTCAAGTCGAGCGCCGGGCGGTGGGATCCGTTGGCAGGCGCCGGCGCGGGCGGATGGGCCGGCGACGCCACCAACAGCCCCTGCATCGACGCCGGAGATCCTATTGCCGATGCCTCAGCGGAGCCCGCTCCAAACGGCAACCGCCTTAACCTAGGCGTCTACGGCGGCACGGGCTTCGCATCGAAATCGCCTGCGGCTCGCTACCTGTCGCTCATCCAGCCGGTGGCCGGACAAGTCCTGCAAGCGCAGTGCGCCGTGACGTGGCGTTATCACGGTGCCGGGTGGCAGGCGTCCGATACGCTCCGCGCGGAATACTCGCCGGACGGCGGCACGAACTGGATCGCTGTCGCGGCTGGGGCCAATCGCAGCCATTGGCGCTCGCCGTGGTCTTGGGATCTTCACGCGTTATCGGCCGGATCGAACTACGTGTTGCGCCTGGTGTGCAATCAGGAACCAACCGTGTTCGCGCAAACAACCGGCCCCTTCGTCATCAGATCAATCCCGATGGCGGCTGTCCCGCTCTTCTATGTCAACGATACCTATGATCCAACGAACGACGTGTACTGCACGGCGGCGGGCAGCGAGTCGAACGATGGGCTATCACCGGCGACACCCAAGGCCTCGATCCAGGCTGTTCTGGACGGCTATAACACGGCTCCCGGCAGCGTGATCTATGTGGACAGCGGAGTCTACACCCTCAGTTCGAACATCGTGATAAACAGCGGGCACAGCGGTTCGGCATCCGCGCCTGTATCGATCGTCGGCTCCACCAACGCAGTCGGAAGCCTGATCAACCGGACGAACGTGTCGGCCGGCTCTTATGCCTTCCATCTGGCCGGCTGCTCGTATGTAGCCCTGGCGAATCTCCGCATCGTGACGGCCGACAAGGGGGTGTACGCCGCCTCGGCTGCGAACTGCACGATCCAGCACTGTCGCGTCACCGGGTGTAACGCGGGGATCCATGCGCAAGGCAGCGGGGGACATGTCGTCATGCAGAACGTCATTGCGGCCTGCGACAAGGGACTCCTGCTGACCAGTTGGCCTTCAGGCAGCGGCGGTAGCCTGAGTGTCGTCAACAACACGTTTCACGGTAACCTGAGCGGCTCATTCTGGCTCACCCCGGGGTGGACGGGCAGCTTGACCATACCCATCACACTGCGGAACAACATCTTTTCACAGTCCGCAGGCTATTGCATCTATCAGAGTGTCGCCAACAACAGCGCCATCGCTTACTCGGACTACAACGATTTCTTCGTTACGGGCTCGGCCAGCACCGCCCGCGAGAGCTATAGTAGCACGTACCTGACTCTGGCCGCGTGGCAAGCCGCCTCCGGCCGCGACGCGCACAGTTTCGCGGTCGACCCGCAGTTCGCGGATGTTACGAATCTTGACGTTCACGTCAAATCCATCGGGGGGCGCTGGAATGCGGACGCCACGATGTGGGTCGCCGACGCGGTACACAGCCCGACCATCGATGCGGGTCCCACGTCGGATGCGGTCGGAGCGGAGCCCTCGCCCAACGCCGGACGAATCAACCTGGGCGCCTATGGCGGTACAGCGGAGGCGTCGAAGAGCCGCCCCAACCAGTACCTCCACCTCAACGCTCCGGCAGGAGACGAGCGTTGGGGGGGCACGCAAACCGTACTGTGGAGCGTAGACCCGGCCGGGTGGCAGACCAACGGGCTGCTTCGAATCGAGTACTCGGCGGATGACGGAGCGACGTGGACGGTGGTTCAGGGTGGTGAGTCCGTCTCCGTTGACGCCGGACAGTGGGCTTGGGACACCACGCGCCACACCAATTGCTGGTCGGCCCGCTTGCGCCTCACCTCCTTGGCCGAGCCTGGCCTCTGGGATCAGAGTCAAGCCTCCTTCAGCGTGGTGAACGGAGGCTCGAGGTACTACGTCAACGACGGCTCTACCAACGACGATGTCTATTGCGCAGCCGTCGGAAATGACGCGAATGACGGGCGGAGCCCTGTCACCCCCAAGGCAACGGCGCAGGCCATTCTCACGGCCTACGACCTCAAGCCCGGCGACCTGCTCTACCTTGACACCGGCTACTACCCCCTGAGCGCCGGACTCACGGCTGACGTCCGCCATCAGGGAAGCGCTGTTGCGCCTATTCGGATCCAGGGGTCGACCAGAGGAACGGTCTTCCAAACCGCGACCGCAAGTATGACGGCGCTGTCCGTCGTCGGCTCGTATGTGGAGGTCGATAGCCTGACGCTGAAAGGGGGGGCTGGAATCAGCTTTAGCGGAGCCTACTGTACGGCCAAGAACAACGTCTGTATCGGCCCGGGATCAAGCGGAACAGGCATCGTGACGGAATACGGGAACGTGGTTCAGAACAACGTCCTTTGCGGGCATGCCTTGGGCATCTATGCCCGTTCCGGTACCGCGGTCATCAACAACACGATCTGGAGCAGCGGGAGCGGAATTACGACCGATATAAACGGCGCGTACTATTTTGAATTTCATTCAATCACGGTTAAGAATAACATTATCCGTGCGCAAGGCGGCGGGAAATACTGCCTGTATAACGGGAACATCGATGTGCTCGGCGAATCCGATTACAACGTGCTGCTCGCCACCAGCGGCGCGGTGGTTGGCATGTGGATGTACGGAGGAGGGAATGAACAGTCTTATGCCAGCGTCGAAGAGTGGGCGGACGGCATGGCGCGTCAGGGCTGGGTGTTCGACCGCCACAGCACGGGCGTCGACCCTCTGTTCGCCAACGTCTCGAGCAATGACTTCCACCTGCGTTCCACGGCTGGGCGATACGATCCGAGTAGCGGCTTGCCGTCGTCAGACCCCCGTGCTTGGCTTAACGACTCGTGTGCCAGCCCGTGTCTGGACGCGGGCGACCCGGCTGATCCTGTGGGCGAGGAGCCGGCTCCGAACGGCGGACAGATCAACATCGGCGCTTACGGAGGCACGCGTTGCGCGTCGAAAACGCCGGCGGGGACGCGTGAGCTGGCGCTCTGGGCGCCCGGTGGAGGAGAGGTCTGGATGGGGAGGCGGGAGATCTGTTGGCGCGCCTTCGGCAGCGGCTGGCAAAACGGGGACAGTATCCGGCTTGAGTATTCCGCCGACGCTGGCGGCACCTGGATTCCAATCGCCGGTGCAACTGGCTGTGAGTGGTCCTCCGGCGCGTTCGCTTGGGACACCGCTTCCCTGCCTTCCCGTCCATTTTATCGAATACGCGCGACGTGCAATCAGGACGCGAGCGTGTGGGCCGCCAGCAGCGGCAACTTCACGATATATAATCACGTGATCGACTATTATGTCAACGACGCGACCACCACTGGCGACGTCTACTGCGCCGCGCCCGGCGACGACGCTAACGATGGCCTGTCCGCTGCCACGCCGAAGGCGACGATCCAGTCCATCCTAGACGTCTATGACCTCGCGCCTGGTGAGACGGTCTACGTGGACACCGGCCTGTACATGCTGACCAACGATGTCGTCGTGACGGCCGCGGACGGTGGCGCCTCGGGCGGTTACGTTACCCTCTGCGGGTCCACCCACGCCGAGGGTACCATTCTGGATCGCAACTCTCCCTCCAACGGATGCGCGGCGATCCGGTTGGCGGGCTGCGGCCTCGTCCGGCTCGAACGGATCGGTATTCGGCATGCCGAGCATGGCGTTTATGGAGTCCCGTCAACCGACTGCATTGTCAGTCAATGCCGCATCACGGACTGTGTCAACGGAGTCCGCGCCGCCGGCGGCTCGAACCTACAGGTCGCGAACTGCGTTATCGTAAACAACAGTTACGGCGTCTTCGCCAACCCGATGACGCTTTTCGTGATCAACAACACGTTCAGCGGCAACCTTGTGGCCGGCTTCTGCTACGCGTATGCGGGGTCCACGTCCCAGCCTAACCTGACCTTCCGCAACAACGTCTTCTCCCAAGACTCCGGCTGGTGTCTCCAGTCGGCCCAAAGCAAGGTCAACATCGTCTACTCCGACTACAACGTGTACGACACGACGGGAACCGCAGGTGTGGCGTCGTGGGCCGGGTCATACCCGACCTTGTCCGCTTGGCAGTCCGGGTTGGGAAAGGAAAGCCACAGCGCGAGTGGGCCTGCATGTTTCGCCGATCCCTCGGCCGGCGATTTTCACCTCCTGTCCGCTGGTGGCAGGTGGGATCCGGCGGCGCAGGGCTGGACCAATGACGCGGTGAGCAGCCCGTGCCTTGACGCGGGGAGCCCGTCCGATCCGGTGGGGGATGAGCCGGAGCCGAACGGCGGTGTCAGAAATGTCGGGGCCTATGGCGGCACGTCGGAGGCCTCCAAGAGCCCGGCCGGGGGCAAAGTCACCCTTGTGGCGCCTAACGGTGGCGAAGCGTGGAAGGGTGTTCGGACGATCGCGTGGAACGTCGCGCATCAGGGGTGGGCTGACGGGGATACCGTGAGCCTGCTGTTCTCCGCCGACAGCGGCACGAACTGGATCGCCATCGCTGGCGGAGCGGCCCTGCCCGCGCAGGCGCAGCTTTTCGCGTGGGACGTTTACTCCGCGCCGACCGGAACCCATTGCCGCGTGAAGGTGGTCAGCGATCAGGACTCCAACGTGTGGGACGTATGCGATGCCGACTTCACGATCAGTGCTGGCGGCGCGTACTTCGTCAACGACACGTCGATCACGAACGACGCGTGGTGTACGGCACCGGGCGACGACGCCAACGACGGAACCAGCCCCGCGACCCCCAAGGGCACGGTACAGGCGGTGCTGGCCGCCTATGCCCTCGTGCCCGGAGACGTGGTTCGAATCGACACGGGCGTTTACAACTTGACCAGCAACATCGTGGTTCTCGCGGCAAACGGCGGAACGAGCGCTTCGCCGGTGGTTTTCGAGGCGTCACCATTTGGAGTCGCCGTCAACCGCGGCGACACGAACTCCGGTTGCTATGGCTGGCATGTGAGCGGCGCGAGCAATGTCGTCATACGGACTGCGACTGTGACCAACCGTCCGGGGGTTCCCCAGTGTTGGATGCGCGTAACGGGGGCGTATAACGGCGTCGTCTTGCAGAGTGGCAAGGGGTGCCGTCTGAGCCGGTGCGAGGCGTTCGGCAACCTGTATTCCGGGGTACTGGTCAACGGGTGCGTGTCACCAGTGCTCGAATACTGTCTTACGCGTCAGACCGTTGACCCCGTCGGAGGCAACGGGATCCGGATCCAGGGCGGTTCCTCGGTCACTGTGCGTAACTGCACACTCTTCGGGAATGGGCGCTACGGTCTGAGCTTCTCGCAGTCTGCGGGTTACGTGGCCGTCAACAACATCGTTTGCGCGGACGGCCTCGGCGATATGGCGTGGTGGGTCAACGGTTCGACCGCCGCTCGATCCGACTACAACGACATCTTTGTCGCCAATGGAGCCTATGTCGGCTGGTGTCAGGGCACAAACATCACGACGCTGGCCCGCTGGCGGAAAGCGACGGGCGGCGACCCCAATAGCATGGAACATGCTCCCTTGTTCGTTGATCCGTCCGGCGATGACTTTCATCTGCAAAGTACCGTTGGCAGCTATCATGCGGGCGTGTGGTTGGCGGACGGCACGGACAGCCCGGGTTTGGACGCCGGTGATCCGGCGCAGGCTGCTGGAACAGAACCGACGCCGAACGGCGGTCGCGTCAATTTGGGCGCCTTTGGCGGGACGGAGCAGGCCTCGCAGACGCCGGGTCGCTGGCTTCTGATGACAACTGTCGGCAACCGGGAGCCGCTCCACGCCTGGGAACCTCTGCGTTGGGTCGCGCCAGGCGCGGACTGGGACTCGGCTGAAACGGTTCATCTCGACTACAGCGCGGATGCCGGTCTGAGTTGGGCGCCGGTGCAAGGAGCGACGGGCCTACCCTACAATGCCGGCTCCTGTTGGTGGGACAGCCGCACGGTCGAGAGTGGTACGCAGTACCTGTTTCGGGTGGTCTCGGATTCAGTGCCAGCCTTGACAAACGTCACTCCGCGGGTTTACGCGGTGGACAACAAAGGGGCTTCGCCGACGCTGGCATGGACTGGCGAGTGGGGCTATGAGAGCGGCGGTGTTTCGCCCGACGGCGGCGTGCAGGGGCTGGCGACCTTCACCTTCCGCGTCACATATTCGGACGCGGACGATGACGCTCCGTTGTCCGGTTTCCCGCAGTTGCTGATCCGCAAGAGCGGGGCGGAGATTCCCGGCAGCCCGTTCGCCATGACCGCAGCCGACAGCGGCGATCTGAACTACGCGGATGGCAAAACCTACTCCTATGCGATCTCCACGCTGGTCGGCGGCGACGACTACGAATACGCCTTTGCCGCGCAGGACAGCGGCGGCGCCCCGGCGACCGGCGCTCCGGTCACCTGGCATACCGGCCCCCGCGTGGAGCCCACCCGTCTTCCTGCCAGCGTGATCTACGTCTCCCTGAGCGGTAATCCCAGTTTCCCCTATACCAACTGGCTTACGGCCGCCCGCGACATTCAGTCGGCTGTGAACGCAGGCGGCGACGGCTCCGTCGTGCTGGTCAGTAACGGCGTCTATCAGGTCAGCAGCCAGATCGTCGTCAACAACGGCATCGCGGTGCGTAGCGTGAACGGTCCTGCGACGACGGTGGTGGACGGCGGGTATCCGGCAAGATACGTACGCTGCTTCTATCTGACCCACTCGAACGCCGTCGTTGAAGGCCTGACGATTACGGGCGGTTACGCCTCCGACAGCGGCGGCGGCGTATATCTGACCGGCGGTGGCCAGATACGGAACAGCATTATTCGTGGCAATAGAACCGGCACGTATGGGTTGGGCGGCGGAGTCTATTGCGGCAATGGATCCCGATTGGAGAACTGCCTCATCTCTGGCAACAGTGCCGGCGCTGGAGGTGGAGCATACTGTATCGATAGCGGTGTTACTCGGAACTGCACGATCACAGGAAATTCGGGTACGTCAGCGGGTACGCACGGCGGCGGTTTGTACTGCCAAAACTCAGCGATCATCAACTCGATTGTGTATTTCAACTCCGTCAACAACTACGAGAACGGTTCGGTCTACTCGTATTCCAATTGCTGCATAACGCCTGCGGTTACAGGCGGAGGCAATATTTCGGTTAACCCGCTGTTCATGAATGCCGCGGAGGGCAATTATCGGCTGACCACCAACTCGCCATGCGTCAACACAGGGATGAATCAGGGCGTGATGTTTGGCGTGATGGATTTGGATGGTCATTCGCGTATCGCTGGCGGGAGTGTGGACATGGGCGCGTATGAGGTCGGCGTGCTGGCCTGCGATTTCACGGCCAGTCCGCGCCAAGGGCCCGAGCCGCTCGCGGTGGTTTTCACGCCGCTCGCCACCGGCGCCGATCTGGCCGGCCTCCGCTTCCAATGGGACTTCAATGACGACGCGTCCAACGACCTGGCGAGCGTCGGGGCGCAGCCCGTCACCAACACCTATCTGGGCGCCCGGTTCTACTCGGTGCGGGTCACGGCGTATACGGATGCGGGCGAGACCTGCGCGGTCGTGAAGACGAACTATATTCAGGCTTTGCAGATACCTCTGGTCGTCAGTTCGCTTTACGGCACCGTGACGCCTCCGCGAGGAACAAACACGTATGACTACCTTTCCTACGTGCCTTGTTCGGTGCTTGACTCTCCGGTGTTGAGCGGCGTGTCGACGCAGTATGTCTGCTCCGGTTGGCGTGGCACGGGCAGCGTGCCGGCGAGCGGCGCAGACACGAACGTCATGGTCACCCTGACGAACGTCTCTACGATCGCCTGGTCGTGGAAGACGCAGTACTGGTTCAGCGCAACGTCCGGTTTGAACGGCGGTGCGGTTTCAACCAACGGCTGGTACAACCGAGGGAGTGTCGCGCTCGCCACAGCGATTCCGGACAGCGGCTATCACTTCGCGGGGTGGGCCGGCGACGTGCCAGCCCAGAGCCAGTACAGCAATCCGGTCATGGTAGCCATGAGTCAGGCGCGGAGCATCCAGGCCACGTTTGAGAGCGACGCCACCACCTATCCGCTGGCCGTGAGTTCCGCGTGGGGCGCGGTCGCGCCGGAACGCGGAACCAACTGGTTCGCATACGGCAGTTCCGTGCCGTGCGCGGTTCAGGGCTCGCCTGTGGATCTCGGGGGCGGCACGCAGTACGTCTGCACGGGTTGGAGCGGGACGGGCAGCGTGCCGTCGAGCGGAACAGGCACCAGCGTGACGGCGACGATTACCCGTGCCTCTTCGCTCATTTGGAACTGGCAGATGGTGTTGGATTTAGGGTGGCCGGTCAATGCTGTGGCCTTGGTTTGGACTACAGGCGGAAACGCGCCTTGGTTCGCGCAGATGAGTGTGACGCATGACGGCGGGATGGCGGCCCAGAGCGGAGACATCAACAACAGTCAGACGTCCTGGCTTGAAACCGTCATGCAAGGCCCAGCCTTGCTCACTTACTGGCGGAAAGTATCATCGGAGGGCAACTTTGACTGGCTGGCTCTCTATATGGATGGTGTTCTACAGACAGGCCGGATTTCCGGGAACGTCGACTGGCAGGTGCAGACTAACGCAATACCCGTAGGCGTTCACACGTTGCGCTGGCAGTACAGTAAAGACGGCAGTTCCTCCTCTGGCTCTGACGCCGGCTGGTTGGACGAAGTCCGCTATTCGCCTCGACTGGACGTGTCGGTCAGCGGAATGGGCGCGGTGGATGTTCCGGGAGGATGGTATCTCCTGGGCAGTAACGTGGTTGTCACGGCGACGTCTTTAGCCCATTGGCATTTCGACCGCTGGAGCGGCGACACCAACGGCTGCTCCGTTTCCAGCAACAAAATCTCGTATGCTGTTGATCGGCCACGGGCGATCACCGCCTGTTTCTCACTCGACGAGCAGGAACTTGTCATGAGGTCGGCGCATGGCGGACTCCAGTGGTCTTTACCCGTAGGTTTCGGTATGGAGATCGGCTTCCCGGGCTACACGAAAAGTGAAACGCTCACCAACTTCCCGGCGCTCGTCGTCCTCAGCACGAACATCGTTGGCTTCAGCTACGCGGGGTTCGCAACCACCAACGCCGGAGTCCTGCGGTTTACGGACGCGGCCGGTCTCCGAGACCTCAATTACGAGATCGAGGAGTGGAACACGAACGGCAACTCCTATGTCTGGGTTCAGGTGCCGGAACTCTCAAGCAGCAACGATTACATCAGGGCGTACTGGATGACGAATGGGCAGTCCGCGCCTTCCTCCGCGACGAACGGTGCGGTGTGGGAAGGCGGGTTCAAGGGTGTCTGGCACTTACAGGAGAGTCCCGCGAATACGTCGCCGCAGATGCGCGACAGTACGACCAACGCGAATCACGGGGCCTGCCAGAATATGGTCGGCGGTGATCTTATTGCCGGTAAGGTCGGCGGTGCCGTCAGCCTCAACGGCAGTTCGAAGTACATCAACTGCGGGAACGCTGCGAGCCTGCAGAATACAGTCGGGACGCTGGAGGCGTGGATTGCGACCAGCGCGAACGACAGCACGTACCGGGCTATTGTATGTAAGCAGCTTGCCTACGGCATGTTCATCTCCAACAGGAGTCTGATCGTCTATGACTGGGGGAATTCGGTCGGACGCAACACGGGGTTTGCTATCGCGGACGGCGCATGGCATCACGTCGCCTTCTCCTATCAGAACAATGTCAGCAATGGCACCGCCGTCTATGTGGATGGGCGTAAGATTTTGGAATGCACCGTCAAGATAAGCGGCCAGACGGTCGGCGAGTATATTGGCTACGGAAACTCCCCGAGCCAGTATCACAATGGCCTTGTCGACGAGGTCCGTGCCTCAGGCTCGAAACGTTCAGGCAACTGGCTCTGGGCTACGTGGCTGAACATGGCATCGAATGCCGTCTTCAATTCCTGCGGTGCCGTGCATCCGCTCTATGCGACGAACAACGGGACGAAGGTTTGCGTCACAAACAGTTTCCCCTATGGCACGGAGGTAACGTGCGCGCTCACGAATGCGGCGGTGTCGGAAGGTCAGGGAACGCAATATGTTTGCGAGGGGTGGACGATGGCGGGGAACGCCCCGGTCAGCGGCAGCGGTTTATCTCTGACGTTTCCTCTGACCAACAATGCGTCACTGAACTGGCTCTGGCAGACGAATTACTGGCTAGACGTCGCCGCTGGCGGGCCAGGAACCGTGACCCCCGGGAGCGGCTGGTTTGCCAGAGGGTGCGCGCCTGGTGTCACAGCCCAGCCCAGCAACTACTATCATTTTGTGGCGTGGACGGGCACGGTGACTTCCGCCTTGAACCCGCTTTCTCTGACCATGAATCAACCGTACCTGCTCTCGGCGCTGTTCGGCGAGAACCTGGCCACGAGGGGCACGCCGGAGTGGTGGCTGGCGCAGCACGGTTGGACGAACGACTTCAATGCGGCTGAAACGACGGATGCCGACTGTGACGGTCTGCTGAACTGGCAGGAGTATTGCGCGGGGACGGATCCGGCCAACCCCGCCTCCGTCTTGCGAATGACGGCGCTCGGACGTGCGGTTCGGACAAATGACCACGGCTACCTGCCGATCGCCTTCCAGAGCGTCAGCAACAAGGCCTACGTGATCCAGGTCGCACCGGCAGTTACGGGGGTGTGGTTGACGGTGAGCGAACCTATCGTGGCGGTCTCGAACCGCACGCAGGTGCTGGTGCGGATGCTTGAGAGCATGCCGCAGGCCTTTTACCGTGTAAGCGTGAGCACGCCGCTCCAGCCGTAAACGTTCACAAAATGTGTTTGACCGTTTAGTCCAGCGTGATCCCGAGCAGGCTCAGGATGCGGTCGAGGTCGTCGTTGTCGTAGAAGTCGATCTCGAGCACGCCCTTGGTGTGCCTGCCGTTGGCGTGCGTCACGCCGGGCGCGAGGCGGATCGCCGTGCCGAAGTGCTTGTGCAGGCGGTCGGCCAAGTCGCGTACGTAACTCTCGGGCAGGTCGGGCTTGCCGGGGCGGCGGGTGTCTGCTCCATCGGCATCGGCCTTGCGGCGCTGGATGATCTTCTCCAGCGTGCGCACGGTGAGGTCTTCGGTGACGCACTTGCGCCCGAGGATCGTCTGCTCCGTGGCATCGATGAGCCCGAGGAGGACTTTGGCGTGGCCGGTCGAGAGCAGGCCACTGCCGATCAGCTGTTTGACCTCGTCCGGCAGGTCGAGCAGGCGGAGGGAGTTGGCGACGCTGGCCCGCGCTTTGCCCACGCGGTCTGCCACGTCCTGTTGCGTGAGGCTGAAGGTTTCCGCCAGCGTTCGATAGCCCTCGGCCTCCTCAATGACGTTGAGGTCCTGGCGCTGGATGTTCTCGATGATGGCCATCTCGGCGGCGCGGCGGTCTTCGGCGTCGACGAGGATGACCGGCACCTTGGGCACGCGGGCCTCGATCGAGGCGCGAAGGCGGCGCTCGCCGGCGATCAGCTCGTAGCGGTTGTCCGCGTTCTTGCGGCAGATGAGCGGCTGGATGACGCCGTTGGCTTTGATGGACTCGGCGAGCTCGCGCAGCGCCACCTCGTCGAAGTTCTGGCGTGGCTGCCAGGGCGACCGGACGATCTCAGCGACTGGCACATCGATAACGGAATGTCCGGGTGCGGCGGGAGCAGGCGCCTCCGCCACAGGTTGGACGGGTGCGGCCGCCACGCCGGCCGGAAGTTGCTGGGACGATGCGGCGGCGGCCGACTTCTGGGTGTGCGCGTGCGCGCCAATGAGCGCGCCCAAGCCGCGGCCGAGCCCTGGCTTGGGGTGCTTGTGTGCGGCGGCCGCGGGTGGATGTTTTTGCGCCGGCTGCTCGGCCTTCTTGGGTGTGGACTTACTTTTGGTGCTCATGGGTAGATTCCCGGACGGTTGAGGCCTGCGGTTTCGGGTAGGCCGAACATCAGGTTCATGTTTTGCAGCGCCGAGCCGGCCTGCCCTTTCATGAGATTGTCGATGTGCGCCACGATGCGCAGGCGATTCACCCGCGCGTCGACGCTGACAACGAGGTTACAGAAATTCGTGCCGCGCACGTTCAGCGTGCCGATGTTCGCGTTGCTGCCGTAAATGCGCACAAACGGGCTGTCTTTGAAAAATTCGCGATAGAGGGCGACCAGCTCCGTTTCGGCGACGGCCTTCGTCAGCGTGCCGTAGAGGGTGGAGAGGATGCCGCGGCAGACCGGCACGACCTGCGCGGTGAAGGTGATCTTCACATCTGTCTGCGCCTGCAGGCTCAGCTCGCGCTCGACTTCGCACACGTGCTGGTGCCCCGCGAGCTTGTAGGCGTTCATCTGCTCGTAGCGGGCCGGATAGTGGTAGGCCGCGTTCACCTTCTTGCCCGCGCCGGAGACGCCGGTCTTGCAGTCGCAGATAATGCTGTAAGGCTCCACGAGGCGGTGCTTCGCGGCGGGCGCCAGGCCGAGGATGCAACTGCACGCAAAGCAGCCCGGGTTGCCTACGATGTCGGCCGCGCGGATCTCGTCGCGGTGCAGCTCGGAAAGACCGTACGCGTTGCGTCCGAGCAGGTCGGGCGCGGTGTGGGTGGGCTCTTTGCCGATGCGCGTGGCGTAGTCCGCATAGGCCTCAGCCGTTGTGAAGCGGAAGTCGCCGCTGTAGTCGATGACCTTGGCGCCCTTGGCGAGTTCCGCTCGGGCGGACGCCATGCCGACCTTGTCGGGCGTGGCGAAGAAGACCACGTCCGCGGGTTCGTCCGCGCGCGGGTCATCAGCGGCCAGCACCGGCAGGTCACAGAACCCTTCGAGGTGCGGATAGACGGCCGCGATCGATTGCCCCACGTCCTCCCTCGCGACCAAGGACACCAGCTTCGCTTCGGGGTGCTGCAGAACCAACTCCGTGATGCCCACGCCGCCGTAACCCGTCGCACCAACCACTTTGACACGCACCATAGAAAACCTTTCTGTCAGAACACGCGCAGCCACTATACTAAAAAACCGCCGCCGGTTCAAAAGGTGTCTTTAAGGAATTCGGAATCGGTGGTATGCTGTGGCGTCTTTGTTTGAACCGTGGTGCCTTGACGTGGCGGAGAGTATGCGATGGGTATGCGAATCGAGTCGTGCGATTTCTTTGTGGTGGGCAGCGGCATCGCGGGCCTGATGAGCGCGCTGTACCTGGCGCCGCACGGGCGGGTGCTGCTGCTGACCAAAAAGAAGCTCGACGACTGCAACACGAACCGGGCCCAGGGCGGGATCGCCTGCGTCATGGAGTCCGGCGACAGCTTTGAGCAGCACGTGCGCGACACGCTGGTCGCGGGCGCCGGGCTGTGCGACGAGGGCGTCGTGCGCGCCGTGGTGTCGGGAGGGCCCGCTCGCATCGCCGACCTGGAGGCGCTGGGGGTTCAGTTCAACCCGCGCAGCGACGGCGCGCCCGGCTACGACTTGGGCCGCGAAGGCGGACACTCGAAGCGCCGCGTGCTGCACGCGGGGGACATCACCGGGCAGCGCGTCGAGTCCGTGCTCGTCGACCGCGTGCTCAAGCATCCGAATATCCAAACGGTCGAGCACGCGATGGTGATCGACCTCATCACCACCGGGTGGCTCAAGCAGCCGGGGCCGAACCGGTGCGTGGGCGCCTACGCGCTGGATCAGCGCACGGGCGAAATTTACGCGGTGCGCACGCCGTGTACGGTGCTGGCGACGGGCGGGTGCGGAAAGGTGTATCTCTACACGTGCAACCCGGACATCGCGACGGGCGACGGCGTGGCGCTTGCATGGCGCGCGGGCGCGGCCATCGAAAACATGGAGTTCATTCAGTTCCACCCGACGTGCCTCTACCACCCGCAGGCCAAGCGCTTCCTCATCAGCGAGGCGGTGCGGGGCGAAGGCGCGGAGCTGGTCGACGCCGAGGGCCGTCCGTTCATGAAGAAGTACGACGAGCGCGGCGCGCTCGCGCCGCGCGACATCGTGGCGCGCGCCATCGACTCGGAGATGAAGCGCACGGGCGCGCCGTACTGCTGCCTCGACATCCGGCACAAATCCAAAGCGTATCTGCGCGAGCGGTTCCCGAACATCTACGACACCTGCTTCAAGTTCGGCATCGACATGGCTAAGGATCTGATCCCCATCGTGCCGTCCGCGCACTACTGCTGCGGCGGCGTGCAGGCGACGGTCGACGGCGTCACCACGCTGCCCGGGCTCTTTGCCGTGGGCGAGACCGCGTGTACGGGCCTGCACGGCGCGAACCGCCTCGCGAGCAATTCGCTGCTCGAGGCGCTGGTGTGCGCGTATGCGACCGCCGGCCGGCTCGTCAACGACCCGCAGCGGCTGCCCGACCCCTTGAGCATTCCGGACTGGGAGTATGGCACCGCGGTTGCCAGCGATGAGGCTGTGATGGTCGCGCACAACTGGATGGAAATCCGAACCTGCATGTGGGACTACGTGGGCATCGTTCGCACCGACAAGCGCTTGGAGCGCGCCCGCCGCCGCATCCGCAACCTGCGGAAGGAGATCCGGCAGTACTATTTCGACTATCTGGTGACGCCGGACACGCTGGAGCTGCGCAACCTCGCGCTGGCCGGCGAGCTGATCGTGCGCAGCGCCATGCGCCGCCGGGAGAGCCGCGGCCTGCACTACACGCTGGATTATCCGGAAACGAAGCGCACGGCGCGCGACACGGTGCTGCCGGGGCGGAAGCGGTGAGTCTCCGCGCGGGGCGATTATGCAGACACGAGACTTCGACTACGACCTGCCGCCAGAGCTGATCGCGCAGGAGCCGCCCGCCGAGCGCGGCGCCTCGCGCATGCTGGTGCTGCACCGCTCGGATGGACGCGTCGAGCACCGCCGCGTCGCCGACCTGCCGGGGTACCTCGCTGAGGGCGACCTGCTGGTTCTCAACGACACGCGGGTTTTTCCGGCTCGCGTGCAGGGGCACTGGGCGGATACGCGTGGCGGGGTCGAGCTGCTGCTGCTCGAGTCTCTGCCCGCCGGAAGCGGCGGGCAGAGCGAGTGTTCCCTCGAGCCGCCGGGCGCCGCCGAAGCGGCTGGCGGTGGCGGCCGCCCGCCGGAGGAGCAGATCGTCTGCTGGCAGTGCATCACCGGCTCGGGACGGCCCATACGCCCGGGCCAGCGCGCGGTCTTCGCCGCCGGCCAGCTTGAGGCGGAGATGGTCGCGAAGCGCGACAACGGCACGTGGGCCGTTCGCTTCCGCTCGCAGCGCCCGCTCATGGAGCTGCTGGAGCAGCACGGGCTTACGCCGGTGCCGCCCTACATCCACCGCAGCGGCGGCGCGCAGCAGGCGCGGCTGGACCGCGAGCGCTACCAGACGATCTACGCCCGCGAGGCGGGCGCGGTGGCGGCGCCGACCGCCGGCCTGCACTTCAGCGACGCGCTTTTCGCCGAGTTGGAGAAGGGCGGCGTGCGGCGCGCCTTTGTGACGCTGCATGTCGGCCCCGGCACCTTCAAGCCGGTGAAAGCCGAGACGGTCGAGCAGCACCGTATGGATCCGGAGCGCTACGCGGTGCCGCAGGAAACGGCTGATGCGGTCGCGGCGTGCCGCGCGCGGGGCGGCCGCGTGGTCTGCGTCGGCAGCACGAGCGTGCGCACGCTGGAGACGGTGGCGGCAGCGCACGGCGGCCGCGTGGTGGCTGCGTCCGGCTCGAGCGCGATGTTCATTTACCCGCCGTACGCGTTCCTCGCGACCGACGTGCTCCTGACGAACTTCCACCTGCCGCAGTCGACGTTGCTCATGATGGTCTCGGCGCTCGCGGGGCGCGAGGCGGTCATGGCCGCGTACCGCGAGGCCGTTCGCGAGCGATACCGCTTCTTCAGCTACGGCGACTGCATGTTGGTCGTGTGAAGCGGCGGCGAGGGAAGGGTTTGTTTTTATCGGCCGGTTGGATATACTGGACTGTCAACATGAAGAAAGAGTCGGACATACTGGAGTCAGGCGCGGCACGGCTGTTCGTGCCGACGGAGCACGAGAGGCGGCTGGCGCTAGAGCGTGCGGTCGCGGCCTACGTGGCGAGCGAGCGCCTGGTGCCGCCGCTTACGGCCGAAGAGCTTGGCGCGCACGCTCACTGCGCGGCCGCCGCCGTGTCGGCCAGGCCCGAGGAGCTGGCCTACGTCTCCGTGCTCTTGAACAACGTGCTGTGGGCGGACGTGGTGGCGGGTGTTCCGTACGAGCGCCGCCTCCTGCTGCTGCCGCAGTGCCTGGCGGACGCAGAGGTCTGCCGGGCGGAGCGCGACGGGCTCGGCCTGCTTTGCGCGCAGTGCGGGGGCTGCTCGATCCACGCCTTGCAGGCGGAGGCTGACCGGCTTGGCTACGTGACGCTGGTGGCGGAGGGCACGACGGTTGTCAGCAAGCTGCTGACCAGCGGCAAAGTCGACGCCGTCATCGGCGTGGGCTGCCTGGAGGCGCTGCGCCGCATTTTTCCGATCATGAACACGCATGCGATTCCCGGGCAGGGCATCCCTCTGCTGGCGGACGGCTGCGTGCACACCACGGTCGACGTCCCCTGGGCGCTCGACATTATCCGCGTGCGCAAGCCCGCGCTGTCAGACGGCGTGACCGACCTCGATGCCGTCGCCGCGGTGGTGCGCCGCTGGTTCGCGCCTGACGCGCTGGACGCGCTCATGGGAACGGGGGTGGCGGAAGCGCAGCGCGTGGGCCGGGAGTGGCTGATGACCGGCGGGAAGCGGTGGCGCCCGATGCTTACGGCCGCCGTGTTCGAGACCGCAGGAGGCGACATTGAGCGGATCAGGCCGGCGGCCGTCGCGGTGGAGTGCTTCCACAAGGCCTCGCTGATTCACGACGATATCGAAGACAACGACGACGAGCGCTACGGCGAGCCCACGGTGCACCGGCGCTACGGCGTGCCCGCGGCGATCAACGCGGGCGACTACCTGATCGGCGAAGGCTACCGGCTGCTGGCCTCGGCCGAGTTCGCGGGCGACGTGCGCGCGGAAATGACTGTGGCCGCCGCACGCGGGCACCGCGAGCTGTGCCTGGGGCAGGGCGAGGAGCTGGCGTTCTGCCGCCGCCCGTCGCCCGTTTCCGAAGCGGCCGTGCTGAGGATCTATGAGCAGAAGACGGCTGCGGCTTTTGAGGTCGCGGTGCTTGTGGGCGCGCTGGCGGCCGGGGCGGATGCGGCGCTCTGCGCGCAGCTTTCGGCTTTCAGCCGGGCGGTCGGCACGGCGTACCAGATCCAGGACGACATCGAGGACTTCCGGTCGGTGCGCGGCCGCGCGGCCGACATGCTGGCCATGCGCCCCACGCTGTTTCTCGCGGTGGCCTGCCTCAGCGACAACGGGGATGTGCGCGGAGCGCTGGATGCGGTGTGGAAGGGCGACGCGGAAGGGCGGCTGCGGCTGATCGACGCGGTTCAGGCGGCGGGCCTGCACACGCGCGTCGAACTGCTGTACGCGCATTACCGGCACGAGACCGAGCGCGTGGTGTCGGGCCTTCAGCACACGGGGCTGAAGCGGCTGTTGAGGCGCATCATGATGAAGATGCTGAAATAGGCGAACGAGGGCTGGAGAGGTTCGCGGTTCGGTGGCTGGGCCACGCCTCGGCGCCCGCCTACGCAAGGGAGACTATGAGGCGATTCGTTCCAGCGTTGACGACGGCGGGGGCGGCTTTTCTGGCCGCGTGGGCGTTGCGTGCCTGGCTGTCGCGCGAGGCCGCGCCCATGGCCGTGCGGTCGGCTCGCCCGGAAGGTTCGCTGGCTGAGCAGGCCGCGGTCGCCCGGGCGGCCGCGGGCGAGGCGGTGCTGGCCGGCTGCTTCAAGTCGCACCCTGAGGTTCCGGCTGGAGAAGCGTCGGGCAGGTGGCCGGGGTTCCGCGGGCCTGAGCGCGATAACGTGAGCCGCGAGGCGGGCGCTCTGGCGACCGCGTGGCCGGCGGGCGGGCCGCGCGTGCTGTGGAGCGTTCCGATGGGCGACGGGCACGCCATGCCCGCGCTGTCGGGCGGCTGCCTCTACCTTTTGGACTACGATGAAGCGCGGGGCGGCGACTCGCTGCGCTGCCTCAACGCGGACACCGGACAGGGCCGCTGGGAGCACCTCTACGCAGTCAAAACCAAGCGTAACCACGGCATTTCGCGAACGGTCGCGGCGACAGACGGCGACGTGGTCGTGACGGTCGGCCCGCAGTGCCACGTGCTGGGCCTTTCCGCGACGAACGGAGCCTACCGGTGGGGGTTCAGCCTGGCTCAGCGCTACGGCGCGCAGGTGCCGCTCTGGTATGCGGGCCAGTGCCCGCTGATCGAGCAGGGCGTGGCTGTCTTGGCGCCTGCGGGCACGAATGTGCTGCTGTGCGGCATCGACGTAACGAGCGGCGCGACGGTGTTCGAGACGCCCAATCCGGGCGGGCTCACGATGTCGCATGCGTCGGTGATGACGCTGGAGGCGGCGGGCGTGAGGCAGTACGTGTATGCCGCGCTGGGCGGGATCGTGGGCGTGGCGGCAGACGGCGCCGAGCGCGGAAAGTTGCTGTGGCGAGCCGGCGCGTTCCAGCCGAGCGTAATCGCGCCGTCGCCGGTGCCGCTGGACGGCGGGCGCTTTTTCATGACGGCGGGCTACGGGTCGGGCGGCGCGATGTTCCGGGTGGCGCGCGACGCGGGCGGCACCTGGCAGGCCGAGCTGCTGTTCAAGACCGACCGCAAGCAGTTTGCGAGCGAGCAGCAGACGCCTATTTTTCTCGGCGGGCTGCTCTATGCCGTGCTGCCGAGCGACGGCGGCGGCGACCGCCAGCAGCTCGTGTGCATGACGCCCGAAGGCGAGCGGATCTGGGCGAGCGGCAAGGAAGACACGTTCGGCCTGGGGCCGTATGTGGCGACAGCCGAGGGGCTGATGTACGTGCTGGATGACGCCGGCACGCTGACGCTGGCGCGCGTGGGGCGCGAGGGGTACAGGCGGCTGGCCCGGCATGCGGTCATGGGCGGCAAGGGGCGCGACGCGTGGGGGCCGCTCGTGCTCGCCGGAGGCCGGCTCTACCTGCGCGACAGCGCGCGGCTCTACTGTCTTGACGTCGGTCAGAACCGCTAGCGCGGTGTTCGCTAGGCGCCTTCTTCCGGAAACAGCATGTGCTCCATGAACAGGTCCGCGAAGTGCGGCTCAGAGGCCAGCTCGACATGGGTGGTGCGGGCGCGCAGCGCCTCGGCGCGGGACAGCTCAGCCTGCGCAAGCAAGGCGCGCTTCGCGCCGGTGAGGGAGGCGTTGCCGATGAAGCGGATCGCGAGGTAGTGGACCGGCGGCAGGAGGCCGATGCGCTGGGCGTTCTCACGCCGGATGTAGTTGCCGAACCCGCCGGCCAGGAGAATGGCGTCGAGGGCGCGGAGCGGGAGGTCGGCCTTCCGGAGCAGGGCTTCAATGCCGGCGCGGATCGCGCCGGACGCGAGCTGAAGCTCGCGCACATCCTGCTGGGTCAGCTTCACGCGCGGCGCGCCGTCAGGGCCGTAGGCCAAGACAAAGGCGTTGCCCTTTGTTCCCTCAACCAGCCGTCGTGCGAGCGCGTCGGTGAGTGCGGCGGGGCGCGGCTCTGGCAGGCCGAGCGCGCCCGTGGTGTCGATGAGTCCGAGGCGGAGCAGGACGGCCGCCGCATCGACCAGCGCGGAGCCGCAGAGCCCGCCTGGCTCGCCGTCGCCGATCACGTGGCAGCGGAGATCGCCGTTGTGGAGCCAGACCTGGTCGATCGCGCCGACCGTGGCGCGCATGCCTTGGCTGATGCGCGCGCCTTCGAAGGCGGGGCCGGCTGCCGTGGAGGCCGCGTAGATGGCGCCGTCCTTCAGGATGGCGATCTCGCCGTTTGTGCCGATGTCGACGAGGAGCGTCGGGTGCGCGAGCGTGTCGAAGTGCGCGGCCAGCAGGCCCGCCACCGTGTCGCCGCCCACGAAACCGCCGATCTGCGGGAAAACCGCGAGGGTCGCCTCGGCGTGGCAGTCGAGCCCGAGGCGCGAGGCGGGGAGCGTTTGCGCGGCGACGAAGGCCGGCGTGAATGGCTTCTCGCCGAGAGGCGACGGGTCGAGGCCGAGCAGGAGCTGCTGCATGGTCGTGTTGCCAGCCACCGCCAGCCGGTGGATCGACGCGGGGCTCTCCCCGCACTCGTCACAGAGCGCATGGGTGATGTCGTTGAGCGAGCGCACCGCATGCCCTTGCAGGACGGTGAGGGCCGCGGGGTTGGTGCGCACCGCATTGATGCGGCTGATGACGTCGTCGCCCAGCAAGATCTGCCGATTCATCAGCGCATGCGTGGCCCGCTCGAGCCCCGAATGGAGGTCGAAGAGCGTGCCCGCGACCGTGGTGGTGCCGAGGTCGAAGGCGACGCCGAGCTTGCCGGCGGTATGCGGGTCGTGACGGACCGAGATGGGGTCGCCGTCCACGAGGATAGAGTCGAGCCGCTCCAGCCGCGATGAGGCGGGGATTTCGACGGTGAGAGGGCCGGTCACCTTGGTTGCGCAGGCGAGGCGCCAGCCGCGCGCCGCCTCCTCCCCGGTCAGCCGGTGCGCGGAGCCGCCTACCGCGGCCTCGCCGGAGTGGACGAGTACGCGGCACTTGGCGCAGATACCGCCACCTCCGCAGGGCGCGTTCACCAACAGGCCTGCCTGTATGGCGGCCTGAAGAACGCTCGTGTGATCCGGCACGTGGACTGTCTTGCCGGCAGGTATGAAGGTGACCGGGTGGGTCATCTCCCGTCCCCTTTAGGTGGTCTCGGTTTCGCGGTGTTTGCTGCGGCAGGCCGAGCAGTAGAAGAACGGTTTGTCCCAGGTGGTCTCCTCCTCGCGCCCGCACGTGTCGCACACGCGCACCTGCTTGCGGTGTTCGGTGCGGCAGTTGGAGCAGAAGAAGTCGGGCCCTGCCCAGGTTGTGCTTTCCTCGCGCCCGCAGTTCTTGCAGGTGCGGCGCTGTTCCTCGCGTACCAGGCGGATCTGCTGCGCGTGCTCGTCCAAGAAGATCGGAGGCATGTCTTGTATACCGGCCGTCGTGAGCAGCATGGCGCTGGTGAGGAACTTGCCGTCCAGGTTGTTCATGCCCACGATCTGCACGCGCTTGCCCATGGCGCGCACGCGCCGCAGAAGCGGGATGTAGTCCGCGTCGCCGGCGACGATGGTGGCGACGTCGTACGCGCCCGGGATAGCGGCGAAATAGAGCATCGCTGCGGCGAGCGCGACATTGACCCACTTGTCGTCCGGACGGGCGTGCGGCTCGCGCCGGAAGTCGATTTCCAAGATCTCGGTGTCGTACGCGCACTGCAGCGCCAGAAACTCGTAGAAGGCCTTTTGCTTGGCCGGGTTGTAACCCTGCTTGTTGGCGGGGATCGTCCCGAAATAGTTCGTGCGGACGACGTCCACTTCCGCATCGAGGACGTCAGCGATCTGATGGGCAATAATGTCCGGGATGCGCTTGTAATCGATTTCGAACCCGCTCTCTTCGCCGAGCGACTCGAACAGGGCCTGGCGGCTGTGGTACAGCCAGCTTCCGTCCACGAAGATCATTGTTTTTACCGACATACTATTAGCCTTTCCGTGAGCTGTTAATATTCCCCGGGTCCCGCGTAAGCGTCACCACTGTGCGTTTCGAGGGAGAACTACTATGCCAAAAACCGTGGGGGCTGTCTATGGGTAAAGTATCATCCCGAGGCGGGTGCGATTGCAAACTATTGCAATCGCACAGAATTCAGAAGCCAGAAGCCAGAATTCAGGAGTTGGATGCCAACGAGTTATGTCCGATTCGCGCGAGATTCTTCCTGTCTCCTCTTTGGGAGACACCTTTTTGGGCGGCGCTTTCGTATGTAAGTCGTTGCGAAGCAATTCTGAATTCTGACTCCTGAATTCTGACTTCTGGGTGCGATGCAACGAAGTAAAATCGCACCCTCCCGAGGCGCGCGTAGGTTTCGGTGCGCAGACCCGTCCAGGTGCGATTTTGTGCACGACGGCAGCGGGCGTCGCTGATAAACTATGAGCCCTGCGAACGCGAGCGCCTGCGGGGGCCTCAGCGAACCCAGAGTGTTGCCCCGCGCTTTCACTAAACGCAATGGACGCTCTAGACATGATAAGAGCCTTCAACAGTATCATCGGAGGTGCGCTGGCTGGCGCGGCGCTGTGCGCAGGGGTGGCGCGCTGTGCCGCCGAAGGAGATGCCGCTGCCTCAGCCTACGTGGGTCCCGCCGTCTGCACGACCTGTCACCGCGGCCTGGCCGCGACCAACCATCCGCCGGATTTTCACCGGACGCTGACCGAGGCTTTCTCGAAGAGTGCGCACGCAGGCACCCTGTTCGACGCCCGCGCAGAGCCGTCGAAGGTGGTCGCTCCTTTCACGGCGGATAGCCCCCTTCGGCGCGAGTCGATCGCGTACGCGTTTGGCGCCGGGCGCGGCGAGCAGCGTTACTGCGACGCCTCGTTCATGCTGCTGCCCTATCGCTGGGATGTTCGCGGCGAGCAGTGGCTCGGGCAGCCTGTGGTCGACGCACGCAGCCAGTGCCTGGGCTGCCATGTCACCTGTTACGACGTGACCTCGATGCAGTGGCGGGCGATGGGCGTGACCTGCGAATCCTGCCACGGCCCGGGCGGCCTGCACGCGCGTGATGGCGGTAAGACGAAGATGCTCGCTCTCCACTCCCTCTCTGCGGAGCGCCGGGCGATGGTGTGTGGCCAGTGCCACGCAGACGGCAAAGATAGGGCTAAGGTTCACCCGTTTCCGGTCGATTTCCGCCCGGGCGATGACCTTTCGAAGTTCTTCGCGTTCGCGTCCAAGCCTAAGCCGGGCCCGAAGTATACGGAGCTGGCCCGCAGCAAGCACATGCGGATGAATGTCATCTGCAGCGACTGCCACGATCCCCACGGGCCTGTGTCCGGGACGGACCACCAGCTGCAGAAGCCGGTGAACGAGCTGTGCCAAAAGTGCCACGGCGAGAAAACGATGGCGAAGCACGCGCCCCAGGCTCCGGGCGACGCGACCTGCGCCACCTGCCACATGCCGGGCGGCTCGCACCTGTTCAAGCGTGCTCAGCCTTGACTAGACGGCGGCGGGCGGCTAAAAAGGAGTGCGTGGCGGGCTGTGGGCGTGTGTGGAGGGGCCGGCTGACCAGCAGGCCGCAGAAGATGGGGAGGAATCATGTTAACGCGTGCGCTTGTGATTGCTGTCGGGGCTGCGAGCTTGGCGAGGTCGTCGGGCGTAGACGACTTGCGCGCCGAGGTGCGCGACAGGGGGTGGATCGCTTATGCCGCCCTCACCGAGAAGGGGGACATGGATCTTTTCGAGTGCCGGCCGGACGGGCGCGCGGTGCGCAACATCACGCGGACGCCGGGCTCAAACGAAGGCTTGTTGCGGTTCTCGCCCGACGGCTCCATGCTGCTGTTCCGGCGCATCCCGCGTGCTGAGAAGTTCGACAACAACCGCCACGGGGAGCAGGGCGTGCTGCTCTTGGCTCGCCGCGATGGCTCGCAGCCGAAGGCGCTCGGTGCAGAAGGGCAGCACCCCTGGGCGAGCTGGAGCCCGGATGGCAAGCAGCTGCTCTGTCTGTCGCCAAAAGGGTTCAGCATCGTAGATGCGGCGAGCGGCCAGACGGTGCGCACTTTTCCAAGGAAGGGTTTCTTCCAGCAGCCGACCTGGTCGCCCGACGGGCAGTGGCTGGTGGGCGTGGCCAACTCCTTCGGCGAGAGCTGGAGCGTGGCGCGCATGAACTTTGCCAGCGGCGAGGCGTTGCTGGTGAACAAGCTCAACTGCTGCACGCCGGACTGGTTCCCGGACGGCCAGAACGTCATCTTTTCTTGGCGTCCGCCGGGGCAGGGGGTCAACAACGGCCATGGCTGGACGCAGCTCTGGCGCAACAGTGCCGACGGCCGAATTCCTCAGCTTGTGTACGGCGAAGACGGGCGGCACGTTTACGGCGGGCATGTTTCGCCGGACGGGAAGTACGTGCTGTTCACAGGGAATCCACAGGAGGACGGGGATCCGGGTAGCGGCGGCGCGCCGATGGGGCTGATGCGGCTCGCGGACGCGCCGATCATCGGCGGCGCGAGCTCGGCGCTGCGGGCGAATTATCGTGCGGCAAAGGCCGGCCCCGTGCTGGCACTGCCCTCGGGCTGGGAGCCGTGCTGGACCTTCAGCGAAGCGCCTGCAGGCGGGGGAGAAACGAGGCCTTGAGAAGCGTCCTAGCCCTATTTGTCGGCATGTGCTGCGTGGCGCGTGCGGCTGAACCGCCTGCGGACGTTCTTGCGCGCGAGGTGGCCAGGCTCGGCTGGATCGCCTTCAGCGCGGCGACGGAGGCAGGTGACTGGGACCTGTTCCGCATGCGGCCCGACGGCTCCGGCAGGCACAAGCTGACCGACACGCGCGAGTACAACGAGGCGGGGGTGCGCTTCTCTCCGGACGGCAGGCGCCTGCTGTATTACAGGATGCCGTCGAGAGAGCCTGTGGACAACAACACGTACGGAACCTTCGAGCTTGTGCTTGCTGATTCGAACGGCGCTCACGCCGTGAGCTTCGGCGCCGGATGCCCGTGGGCCTCTTGGTCGCCGGACGGGCGCGCGGTCACCGTCTTGATGCCGGCGGGCATTCAGGTCGTGGACGTGACGACACGCCAGGCGCTTCAGACGTATGCGCGCAAAGGCCTGGTGCAGCAGCTCGTGTGGTCGCCGGACGGCACGCGCTTCGTGGGTACGGCCAACGGCCTCGGCCCGTACTGGAACATCGGATGCCTGCGGGGCGACACGGGCGACATCAGCGCCGTCAGCGAGACCGAGCGCTACAATTGCACGCCCGACTGGATGCCGGATTCGCAGCATGTCGTTTACGCGCGCGGCATTGTGCCGCATGAGGGCGGACGCGCCGAGCTGTGGGAGGCAGCCGCCGACGGCCGCGAGAAACGCATGCTGTATGCTGAGGCCGGGCGGCACATTTACGGAGCCTGCGCGTCGCCGGACGGGCGCTACCTGCTCTTTTCGCGGAGCGAAGAAGACCTTGGCCGCGTGGACCACAAGCGGACCACGCTGGCGCTGATCCGCGTCGCTGACGCGCCCATGCTCGGCGATGAGGAAGTCACGCTGCGCAAGCGGTTTCCGGACGCGAAGCGCAGCTTACGTTTAGATCTGGATCCGGGCTGGGAGCCGCACTGGACAGCGGGTGAGTCGCCTGCTGGCCTGAAGGAGGACAAACAATGAAAAGCAACCTCACACGATTCACGCTGATGTTCACCGTTTCGCTCATTCTCGCCGGCTGCGGGGGAAAGGCGAAGACGGGCGAAGACGAGAAAGTGAAGACAAAGGGCACGGTCGAGGTCACTGCGCGGCTGGCGGAGGTGCCGGAGGGCGCCGTCTTCTTTCGCGAACTGTACGACTACGCGACGATTCTCAAGTACGAGGTGGTGTCCGTTCACAGGGGCTCGCTGGAAAAGGGGGCGGTGATCTATGTCGGCCACTACAACCCGTGGAAGCCGCGCGCCGAGGCCGCGGATAAGCGCGTGCCCGGAATCGGCGGCGATGCGCGCCAGTTCCGCGCCGGACAGGTGCAGCGCCTGGCGCTTGAGACGCCGATGGACGATCATTTCATGGGCGGCATTGTGGACAAGTACTTCGGAAAGCACGAAGGGCCGAGCTACTGGGCGGTCTGGACAAACGACGCGGATTAGCGCGGCATGGTCTTTACGTCATACATCTTCGTGTTCTACTTCTTGCCGGCGGTGCTGGCTGGCTACTATGCGCTTCCGGCCCGCTCGGCCTGGCGCAACCTCTGGCTGCTGCTGACCAGTTACCTTTTTTACGGGTGGTGGAATCCCTGGTTCGTCTTGCTGATGTTCTTTGTGACGGCGGTCAACTATGCGAGCGGGCTGCTGATCGCGCGCCCCGGCGCGTCGGAGCGGCAGCGGCGCGCCGCCGTCACGGCCGCGATCGTCGTGAGCCTCGGGCTGCTGGGCTTCTTCAAGTATTGCGGCTTTTTCCAGGCCAATATGAACCACGTGCTCGCTTGCCTTGGGGCGGAGGGCGTGCGTGTCTGGCAGATCATCCTGCCGATCGGCATCTCGTTCTACATCTTCCACGCGCTGAGCTACGCCATCGACGTGTACCGCAGGGTCGCGCCAGCCGCGCGCTCCTTCACCGACTTCGCCTGCTACATCGCGCTGTTTCCCCAGTCCATCGCCGGCCCGATCATCCGCTACAACACGATCGCGCACGACCTCTGCGACCGGTCACACACCGCAGACCGCTTCGCCTCGGGCGTGGCGCTGTTCGTGCTCGGCTTCGCCAAGAAGGTGCTGCTGGCCAACCCCATCGGCGCGGTGGCTGACGCCGCGTTCGGCGCGCAGGCGCTGAGCGCTCCGGCGGCGTGGCTGGGCGTGGTGGCCTATGCGCTGCAAATCTACTTCGACTTTTCGGGCTACTCCGACATGGCGGTCGGGCTGGGCCGCATGTTCGGCTTCGAGTTCCAGCGGAACTTCAACGCGCCGTACCACGCCGACAGTATCACCGACTTCTGGCGGCGCTGGCACATCTCGCTGAGCACCTTCCTGCGCGACTACCTCTATGTGACGCTGGGCGGCAACCGGCTCGGCCGCGCGCGCACTTACGCCAACCTCGCCATCGTAATGCTGCTGGGCGGGCTGTGGCACGGCGCGAATTGGACGTTCGTCGTGTGGGGCGCGTACCACGGCTGCCTGCTCGTCGCGGAGCGCTGGGCCGGCCGCAAGCCCGTCTACCAGCGGCTGCCTCATCTGGCGCGCGTCGGCCTGACGTTCGTGCTTGTGCTCTTCTCCTGGGTCTGGTTCCGCTCGGAGACTCTGCCTGATGCGCTGGCCTACTTCGGCGCGCTCTTCGGCTGCGGGCGGCCGGACGGAACCACGGCGCTGCTGCTGGCGCAGCTCGCTGCGCCCGGCAAGCTGGCGATCGTGGCTGTCGCCGTGCTCGGCGTGCTGGCGCCGCTTCAGGCTTACGAGTGGTCGGCCTCGCTGTCGCGGCCGAAGGTGCTCGTGCTCGTGCCCGCTTTCGCGCTCGCGCTGATCGCGATGTTTACGCAAACGCTGAACCCGTTTCTCTATTTTCAATTCTAGATGAAAACCGCCGTCCATAACCGCGCGCTGATCGCCGTGTTTCTGCTCATGCTGGTGTTCGTGCCGCTGCTGCAGTCGCTGGTGGAGGCCCGGCGCGGCGAGCGGCCGCAGATCTGCGAGTTGTTTGCGAGGCGGCCCACTCAAGCGAACCTGCGCGCGTTTGAGAAGGAGCTGGAGCGCGCCAGCGTCACCGCGCAAGCCGCGAGGCCGTGGATGCAGGCCGCGCAGTTCTTCGGCCTCCGAGAGGCGGGAGAGAAGGCGCTGGTCGGCCGCGAAGGATGGCTCTTCTACCAGCCGGGCGTGTCGTTCCTGACGCAGCGCCCGCGCGCTGGCGACGCATCGGCGCGCGAGGCGTTTGCCGCTGTGTTGAACCTCCGTGATCAGCTGGCGGCGAGGGGCATCCGCCTGTTGCTCCTGCCCGTGCCTAACAAGGAGAGCGTCTATCCGGACCGGCTTGAGCCCTACTGCTCATCAGCGACAGGACGAGGACTAGTGGGAGCGGAAACTCGCTCGTTCTTCGCGCTCTGCGAGCAGTCAGGCATAGAGGTTGTTGACCTGTTCACGCGCTTTCGGCGAGAGCGGCAACGCTCTGATAAGGGGCTCTATCTGGCACAGGACAGCCACTGGGCGCCCCACGGCATGCAGGTGGCGGCGGATGCGGTGGCCGAGCACATTGCGGCTCGCGGCTGGCTGGCTCGTGGCGGGGTCGAATACGGCCTGCGTCCCGTTGGCGTGCAGCGCCACGGCGATCTGGTGCGGATGCTGCGCTCGCCGCCGATCGAAGCGTATCTTGCGCCCGAAGGCTTCAGGGCTGAACAGATCTTTCGCGCGGCGGATCGAAAGTTGTATACTGATGACCCGTTATCTGCCGTTCTCGTGATGGGGGACAGCTTCTTGCGAATTTACGAGCAGGACGATCCTGGGCAGGCTGGCTTTGTCGCGCACCTCGCACGCGCGCTGGGCACGCCGCTGTCCAGCATCGTGAACGACGGCGGCGCATCGACGCTCGTGCGCCAGGACCTGTGCCGGCGTTCGAGCCTGCTTGCAGGCAAGCGCGTCGTCGTCTGGGAGTTTGTCGAGCGCGACCTGCGCCTCGGAGCAGAGGGCTGGCCGCTCATTTGGTTTCCCAAAGGAAACAGACCATGAGGCCAACGTACATGATGGCGCTTTGGGGCGCTTTTGCGCTCACGGCGGCTAGCCAACGCGCTGCTGCCGGCGAGGTGTCGACGGCTCAAAGCAACCAAGAGATTTTGCGGGCGGAGCTCTTTGACCGCATCTACGGCGGCCAGCGTATCACCGTCGGAGGCGAGCCCGGCTACCGCATCACAAAACAGGCCTTCGGGCTCGTTGAGCCGATGCCTGTGCAACGCCAGAAGCAGGAGGGCAAACGATGAAGACGTCGAGACGCCTGTTTGTGCTGGGAGCGTCGGGCGGCAGCCTCGCGGCGCTCGCCGGCGCCGCTGCTGCGCCTGCAAGGGGCGCCGCGGGCGAAGCGAAACGCGGAGAGATTGTGGTGCCCGAGCGGCGCCTGCCGGTGTTGGCCGAAGCCGACGTCGTGGTCTGCGGCGGAGGCACGGCGGGCATCGCTGCGGCGTATTGCGCGGCCCGCCGCGGCGCGCGAGTGATCCTGCTCGAGCGCTGGCCTAGCCTCGGCGGCATGGCCACCAACGCGCTGGTCAACATCTGGCACACTAGCGACCGCACCAAGCAGGTGATAGTCGGCTTTGTGCAGGAGGCGGTGGAGCGCGGCGGGCGCTTCGTGCGCCGAATGGCGGATTTTCCGAAGCGGCCGGAAACTCATGAGTTCGACTCCACCGGCATGCGCGTCGTGTTCGACCGCATGCTGAAGGACGCGGGCGTGCGCGTGTTCTGTAACCTCACGGCAGTGGAATCGGTGGTGGCTGAAGGCCGCATCCGCGCGGTGCTGGTGGACACCAAGACCGGGCGCAAGGCGGTGCGCGGAAAGATCTTTATTGACGCCACGGGCGACGGCGATCTCGCCGCGAACGCGGGCGTGCTTTTCGATTTCGGCAGAGCCAGTGACGGAGGCGTGCAGGGCATGACCATGATGTTCCGGTTGCAGGGGCTCGTTGCGGCCAAGGCCAGCGCCCATCCTGAAGAGGCGGAGCGCGTCTTCAGCCTGATGAAGAAGCTTCGCGACGAGGGCAGGTTCCCGCAGTTTCTGGAAATGGCTGCCCGGTCCTATCTGCGCACGCCACGCGATCCCGTGGTGTCGTACAACATGTGCCCGGTGGCAGGCAATCCGCTGGACGAGGAGGGTCTGACGCGCATCTCTGCGCAGGGCCGCGAGCAGGTCTACCAGTACGTTGACCTGTGGCGCAAAGAGATGCCGGGCTTCGAAGACGCGGAAGTCAATCAGATGGGCTTCGGGCTCGGCGTCCGCGAGTCGCGGCGCGTCCGCGGGCTGAAGACGCTGGACGCGCAGATGGTGGTCAAGGCCGTCAAGCAGCCGGACGCCATCGGCCACGGGTTCTGGATGATCGACATCCACGACCCCAAGGGCACAGGCCACACGACGTGGGTGGATCAGAAGGCCGAGACCATGCCGCCGGTTGGCGAGAGCTACCATATCCCGCTCGGGATGTGCCTGAACGCGCAGATCCCGAACCTCGCGGTGGTGGGGCGCTGCGCCTCCTCCACGCACGAGGCGCACGCTTCGGTGCGGCTGCAGTCGCACTGCATGGTGATGGGGCAGGGCGTGGGCACGTGCGCGGCGCTGGCGCTCGGCGCGAGCGTGGATATGGCGCAGGTGGACGTGCGCGCCCTGCAGGCGCAGTTGCGGAAGGACGGCGCGTATCTGGAGAGCGTGCAGGAGAAAGGGTGATCAGAAAACGAGGTGTTCACATGATCCGAAAAACGGTCATTTCTATTGGCGTTCTCGCTGCGCTAGCGGCGGGAACGGCCGTCGCCGCCGAGTGCTACGTGTCGGCGCAAGGGTCTGATGCGAATCCCGGAACGAAGGCGAAGCCGCTCGCGACGATTCAGGCGGCGGTGGACCGGCTCCAGTCGGGCGACACCTGCCTGATCCGGGGCGGAACGTACCGCGAGACCGTGACGTTCCCGCGCAGCGGGTTGGCTGGCAAGCCGATCACCGTGAAAGCGTATCGAGGCGAGCGCGTCAGCGTGAGCGGATGCGACCCGGTGACGGGATGGACGGCGTGCTCGAACGGCATGTGGAGGGCGGCGATGCCGTGGACGCTGGGCCTCGGGCGCAACCAGGTCTTCTGCAACGGGCGGGTGCTGGTCGAAGCGCGCTTCCCGAATGCCGCTGCGCCCGGGCTGGAGCTTCCGGTGGCCGACCTGTCTCCGCTGTGGCCGACCTATGGCGAGTTCTCGATTCCGCGGGAAACGCGCGTCAGCCAGCCCGGAAGGATCGTGAGCAAGCTGCTCGACGGGCAGCCGGCGGACTATTGGAAAGGGGCGCTCTACTGCGGCGTGCACTTCGAGGGGTGGTGCGCGCAGACCGGCGTGATCGAAAGCTCGAAGCCGGGCGAGATTCTCGTGGGCGACCGTACGCAGGGCTGGTGGTTCGGCAATGCGTACGGCGGCAACTTCTCGCAGGAGCATGAGGAGGGGCGGGGCATGATCGTGGGCCACCTGCACGCCTTGGACGCGCCGGGCGAATGGCATTGGCAGGAGCACACGCTCTACCTGATGACGCCCGACGGGCGAGCGCCGCAGGCCGTGGAGGCGAAGCGGCGGCAGTTGGCCTTCGACCTGAGCGGGCGCGAGCACATCCGGATCGAGGGGCTGGCGGTTCGCGCCGCCTCCATGCTGCTCGCGGAATCGTCGGCGTGTACGGTCGACCGATGCGACTTGGCCTACCTTTCACACTACACTCGCCACTACGGCATCGGACAGATCGAACACGGTCGCGACACCATCAAGTCAGGCGAGACAGGCATCTACATCAGCGGGCGCGACAACGCGTTCTTGAACTGCAGCGTGCGGCACAGCGCCGGCACGGGTTTTCACCTGCGCGGCTACCATCACACGATCCACAACTGCCGGATCGACGAGGTCAGCTATGTCGGCCACTACCTGAACGCGATCACCGATGCGGTGACCGACTTCGGCGACTACGAGAACCGGCTCATCGGCGGCCACGTGATCACCTTCAATACGATGTGCAATGCGGGCCGCCACTTCTTTAACTTCAACGGCAACGGCACCAGCCAGGCTTCGCGAAACCGCGGGCCGATGGACTACGCGGCGACGCTGTTTGCACACAACCATCTTTTCAACGGCATGCTGCTGACGCGCGACGCGGGCTTTCTCTCGGGCTATTTCTGCAGCGGCGGCACGCTCAACGGGCAGAGCTCGCAGGTGGCCTACAACGTGATGCACGACTGCTACGACCTCTCGGCGATGCGGTGGAACAAGCTCGGCATGGTGTATCTCGACGAAGGCACCTGCAACGTGGACGTTCACCACAACCTGTTCTGGGCCGCGCCTGGCTCGCTGCAGCGCGACATGTGGTTCAACACCTGCTGTGTGGGGGTGCGCGAGTACGAAAACGTGTTTCACGGGCTGTTTACGCGCTCGTGCGCAGAGCTGCGGGAAGAGGATTTCCCGGATGGCAGGCCGTTTCGGTTCGGCCACGATTTCGCCGCCTCGCCCGCGCTTCCCGCGTGGCCGCAGCTCAGCTCTCAGACGTTTGAGGCCTCTCGCCTGGCGACAGCCCCCGGCCGCGCCGCGAAGGCGCCTGAGGGGCTGTCCGGCCTGAAAGACGGCGACTGGTTCTCGGTGGAGCCGGCGGACGTGCGCGCGGGGTGGCACTCGGCCGTTCTGCGCGTTGCGAGCGCTGTGAAGGAGATGAATACGGACCGGTCGGCGCGCGTGACGCCGCGGCATCACAGGGCAACGGACCCCTTGGTTCTTGAGGCGAAACACAACGACGGCACGCGAGAGAAGATGCGCATGCAGTGGACGTTCTTCTACAACGTGGAGGACGGCGCGTGGGTGCGGTATGCGCGCGTCCCGCTGGGCGACGGCTACCGCCGCATCCGCGCCGTCTACGGGAAAGACAGCGCGGAGCCGTGGCGGCTGGAGGTGCGCCTTGACCGCGTGGACGGGCCGCTGGTCGGCTCGGCCGACCTCGCGCAGTCCGACCGCGCGAGGGCCAGCCACGTGCAGATCTACCGGGAGGCTGTGGTTCCGCTTTCTCCGGAAGCGACAGGGACACGCGACGTCTTTTTAGTTTTCCGCTCGGAAGGCGGACAGCCGGCGGCGGACTTCGAATACCTGCGGTTCGAGCAGTACCGCGGCGAGCTGCCTCTGCTGAAGAACGAGGTGAAGCTGGAGGTTCGGGCAGGGAGCAAGGACGGGCCGAAGCTGGGCGAGTTCTATCCGCGCTACACGGGCGGGGCAAGCCAACCCCGAGAATTTGTCGCCACGCTGGAACCTGCGCAGGGAGCATCTGCGCTGTTCGTCGTGGTGCGCTCGGCGCTCGCACAGCCCATTGGCGTGGTTGAGGGGCTCCGCCTTGAGAGAGGGGCGGCGTCAAACGTCTGGACGGGGATCGGGGTGCCTCCGCGCCGCACGTGGTGGGGCCTGGGCAAATCGGTTCTGCCTGAGGCGGTGAACCGGCCGCAGTCTAAACCGGCCGAGCGGTATCGGGAGATGGGCGGCCCTCGTCCGTTCTGTCGCGCCGTCCGCCTGGCAGCGGCTCCCGAGGTGGACGGCAACCTGAAGGAGTGGACGGGGCGTGCGGTCGAACTGACATACTCGCGCGAGGGCGTCGCGGCCACAGGGGCCGTGGCGCAAGCGTGGTATGGGTACGATGCGAAGGCGCTCTACGTCGCCGTGCGCGTGCCCATGCGCGACCCGAAGGCGCTGGTCTCGGCGGGGCACCGATGGGGCGGCACGGACGGAATCGAAGTCGCGCTGCGGCGTGCCGATGCCGAGCAGTCGGTTCCGACGCTGAGCCTCCGCGGCTGGCCGGACGGACACTTCATTGCGCCTGACGTGGCGGGCGTGTCAGAGCCTATACGGGCTCGCCTGGCCACGTCCGTAACCTATCGTGCGGCTGTGGGTGATGGCGCGTGGACATGCGAGTGGCGCATTCCATTCGAGGTGTTCGGCGATACGCAGCCAGCGCTGATGAACGGCAATATCGCTGTGAGGATCACGGCGGAAGACGTGTGGCGGGTGTGGCGCATGGATAGCGGCGCGACCTACGATCTGCGGAATGGCGGAACCGTGATTCTGGATGCGCAGGAGTCCATGCTGCCTGTCCGTCTGCGCGACGCGCTGGCCGTTTGGCTCGACGCATCAGATGCGGCGAGGGTCGAGCGCGACGCGGCCGGCGGTGTGCGCCTCTGGAAGGACAGGAGCGGCAGCGGGCGGGATGCGGTTCAGGGCGAGGAGCGTTTCCGCCCCGTCTATCGCCCGGGCGGGCTCGACGGCAAACCGTCAGTGCAGTTCGAGGAATCGCGGCTGACCCGGCTGCAGCTTCCCGACCTTTCCGATCAACCGATGACGGCGACGGTCTTCGCCGTGGTCAGTAACCGCGAGCCAGGGCTGCCCCAGAACAGTAATCCGAGGATTTTCACGTCGAGTAACGGAAAAGAGTACGATTACCTATGCGGTATTAGCTGTAACCTGCCCGGGATGCAGACGGGAGGGCCGCGCATCATCACGTTCGACGCCAAAGACCGGTGGGCCAAGCAGGTGCGCGTGGGGTGCTTTTCGCCGAATCTCCAGACGTTCCTCAACGGTCATGTTTCCGAGATTCTGGTCTTCGCGCGCGCCTTGACGGCGGAGGAGCGCGTTCTGGTGAGCGCGTATCTCACGGGGAAGTGGGATCTTTGATCGGATCTCTGCGGTTGTTCATGTTTATACTCCCAAGCCGGGAAGCGCCCAGCCTGTGCGGTAGGCGCGGCGCAGGAAGCGGTTCGCCTCGGCCACGTTGGTGATTTGCATGGCCGGCGCGTCCCAGCTCAACAGTGTGTCGGGCACGCGTTCGGCCACGTTGCCGAGCAGGATGGCTTCGACCATCGGCGCGACGAGGGAGAAGTCGGCGCTCGACCGCTTGCCGTCGACGCAGGCGTTCAGGAACTCATGGTAGTGGCTCGGCCAGGGCGGCAGCTGCGGCTTAGGCGGCTTGGCCGCCGACTGGTCCTTCAGAATCAGGCGGGGCGCGTTGGTGAGCGGCAACAGGAGCCAGCCCTCCGAGCCGGCGACCACGACGCCTTCCTCGGGCAGTTTCTCGAACCCGACCTCTTTGGCCAGCGCCTGGATTTCCGGCGGCGGCAAGAGGTTCGCGGCCGCAACCCCCGTCATCCCATCATACCACTCTGCGGTCAGCGGCTTGCCGCCGCTCTTCTCGCTGCCCGGATAGATCCACGTGATATGCGCGCCCTGCGGCCACGTGTCGTTGAACCGCGCCGGCGTGTTCTTCCACGACTCCTGCACCTCGGCCTGGACGGAAATCGGGGCGGTCAGGCTGAGGCCCTGCCAGATGGCGCTATGGAGGTGACATCCGATGTCGCCGACCCAGCCGGAGCCGAAATCCTGCCAGATGCGCCAGAGGAGCGGGTGGTAGACTTTTTCCGCATAGGGGCGGGCCGGTGCCGTACCCAGCCAGAGGTCCCAGTCGAGCGAGGCGGGGACGGGGTCGGCTTTGTCGGGGCGCGTGACCTCGATGCGCGAGACGCCCTTGCGGTTCGAGAACAGGTAGAGGTGCTCGACCGTGCCTACCACGTTGTCGCGCAGCATCTGCACGGCCAGGCGGTCGCCGACGCCTGCGGAGTGCTGGACGCCGAGCTGCGTCACGACACCCTTTTGCTTGGCGGTGTCCCGCAGGAGGCGGCACTCGGCGATCTCATGGCACAGCGGCTTCTGGCAGTAGACGTGCTTGCCGGCGCGCATGGCGTTGACCGCGATGAGGGTGTGCATGTGGTCGGGCACGGCGATGTTGACCGAGTCGATGCGGGCGCCCTCCTGCGCCAGCAACTCGCGCCAGTCGGTATAGAGACGCGCCCCGGGGAATTCCGCCTGGGCTTTGGCCAGCCGATCCCGGTCCACGTCGCAGAGCGCGACAATCTGCGTCCGCGCGTGGGTTTTGAAATTGCTGATATCCGCGCCGCCCATGCCGCCCACGCCGATGCAGGCGTGGCTGAGCTTGCTGTTTGGGGAGATGGCGCGCGGTTTCGCAGATGTGCATCCGGTCAGGTAACTTCCCGCCCCCAGTGCCGATGTCGTCATAAACGTGCGTCTATTCATTCGCCGCCGCCCTCATTTAGTGAGTGTAGAATAGCACATGGGCGCGATGTGCGTAAGGCTGAATGCTGCTTATAGGAACGGAACATGCTTGAACGGAGATCATCCGTATGTTACCTTTTTGCAACAATTTGGTTTTCGGCTATTTGAATAAATGTGTAGGCACGCCTATCACTGAGGAAAGGAGCTGGTAACATGCGAACAGACAGACTGGCACGGGGTGTGATTGTGGTGCTCGGGGTGGCGTTGGTTAGCGGCGTATGGGCAGGAACGCTCAACCCGCCGGCCGCGCCCGCGCCCAGTATGAAAAGCCTGCAGCAGATATGGGACGAGGTGCAGGCATTGAAAGCCGACCTTGACGACGGCGTGACAACCGCACAGGCCGGGCAGGAGACGGTGGCGGCGATGCTGGCCAACCTCGCCCGCGCGCAGGGCGCGGCTGTCTCCAACGTGTGGCAAACCTCGGCGATCGCCGCCGCAGGCAGTGTGGGCCAGCACAACTCGCTGGCCTTCACGCCAGGAGGCCAGCCCGCCGTCAGCTATCGCGATAGCGCGAGCAACGACCTCCTGTATGCCGAGTTCGACGGCTCCGCGTGGAACGTGCAGGCCGTGGACAGCGCCAGCGACGTGCGCGACTTCACCTCGTTGGCGTTCACCGCGGCGGGCCGGCCGGCTATCGCCTACTACGACCACACCGCCTACGACCTGAAATACGCCGAATACAACGGCACGAGTTGGAGCATCCAGACCGTGGACAGCGCCGACACCGTGGGGCAGTACGCCGCGCTGGCCTTCACGCCGGACGGGCGTCCGGCGATCAGCTATTACGACGTGGGCAATGCGGATCTCAAGTACGCGGAGTGGAACGGCGGCGCCTGGGTTAAGACGGTTGTGGACGGGGCGTCCAGTACGGTTGGCACCTACACGTCTCTGGCGTTCACGCAGGCGGGACGTCCGGCGATCAGCTATTTCGGCGGGAACCCGAACCTTGACCTCAAGTACGCCGAGTATAACGGGACGTCGTGGGCCTTGGCGACGGTGGACAGCGAAGGCAACACCGGCTTCTATACGTCACTGGCGTTCACGCCGGCGGGGCGTCCGGCGATCAGCTATTACGACAACACGAATGTTCGCGTGCTCTACACCGAATACACCGGTTCGGCCTGGGTTCGCTCGGTCGTGCAGGCCGGCACAAGCACCGGTTTCTGCACGTCGCTGGCCTTCACGTCGGGCGGGCGCCCGGCCATCGCCTACACCGATTTTCCCAATCGGGACGTGATCTACGCCGAGTTCGACGGTGCGCAGTGGAACCTGCGTATGGTGGACAGCGCGGGTGAGGTGGGCCTCTATGTGTCGCTGGCCTTCAGCCCGGCGGGACGTCCGGCGATCAGCTACTTCGACGACTCCAACGACGACCTCAAATTCGCCTCGGTCGTGGCCGACTCGGTCTCTCCCCAATCCACCGGCGTGCAGGCCCAGCTTGCGGCGGTGTCGAATCAGGTGGCTGCAACCCAAGGCCAGGTCAGCGGCGTGCAAAATCAGGTCACGGTGATGTCGGATCATGTGACGATCACCGAAGGGCAGGTTACGACCGTGGTCAGCCGGGTCAGCGGGTTGCAGAGCCAGATCGCCGGCGTGTCGAATCAGATTCTCGATGTGAAAAGTCTCCTTGTTGCGGTCGACTCGAAGGTGGGGTCTCTGACGAACCAACTGAGCGGCTTGGAGCAGCGACTGCTAGCGGCGATCCAGTTGATTGAAAGCGGGAGCTACTTCGGCGGCGTGATGCCGGCGGGCATGGCGCTCATCCCTGCGGGATCATTTGTCATGGGCGACGCGTTTGGAGAGGGGGATACGAACGAGGTGCCCCTGCACGCCGTCGCCGTCAGCGCGTTCCTCATGTCGGCCACCGAGGTGACGAAAGCGCAGTGGGACGAGGTGGCGAGCTGGGCGGCGGCGAACGGGTATGACCTTGCTGCCGAGGATGGCTTGGGGCGGGCGGCGAACCACCCGGTTCATTCTGTAAGCTGGTATGAGTGCGTCAAGTGGTGCAACGCGAAAAGCGAGAAGGAGGGGCGGCCGGTCTGCTACACGGTGGGGGGCGAAGTCTACCGCACCAACGACGTGGCGCCGGCGTGCGACATGATGGCAAAAGGATACCGTTTGCCGACAGAGGCGGAGTGGGAGAAAGCCGCGCGGGGCGGGGCCGCAAACCGGCGCTTCCCGTGGAGCGACACGAGCACCATCCAGCATACGCGGGCGAACTATTACAGCTACGCGGCCAACGCGTACGATACGAGTGTGACTCGCTTCTGGCACCCCACGTACTTCGAAGAAAGTGCGACGTGCTCCAGTCCCGCAGGCGCGTTTGCCGCCAATGGGTACGGGCTGTACGATATGAGCGGCAATATTTTGGAGTGGTGCTGGGACTGGTACGGGAGCACCTATTATGGGATGTCGCCTGCGGCGGATCCAAGCGGCCCCGCGTCCGGCTCGCTCCGCATCCTGCGCGGCGGCAGTTGGTGGGTCGATTCCACCCGCGCGCGAGTTGCGCATCGTAACATCAACTTTGCCCCTGGCGAGGAAAATGCGCAAACCGGTTTCCGGGCTGTTTTGCCCCTTGGGCAGCACTGAGCGGCTCCGCAAGGGGCGTCCCTCTTCCGAACAGATCCTGTGGCCCGTCACTCCGTCGGTTTTGGACCGCCGAAGACGTAGGCCACATGCGCGGCGGGCAGCGGCTTCGTGATGAAGGTCACGAGCACGGCCACGAGCGCGGCGAGCGGCAGCGCCACCAAGATCGGATCCACCACGCCCCAGGTCGCGCTGAACGTGGCTGAGCCTGCCTGCAGCGTGGGCTTGCCGACGAGAGACTGGCAGATGCCGAGGCCAGTGGCAGTTTTGGCGTTGATGCAGATGGACCAGAAGGCGCTGGTGACGAAGCCGGTCAGCATAGAGGAGAGGGCGGCCGGCCGCGTCATGCGCTTCCAGAACAGCCCCCCGAGGAAGGCCGGCAGGAAAGTCGCCGCGCAGATGCCGAAGAAAATGGCGGTGGCCAGGGCGACGATGTTGCCGCGGACCAGCTTCCCGAGCACGATGGCGAGGACGATGCCGAACACGATGCCCAGGCGCGTGATCAGAACGGTGCGCGCCGAGTTGCCTCTCGAAAGCGGCTCGCAGATGTCGCGCCCGATGGCCGTGCCCATGGTGTGGAACTGGCTCGACAGCGTGCTCATGGCCGCCGATAGGAGGGTCAGAAGGAAGAGCACGCCGAACCACTTCGGCAGGGCGCTGTTCACGTAGCGAGGAATGATCGTGTCGCTGTTGCCCTTCAGGGTCGTCCCCAGGGTAACGGTGCGGGCGATCGCGATCATGCTCGGGGTGATCACGTCAGGCGCGCCGTTCGCGCCACGGGTGATTTTCATCGCCGGCGTCTTGAGGAGGTAGCTGGGCGCGGCTTCCGGCTTCTCGCCGGGAAGCTTGTAGGCGACAAACGTTTTGGCGCGGGCCTTGACCTCGGGGGCGGCGTCTGTGGACACCAGGGCGAGGGTGCCGTTGCCATCCGCGCCGGGATCGAGCAGGGCGCTCTCCTCGACGATCTGGCATTTGATCGCCTCATGCTTGGCGAAGTAGACGTTGGAGAGCGCGCCGACCACGAAGGCGACTCCGGTCATGAAGAAAATGAAGATGCCGCCGGCCACGACGCCGCGGTTGAGCGACTGCTTGGACTTGACGGTCATGAAGCGCACGATGAGCTGCGGCTGGGCCAGCACGCCGATGCCGACGCCCATTACGATGGTGGAGACCATGATCCACCAGAGGTTGAACTTGGCCGCATCGGCTGCTGGCGCCCCAGGAGCGGCCCAGCCGAAGACCGGCATGGAGGTCCAGCCTTGGTGGCCGATGGCGGCGAGCGCCTTGGGCACCATGGGTGCCATTTCCGTCAGTGTTTGGTGGGCCGCGGTGAAGCCGCCGAGCGTGGAATAGGTGAAGATCATGAGGGTTATCATGCCGACAAGCATGATGCCGCCTTGAAGGGCGTCGGTGAGCATCACGCCTTTGAGCCCGCCGGCGATCACGTAAGCCGCGACCAGCAAGGCAAAGATGTAGAGCGCCGCGTCGTACGAGAGGTGGAAGATCGGGCCGATGAATTCGGCGCCGCCGATGATGACCGCCATGGCGTAGAGCGGCATGAAGCAGAAGATGATCGTCGCGCACAGGACTTGCACGAAACGGCTGTCGTAGCGCTTGCCCATCAGCTCCGGGAAGGTGTGCGCGTCCAGGTGGTGACCCATGCGGCGCGTGGGGTTCCCGAGCGCGACGAAGGCGATGAAGATGCCGACGAAGATGTTGAGGACCGTGAGCCAGAGCAGCCCCATGCCGAAGTTGGCGGCCACGCCGCCGAAGCCGACGATGGCGGCGGTGCTGATGAAGGTCGCGCCGTAGGAGAGCGCCATAACCACCGGGTTGGCGTTGCGCCCCGCGACCAGATAGTCTGAAGCGGTCTTTGTCTGGCGGTAACCGAGGTAGCCGAGATAGCCGGTGGCGAGAAGATAGACAAGCAGGATGACAAAGGTAAAGGTGTCCATTGCGAAAAACTCCTCCGTGTTTAACTGGCGCGTTTAGACCGTCGTTTCGATTTCTTCTTTTTCTTCTTTGGCCCATTGGACGTCTTCAGGCTTGACCGGCTCATCGCCCTTGTTCCAGTTTGCGATGCCGTACGCCACGCACACGAGCGCCCCCCCGAACGAAAGCAGATAGGCTCCCGCCACACACGGATCTTGTATGCCGAATATCATGCCGACTCCTTGTCTAAACGTGTTTGACACTCAACCTGTCCCGCCGGCCGCGCGACGGGGTGCGTTGTATAGAACAACGTGTTGTTACTATACAAAGAAACGTCACGCTTGCGCAAGCGAGGAATACGAAATGTCAAAAAATAAGCCCGCACGTGCACGAGCGCAGTGCGGGCTTCGCGGCATCAGTCGCCGTCCATCCGAGCCTGGCGCGCAAGACAGCCCGGCCCTTAATGCTTACTTGGCTTCTTTAGCCGGCTTGTCCTCGGCGTTCCTGCCCGCGTTCTTGGCGTGCTCCACCCGCGCGGTTTTTTGCTCCTCTTCGCTGAGCTTGCCGTCGCCATCCTTGTCGTAGCGCTTGATGATCTCTTCCTTCCACCGCCCGGCGCCGGCACTCTGCGGCCTCATCGCCTCAATCATGACCTTGCACTCGTCGACATTGAGTTTCTCGTCGCCGTCCTTGTCAAAGCGCTTAACCATTTCCTCGGCGCGCTTGCCGGCGTCGGGGCTGCGCTGCCGCATGGCCTCAAACCTCGCTTTGTTTTCCTCTTCGCTAAGCTTGCCGTCGCCGTCTTTGTCGAACTCCTTCATCAGGTCCGCACGCATGTTCGTGCGCTGCGGGAAATCGGCGTCGGCCGCTTTCGGCTTCTCTTCTGCGTGGACGCACAGGGCGGGCACTGCCATCAAGGCTGCGAAAACGAGTCTCTTCATGTTACTTCTCCATGCTGGTTTGTGCATCAGATCCGTTCGTTGTGTCAGTCGCATAAACGCAGCGCCCCGCGCACTTATTGCTGCGGAGAAGACCCTTTTTTGCTCGGCCGAGGCCGGGCGGAGACGGCGCGCGCGCTTCGTCAGGTAGCCGAAGGCGGGCCGGCGCGAGGGCAGGCTGCTCCGTGGTTACAAGCTGCTGCTGGAAAGCGCCAAGCCGGCATTGCGACGCCCGTTCCTTTCTGTTACTCTATTTCGCCATGTTCAGACCTCACAGGGCACGCGTTTCGAAGGGGCGCCGCCGTTCCGGATGGCGAGGGCGCTTGCCCGCCGTGCTGGCCGGCTTGGCCTTGCCGCTCTTGGTCTGGTGGTCCGGCTGCCTTACGGGGCGTTTTCGCCCGCCGAGCGGCAGATCGCCCGTCGTGCTGGCCATGGAGGTGACGGGGTACTGCAACTGCGGCATCTGCTGCAGTTGGGAGCGCAGCTGGCTGGGGCTGGGGCCGAGCGTAATCAGCAGCGGGCCGCGCAAAGGGCAGCGCAAAGAGGTTGGCGTCACCGCGAGCGGGACGAGGGCGGTACGCGGAACGATCGCAGCGGACACGGACGTGCTGCCGTTCGGAACGATTGTGTATGTGCCCGGCTACGGGTATGGGCGGGTCGAGGATCGCGGCGGCAAGATCAAAGGCCGCTGCCTGGATCTGTGGTACCCGTCGCACGGCGACGCGCAGGAGTGGGGCCGCAAACGGCTGAACGTGCGCGTGTGGATGCCGTGACGGTCCGGCGGGGCAGGGGTTACTGACAGCGGCGCATGGAGCGGCCCCGGCCGCAGGGTTTACGGGGCAGGGAATTGACTATGAGTGATGAGAGCAAGGCGACGGAATCCGATACCAGCCGGCACTTTCTGAAGCAGTGGATTGCGGAGGACGTGGCGGCAGGCAAGACGGGCGGGCTCGTGGTGACGCGCTTCCCGCCGGAGCCCAACGGCTATATCCACATCGGGCACGCGAAGGCGATTTGCATCGACTTCGGCATGGCCAGAGAGTTCGGCGGACAGTGCAACCTGCGCATGGACGACACCAACCCGTCCAAAGAGTCTGACGAATATGCGGAGAGCATCAAGGAAGACATCCGCTGGCTGGGCTTCGACTGGGGCGACGGCTTCTACAGCGCGGCCAACCTCTTCGACAGAATGTACGAGATTGCGGAGAACCTGATCCGCGGCGGGAACGCGTATGTGTGCTCGCTGACGCAGGAAGAGTGGAAGGAGTACCGCGGCGTGCCGACCGCGCCGGGCAAAGAGAGTCCCACGCGCGACCGCTCGCCCGACGAGAACCTCGCGCTCTTCCGGCGCATGCGGGCGGGCGAGTTCGCGGACGGCACGCTTTGTTTGCGCGCGAAGATCGACATGGCCTCGCCGAACATCCATTTCCGCGACCCGGTGATCTACCGCATCATGCACGTGCCGCATTACCACGCGGGCGACGCCTGGTGCGTCTACCCGATGTACGATTTTGCGCATCCCATCGAAGACGCGTTCGAGGGCGTGACGCACTCGATGTGCACGCTGGAGTTCGAGGTGCACCGGCCGCTCTACGACTGGGTGATCGACCGCATGGACGAGATGGGCCTCCTCGTGGTGCGCGGCGGCGTCAAGATTCGCCCGCAGCAGCGCGAGTTCGCCCGCCTCAACCTCTCCTATACGGTGATGAGCAAGCGCAAGCTGCTGCAGCTTGTGCAGGAGAATCGGGTGGAGGGCTGGGACGATCCGCGCATGCCGACGGTGTGCGGCCTGCGCCGCCGCGGCTACACGCCGGAGGCGATACGCGACTTCTGCGAACGCATCGGCGTTTCGAAGTATGAGAGTCAGACCGATGTGGCGCTGCTCGAGTACTGCCTGCGCGACGACCTGAACAAGCGGTCGCCGCGGCGCATGGCGGTGCTCAACCCCGTCAAGGTCGTGGTCGACAACTACCCCGAGGGTCAGGTCGAATACGCCGAGGTGCAGAACAACCCCGAAGACCCGCAAGCGGGCGCGCGGCTGGTGCCCTTCGGGCGCGAGGTGTGGATCGAGCGCGAGGACTTTATGGAGGTTCCCGAGAAGAAGTTCTTCCGCCTGGCGCCAGGGCAGGAGGTTCGCCTGCGCGGCGCGTGCCTCTTCACGTGCACGCATGTCGTCAAGGACGCCGCAGGCGCCGTGGCGGAGATTCACGGCACGTACGACCCTGCCTCCAAGGGCGGCAACGCGGCCGACGGCCGCAAAATCAAAGGCACGGTGCACTGGGTGTCGGCCGCACACGCGGTACCGCTGACGGTGCGCTTGTACGACCGGCTCTTCACCGTGTCCGACCCGATGGGGGACGAAACGCGCGATTTCCTCTCTTTCCTGAACCCGAACTCGCTGAAGACGGTGACCGCATACGGCGAGCCCGCGCTGGCGCAGGCCCAGGCGGGCGAGCGCTTCCAGTTCGAGCGCATCGGCTATTTCTGTGCGGATGCGCGCGAATCGAAGCCCGGTGCGCCGGTCTTTAACCGCACGGTGACCCTCAAGGATTCGTGGACGAAGAAGTAAAACGTGGGGGCTGGCCCCTGTGCCTGCCCACAAGAAAGGTGCAGATGCAGAAGATCAAGGTGAACGGACAAGTCATTCCCGAAGAGGCGATCCAGTACGAGCTGGAGCGGCTGGTCCGCTTCTACTCTGAACACGGGATGTCGCAGGAGCAGATCCGGTCGCAGATCCAGACGCTGGCTCAGCGCGCGGCCGAGCAGGCGATCGGCACGAAGCTGCTGCTCGACGAGGCTGGCCGGCTCGATATCCCGGTGGCCGACGGAGAAGTGGATGAGCAGCTCGAGCGGATCGTGCAGCAGGTTGGCGGACGCGAGGCTTTCGCGGCGGCGCTGGCCGGGCAGAAGACGAGCGAGTCGGCGTTCCGCGAACAGCTGCGGCGCGGCAAGCGCGTGGACAAGCTGGTGGAGCAGGCTGTGGCGGGCGTATCCGACCCGAACGAGGCCGAGATCCAGGCCTATTTCGAGGAGCACAAAGGCGAGTTCGCGAAGGGCGAGCGCGTGCTGGCGCAGCATATTTTGATCTCGCCGGACGGCGACACGCAGGTCTCTAAAGACGAGGCCAAGGCCAAGATCGAGGCCATACGCGAGCGGGTGGCCGCCGGCAAGGCTTTCGCGGACGAGGCGGCGGCGCACTCCATGTGCCCCAGCGGCAAGGAGGGCGGCAGCCTCGGCTGGTTCGCCCGCGGCATGATGGTGCCCGAGTTCGACGAGGCCGCGTTCGCGATGAAGATCGGCGACGTGAGCGGCGTCATCGAGACGCAGTTTGGCTACCACATCATCTACAAGACCGACCACGAAGAGGAGGGCGCGGCGGACTTCGACGACGTGCGCGAACAAGTCCGCGACCTGATCCGTCACGCGCGGCGCGGCGAGGCCATGACCGTCTACGTGGAGGAGCTGAAGGCCAAGGCGAAGATCGAGATGGAATGATGGAGTTCGTATGAAGACGCATGATTCGTTGTTTCAGCGGGCCTGCAAGGTGATCCCCGGCGGCGTGAACAGCCCGGTTAGGGCCTTTAACAGCGTCGGGGGCACTCCGGTGTACGTGGAGTCGGGCAAGGGCTCGACGATCCGCACCGCGGACGGCCGGACGCTGATGGACTTCTGCTGCTCCTGGGGCGCGATGATCCTCGGGCATGCGCATGAGGAGGTCGTGGCTGCGATTCAGGCGCAGGCCGCCAAGGGCACGACCTTCGGCATCAACACCGAGCTCGAGGTTCTTTTCGCGGAGCGTCTCTGCTCGCTGGTGCCCCACCTGGAGCGGGTGCGGCTGGTGAACTCCGGGACTGAGGCGGTGATGACCGCGCTGCGCATCGCGCGTGCCGTCACGGGCCGCAAGCGCATCGTGAAGTTCGACGGCTGCTACCACGGCCACAGCGACAGCGTGCTGGTCTCGGCTGGCAGCGGGCTGCTGACCGGCGGCACGCTTACTTCGCCCGGAATCTCGCGGCACGTCGCCAGCGACACCTTCGTGGTGCCGTACAACGACGTGGCCGCGCTCAGCGAGGTCGTCCGCGAGAAGGGCCAGGAGATCGCCGCCATCATCGTGGAGCCTGTTGCGGGCAACATGGGGCTGGTGATGCCCGAGCCCGGCTTCTTGGCCAAGCTGCGCCATATCGCGGACCGCTGCGGCGCGCTGCTGATTTTCGACGAAGTGATCACCGGCTTCCGCTTTGGGCTGTCCTCCTACGCCAAGGTCGCGGGCGTAAAGCCTGACCTGATCACGCTGGGCAAGGTGATCGGCGGCGGCTTGCCGCTGGCGGCCGTGGGCGGGTCGGCGGTCTTCATGGACGAGCTGGCGCCGCGCGGCAAGATCTATCAGGCGGGCACGCTCTCGGGCAATCCGCTGGCCGTTGCCGCGGGACTCAAGACGCTGGAGGTGCTGGAGCGCGAAAATCCCTACCGTCGCTTGGCTCTGCTCGGCGAGCGGCTCTCGGTGATCATCAACACGACGGCCGCGTCGAGGGGCCTGCCCTTCCGCTGCGCGCAGTACGAGGGCGTGTTCACGATCTTTTTCTGCCCGCAGCCGATCAGGAACCTGGCCGACGCGATGACCTGCGACACGCGGGCCTACGCGCAGCACTTCCACTCGATGCTCAACCGCGGCTACTACCTGCCGCCGTCGCAGTTCGAGGTTGGCTTCATCTCGGCCGCGCACACGCAGGACGACGTCGTCGCCTTCGCGCATGCGGTGGTTGGCCCGTAGGGGCGAAAAATGGTTCGCCCGTACAGGAGACGTGCGGCATGTTAGTCATCCAATCGCCGGAGGAGATGCAGCGCTGGGCGCAGGCCCAGCGCAAGGCGGGGTTGCGCATAGGGCTCGTGCCGACCATGGGTTATCTGCACGCAGGCCACCTGTCGCTGGTGGAGGAGGCGCGGCGGCGGACAGACACGGTGGCCGTGAGCATCTTCGTGAACCCGGTACAGTTCGGCCCGAACGAGGACTTCGAGAAATACCCGCGCGACGAGGCCCGCGACCTGGCGCTGTGCCGCGAGGCGGGTGTGTCGGCTGTGTTCTTGCCGGCGGCGGCGACCATGTACGCGCCGGACGCGAGCGTCTTCGTGGTCGAGGAGCGCCTTGAGCACGGACTGTGCGGGGCGAGGCGGCCGGGGCACTTCCGGGGCGTCTGCACCGTGGTGGCCAAGCTCTTCAACCTCGCGCTGCCTGACGTGGCGGTCTTCGGACAGAAGGATTTCCAGCAGGCGGCGATCATCCGGCGCATGGTGCGCGACCTGAACTTTCCGGTCGACGTGGTGGTGGCGCCGACCCGGCGCGAGCCGGACGGGCTGGCCATGAGTTCGCGCAACGTTTACTTGGTCGGCGACGAGCGCCGGCGGGCGCTGGGCCTGAGCCGCGCGCTGCAAGGCGCGTCCGACGCCGTGTCGGCCGGCCCGTGCGACGCCGAGGCGGTGCGGCGCCAGATGCGCGAGGCGCTGGAGGGGCAGTCCCTGAAGGTTGATTATGCGGAGGTCGTGGACGCCGGCACGCTGGAGCCGGTCGCGCAGGCGGCGCGCGGCAACGTGGCGCTGGTCGCGGCCTACTGCGGCAAGACGCGTCTGATCGACAACCGGGTGCTGTAGACGAATTGGAAGCTCGAACCGAGGGCAAGGCTCGCAGCGGCAGGGGCGGCACCCCGTTGCCGTCCGCGGACGCCGACGGGGCGGCGTCCCTACCTGATTGCGCCACTGGGATAGACATGATGACCGATGCTTTGACTGACAAAAGAGACAGGCTGCACGCGCTGCTGCGCGGGTGCGGGCGGGTGGCGATCGGATTCTCGGGCGGCGTGGACAGCACGCTGCTTCTGAGGGTCGCGGTCGACGTCCTGGGCGCGGCGAACGTGCTGGCTGTGATCGCCGACACGCCGAGCCTGCCGCGCAGCGAGTACGCGGAGGCGCTGCGTCTGGCGGAGGGCATGGGCGTCACGCCGCTCGTGATCGACCCGGACGAGCTGAGCGATCCGGCCTACGCCGCGAATCCCGCGGACCGCTGCTACTACTGCAAGAAGCACTTGTTCCGGCGCATCGCTGAGGCTGCCGCCGCGCGGGGCTACGACGCTGTGCTCGACGGCAACAACGTGGACGACGCGGGCGACTATCGGCCGGGGCGGCAGGCGGCCCAGGAGCTGGGCGTCAAGAGCCCGCTGCTGGAGGCGGGGCTGACCAAGGGTGAGATCCGGTCGCTTTCGGTGCAGGCCGGGCTGCCGACGGCTGACAAGCCCGCCATGGCCTGCCTGGCGTCGCGCATCCCGTACGGCACGCCGGTGACCGCCCAGGTGCTGGCGCAGGTGGAGCGGGCCGAGGCAGGGCTGCGCGAGGCGGGCTTTGCGCAGTGCCGGGTGCGCCACCACGGCGAGGTCGCGCGGATCGAGGTGCCCGCCGAGGCGCTGGGGCGCTTGGTCGAAGCGGGCGTCCGCGAGCGGATCGTCGCGCGCGTCAAGGGCGCGGGCTACCGGTTCGTTGCGGCCGACCTGCAGGGGTACCGCACGGGCAGCCTGAACGAGTCGCTCCCCGAAAAATAATCGTGTAACTCGGTCGGTATTCCATTTGTCAGCGGCGCGGCGTTCTTGTAGAATAGCGCGGTTTTTTCGTACACAACTGGAGGTCAAAACACATGAGTTGTCCGTATCTGTGCTCTCACGAAGTAGAGCAGATGTGCTGCGTCACGAAGGGCGCAAAGCACGGGCCGGCACCGGTTCCCGAAGAGGGCAAGTGGGTGCAGGTCAAGGAAGTCAAAGACATTTCCGGCCTGACGCACGGCGTCGGCTGGTGCGCGCCGCAGCAGGGCGCGTGTAAGCTCACGCTGAACGTCAAGGACGGCGTGATTCAGGAGTCGCTGATCGAGACGATCGGCTGCTCGGGCATGACGCACTCGGCCGCGATGGCCGCCGAGGTGCTGCCGGGCAAGACCGTGCTCGAGGCGATGAACACCGACCTCGTGTGCGACGCGATTAACACCGCGATGCGCGAGCTGTTCCTGCAGATCGCCTACGGCCGCACGCAGAGCGCCTTTTCTGAGGGCGGGCTGCCCATCGGCGCGGGGCTCGAGGATCTCGGCAAGGGGCTGCGCAGCCAGATCGGCACGATGTACAGCACCAAGCAGAAGGGCGTGCGCTATCTGGAGATGGCCGAGGGCTACGTCAGCCGCCTGGCGCTCGACAAGAACGGCGAGGTGATCGGCTACGAGTTCGTCCGCATGGGGCCGCTGATGGAGCTCCTGAAGAAGGGCGCAGACCCCAAGGAGTCGTTGGCGAAAAGCACCGGAACGTACGGTCGATTCACCAAGGATCAGGGTGCCGTGAAGTTCATCGACCCGCGCCACGAATAGTTGAAAGGAGACTTTTTATTATGGCACTTTTCGAAAGCTATGCGCGGCGTATCAAACAGATCGACGCGGTTTGCAAGCAGTACGGGATCAAGAATCTCGAAGAGGCTCGGAAGCTCTGTTTGGCCAAGGGCTTCGACCCTTACGAGATCTGCAACTCCATCCAGAACATCTGCTTCGAGAATGCGAAGTGGGCGTATGTCCTGGGCGCGGCGATCGCGCTGAAGAAGGGCTGCACCAAAGCCGCCGCGTCCGCCGAGGCGATCGGCGAGGGCTTGCAGGCGTTCTGCATCCCCGGCTCGGTGGCGGATGACCGCAAGGTCGGCATCGGGCACGGCAACCTCGCGGCGATGCTGCTGCGCGAGGAGACCAAGTGCTTCTGCTTCCTCGCCGGCCACGAGTCGTTCGCGGCGGCCGAAGGCGCGATCGGCATCGCGCTCAAGGCCAACAAGGTGCGCACGGCGCCGCTGCAGGTGATCCTGAACGGCCTCGGCAAGGACGCGGCCTACATCATCAGCCGCATCAACGGCTTCACCCACTGCGAGACCAAGTTCGACTACGCGACCGGCAAGCTGAAGGTCACGAAGACGACCAAGTTCTCCGTGGGCCCCCGTGCGGCGGTCCGCTGCTACGGCGCGGACGACGTGCGCGAGGGCGTGGCGATCATGTGGAAGGAAGGGGTGGACGTCTCCATCACCGGCAACTCCACGAACCCCACGCGCTTCCAGCACCCGGTCGCGGGCACGTACAAGAAAGAGTGCGTGGAGAAGGGCAAGAAGTTCTTCTCCGTGGCTTCTGGCGGCGGCACGGGCCGCACGTTGCACCCGGACAACATGGGCGCTGGGCCGGCCTCGTACGGCATGACCGACACGATGGGCCGCATGCACTCCGACGCGCAGTTCGCGGGCTCCAGCTCGGTTCCGGCGCATGTGGAGATGATGGGCTTCCTCGGCATGGGCAACAACCCGATGGTCGGCGCGACCGTCG
>CAYLUN010000015.1:0-88024 GCA_964386865.1 uncultured Lentisphaeraceae bacterium | reverse complement strand
CCCTGTGGCCGGCTTCCGCCGCCTGACCCAAGTCAGTGGAACGGGGATGCGCCCAATGGCCTGGGGCGCTTCGCGCCGTGCTTGACGCACAGTTCCCGTTCTGGCATTCTTACGCCAATTGTGAGCGGTGATTTCAGCCGTAGGGTGTTAAACTTCAAACAAAGGGCTACTGTGAAACCATTCTTGATGAAGGCTTGTTCTGTCATCGCGTGCGCCGTGTTCGCCGGCGCCTCATCCGCTCAGGCGCAGGCCGTCGTGGCCGGACATTACCCCGCGGGTGCCGAGGGAATCAAAGGCGCGTCGCTGCCGCCGGCGGGCTTGTATGTGCGCGACTACAACATTTTTTACTCCTCGCACACGTACGAAGACGGGCCTTCGGACTTCGATATTTTTGCCTACGTCAACGCGCCCCGGTTGATCTGGATGACGAACCAGGAAATCCTGGGCGCTCGTTACGGTATGGATGCGCTGATCACGTATGGCTACATGGACTGGGGTGTGGGCAGCATGCGCGACGATTACGCCGGCCTGGGCGACATTCAGCTCGAGCCGCTGTTGCTCGCGTGGCAGTTCCAGCAGTTCGATCTCGCGGCAGGGTATGCGCTCTGGCTGCCGACGGGCGACTACGAGACTACACGCCCAGACCTGATCGCGAAGGGCTTCTGGTCGCACATGCTGACGCTGGGCGGCACGTGGTATGCGGATAAAGAGAAGACCTGGGCCGTCTCCTTGCTCAACCGCTACGAGTTCTGTCATGAGCAGGAAAAGACACACATCGACCCCGGCCAGGTCTTCACCACCGAGTGCGGCGTCAGCAAGAGCCTGCGCCCGGGGCTAGACGTCGGGCTGATCGGATATTACCAGCAGCAAGTGACCGAGGACTCCGGAAAGACGGCCAGCGATAAGCTCGACCGCAAGCTAGGCGTGGGCCCCGAAATCAGCGCGTTCTGGCCGAAGATCGGCCTGTTCACGTCGATCCGATACGCCTACGAGTTCGCCGCCGTCGAGCGGCCTGAGGGCCACCTGCTCTCGTTGACCCTGACGAAGCCGCTCTAGCTCTTGGCCTACAGCCACTTCTTCCGGCGGAAGAACACGAGTAGGCCAATGGTTGTCGCGAGCATAACGGCCCAGACGCCGGCATAGCCGAGGCGCCACTCGAGCTCCGGCATGTGCTTGAAGTTCATGCCGTAGATGCCCACGATGAAGGTGAGCGGGATAAAGAACGTGGACATCACGGTCAGGACGCGCATGATCTCGTTCATGTGGTTGCTCATGCTGGAGAGGTAGATGTCCAGCGCGCTGGCGAGCGTGTCGCGCATGGTCTCAATCATGTCGATCACTTGGATCGTGTGCTCGTAGGCGTCGCGCAAGAAGATCTCGGTGGACGGGGCCACGAGCGCGGAGTCGCACTTCTGCAGGCCTCCCACGACCTCGCGCACGGGCCAGAGCGACTTGCGCAGGAAGATCATGTCGCGCTTCAGCTGGTGGATGTCGTGGATGATTGCGTGCTCGGGTTTGTCGGCCACGCGATCCTGGATGGACTCCACGCGGTCGTTGACATCCTCGAGGATGATGAAGTAGTTGTCGATAACGGCGTCAAGCAGGCGGTAGGCCAGATAGTCGGGGCCGGCGCCGCGAACCCTCCCTTTGGCGGCCCGGATGCGTTCGCGGATCGGATCGAAGACGTCGCCGGGCACCTCTTGGAACGTCAGCACGCCGAACGGGCCGAGGATGATGCTGAGCTGCTCGGTGACGATCTGCCGGTCGGTGTCGTTGCGGTACAGCATCTTGACGACGATGAAGACGTAGTCGCCGTAGTCCTCCATGCGGGGCCGCTGGCCGGACGTGACGATGTCTTCGAGCACCAGCGGGTGGAGGCCGAAGATGTCCCCCACGCGCTGGATCACGTCGGTGTCGTGGAGGCCCTCGATATTCAGCCAGTGGACGGCCGAGGCGTCCGTCAGCGCGCGGCACGCCTCGGCGTCGGGCAGAACGCGTTCTTCAACGCGCTGCGCGTTGTACTCAAGCAGCGTCAGGGTGGTCCGCTCGACGCGCGGCTCCCCGGTTGGGAGGAGCGTGCCGGGCGGGAGGCCCACCTTGACGCGGCGCGAGTGGGCGTGGCCATTCATGAGCGCGCCCTCATCACACCTTCCACGGGCCGCGGTAGTCGCGGGTCAGCCACTTGGGGTCGCCCGAGCCGTCGCGCAGGCAGAGCTTCTCGGGGTTCCACAGGATCTTCGCGTGGTTGTAGTAGGCCTGGTTCATCAGGTGGCAGCAGATCGCGGAGTGCCCGCCGACGATCTCGCTGGTGATGGGCTTCTGGCGGGTTTTGACGCAGTTCAGGAAGTCCGGGATGTGCCCCTTGCTGGCGTAAAGCTTGATCTTCGCGTCCTTCAGGCACTCGCGCTCGGCGAGAACCACCTGCGCCTCGCAGGAGGAGCCGTCCTCCTTCTTGGTGAACTTCGAGATCTGCTTGCCGTTGCGCGTGAAGGTGAACTTGCCGCGGTTGACCTGAACCTCGCCCTCGGTGCCGAAGAAGTGGACGCCGAAGCCGTCCTTGTGGGTCACGGTGACGCCGTTCGCGTAGACCAGCGTGGCGCCGCGCTTGGCGTCTGCCTGCTCCGGCGGACGGACTTCGACGGGGCCGCTGTTGTCCATGCCGAGGCCCCACTGTGCGATGTCGAGGTGGTGCGCGCCCCAGTCGGTGACCATGCCCCCGCCGAACTCGCGGTAGTTGCGCCAGTGCGGGAAGTGGTTGTGAATGCCGCGCGGGCTGAGCTCGGAGTTATAGACGACCTCCTGCGCAGGGCCGAGCCACAGGTCCCAGTCCAGGCCGGGCTCCATCGCCTCCTCTTTCAGGTCATACGGCTTCCCGGGGTCGCCGAACTGGCACTCGACGCGCTGGATCTTGCCGATGGCGCCGTTCTGCACCAGCTCGCAGGCCACGCGGAACTCTTTGCTCGACCGCTGCATCGAGCCGGTCTGGAGCACGCGCTTGGAGGCCTCAACCTCCTTCATGAGGGTGATCGCCTCATGGATGTTGTGCGTGAGAGGCTTTTCGCAATAGACGTCTTTGCCGGCGCGCAGCGCAGCGAGGCACTGGATGGTGTGCCAGTGGTCGGGCGTGGCGATGCAGACCAGGTCGATGTCCTTGCGTGCGACCAGCTCGCGGAAGTCGTTGTAGGCCGCGCACTCCGCCGCGCCCTTGGTGGGGTTCGCGGTATAGTGGTCGACAACCTTCTTCTTCCCGGCGGCGCGGCGCGTGGTGTCCACGTCGCAGACCGCGAGGACCTGCACGTCCTGGTGCAGGAAGTTGCCGAGCAGGCCGCCCATCTGCTTGCCCATGCCGATGCAGCCGAGCGTGGGGCGGCTGTTCGGCGGGGTCTCGGCGGCCCAGATGTGGGAGGGGAGGATGAAGGGCGCGCTGGCTACGGCGGCGCCTTTCAGGAAGTTCCGGCGGTTGACGCTCATGTGTTAGGTCCTTTATTGGATGACGGGTTTGAGTTCGAAATGGTGGGTCTTGGGCTTGCGGGCCGCTTCAATCTTCGCCTCGAGGGCCGCGATCTGCTTGTCGAGCTCCGCCAGCTTCTCGGCGGGGCCGTTCGCGAGCTGCACTTTGCGCCACCGCTCGAAGTAGACGTTGTTCTTCTGGAACACGAGGTCAAGCACCTGCAGGGCCTGCGCGGTGCTGGGCGTGGCGAGTGTCGCGAGATTGACGCACGCGTCCAGCTCCTCTCGGGTGAGCGTGGCCACTTTCGCGCCGTCGATGGCGACAGCATAGGCGGCCGCTCTCAGCCCCGAAACCTTGAGCATGTAGCGGTTGAGGTCATCCGTCAGAGGGGCGAGCTGGAGCGCGGCCGCCGCGCGCGCGTCGATCGGCATGGGCAGGGCGGAGTCGAGCCGGTCAAAGCTCAACACGCCGTCCGTGACCTTGACGTTGGAGACCGTGCAGTTCTTCTCGCAGACGACCTTGCTGCGCAGCCAGCGCGTGACGTCAAGCTTCGCGCAGGAGACGAGGGCTGGCGCCTGGAGCTGCTTGAGGATCGTCCACGCCATGAGCGTGTGGCCGGCCGGCCCGGGGTGCACCGCGTCGCCGCCGCCGATGAAGGCGTCGGGTTTGGCGGCCCGCGCGTCCAGCATGATTTTCATGTAGGGGTCGAACTGGTCGACGAAGAGGGCGCCGTTCGTCGCGGCGACAGCGCTCAGGGCATCCGAAAACTTGCGCAGCGACTGGTTGCGCACGTCCTTGTCCGGGTCGGGGCGCTTGTCCTCGATGGGCTGGGGTGTGAGCAGCGCGACCCGCGCGCCGTTCTTCTTGAGCACGTTGACCAGTTCGGTCTGGCTGCGGGAGTAGGCGCGGCAGATGTCCTCGCGGAACGGCTGATAGGCGTGGTCGTTCATGCCGAACTTGATGGTGACGGCGGTCGGCTTATGGGGGAGCACATCGCGGTCGAGGCCGGCGTTGACCGCCCGGGTGACCATCTCGTCGAGCAGGCTGCCCGTCGCCGCGAAAAGCGCCTTCTCGTCCGGATGCGCGCGCTGGCGCAGCCACGCGGTGTCGCCGCCCCAGCCGACGTTGCGGAACGTGAAGACCTTGTCGGGAAAGCGCGTCAGCGTGTAGGCCTCGATGTACGTCGTGTAGAGCTTCTGTTCGGTGATGCTGTCACCTAAGAAAACGACAGAGTCCTTGTCTTTAAAGAAGAAGCCGTCGTCGGCCTTCTCTCCGCTGGCGCACACCGCCGCCAACAATACACACACCATCCACGCGCGGCGCGTCATCATCATCACCCGTCTCCTTGCTGTTCCCGATTGGCATATCCGCTGTCTGAAACCGACAAGTTCCCCTTGTCCAGCATCTGATATAGCGTCAAATGATACTGCGCATGACCGAGCCTGTCGAGTCCCGAAACACACCGTTTTGAGGGCGTTCTCCGCTTGCATTTTCGTGGAGTCAGCGCTACACTCGTGTCAATCGATAAACATATGCATGCGCGGTGACGCGCGAGTAACGGATTCGGTTCTAATTCTTGGCGCGGTGAACACACACTGTTGCGGAAGGAGGCCGGTATGATACACGCGAAGCGAGCAGCGCAAGGCGAACAGCCCAAGCTGGACATGACGCCGATGATCGACGTCGTCTTCCAACTTCTAATTTTCTTTGTCGTCGCCCTTAAGCAGGACGACATCTTGGCCCAGCTGACGGCCGCGAGGCCGGAGTGTGGGACGACCCATGAGAAGCCCATCGAACTGATCAACATCACTGTGGGGGCGAAGGGTTTCGCTCTGAACGGGTGTCCGGTCAGGCAGGCCGAATTGGATCGGCAGGTCGGGCACTTCGCCGAGTTCAGCAAGAAGGCCACCGTCGTGATCCGGTGTGCGGGCGACTCGCCTCACGCGTTTCTGGTGCAGGCGCTGGACATCTGCAACAAGCACCAGATGTCCAACCTGTCCGTTTTCAGCATGTGAGGCGCGCGGACGGCGGGGACGCCGCCCCTCCAGGGTGCTCGCCAACGGAAGCGTCGGGTCATGATCCGGCGCTCAGGGCCTCATCAAGAAGCTCGACCGTGTGGCGGACGCGCAGGGGCGTGTCGGCCTGGTCGAAGCCGCCGCGGATCTGCATCACACAGCCGGGGCAGTCCATAGCAACCGCCGCCGCGCCGGTGGCGCGGATGTTTTGAAGCTTGCGCTGAAGCATGGGCGCGGAGATTTCGGGCAGCTTGAGCGAGTAGGAGCCGCCCATGCCGCAGCAGGTGTCGCACGCCTTCATCTCAGTCACGCGGTAGCCGCACGCGCGCAGCAGCGCACGCGGCGCCTGGTCGGCGTGCAGCGTGCGCTTCAGGTGGCAGGAGTCGTGATACGTGACGGCTTCGAGCGACTGTCCTTGGGGCAACGCGAGGCGGCCTTCGGCGACGAGCCGCGAAATGAGCGTGGAGAAGTCGACGGTCTTCGCGGCCAGCGCCCGCGCCTGCGGTAGCGCGTCGGCCCGCCCTAGGCTTTCGAAGGTCGCCTCGAACTCGCGGACGAGCGCGGCCGTGCAGGTGGGGCACGCGGAGACGACGTAGGCGGCCTCTTCGCCGAGCAGCGCGCGGAGGTTGTCGCTGGCGTTCCGCGCGGCGACCTCATAGGCGCCGCTGTAGCGCGCGGGCGCGCCGCAGCAGGTCTGGCCCGGCGGGAAGACGACCTCGACGCCGGCCCGGTTCAGGATGCGCACGAGCGCCTCGCCCATCTCGGGATAGGCGAAGTCGATGAGGCAGCCCGCGAAGAACACGGCCTTCTCGTTCAGCTTCGGCTGCTTGATCCGCTTGAAGCGGTCGCGGAAAGGCTCGGCCGCGATGGCGGGCAGGCTGCGGCCGTCGGTCAAGTCCGCGAGAAACAGCGGCAGGTGCCGGATGAAGCGCCCGGTGGCGAAAGGCCTGTCCGCCAGCGACGCGGCGCGCAGCATGCCGTGGAAAAGCGGCCGGTTGTTGACCACCGCGAAAATGGATTTCTGAAGGAAGGGCAGTCCCTGCTCCTTCACGAGGCGGCGGCGCAGCTCCATGATGAGGCCGGGGATATCGATCTTGCCGGGGCAGACGTCGCGGCAGGCGCCGCACTGGATACAGAGGCCCTGAATTTCTTCGGAGGCCTTGAGCGCGTCGAACCAGGCTGTGAGGATCGTGCCGATGCCGCCCGTGTAGACCTTGCCGAAGACATGCCCGCCCACAAGGCGGAAGACCGGGCAGACGTTGAGGCACGAGGCGCAGCGGATGCACTGGAGCGCCTGCTTGAACTGCGGGTCTCGCGCCATCTCGGTCCGGCGGTTGTCCAGAAGCACGATGTGCAGGTTCTTCGGCGTGCCGTCCGTGTTCGGCGTCGGGCCTGTGATGACCGAGACGTAGCTGGTCAGCGCCTGCGCGGTCGCGCTCTTGGGGAGCGCCTGAAGGATGGGCGCGATGTCCGCGACGTCGGCGACCAGCTTTTCGATGCCCACCAGCGCGACGTGGATCTTCGGCAGCGAAGTGACCAGCCGGGCGTTGCCCTCGTTGGTCACGAGCACGAGGCTGCCGGTCTCGGCCACGGCGATGTTCGCGCCGGAGATGCCCATGTCGGCGGCGAGAAACCGCGGCCGCAGCGTGTCGCGGGCGACCTTGACGAGGCGGGGGATGTCGGAGGTCAGGCGCTCCTCGACCGCCTTGCTGAAGAGGTCGGAGACCTGCTCCTTGGTCATGTGGATCGCGGGCATGACCATGTGCGAGGGTCGCTGCCCGGCCAGCTGGATGATCCACTCGCCGAGGTCCGTCTCGCAGACCGCGACGCCGGCGGCCTCCAGCGCCGCGTTCAGGTGGATCTCCTCGGAGGCCATGGATTTCGATTTGACCACGGCCTTGACGCCGTTGCTCTGGGCGGCGCCGAGGATGTACGCGCAGGCCTGCTCGGGGCTGTTGGCGCGGAAGACGGTTGCGCCGCGTGCCGTGGCGTTTTGCGCAAAGCGCTCGGCGAGTTCATCGAGACGCTCGGCGGCGTAGGCCTTGCGCTCGGCGATGCGGCCGCGCAGCGCCTCGAAGTCGACGCCCTCGTAGGCCTTGGCTCGGTTGACCGCGTAGGCCTCTGAAAATGAGCCGAGCGCGCCGGTCAGGCTGGGGTTATGAAGGGCGGCCTGGATGGAGGCTTTGAAGGTTGTGTCCATCTGTTCGGTGTGGTCTCACGAGAAGTCGTCAATGAGGATGATGATGAGGCGCTCGGGGCCGTGCGCGCCGATGGTGAGCACGCGCTCGATGTCCGCCGTGCGACTGGGGCCGGTGACGAGGGCGAGGTAAGCGATCGCGCGCGGGTCGGCGCGCGCCAGCAGGGCGGGGAGGTCGGGCAGGAGGCCGGCGGTCGGCACGAGCGCGATGTGGGCCGACGGCAGCGTGGAGACGAGCCGCTGCTCAATGGCGGTCGCGTCTTGCGCGAGCGTGCCGGTGTCGGCCAGCGCCCACTCCATCCGGCTCACGCCGAACCGCGCGTCGGCGGCGCGCTCGCGGCTGACCTCGAAGCTCACGCCGGGGATCGCCGCCAGACGCTGCCGGCCCGGTTCGCCGAGCCAGGGGCCATCGGCCACAAGGGCGGAGCAGCACGGCGCGTGGGCGACGCCCTCGCGGCGCAGAAAGTCCGCCAGAAAGTCGATCGCCTCAGCCCTGTTCGCGAACCGAAACACCTCGGCCTTGGCGGCTTCGGCTCGTGTTTTGAAAGTATCGTACATGCGGTCTTCCGTTCGCTCGCTGTCGATGCGGTGAGAATAGGGGATCGGGCCCAAGGTGTCAACGCGCGAGTGAGTAGGATGCCCCCGGACAACAATCGAACCTGCTTGACCGCTCAAACCGTGCGGCTATACAATCCGTACGACGATGTGAGAAGGTTATCTTAAAACGGCTGAGGCGGCAGGAACGGCGTGTTCTCTGGACGCTGAGTGTTGAGCGGATGCGAGGGATCATGAAGCAGTTGGCGACGTATTCGATGGGGGTGGGAGACCGGTTCGGGCGGCAGGGCCGCGCGCAGCTCTCTGCGTTTGAGCGCTTGCTGCGGAAGCGGGGCGTGGCGGTTTCGCCGGTCTGGAACAAATCCAACCGCGAGCACACCATTGTCGGAACCCGCCCCGAGTCGGTGCGTGCGGAGGCTGACGCGGCGGTGAAAAGCGCCGGCTGGACGCTGCCGTACCATGTGGACGCCGACCACATCGGCCTCAAGAACGTGGACGGTTTTGTGGCCGCGTCGGATTTCTTTACGCTCGACGTGGCCGACTTCATCGGCGAGACGTGCGAGGAGGGGGACATCTACGGGTTCATCGCGCGGCACGAGAGCCTGATCGGCACGCACGTGATCGACGGGCTGCAGGAGCCAGTGACGCTGACGCGCCCGCTGCTGGCGGAGTACCTGCGCAGCACGCTGTTCGCGATCCGCCAGGCGGGGCGGCTCTACCGGCACATCGTGGAAAAGAAGGGCACGGACGACTTCGTCACCGAGGTCTCGATGGACGAGACGGTGTCGCCGCAGACGCCCGACATGCTGCTGGTGATCCTGGCGGCCATCGCCGAGGAGCAGATTCCGGCGCAGACGATCGCGCCCAAATTCACGGGCCGCTTCAACAAGGGCGTGGACTACGTGGGCGACCCGGCGGTGTTCGGGCGCGAGTTTGACGCGGACGTGTGTGTCGTGCGCTACGCGGTCGAGCATTTCGGCTTGCCCGCAGGGCTCAAGCTCAGCGTCCATTCCGGCAGCGACAAGTTCTCGCTCTACCCGCACGTGGCGCGGACGCTCAAGGCGCGCGGCGCGGGCGTGCACGTGAAGACCGCGGGCACGACGTGGCTGGAGGAGGTGACGGGCCTGGCCGTCGCGGGCGGCGAGGGGCTGGCGGTCGCCAAGGAGATTTACGCGCGGGCCTACTCGAGGCTCGATGAGCTGTGCGGGCCGTATGCGACCGTGATCGACGTGTCGCCGGCGCGCCTGCCGAGCGTTGAGGAGGTGCAGGCGTGGAGCGGCGGCTCTTTCGCCGGCGCGCTACGCAACGCTCCGGGCGACTCGCGCTTTAACCCCGATTTCCGCCAATTCATCCACGTCGCGTACAAGGTCGCGGCCGAGTTGGGCGACCGCTACTTCGACGCCCTCGATGCGAACGAGGCGGTCGTCGCCCGCCACGTCACGGATAATATTTACGAGCGCCACCTGCTGCCGATCTTCGGCGGACTCGCCTAACGGGCAAGCTTACGGCAAAGTAGCCGAGGCGTGTTGGGGCAACGGTGATGGGTGTTAGAAATTGGCGAATGAGGTTGAGCGTGCTGACCGTCTTTCTGGCGATGGTTGGTGCGAGCATGTGCGCGGTTGCGTTCGGGCCTCTGCTCAAGCGGCCGATACTGGCAGGGGCGAGGATGACGCAGAAAGCGAAGACGGTCGAGGATCGCATGACCCAGTATGGTGCGGCGGTGCGGGCGCGGCTCGCACCATCGTTCAAGCGGGTCGGAGTGGCCTATCCTCCTCTGGGGATAACGCTCGTCGGACTGAAGACGGAACGAGCACTTGAGGTTTGGGTTGAGGGGCCATCCGGTGTTTGGAATCACCTGAAGGACTATCCAATCCGGGCCATGAGCGGAACGCTTGGCCCCAAGCTCCGGGAAGGCGACCTGCAGGCACCCGAGGGGCTCTACCGGGTGGAGCTGTTGAATCCAAACAGCCTGTACCATCTCTCCCTGCGCGTGAACTATCCCAACGCGGAGGATCGGCGCAGGGGCAAGGATGATGGCCGCGAGAAGCTTGGCTCGGACATCATGATCCACGGCAAGGAGTGTTCGGTCGGCTGTCTGGCGATGGGGGACGAGGCGGCAGAGGATTTGTTCGTCCTGGCAGCCGAGACGGGTGTCGCCAAGGTCGCGATCATTTTGAGCCCTGTCGACTTCCGGGTGCGGGAGCTGCCTTCGCCGATGCCGCCCGTGCCGGCGTGGACGGACGAGCTGTATGCGTCGATCAGGAAAGAGTTGGCCACGTTACGAGGGCCGACCGTGAGGCCCGTGTCAACACGTCAAGCGCGCGGAAAATAGTGAGCGGGTGGCGGGGTTATCGCTTGGCCAAACGGTGCTAACCCAAGAAGAGCAGTTGACTTGCACATATTGAAAGGTGTGAAAGTAAGGCCGTTTGGCAAGAAGTATCAGAATCGTTCCGTTTTCTTAAAATAGCAGGTTCATAGAACTTGCACACCTTTCAATGTATGCAAGCTCCGTGCGGGGGCGCACGCACGGTTTCTTTGCGTGCGGACTTTTGGCTGAAGATCGGCCGTCCCGTAGGTCCGGCCGTACTGGCATGGACCGGCTGGGTACGTCCGGCGCTACGAGCCGGACGTCTTCAGCGCTGCGCGTTTCCCCGGCCTGCCGCGCAAAAGAATAATCCGCAAATAAAGCGTGCGTGCGCCCTCAGTGCGGCGTACGACTTTCGGGGGAGACGAGTTCGGCGGCGGGCGCTCGGACGGCTCGCGGTCGTTCAGCGAGGGAGCGTCTCTGGCGCGGCGCCGGATCCGGGGGGCGACGAAGCGTCGTCGCGGGCTTCCGGCTCGGAGGGCAGCAGCGCGTCGAGCGCGGAGAACTGCGAAAAGATGGAGGGCTTGAGGTTCTCCCGCTTCGCGCGGGCACCTTCGTAATGACCGGCAAGCAGGTTCTTCTCGTGCTCGTGGTCGTGGCAGTAGATGCAGAGCAGCTCCCAGTTGCTGCCGTCGGGCGGGTTGTTGTGGTGGTTGTGATCCCTGTGGTGGACCGTCAGTTCCTTGAGCCGCTTGCCGTCGAAGGCGCGGCCGCAGCTGGCGCAGACGTGGGGCAGGACTTTCAACGCACGCTCGCGATAGCCGTCCTGACGGGTTGTGAGGTCGCGCCGCAGTTCGGCTTGGAGCTGGGCGCGTCGGGCGGGGTCGAGGGGTTGGCTGGGCGGTTTCATGGGAGGGGGAGGTTGGAGAGGTTCAGCGGTTGGGGAGGTTCACGGTTCAGCGGTTGGGAAGTTGGAAAGGTTCGCGGTTCAGCGGTTCTGTGGATGAAGTCAGCCACGCGGCTGCGGCCGCAGCGCAGTTCTCGCCGTCGATGGCGGAGGAGAGAATGCCCCCCGCGTAACCCGCGCCCTCGCCGCACGGGTAGAGGCCACGGACTTGCACGTGCTGGTAGGTGTCGCGGTCGCGCGGGATGCGCACGGGCGCGGAGGTGCGCGACTCGACGCCGACCAAGACGGCCTCGTGGGACAGGAACCCGCGCATCTTGCGGTCGAACGCGAGCAGTCCTTCTTTGAGGCGCTGGCCGATGGCGGGCGGGAGCCACTCATGCAGCGGCGACGAGTAGAGGCCGGGAAGATAGGAGGACTCCGGCAGGTCGCGCGACGTGCGGCCGGCCGCGAAGTCGGCGGCGCGCTGGGCCGGCGCGGTCTGCCCGCCGCCGGCATGGCGGAAGGCGCTCTGCTCCAGCTCCTGCTGGTAGCGCAGGCCCGCGAGCGGGCCGTGCGCGGCGTAAGCGGCGAGGTCTTCGACGCGGACCTCCACCACCAGCCCCGCATTGGCGAAGGGCGAGTTGCGAAGCGAGGGCGACATGCCGTTGACCACGAGCTCGCCGGGCGCGGTGGCGGCGGGCACAATGAAGCCGCCGGGGCACATGCAGAAGGCGTAGACGCCACGGCCGGCGGCCTGGTGCACAAGGGCGTAGGCGGCGGTCGGCAGGCTGGGGATCTGGCTCGGCTCGCGATGGTACTGGATGGCGTTGATCAGCGCCTGCGGGTGCTCGATGCGCACGCCCATGGCGAAGGCTTTGGCCTCAAGCCGGAGGCCCTCGCGGTGCAGCATGTCATAGACGTCGCGGGCGGAATGGCCCGTGGCGAGGATGACCGCGCGCCCGTCGAGCGGCTCGCCCGTGTGGAGCCGCACGCCGGACACAGCGCCGTCGCGGAGCAGCAGGCCGTCGACGCGCGTTTCGAAGCGGATCTCGCCGCCCGCCTGCAGGATCGACTGGCGGATGTTCGCGATCAGCGCCGGCAGCTTATCAGAGCCGATATGCGGGTGGGCCTCGTAGAGGATCTCGTCGGGCGCGCCGTGGAAAACCAGAAGCTCGAGGGCGCGGCGGTTGTCGCCGCGCTTCTTCGAGCGCGTGTAGAGCTTGCCGTCCGAGAAGGCGCCGGCGCCGCCCTCGCCGAAGCAGTAGTTCGACTCGGGGTTGAGCGCGTGCTCGCGGTGGATCAGGGCGATGTCGCGCTTGCGTGCGGACACCTCGCGGCCGCGCTCAAGCACGATGGGCTTCAGCCCGGCCCCGATGAGGCGCAGCGCGGCGAACAGGCCTGCGGGGCCCGCGCCCACGACGAGCACGGGCGGTTTCGCCGAGACGTCGTCGTAGTGAAACGCCAGCGGTTCGGGCGCCGGCGCGGGCTCGTCCACCGCGGCCTGCACCTGGAGGTTGACCACGATGGGCCGGCGTCGGGCGTCGACCGACCGCCGCAGCACGCGCACGGCCGCAACACGGGAAACGTCGAGGGCCAACGACCGGGCGACGGCTGGGGCGTAGCGCGACGGGTCGGCGGCGTCTTGGGGCGAGAGGGCGAGGTCGAGTTCGGCGAGCATGGAATTTAAGAAGCGCCTCACGGCGCCACTACGAACGGGGAAGCGCCTCACGGCGCCACTGCGAACGGGGAAGCGCCTCACGGCGCCACTGCGAACGGGGAAGCGCCTCACGGCGCCACTACGAACGGGGAAGCGCCTCACGGCGCCAACTTTACAGGCGGGCTTTGACGAAGTCGCGGAGCGCGGCGACGGAGATGAAGTTCCGCACGTCGAAGTCGCCGTCCTCGATGACGACGCCGAACGCCTCCTCGAGCCCGACCACGAGTTCTAGCAGGCAGACCGAATCGACGCCGTAGGTGTCGATCAACGACGCGTCGGTCTGTATGTCGGCCGGGGCGACCTGCAGGAAAAGCCGCTCGACGATCATCTGCTTGAGTTTGGCTTCGATGGTGGCGTGTTCCATAGGGGGCCTTTAGGTTTCGTTGTTCGGAGGTTGGGGCGGTTCACGGTTCAGCGGTTCGGGGCGTTTGCGGATAACCGGTGCGGACGGGCTCAAGGCCGGTCCGCACCAGCGTCCCCGACCTACTTCTTCATGGACTGAAGCTGTCGGATCGCGTCCTCAATCTTCGTCATGCGGTTCTGAGTCTTCTTGGTGTTGACGACCATGGCGATGATCACCAGAATGATGAGGCCGAAGAGGACGACGATATGCAGGAACGACACGCCGTGGGCGGGCATCGGCTCCACGGGCGCGGCGTCGGCAGGGGCGGGTGTCGCCGGGCGCGACGCGGATGAGGCGGGGCGGCCAACGGGCTTCTTCAGGGTGATCTCCTTCTTGTCGGGGGCTGCGGCAGGCGCGGACGCGGTGGCGCTCGCATCGGGGGCAGGGGCCGGGTCGGGCGCTGCGGCGTCGGCCGCCTTCTCCGCTGCGGCAGTCTCGGCCTTGGGCTCGGTTGTGGGCGCTGCGGCGTCGGCCTTGGGCTCGGTTGTGGGCACTGCGGCGTCGGCTGCCAGGGCAGGTGTGGCTTCGGGAGCAGCGACGGGCACGGGCGCGGCTTCCGTTGCTTCAGGCGAGACAGTCACCGGGGCTGTGATCTTCTTAGACTTCTTCTCGGCCAGTTTCGAGGCGGCGGCTTCTTTTTTCTCCTCGCTGGCGACCTCGAACGCGTTGCCGCAGCGAGGGCACCTCTGTTTGATGGGCTTGCCCGTGTCGAAGACGGCCAGCTTGGACTCACACTTGGGGCATTGGATGGTGCGCTTCATGGGGACTTTCCTCTCTAATAAATATATCAGTGTAGTAAAAAGGCGGTGCCGGAAGCAAGTCGGCGTTCGTCGCCGTCGGCAGTTTTCCTGATGGCTGGTCATCTCACAGGAACGTGGGCCGAAGGCCGCCGACCCGCGTAAAAAATGGGCCGCGCGGGGCATCGTCCCCGTGCGGCCCACAGGCGCCGGAGGCAACGCGCTTAGCGGATTCTGATTAGCGTCCCTCCCACGTACACAATTCTGACGATGCCGTTGGTCTCATACAATACGATCCAGCCGGAAGGCAGGTTCTTGGATCTGAACGTTCCGGTGCGGGTGCCGGTGCAGGTCACGATGGTATAGGCCTTGGTCTTGTTTAGCTGGCCAGGGTTGTCGACGGACAGCACCAGGCCGGAGAGGTTGACGCTGCCGCCAACAGCCAGCACGTCGCACGTGCCGTCGTCGGAGACATCAATGTGCAACGTGCCGCTGAATGTGGTGCTCACCGACGGCAGGCCGAGCGTGCCGAGCGTGCCCAGGCCGCCGGGGGCGATGGTGCCATTGACGGTTAGCGTGCCGTTCGAGACCGCGCCCAAGCCGCTCAGGCCCGCGAGGCTCTGCGTGGTGCCGCCGAGATCCAGCAGCGCGCCCGACGCGACGGTGACCACGGTGCCGGTCGGCAGCAGGTTATTCTGAGCCACCGTGTTCGTCAGGGTCAGCAGGCTGCCGTCACCGGGGTCGGCAAAGGTCTTGAAGTACCCGAAGTTGGCGTACGTTCCGCGGCCCATGCGGTCGTAGCCGACGCCCATGTTCGGGAACTCGGCCCTGTTCGCGCCGACTGCGCCGCCGCCTTCGCCGAGGCGCAGCTCGAAGGCGTTCGCGCCGGCGTTCATCACGGCGTTGCTCACGATCTGAGCACCCGACGACGAGTTCTTTAGCACGGTGACGCCGTTGATCATGAAGCTCGTGTGGTCGTCGAAACCTCTGTAGAACGTCCACACCTCGTTGGTCGGCGCGTCGTTCCACAGGTAGCCGGTGTAGATGTAGGTCGTGTTGTCGGGCCAGATGCCGCCCGCCGCCGCCGCGTTGATGAAGTACATGTTGGCATAGCGTGTGGAGAGGAGCACGCTCGTCTTGGGGTTCGCAGACGTCAGGTCGAATTGGTTACCTAGGATGCGCCCTTCGTAGAGGCCGGGCATGCGTCCGTTCAGGCGCAGCGTGCCCTCGTTGATCGCCGTATTCCCTGTGAACGTCTGGGGCGTCGAGAGCGTCAGGACGCTGCTGTCGCTCTTCGTGAGCCCGTTCGAACTGATCACCGTGGCCTGGAGGACACCCGAACCTGAACCTTGGAAGGTCTTGGCGACGATGCGCCCGTTGATGATCGAGCCGCTGAGCAGGGTGACCGTGTCGTTCGTCACGGTGAAGCCGTTCAGGTCGAGCACGCCGCCGGCCACGACCACGGTGGAGGTGGAGGGCAGTGCGCTCTGGACGCCGAGGCAGAGCGTGCCGTTGCTGATGACCGTGGCGCCGCAGAAGGTGTTGGTGCCGCGGAGGGTCAGCGTGCCTGAGCCCAGCTTGAGCAGCCCGCCGGAGCCGACAGGGGCGATCGTGACCGTGTCGAGCGTCGGGGGCACGCCGCCGCCGCCCACGAAGGAGACGGCTGGGGCTGTCGTGTAGCCGTAACCCGGACTCGTGAGGGTCACACCGGTCACCTGCTGGCTGTCCGGGTCGTAGTCAGCCATCGCCGTGGCGCCCACGCCGCCGCCGCCGGTGAGCAGGACGATCGGGCGGCCGATGTAGCCGGTGCCGCTCTCGGTCACGGGGATGCCGGTCACACTGCTGCCGGTTGGCGCTTGCAGCGACGCCGAAATCACGGCGTCGTTGGTGACCGTGTCGATGATCGCGCCCTGCTCGAAGACCGTGACGCGGTCGATCGCGGAGCGGCCCAACAGGTTGGAGGCCGACACAAACGTGCCGTTGACGTTTGCCCGGAGTGTGCCGCCGTTGAAATTCACCAGCGCCGTACCCTCGCCCCTGTTCGCCTTGATCCTCGTCGCCTGCACCGTGCCGCCGGCGTTGATGTTGAGCGCGGCGAAGGCCGAGGCGCTCGACGAGGACTTGATTAGATCCAGCTCCGTCGCGGTGCCTGCGGAAGTCAGCAGGCCGCCGCTGCCGACGCTGACTACACCCTGGCCGGACGGGGTCGAGCCACCCGAATAGAAGAGGCCGCACTGATTGGCCTGGTTCGGCAGCACGAAACGTCCGCCGTTCAGCACGTTGATCTGGCTGTGCTGCGTGTTGACGCCGCGATTGGGCAGGAAGTAGGAAACGTTCGACACGGTGCCCTGCACCACGTCCAGTACGCCGTGGCCGCCGGCCCAGCTTCCGATGCCGAGTTCGGTGACGGAGAGCGGAACGGCGCTATCATGGCGATAGTAGCCGTAACTGTTCGTCTGGGCGCCGAGGGCGAAGTTCGCGACCGTGTTGCCGGAGACCAATAGCGTTCCCTGATTCTGAACGGCGGCGACTGCGCCGGTGACGGTGCCCAGCAGCAGGTAACGGCCGGAGACGGACGCGCCACTGTCGATCTTGAGCAGCGCATTGGTCAGCGGCGACGCCGCAACCGTGACGTCCGCGCCGGAGTGGCTGATGCCGCCGCCCATAGCGACCGTCAGGATACCCTCGCCGACGGCGGTGCCGCCGCTGTAGGAGTTGGTGGTCGCGAGCGTCAGCGTGTTGGTGCCGCCCTTGGCCAGCGCGGTGGCGCCGACGATCGCGCCGCTTCCCGACAGGGTGTAGGCGTAGGTCGTATTGCTAAACGCCACGCTGGCGGGCATCACGACGCGGCTGAGCGTGACAGCTGCGCTCGCCGAAAGGTAGGTGTCGTCGAACTGCACGCGGTCGCCGATCGCGCTAACGCCGACCGGCTCCGCATAGATGGCCGACGCGGCCAGGGCGTCCTTCCAGACGGCGTTGGCGGCATTGTTGACGTCCCAGACGCCCGCCGCGGCCGAGCCCCACTTAAGCGCGCTGGGCGTGCCGCTGAGGTTCAGCCACAGCGTGTTGTTCGTCCACGAGAGCGTGCTGCCGGCGTAGCCGCCGACCACGGTGAGGGCCGGCACGTTGGTGGTCGCCGTTCCGTTCACGGTGACGAGCGCGTAGCTGCCATTGGTCGGCACCGTGTAGTTGCTGAGGTAGACGATGACGGCCGTATTGGTTGCGAGATATGCGTTGCCGAGCACGCGCAGCGGCGCCGCCGCGTTGGTGCTCGGGATCACGCTGTAGACGAACTCGAGCGTCGGCCCGCTGGTGGCCGGCGAGACCGCGTTGCTGGCGATGAGGTTGTTGCACACCCACTGCGTGTTCGAGGCGGTGCAGAGCATGGCGAGGCGCGGGGCCGCGGCTGCGGTGCCGGACGCCTGAACGACGAAGGTGCTGTTGCTGCACATGCCGGGCGTGACGCCCAGGATGCGGCCGTTGGTGTTCGTCGTGGCGCCCGGATACGGGTTCACGGAGCCGAGGCGCAGTGTGCCGTTGCCGCGTTTGACCAGGGTGGAGGGCTGGCTCGGCGAGCCCACCACGCCGAGCGTGAGGGTGCCGAGGCCCGTGCCGTTGTTGCCCACATCGAGGGTGACGGTCGTGTTGGTCAGCGTGGTCGTGCCGAAGGTCAGGCCGTAGGGCGTGTTCGCGGCCACGCTCGGGCCGTTGGTTACGACCAACGTGTACTTGCCGCCGAAGGTCAGCGAACCCAGCGTGTGCGTGATGCCGGGAGCCGTGGCCGTGGCCCGGTCGGACTGGATCAGCGCGTTGCCGCCGACGGTGGTGCCGTGGGCGTTGACGGTGGCGTCGAGGGCTAGGTTGAGGATGCCGCCGCTGAGTGTGAGCGTGGAGGCGGTAGTGCCGAGCGCGCTCGCGGCGCCCAGCTTGAGGGTGCCGGCCGTGAGGGTGGCCGTGCCGCCCGCGCGGCTGCTGGCCGTGCCGAGGTAGAGCAGGCCGGCGCCCTGTTTCGTGAAGTTGTTGTTGCCGGATAGCGCGCCCAGCGTGAGCGTGCCGAGACCGGTACCGTTGTTGGCTACGTCGAAGATCGGCGTGGCGGCGCTGAACGTGGTCGCGCCGAAGGTGACGCCGTAGGGCGAATTCGCGGTTACGAGGGAACCGGTGTTGATGCTGAGCTGGTAGTTGCCGATTGTCAGCGCGCCCAGCGTGTGGACCAGGCCCGCGCCGGATGTCAGGCGTCCGGGCCGCAGCGTCGAGGCACCGCCCACGGAAACCGCGTTGGCGTAGGTTGGCGCATCGTTCTGAAGATCGGTCGTGCCACCGTTGAGGTTCAGCGTCCCCGTGCCGAGCACGGAGCTAGAACCCTTGGCATACAAGGTGCCCGCGCTGACGGTCGTGCCGCCGCTGTGGCTATTCGCGCCGGTCAGGACCAGCGTGCCGGAGCCGTTCTTGGCGAGCGTGCCGATGCCGGAGATTGGGCCGCTCAGGATCTGCGAGGCCGTGCTGCCGTGGGTGAGGGTGCCGCCGTTCAAGGCGATGCTGCCGGAGTAGTCGCCGCTGTTGAGGCGCGTGGAGTAGCCCAGCGTCAGCGTGCCCGCGCTGACCGTGAGCGAGGCCGGGTTGTACGTCGGCATCGAGTTGACCGTCGCGGCGCCGGAGCCGAACTTGGCGAGCGGGCCGGTGCCGTCGAGGCTGGCGAGCACAGTGTAGGCGATACTGTTATTGAACGTGACGGCGGACGGCGCCACCGCGCCGGCGCTGCTGAGGGTGAAGCTGTACGCCGTGTCGTCGAACAGGACGGCGTCGCCGGCGGTGAAGCTGGCGGGCGCGGCGCCAAGTTTCCAGTTCAGCAAACCGCCGTCCCACTGGGAGGTCAGGCTGCCGTTCCACGTCAGCCCGCCCGAGGCGCCGTCGCCGGTCACGGTCAGGACGAGGCTGTTATCGACCCACGCGAGCGAGGCGTTCGGGTTGCTGTCCAGCAGCGTGAACGACCCGGCGCCAGCGCGCGAGGCAAAGGTTATCAGCGTGTAGGTGCCGGCCTCGGCCGTACCCGCCGGGAAGGCGAGCGCCACGGTGTTGACGCCGTTCAGCGTCAGCGCGCCGGCGACAGCGAGCAAGTCGCATGTGCCGCCAGTCGCCGACAGGTCGCAGTACAAGGTGGAGCCGTTCAGGGTCAGGTTGCCGCCCAGCGTCAGCGTGTCGATGGCGTTCACGCCGCCGGCCGCGAGGCAGCCGTTGGCTGCGACGGTGACGTTGCCGCCGACCGTGCCGTTGCCGCCCAGCGTGGCGGCGGCGCTCACGGAGACCGCGCTGCCGGCCGCGAGCGAGCCCGGGGCGTTGACGAGCAACGTGCCCGCGGTCACGGCGGTCGCGCCGGTGTAGGTGTTCTCGCCGGTGAAGGTCTGTACTCCCGTACCTGCCTTGGTGACGTTTAGGCTGGCGGAGCCGTTCTGGATGACGCCGGAGAAGGTCTCGGCCACGTTCAGGGCGCCGAAGGTCAGGTTCGCCTGGCCGGAGGGCAGGTCGCGGGTGATGAGGCCCGCGCCGGAGAGCCCGCCGACCGCTTCCGAAATGCGGAGCACGAAGGTGCCGCCCGCGTTCACGGTCAGGCGGTTGAGGATATTGATGCCATCGTTGCCCGGCGTATTGTCGATGAGCGTCGCGCCAGCGCTGACGAAGATGTTGGCGTCGATCGCGCCGCCGCTTTGCGCCAGCTCGGCGGTGCCCTCGGCGACGGTGAACTGGCCGTTACCGTTCGGGTCGGTCAGAAAACGCAGCCAGCCGGAGCCGGTCTTGGTGACCGCGCCGTTCGCCTGGTAGGCTTTCAAGGACAGCGTCGAGCCCGTGCCCACGTCGATGCGGCTGCCCGCCGCGAGCGTGGTGGTGCCGTTGACTGTATTACTGCCAGACTGGCTGGAGAGCGTGCCGCCGTTCAGCGTGAGCGCCTCCGACAGCAGGTTGACGTTGCCGGCGAAGTCCAGCGTGCCGTTCTGGGAGACGACCGTGCCCTGCCCCGTCGTACCGAGCGCATAAGCGTGCATGACGCGCAGCGTGCCCGAGCTGACCAGCGTCACACCGCTATAGAAGTTCGAGCCGGAGAGGGTCAGCGTGCTGTTGCCGCTCGCGGTGAGCGTGCCGGCGCCGTTGATGGTGCCGCCCAGAACCTGAGGCGACGATTGCGAAAAATTCAAGACGCCGTTGTTGAGGATGCTGTTGGCGTAGCTGCCGCCGTTGAGCGTGGTTGCGCCGCTAAGCGTCAGCGTGCCGTTCAGCACGGCGAGCGCGGACGGGTTGTACGCGCCGTCGCTGGCGAAGGTCGCGGCGGCCGTGCCGGACTTCACGAGCTGGCCGCTGCCGGAAATCGTCCCGGAGACGCTGAAGTCGGTGGCGCTGTTGTTGAAGAGCACGACGTACGGCGAGACCTCGCCGGCGCTGCTCACCGAGAAGTTGCCGACCGCGGTGTCATCGAAGGTCACGGCGGATCCCGCCGGGTAGGTGACCAGGGCGCTGCCGTTGGTCCAGTTCTGCTCCGCCCCGTCCCACGAGCCGGACAGGTCGCCGGACCAGGTCACGCTGTCGATGTCGGCGCCCACCGTCAGCACGATGTCGTTGCCGTCGGCGTCCAGGGTGACGCCCGTGTAGCCGCCCTGCAGCACGAGGGCCGCGTTGGCGTTGGTGGTGATGCCGCCCGCGCAGGTCATCAGCGTGTAGCTGCCGGCGAGCACCTTGCCGCTGGGGAAAGACAGCGCCACCACATTGGTGCCGTTCAGGACCAGCTTGCTCGTTGCGCTTTGCCCGACGAGGATCTTGTCCGCCGCGCCGGCCGCCGCGTCGGCGAGGTCGAAGAGCAGCGTGCCGCCGTTCAGCGTCACGGCGGTAGCGGTGTCGTTCGCCAGCGTGAGCGTGCCGACGGCGCTGACGCCGCCGGGGGCCAGCAGGCCGCCTGCGGCGACGGTGACCGTGCCGCTGACGCTGCCGCTGCCGGCGAGGGTGGCGCCGTAGTTCACCGTCACCGCGCTGGCGGGGGCGAGCGTTCCCGTGTCGCTGAGGAAAAGCGTGCCGCCGTTGACGGTCGTCGAGCCGCCGTAGCTGTTCTTGCCGTCGAGCCGCAGCGTGCCTGCGCCGGCCTTGGTGAGATTAAACGCACCGCTGATCGCGCCGCCGACGGCGAGCGTGTTGGTCAGCACGGTGACCGTGCGGTTATTGCTCAGCGCGACGCCTCCCGAGCCGAGGTTCAGGCTCTTGGCACCGATGAAAGTGAAGTCGCCGTTCCAGTACAGGGGGTTGTTCGGCGTGAGGGTCAGGTCCGAGCCGCTGGTGTTATTGAGAGACCCGCCCGCGATCACGAAGGGGCCGACGCCGATGGCGGAGCTACTGCCGTCCGTGCCGCCGTAGTTGATATTGAGCGTGCCGGCCAGGTTGGTTGTGAAACCGCTGTAGGTGTTGGCGCCGGAGAGGGTCTGAACGCCGTTGCCGACCTTGGAGAAGCCGACGGTCGCGGCGTCGCCGTTGCGGATCAAACCGGTGAACGCGCCGTTCAGGTTGCCGCCGCCCACTGCGACCTGCACGGCGCTCGCGCCGCTGTTCGTGACCAGGCCGATGCCGCTCAGCGCGCCGAGTTGGTCCGAGGTGCGGAAGTCCAGCGTGCCGTTGGCCTGCACGGGGTAGTCGCCCATAATGTTCGCGTTGAGTTCGCGCAACGTCGCGCCCGGGTTGACGATCCACGGGGCGTCGGTGCCGCCGCCGTGCTGCAGATCGACCGTGCCTTCGCCGATGACGAACACCGAGCGGTGGTTCGGGTCGGCCGTGAAGCGCAGCAGGCCGCTGCCCGTCTTGGTGACCGTGTTCGAGCCGTTGTCCAGCGTCGTGGCCGTGAGGAAGAGGGCCGAGTCCGCGCCGACGTCGATCGTCGCGTTCTGGAAGAAGGTGATCGCGCCGCCGAAGTTGTTCGTGCCGATGCTCGTGGAGGAGAGCGTGCCGCGCAGTTCCACCGGCTCCGCCGCGTAGACACCGCCGGTGGGCGTGCAGGCAAACTCGAGTGTGCCGCCGGCCGCAACGACCGTACCCAAGGAGGTCGCGCCCAGCGCGTACGCGTGACCCAGGCGGAGCGTGCTGTTGGTGACGATGGTGAGGCCGCTGTACGTGTTGGTTCCGGAGAGGGTCAGCGGGGCGCTGCCGAAGGCTGTCAGGTTGCCGCCGCCGGAGATCGTGCCGCTGTTGGTCTGCGCCACGGAACTGGCGTAGATCAGCTCGCCATTGTTCACGATGTTCGTGGTGTAGTTGCCGCCGCCCAGCACGCCCGCGCCGCCGATTTTGAGTGTTCCCGCCGCGACGGTGATTGCGCCCGTGAAGGCGTTGTTGCCCGTCAGGGTGACGAGGCCCGCGCCGATCTTGTAGACCGCGCCGGTTCCGGTGACCGCGGCCGAGACGGTATAGTCGTTGGCGCTATTGTTGAACGTGATGGCACCCGGAGCGACGGGTGCGGCGCTACTGACGGTGAACCGCGTGGCCGTGTCGTCGAACGCGACCACATCGCCGTTCGCGTAGTCTGCGGCGGAGCCGCCCGTGACCCAGTTCAGGTCTTCGCCGTCCCACACATCGGTGTGGTTGCCCTTCCACTGTGCGGCGGTCGCGCCGCCGGCGCCGACGTCAAGCCGCACAAGGGTGGCGTTGGTGAAGAGCGAGACGTTCGGATACGCTGGCGAGAGCCGGAAGGAGCCCGTGCCCGTGCGCGACGCGTGGGTCATCAGCGTGTAGGAGCCAGCCGGCACCGAGCCGTTGGGGAACGAGACGACGATGGTGTTTGTCGTGTTCAGGGTCAGGGCGCCCGCAACCGCGACCTTGTCCGTGACCACGTTCGCCGCATCCGGGCTCACCAGATCAAAGAACAGCGTGCTGCCGGTCAACGACAGGGTGTTGCTCAGGCTCAGCGTGCCGACCGCGTTGACGTCGCCCGGCGCCAGAATGCCGCCGGCCGCCACCGTGACGGCGCCATTGACCCTGCCGTTGCCGCCCAGGGCGGAGCTGTTGTTGACCGACACCGCGCTGCCGGGAGCCACGGAGCCGGGGTAATTGACGAGCAGCTTGCCGCCGTTCACCGCGGTGGTGCCGGTGTACGTGTTGGTGCCAGACAGGATCCATGTCCCCGAGCCGGCCTTGACAACATTGAGCACATTGCCGCCCGTGTTGGCGAGGATCGCGCTGAACTCGCCGACTCCGGCCGCGGATCCCTGCAGGGTGAGCTGGCGGCTGCCGCCCGACAGCACGGGCGTCGCGGTGAGGTTCAGCTTGCCGCTGGGGCCGGACTGGTCGAGCGTGGCGGTGCTGTTCATGACGATCACGCGGTCGCTGCTCTCGCCGGTGCCGGTGTAGACCAGTTTGCCTGCCGAGCTGAAGTTGATGTTCGTGCCCTGGCCGAGGTTGCTGGTGAGGGAGCCGCGGTTGCCGAACTTCGAGCAGACGATCGTGGCTGACGTGCCGAAGATGATGTGGCTCTCGAAGGTGTTAAGGCCGTTGAGCACGAAGGTGCCCGAGCCGAGCCACGTCTCGATGCCGCCCGGGCCGGTGATACTCGGGTTGATGACCAGCGTCCGGCCTGCGGCGACGTTGTAGTCGGCGTAGTTGTAGCCGGCGGCGCTGAAGTTGTCCGTGGTGCTGACGCGGAGCTTGCCGGTGCCGTTGATCGTGCCGCCCTGGGTGCAGTTGAGGACGTTAGCGCCGGCCAAGTTCAGATACAGCTCCTGGTCGCCGATGTCGAGGGTACAGTCCGGGCCGCCGTTCAGGCTGACCTGAGAGAGGACGTTCGAGCCTGTGAGCGTGACGGTGCTGCTGTTGGTGATGGTGAGGTAGAGGTACTGGGCGCCGGCCGGCTTCAAGGTGCCGAGGAAGGTGACGGGGCCGGTGCCGTAGACGAGGAGCGACTTCGTGCCCTGGTTGCTGAGATAGTCCGCGCTGAGGGGCTGCACGTTATTGAAGGTCAGCGTCCGCGCCGGGTTGTCATTGCGCAAGATATAATAGGCAACGCTCCTGTCGGTGCCGAGCTGGAGGCCGCAGTTGAACGTCTGGCTGTTGGCCGCCGAGGAGGAGAGCGCGATCTCGCCGCCGTCGGCCAGCACAAGCGTCTGGCTGTTCGCCGCGCCCGACCCGAAGCTGTAGGGCGCCACCGAGGCCGTGTCGAACAGAATAGAGCGAATGAAGCTCAGCCCGGCGAGGTCGAGCGCCGTGTTGCCGCTGTCCGCATTGTTGAACAGCGCCGCGTCCGTGCCGTACGGCGCGGGCGACGCGCTCCAGTTGAGGCTGTTGGTCCAGTACCCGTTTGCCCCGGGCGCCGTGCTGTTCCACGTGCCGTTCGCGGCCAAACCCCACGAAGCCGCTCCGACGGCGCACAACATAACACCACTCCACGTCATCATCCGATTCGACGAACCACGCATACGACACCTCACGTCATTTAACCCAAGAAAACACCACCACAACAATAAAAACCATTAAAACAGCATGTCAAGCATCACATACCCCCTGGGACGGAGTCAAGGCGAATCCAGGCAATTCTGCCCCCAATTCTGACACGGCCAAATTAACGTCTTACGGCGTCACTACGAACCCATGAAAACGTCCGGAAAACCGGTGTTCGGTCTTGATCGGGGGTTCACGGCACGGGCTCCGCCTGTGCCGCTTTGAGGCGCGGCGGCTGAGGGAAGACACCTTTGAGCGCGTTCTCGCAAATCAGGCGCGTGTCCTGAGGGAAGTCGTTCTTGATGATCCACTTCAGGAAACCCGAGTCGTCCTTGGCGAGGTCTTTGACCTTCGCGCCCTTTTTCTTGCCGAAGTTGACGGTCAGTTCGCCGTCGACCCAGCGCAAGCGTCCGGAGCGGTCGGCGTTGAAAGGGTCGATGGGGTTGAACGCGCGGTCGAGGGTTTCCATGTCTTGCGGCAGGTCGGCGTAGCGCTTGAACTGGCCGAGGATGACGTCGAGCGTGGCGCGCACGTCGGCCTCGGCGCCGTGGGCGTCCGCGTGGGGACGGTCGCAGTAGAACTTGAGGGCGGCGGAGAGGTCGCGCGGCTCCTTGGTGTGGAAGATGCGCTGCGCGTCGAGCAGGCGGCGGCGGTCGGGGTCGAAAGGGATGCCGGCGCGGGTGAACTCTTCCGCGAGCATGGGGATGTCGAAGCGCCCGGCGTTGAAGCCCGCGAGGTCAGCTTCGCCGAAAAAGGCCAGGATCGCCAGCGCCTTGTCCTTGAAGGTGGGGCAGGAGCGGACGATCTCGTCTGTGATGCCGTGGATGGCCGTGGTTTCGACGGGGATGGGGACGCCGGGGTTGAGCAGCCAGTAGCCGCTGGTCTCGGTGCCGTCGGGGTCGATGCGGATGGCGGCGAGCTCAACGATGCGGTCGGCGCGCGGGCTGATGCCCGTGGCCTCGATGTCGAAGACGATCAGGGGGCGGTCGAGCTTGAAGGGGAACATGGGATCCTTGGTTGGTTTAATTGTTTAACGGTTCAGCGGTTGGAGAGGTTCACGGTTCAGCGGTTGGAAGAGGTTTGAAGGCGGCGTCGAAATCGACGGCGACGGGCCGGGCCGGCAACAGGTCGCCAGAGGCCATGGCGGCTTTGAGCTCGGCGGCGGTATCCGGGTCGTACCACCAGTAGCCGATGAGTGAGCGCTCGTCGCCGTATTTGGCGAGCACGGTGTCGGGCATGCCGAAGCGGTCCCAGTGGAGCAGGCGAACCGCGTTGATGTTCCAGAGCAGCACGTAGGGGACGGCGGCGGCGAGGCGGGCGTCGATCTCGCGGAAGAGGGCATTGCGCTCGGCGACGCTGTAGATGGTCTTCTGCCGCTCGATGAGCGCGTCAACCGCCGGATCCTTGAAGCCCGTGATGTTGTTGCTGGAGGGGCGGTCGGCTTCGCGCGAGTGCCACGCTTCTTCGGGGTCGCGGAAGATCACCTGGCTCCAGCTCGCCCAGGTCATGTCGTAGTTGAAGGCGTCCATGTCGCGCATCCAGGCGGCCCAGTCCTTGCGGTCGATCTGCATGTCGATGCCGGCCTCGCGGAAGGCGGTGTTGCAGAGGGCCAGAAACTTGTCGGAGCCGCCGTCGCGCGTGAGGAAGCGGAAGCGCAGGGGACGGTCCTCCTTCTCGAGGATGCCGGTCGCGGGGTTGGCCGTGTAGCCGGCTTCGCGCAGCAGGGCCTTGGCGCGCGGGATGTCGAAGGCGAAGCAGGCGTTCGTGCAGGGGCGGGCGCTGTCGTAGAGGTCTTCGAAGTAGGAGCGCTGGAGGAAGTAGGCCCCGAACATCAGGGTGCGGTTCATGGTCTCGCGGTCGATGAGGTGGGCCATGGCCTTGCGCACGCGCAGGTCGTCGAAGGGCGGGCGCCGCATGTTCATGGCGAAGCCCTGGTAGCCGATGGGCTCGTGGTTGTGGACGAGCCGCTTGACAATCCAGTTCTTGTCGAACTTCTCGCCGATGGTCTCGTTGGCCCAGAGGCGCGACATGTAGACGGCGAAGACGTCGGTCTGCCCCTTCTTGAAGGCCTCGAACGCGTTCTCGTCCTCGGCGTAGTAGCGGAACACGACCGTGGCGAAGTTCATCGTGTTGCGCAGGGAGGGCCGCGAGCCGGCCCACCAGTCGCGCCGGCGGCTCAGGCGGACCTCGAGCTGCTCCTTGACGGATGCGATCGTGTAGGGGCCGGAGACGACCGGGCGGTCGAAGTCGAGGCGGTTGAAGTCCTGCCCCTCGAAGGCGTGCCGGGGCAGGATCTCGAAGCCGCCAGCAGCCAGCAGGTTGCGCCAGTGGTTCTCCTTGGCGCGGAAGCGGATCGTGCGCGGCCCGAGGACTTCGGGCGAGCCGAAACCGCCCAGCGCGACTTTCGAGGGGCCGGTCAGGCTCTTCGGGTCCATCACCTGGTCGAACGTCCACTTCACGTCGTCGGCTGTGACGGGGCGGCCGTCGCTCCAGGCCGCGGCCGGGTCGAGCTCAAAGGTGAAGGTGAGCCGGTCGTCGGAGAGGGTCCAGCGGCGGGCGAGGCCGGGGATGAACTCGGTGGTGACCGGGTCGATCCACAGCAGGGTCTCGTACAGCAGGATGAAGATCTGGCGGGTATACGTGGTGCTGTCGACGTAGTAGTTGAGGCTTTTGGGCGGCTGGGCCGCGGAGAAGCGCAGCAGGCCGCCGGGCACGGCGTGCGGGCTCGCGAGCGGATCCGGGCCCTCCCGCCAGTCAGGCTTGGGGTACACGTCGTCCGCCCGCGCGGCGAGCGCGGCCAACACAAGGATGGACAGCAGGTGACGCATGCGTTTGTTCTGTCGCCGATTGACCGTCTCGGCCGTACGTTGTACCGCCTTCAGGCGGATGCCTGCCAGGCTTCCTTGCCGGCTGAAGCCGGTACAACATGCGGGGCCGCTATTTCAGGACTTTGCGCAGGCGCTTCATGGCCTCTTCGACGTTCTCGCGGCTGTTGAAGGCGCTGATGCGGATGAAGCCTTGGCCGCAGCGGCCGAAGCCCGCGCCGGGGGTGGTGACCACCTGCGCGCGGGTGAGCAGCCGGTCGAAGAACTTCCAGGAGTCCTTGCCGACGTTCACCCAGATGTAGGGGCTGTTGTCGCCGCCGGTCAGCGAGTAGCCGAGGTCGGCGAGGGTGCTGCGGATGAGCGCGGCGTTGCCGAGGTAGAAGTCGACGAGGGCCTTGGCCTGCTCCTTGCCGGCGGGCGAGTAGACGGCCTCGGTGGCGCGCTGGACGGGGTAGGAGACGCCGTTGAACTTGGTGGTGTGGCGGCGGTTCCACATGGGGTGCAGCGGCACGGCCTCGCCCTTCTTGGTGTAGCCCATGAGCGACTTCGGAACCACGGTGAAGGCGCAGCGCGTGCCCGTGAAGCCGGCGGTCTTGGAGTAGCTGCGGAACTCGATGGCCACGTCGCGCGCGCCCTCGATCTCGTAGATGCTGTGCGGCAGGGCGGGGTCGCGGATGAAGGCCTCATACGCGGCGTCGAAGAGGATCAGCGCCTTGTTCTCCCTGGCGTAGCGCACCCAGGCCTCGAGCTGCTCGCGCGTGGCGGTGGCGCCGGTCGGGTTGTTCGGGAAGCAGAGGTAGATCACGTCCACCGGCTGCTCGGGCAGGCCGGGCACAAAGCCGTTGGCCTCGGTGCACTCGAGGTAGACGAGGCCCTTGTAGCGGCCCTTGGTGTTCTTGCCGGTGCGCCCCGCCATGACGTTGGTGTCCACGTAGACCGGGTAGACCGGGTCGGGCACGGCGATGGTGATCTTGTCGGCGAAAAGCTCCTGGATATTGGCGGTGTCGCACTTGGCGCCGTCGCTCACGAAGACCTCGTCGGCCTCGATGGGCGCGCCGCGGGACTGGAAGTCGTTCTGGGCGATGGCTTCGCGCAGGAAGTCGTAGCCCTGCTCCGGGCCGTAGCCGCGGAAGGTGGAGCGGGAGGCCATTTCGTCGACGGCCTTGTGCATGGCTTCGATGCAGGCCGGGGGCAGCGGCTCGGTCACGTCGCCGATGCCGAGGCGGATGACCTTCTTGTCCGGGTTCGCGGCCTGGTAGGCCTTGACGCGCTTGGCGATCTCGGAGAAGAGGTAGGAGGACTGGAGCTTGGCGTAGTTCTCGTTGATTCGTATCATGGCTGTGTTGTTCCTTTCAAATCGTCGGATGGCGGCTTGCCGGGGGCGGCCGCCCGCGCGGCTTCGCGGACTGGGGTGAGCACCCAGCGCTTGTTGTACCAGAACCACTGCTCGGGGTTCTGGCGGATGGCGGCGTCGACCTGCGCGGTGATCGCGGCGGTGAGGCGGCGCGCGTCCTCGTCTTTGTTCAGCGAGGGGTCGGGCAGGAGCGGGGGCTGGCACTCGAAGCGGTGGCGTGCCCAGCCTTCGCGGCGGAAGACGGCGAGGACGATGGGGACTTGGGCCGTGATCGCGAACATAGCCATGCCGCGGCCGAAGTTGGCCGTCCCGCCGAGGAAGGGGAGGCGGATGTCCGGGGTCGGCATGCGGACGTCGGGCAGGATGGCGAGGACGCTGCCCGTGCGCAGGAGCTTGACGATCTGCCTGAGGGTGCCGCCGCCGCGCTCGAGGACCGTCATGCCGGACTCGCGCTGGCGGTTGATCCAGGCGTTGACGAGCGGGTTCTTCTGCTTGGCGGCGATGCTGAACATGCGGATGCCGTAGCGGTGGCAGGCCCAGCCGGCGAGGTCCCAGTTGCCCATGTGGGGCACGGTAAAGACCGCGCCGCCGTGCTGCTCGACGACCGCTTTGAGGGCGGGGCTATGGGTCTTGAAATCGGGCACGCGGCGGTCGATCCACGCCACGTCGATGGTGGGGGCGCGCATCATCTCGACCAGGTTGAACGCCATGTTGCGCAGGGAGCGCCAGGCGATGCGCCGCACATCGCGGGCGGGCATTGCGGGGCCGAACACCTCGCGGATGCGCCGGACGGTCTCGCGGCGCCGAAAGCGGGCCACGTGGAACACGACGCCGGCCAGCCCCCACGCCACGCCGAGCGCGGCGCGGTAGGGCAGCCGGTTCAGGGCGGCGGCAAGCCCGCGCAGGGCGGTGTATTCGAGGCGGTGCTGGAGGCGGTAACGCATAAAAGGGCCGTTACCTTACCACAGAAGAGGGGCGGTATTCGAGCCCGTATTTCTGGCCTCGTGGATGCCCGGAAAAGGCCGTGCGGAGCGCCCTCCGCACGGCCTTTGAGCGGCTATTTGATCTTCAGCACGGTGCCGTCAGAGAACGCGATCTTGACTGTTCCGTCGGCCAGGTAGTAGACGTGCCACCGGCTGTCGGGCAGGTTCGTCGAGGCGAAGGTTCCCGTGCGAGCGCCCGTGACAGACATCACCGTATACTGCTTGCGGCGGTCAAGGGCGTCCGGGTCGACGAGCTGGAGCGTCAGGCCGCCGAGGTCGATGCCGCCTGTTACGGTCACGAGGTCGCTCGATCCGTCAGGCGTCACGTCGGCGTAGTAGGTGCCCTGAATGGTGGCGCCTGCTTGGGCCGTGACGCCTTGCTCGCCGACGGTTCCTTCGCCTGCGGGAGAGAGGTCCATGCGGAACGTGCCGTTGGTGATCGCACCGCTGAGGTAGGTCAGCGTGTTGGTCACGTCGAACCCGCCGAGGTCGTAGGTGCCGCCCACGAGGGTCACGGGCGCGTTGGGCGGCAGGGCGTTGGCCAGGCCGAGGCGGAGCGTGCCGTTGCTGATCGTGGTCATGCCGCTGTAGGTGTTGGCCGCCGAAAGGGTGAGGACGCCTTCGCCGGTCTTCGTGAGCCCGCCGCTGGTGTTGGCCGCGAGCGTGACGCCGCTGGCGGTGGCCTGTACGGCTCCGGCGCCGCCGCCGCTGAAGGCCACGTAGGGCGCGCCGGCGTAGTTCCAGCCCGGCGTGGTGACCGTGACGCTGGCGACCTTGAGCGTGCCTTTGCCCGTGCCGTCGTCGGTCATGTTCGCCACGGCCGTGGCGCCTTCGCCGCCGCCACCGGCGATCGCGACGTAAGGCTCGCCGATGTAGCCTGAGCCTTGCGTCGCGAGAACGATGCTGGCGACACCGTTGCCAGCGGGGGCTTGGAGCGGGGCTGCCACGGTGACATTCTTGCCGGCGGTGTCGATGGTCGCGCCGCCCGCATACGAGCCGAATTGGCCGTTGACGGTCACGCGCGTCAGCGTGCCGGGAATGAAGGCCGTTGAGGCTGTTGCGGCGCGGAGGGTGCCGCCGTTGAAGTTCAGCCAGGCCGTGCCGGCGGTGTTTTGGAAGGCGTTGAGCGTAAGCGAGCCCGCGCAGATGTTGACGACGCCCGTGCTGCCAGACCCCATGTTGTTCTGGCGGATAGCCACGGCGCGGCCGGTGTTGTCGATCACGCCGCCCGTGAGGTTAAGCTCGCCGCGCCCGCCGCTGTGAGCGATCGATATGTTGGCCGTCGCATTCGAGCGGTTGAGCGTGCCTCCATCGAGGGTCAGGACGCCGACGCAGCCATTCGTGCGGGCCAGCAGGAGGTACTCAGAGAAGCGCAGCGAGCCGCTCGTGATGCGGGCGAGACCCATGCCGATGGCCGTCGCGGTTCCGCCCAAGTTCAGCCGGGCGTTCGTGACCGTACCGTCGCTCATGTTGAAGTAGCCGTACGTGCCGCCTCCCAGTCCCAGCCCGAAGTTCGAGTCGCCTGCGCTGGGGGTTCGGGCGACCACGCCGCCCGTCAGGTAGACGGCGGCAGCGGAGTTGGCGGCGTTGCCGATGTAGAACCCGCCGGTGCCGGTGATGTTCGCGCTGGGCAGGAGGCGCAGCACGGCGTTGGAACTGGCCAGGTTGCCGACCACGATGTTGCCCGCGCCCTGCGTGTTGGTTCCGGAGACCAGCAGCGTGCCGCCGTTGACGTTCATGGCGCCGGTGAACCCGTTGTTGGCCGAGAGCAGCCAGGTTCCCCCGTCTTGCTTGGTCAGCGTGTTGGTGCTGCCCACGCCGCCATTGACGAGCGGGATTGCCAGCTCGCACAGCGCGGCTGAGACGCCGCGCAGGGTGACGGTCTTGTTGCCCACGCCCGAGTAGCTGAAGTTGCTCGTGAGCCTGAGCGGGCCGGTTCCCGACTGGTTGAGGACCGCGCCGCCGGTGGTTCCCGCGAGATCGATGATGCGGTCGGTGGTGTCGCCCGCACCGGTGTAGAGCAGCGTGCCGGCGGTTGTGCCGTTTCCGAGGCTGATCGTGCCGTCGACGGCATTGGCCGGCTGGCCCAGCGGGCTGGGCTCGCCCACGTTGCGAAGGGCCGGCACGGCCAGCGTTCCCTCGAAGATGCGCGTGGCGCCGGTGTAGGTGTTGTTCGTGCCCGCGAACGTGATGGTCGAGGTGCCGTACTTGGTGACTGGGCCGCTGCCCGTGATGTCGCCGGCGAGCGTGCCGTAGTAGCCGCTGTTGTTTCCGCCAAAGGCGACCGGCCCCAAAAGGGAGACCGGGCCGTTCCAGCGGTTCTGGGTCGAGGCCGTGCTGTTATACGCCGCGTCGTTGGTTGAGTTCCCCTCGAGGACGAGGCTCCACACGATGGGGGTAGCCATCTGGTAGCTCTCCAACTTGGCGCCGCTGCGGATGGTCAGCGTGTTGGCGGAGGAGCCGTTCAGCGTAGTCGAGGTTTCCAAACGGACGGTACCTGACGCGACGTCGATGTTGGCTTCCCCGGGCGTCACGACGGTGCCGACAAGCATAAAGGAGCCCGGGCCGACCTTGGTCAGGTCGTAGCCGTTCATCGCGAAGGTCCCGCCGCGGATATCCCAGCGCGAAACGCCGCCGAAGCGGGTGGGCCCGGCGAGCGCGATCTTCTCGAAGGCGTTCTGCTGTCCGCCGGTCGCCGAGTTGATGATCGCGCCTTGGCCGCCGACGCCGTTGCCTTGCACCGTGAAAAGCTTGGCGCCGAAATCGAGGGCGCTAACAATGCGCGTGCCGCCCACGTCGGGCGTGCAGCCGATGTCGAGCGTGGCTCCGTCGGCGATGGTAACGCCGCCGCCGGTCGCGAGGCCGAAGGTGGCGTTCTGGTTCGCGCGGACAGTGCCGGCGTTGATAGCGGTCGGGCCTGTGTAGGTGTTGGTGGCCAGCAGGTGAAGCAGGCTGGCACCGTCCTTGACGAGCGTGCCGCTGCCGCCGATGGTGCCGGGCAGGGCCTGCGGCAGTTCGCTAGCGAAGCACAGCACGCCTCCGTTGATCGCGGTCGGGCCGGTGTGGGAGGCCGTGCCTTCGAGCACGACGGCGCCGGCACCGTCCTTGAAGAGCGTGGTGCCCGCGTTGTCCGCGACCGCCGCGTTGACGGTCAAGGCATTGGTGGACTGGTTGATGAGCGACAAGGTTCCTCCGGGGGTCAGCGTGGCCAGCGCGCCGTCGTCTGCTGCGGAACCGACCGTGAGGGCTGCGCCGTCGGAGGCGATCTGCAGGCCGGACGTCAAGAGGGCTTTGTCCGTCAGGGAGACCGTGGCCGGGACGGTTACGTTTGTCTGCTTAAGCGTGCTGACCCTGTTCGTCACGTCGGCCGCCAGGGTGATGTCGCCCGCGACGCCGTCGGCCACGATGCGGGCGTGGGCCTCGGCGTCGTCCGGAATGACCGAGCCGGGGCCTCTGGCGGCGATATCGGTATAAATCACTGTTGCGGCCGTGACGCCGAACGCGCCATAGGTGGCGTAGCTGCCGCCGTTCACGGTTGCCCAAGGGCCGATAATACCGCCGCTCAACACGGGCGGCGCGGTGACGAGCACCTGGTTGCGGGCGTCTAGGCCGAGGTCGGTTCCCACGAAGTCGACGGAGCCGCCGAGGGGCGAGAGCGCCGCGAGGGTCAGCGCGGAGGTTTGGCCTTCGGCGGCCTGTGACGAGGCGACGGTGTTGCTGCCGATCGCCAGCGCGAGCGTGCCCAGCGTCTCGGCGTAGCTGGCCGCGTCGGCCGGGTGGCTGAAGCGGATACTGCCGCCGGCGAGGGTGACCGGCACCGTGTCGCCGAGGCGGTCGGCGCGGTTGGAGTCGGCGCTGTTTGCGAGCGTGAGCGTGCCGTTCTGCGAGACGGTGATGCCGCTGGCGGCGGTGACCGCGCCGCTCGTTCCGGTGATCTCGAGCGCGCCTCCGTTGACGGCAACCGCGCCGCCGCCGCTGTGGAGCCCGGCCATCACGTAGAGCGCATTGGTGCCGATCGTGGTGGCGCCGCCGCCGGTGTGCTGGCCCTTGTGTACGAGGGTGCCGCCGTTGACCGTGGTGGCGCCGCTGTAGGAGTTGGAGCCGAAGAGCGTCCAGACGCTGGCGTTGTCTTTCAGCACCGTGAGCGTGTTGATGCCGTTGCTGATGCTGCCGTCGACCGAGCTGAAGGCGTTGGTGCCGTCAAGTTTGAGCGTCTTGGCGTTGCTGTTGAGCAGGATGGCAACGGAGCCGATGTGCAAGTCAGCGTCGAGCGGCGACAGCGTGGTGGTGCCTGCCGATCCCGAGCTGAGGTTGACGGTGGGCATCGTGAGAGCGGGCGAGCCGCTTGTGATTTCGGCGGAGCGCCGCACCTGAAGCGTGACCGTGCTCAGCTGGCTGTCGCCCAGCGTGTGGTTGATGCCTTCGGAGCTGCCGCCGCTGCCGACCATGAACGTGCCGACGGCGCCGGCGTTCATGAGGAGGAAATAGGGCCGCTCGCCGGCGCCGCTATTCGAGAGTTCCAACGTGGCGGTGCTGGCTCCGGGGAAGTTGACGGGGCCGGAGCCGAGCGCCTTGGGATGCGCGGCGACCAGCTTGCCGGTGGTGACGATGGTTGTCCCGGTGTACGTGTTCTCGGCCGAGAGGACCCACGTTCCTGAGCCCTGCTTGGTCAGGCTCTTGAGGGTGCCGGACGCGGTGTTGCTGATCACGCCGGCGAACTCGCCGACGCTGTCGGTCCAGCCTTCCAGGTTCAGGTTCTTGCTGCCCGCGCCGGAGAGGCCGAGGCCGCTGGTCAGGGTGAGCGTCCCGCTGCCGGCCTGCTCCAGGAAGGCTTCGCCTGTGGTGCCCGCGAGGTCGATGATGCGGTCGGATGTGTCGCCTGTGCCTGTGTACGTGAGGCGGGCGGGCGTTCCGCCGTTGCTGATCTTGATCGTGCCGGCGGCCGCGTCGGGGGGCTGTCCGAGCGAGGAGGCCTGCCCGACGTTGCGCAGGGTGTAGGCGCCGAGCGAGCCGGACCTGACCCAGGTGGCGCCCGCGTACGTGTTCGTGGGGCAGGTCAGGTAGGTGCGCCCGTTAGCGCCGACCCGGGCTACCGCATGTGCGCCGTTCAGGTCGCTGACTACGCCGCTGACGACGCCGGTTCCCGAAGTGCCGCCGAAAAAGCCGTCGTTGGAGTCGGTGCTGTCGCCGGCGAGCGCGACGGGGCCGGCCCAGACGGCCGCGTCTTCGAGCCGGAGCTGGCCGTAGGATTCGCCGTTGTTGCCGCCGAAGAGGCGGAGCCCCGCCGCGTGGCTGGCTGTTCCGTTGCACCAGAGCGTGCCGTTGGAGAGCACGTTGTAGAGGGCCGCAGGGTTGTCCGCGCCGTTCATCTGGATCTTGCCGCCCGAGCCGGCCATGCCGATGTTCCAGACGCCGGTGAAGGCGGAGCAGTCGCCGTTGAGGTAGGCCGTCGTGGTGGTGGCTCCCAGCGTGACGTTCACCGTGCCGGTGCCGCTCAGGGCGGTGGAGAGCCCCGAGTAGGTGACGTTGGCGGCCGTCAGGTTGAGTGTGGCGTCGTCGATGACTGCGCCGGTGCCGAGGGCGCCGGCGGAGGCGGCGGTCAGCGTGCCGCCGGAAACCGTTGTGCCGCCGCTGTAGGTGTTGGCGCCGGAGAGCGTGAGGGTGCCAGGGCCGCTCTTTGTCAGCGATCCGCTGCCGCTCAGAACGCCGCTGGCCGTCGTGTTCGCCCCGTTGTTGCCGACCGTGAGCGCCACTGGGTTGGGCGAGGCGTCGTCGTCTGCGAGTGCGAGGTTGAACGAGCCCGAAAGGCCGCCGAGCAGAAATTCATGGCTGGCCACCGAGGCGTCGAAGGTCGCGGCCGAAGCGAGCGTGCTGTTCTGGAGAGCATGGGTGTTGGCGAGGGCCAGCGCGGCGCCGGAGGAGGCGGCCGTGCCCGAGAAAGTGTTGGAGCCTGCGAGCACGACCTTGCCGCTGCCGTAGGCCGTCAGCGAGGCGGCTGCGCCGTTGTCGGCGATCGACGCCTTGACCGTGAGTGACGCGGCGCTCTCGTTGACCAGCAGCAGGCCGCCGCCGGAGGTGGCGGGCGCGAGCGAGCCGTCGTTGGCGGCTGCGCCGACGGTGACGGCGGCCTTCGTCGCGGGGATCACGATGTTGTCGACCTGGAAGGCCTTGGAGGCGGTGTCGACGGTGGCGTCAGTCGCGGTGTTTTGCAGCAGGGTGCTGATGGCGGTGGTTGCGCTGCCCAAGGCGATAGGGCCGTCGACGCCGGCGGTGTTGATGCGGACGGACGAGGCCGGGTCGTGGGTGATCGTCGAGGGCGCTCGGGCCGCAATGTCCACGTACTTGCCGGACGTTCCGGCGGGAACGACGCCCAGCGCGCTGTCGTAAGCCGCGAAGTCGGTGCCGTTGACGGTCGCCCACGGGCCGATAACGCCGTTGGGCTGGCCGGTGATGAAGATGCGGTTGCGGTCGCTCGCGCCGAGGCCGGAGCCGGCGAAGTCGATGGTGGCCGTACCGTTGCGGGAGAGGGAGGAGAACGTCAGAGAGGAGGTCTGGCCGCTAACAGCCTGCGAAGAGGAAACGGTGGCGGCGCCGGAGTTGACGACCAACGCGCCTGCGGTTTCGCTGAAGCTTGCGCTGCTGCCGTCGTTCGAGAAAGCAAGCGTGCCGCCGCTGAGCGTGACCGGGCTGGCGTTGCGCAGGCGGTCAGAGTTGTTCGCCGCGGCCGCGTTCTCGAGCAGCAAGACCGCGTTGGCGCTGACGAAGTAATTGGTCGCGAAGGCGAGCGCGCCAGCGGCGCCGGCGAGCCGCAGCGTGCCTCCGCTGACCGTGACGTTGCCGGTCAGGCGGTTGGCGCCGGAGAGGGTCCAGGTGCCGGTGCCGGCCTTGGTGAGCGCGATGCCGGCGGTGCCGTTGGAGACGATGCCGGAGAGTTCGCCCGCGCCCGCAGCAGAGCCTTGAAGCGTGAGCGTGGCTGCTGCGGTTGCGGTGAAAATGGGCGGGGCGCTGAATGCGAGCGTCCCGGAGCCGGACTGGTCGATGACGCCGCTGGCGTTCAGGTCGATGATGCGGTCGGTGGTTTCGCCGGCGCCGGTGTAGATCAGCTTGGAGCCGCCGCTGCCGAAGCGGATCTTGGTGCCTTTGCCGACGTTGCTCGCGGAGCCGCGGTTGCCGATCGTGGCGACGCTGACGGCGCCCGCCGCGCCGATGTTCAGGTGCCCCGCAAAGGTGTTCAGGCCGTTGAACACGAAGGTGCCCGTGCCGCTCCAGACCTCGAAGCCGCCCAGCCCGGTGATCTCGTTGTTGATCACCAGCGTCTTGCCGCCTGCCACGTAACAGTCGGCGTAGTTGTAGCCCTCCTGTCCGTTCAAGGTGCTCATCCAAATCTTGCCGGAACCGTCGAGCGTGCCGCCCTGCGTCGAGTATAGCGTCACCGCGCCGACGTTGTTCAGGAAGAGCCCGCCGCCTCCGACGGCGACGCTATTGTTCGCGTTGCCGGTCAGGTAGAGCGTGGTGACGCCGTTCGAGACGCCGCTGAGCGTCAACGTGCCGGCGGTCAGCGCGTTGGTGACGGTGATGGCGCTCGCGCCGCCCCGGTTGATGCCGCCGGTGAGTGCGACGTTGCCGGTGCCGAGGATCGCGAGGGACTTGCCGCCTGCCGTGCCGCCGCTCGTGGCGGGCGCGATGGCGCCAGCGACGGTCAGCGCATGGAGCGTGCTGTCGTTGCGGAGCGAATAGCCGGAGCCGGCGCGATCCATGCCGAGTTGGATGGCCGCATTGAAGAGCTGGTCGTTCCAGGACGTGCTCGTGACTTGGAAAAGCCCGGCGTTCGTCATCACCAGCGTCTGGGCGCCGGGGCCGCCGCTGCCGATCGTATACGGAGCTACGCCAGCGTTGTCGAACGTGATCGTCTTGATGTTGACGAGGCCAGACACGTCGATCGTCGTGTTGCCGCTGCCGGCGTTGGTGAAGGACGCGGTGTCCGCGCCGCTAGGATAAGGCGCGGCGCTCCAGTTGGCGTCGTTGATCCACGCCGCGTCTGCGGCGCCGCTCCACGCGCCGCTGGCGGCGTAGGCGACGGAGGCGCCGATTGAAAGAACGGTTGCGGCGAGAACCGCCGGCGGAAGGCACAATCTGTTCTGTCTCATAACCACCTCGTAGTTCGTTAGCACTTGCCACTGTCTGAACGCAGGATCCAATTGTTAAGCGTGAGAGTACGCGCAATACCGGCGGGTGTCAATTCAGACTTTGGCTGATTATTTGGCCAGGCAGAGGATGGCGACTCCGGCCAGAAGGACGGCGAGCGCCAGGGCCTTCTTGCGGAGGTTTCCTTCGCGGAAGAGAAGCGCGCCCAGGCCGAAGGAAAGAACGACATTGGAGCGGCGGACCAGCGAGAGGATCGAGATGGCCACGCCCTTCTCGCTGAGGGCCCCGAAATAGAACCAGTCGGCGGCCATGAGCAGAAGGCCGACGGCAGGAATGGTCCAGCGCCAGCGGAAGCGCGTGCGCTGGAGGCCCGCCAGGCGCTGGGCGAACAGGCTCAGGCCCAGCACCACGACCAGGTCGAGCGCGAACCAGAGCTGCAGGGTGTTGCGCTCGATGCCGCAGGTCTGCAGCAGGTACTTGTCGAAGAGCGCCGACCCCGCGCCGAGGAACGTGCCCGCAAAGGCGCAGAAGACCCCCGCGTGGCGGCCAAAGTGGATGCCCTCCGACCGGCCCGCGACGGAGAACAGCCAGTAGCCCGTGAAGACGGTCGCCATGCCTGCGGCCTGCAGCAGAGTGGGGATCTCGCGGAACAGGATGATCGCGCCGAACAGCGTCCAGAGCGGGGCCGACGCGCGGATGGGCGAGGCGATGGAGATCGGCAGCGCCCGCATCGCGTAATAGACGAAGATCCACGAGGCCGAGACGAGCAGCGACTTGATGGCTACGAGGCCGAACCCGGCCGCCGAGATGGCGAGGGCGGAGGCCAGTCGGCCGGAGACGGCCAGGGCCAGCGCGAAACCCAGCGAGCCGCAGAGCGTCGCCGCGAACAGCACGGGCATGACGGCGTTCTCCCGCACGCTGTGCTTCTTGGCAATATCGTAGCACGCCAGCAGCAGTGCCGAGAGAAGGATGTAGGGAACCCACATGGTTATCGGTGGACGCGCGTCAGGGCGCCATCACGTAATGGGAGAAAGCGCCTGGCGGCGCCGCGAGGAACGGGGGGCGGCCTATGCGGATTCGAGGATCATGTTCGCGTACTGGATGGTTTCGCCGGTACGGATCAGCCCGATGGCGCTCGGCACGCGCTTCTTGAGCGTCGCGTGAGGCTCGAAATCTAACGAAACCCCGTCGAGCGCCGCGCGGAAACGCGCCTGCGTCTCGGCAGCGTTGTTCTTGATGAACTCGTCCGCCATCGTCACGCGGCCGACGACGAAGTTCGTCCGGATCGCCAGCAACACGTCCAGCACGGTCGGGATGTTGTCCACGAGCGCGAGGTCGATCGTCTCAATCTGGGGCCAGAACGGGAAGCCCCGATCGGCGATGACGAGGGTGTTGGTGTGGCGCACACGGCTCAACAGGCTGTTGAGGCTGGGATTCAGGATGCCGGTTTTCAGCATGGCGGAAACTCCTTGGCGTTCGTTGCCCGTCAGTATACAGGAACGGGCTCGCCGTCGGGAATGCGAAACTCGGCGCGTTTTCGGGTTTTCATGGCGGGCCGCTTCTGCTAGTATACTACACTTAAAACGTAGTGTTTTTTTATCGGATCTCGCGGTTGTGTTTGAAGGAAGGGCGTTCCGGCGATCCGTCTGGAAGCATGTGAGCAAAGATGAACCGACCTGTCACAGCAGCAACAGCTTGCCTGTGCCTCTTTCTCGGGCTCGATGCGGTCGCAGCCAGCAGCGCGACTGATCGGCAGCCTTTGGGCGAGGCTCTGCCGGCCGTTTCGCTGAGCCTGACAGGGGGCAGCATGGCCGAGGCGAGCGGGGCGGCTACCGTGCGCGCGACCCTGTCGGTGACGTCTAGCCTGCCCGTTACGGTTTGGCTCTCGTTCGCTGGAACGGCCACCTTGACGAGCGACTACACGCGCTCCGCGACGAACATCACGATCATAGCCGGGGGCACCACAGGCACGGTCACGCTGCGGGCCGTGCAGGACGCGATGGACGAAACGAACGAGACGGTCACGGTTTCGATCGGCGCGCTGACGAACGCGGTGCCGGGCGCGACGGCGGAGGTTGCCGCGACGGTCATCGATGACGATCTCCCCCCCTTGGTGACGCTGGGCTTCGCCGAAGCCAGCTCGCTGGTCGAGGCGTACGGGAGCGTGACGTTCGTGGCGAGCCTGTCGATGACCTCCCAGCTGCCGGTCACGGTGTCGTTCGCGTTTTCGGGCACCGCGGCCTATCAGGACGATTACGCCTGCGCGGGCTCAAATCTGGTGATCGCCCCCTTGTCTCCGAGCGGGACGTTCACGGTGCGGGGTGCGCAGGACGCGGTGCTCGAAGGCCTCGAGTCCATTGTGGTCGACGTCGGGGCTGTGCAGAACGGGACGGAGTCCGGCGTGCAGCGACTCACGGTTCCGCTGGCCGACGACGACCAGCACTGGGTCGGGATCGGCGGCCGCGTGACCGCCTGGACGAACGGCGCCCCCGCTGGCCGCGTGCGCCTCGGCGTGCGCGACGAGGGCGTCTACCGCGTGACCGCCGGCGAGATCGCGGCTGCGGCAGGCGTATCCACGAACGAGGCGCTTGCGGCGCTGGCCGCGCAGGGGCTCTCGCTGAGCTGCCAGCGCCGCGAGGTCGCGTGGGCCACCGACGGCGAGTCGCTTTTTTTCTACGGGGTGCCGACGACTGAACTGTATGCGCCCGAGAACGTGTACTGGCTGGCGTTCGGGGCGGGGGTGCACCTGGCGCCGTTTGATGCGACGCCCGACCCCGCCGCGGCGACCAATGCGTGGTTCATGCGCGCGGAGTCCTACCGCGCGGCCTTCCTGTCTCCCTGGGATCCGCGGGATCGCCGCAGTTCGGTCGCCACGTTAACCAACGTCCTCAACTTCGGCGAGTTGATTCAGGGCACGTCCGTTGAGCCGAGCCGGGCCAAAGCCCGCGTCGTCGCGCTGCCGGGCTTCTGCGCGTCGGCCGCCACGGGGGTGACGGCGCGCGCGTCGCTGGTCTCCTACCGCGATTTCTCCACGCCTGACACCCACACGTGCCAGGTTTGGCTGAACAGCGTGAGTATCGGGTCGCAGAGCTGGTCCGGCGAGCAGGCCGTGACGTTCGATTTTCCGGCGGCGCCGGGTATCGCGACGAACGGTCTGGTGGAGATCAAAGTTCGGAATGGGCTGACCACGCAGGTCAATGACTTCATGCTGCTGAACGCGGCGCTGGTCTACCCCTGCGAGTATCGCGCGCGGTCAGGCGCCCTGCTCTGCACGGGCGGCGGAGAGGGCACCTTGGCTGCAGAGGGGTTCGCGTCGGAGCACATCCGGGTGTGGGATGTCACCGAGCCCGATGCGCCGGCGGAACTGGCTGCGCCCGTCTGGCAGGGCACGGACGGGGTCTGGCGGGTGGCCTTTGCCTGCGGCGACGCGGCAACGCGCTACGCGTTGTTTGAGGAGGGCCAGGGCTATCTCGAGCCCTCGGTGAGCGGCGTGAGCGACACGGACTGGGCCGATCTGGCGGAGATGCCGGTCTGCGCCATCGTAGTTCCGCCGCGACGCTGGGTCGAGGGCTTCGCCGAGGCGGCGCAGACGCTGGCGGACTTCCGGAACGCGCAGGGCCTTCGGACGCGCGTGATCGACGCCGAGGAGCTGTACAACGCCTTCTCGGACGGCCTCGTCCACCCCGAGGCCTTCGTGCGCTTCTGCGCCGCCGGGGTCACAAATGGCCCGTCGCCCACGCTGCGTTATCTGCTCTTCGCGGGGCACGCGGGGAGCGACTACAAGCTCGAGGTCTTCCGGCTCGGCGAGCTTGCCCCGTATCCCGCGCTCTTCCCTCTGGCGCTCTTCTCGCAGGTCGAGGCGTCGCAGTACGCGGCGCTGCTGCTGCCCAACGACCACGTGCTGGGCGACGTCACGGGCAGCGCGGTTCCGGAGGTGGCGGTCGGCCGCTTCCTCGCGACCAACGCTGTGGAGCTGGGCTGGAGCGTAGACAAGACCATCCGCTACGAGCTGACCGAGACGTGGAAGCGCAAGGCGATCTTCACGGCCGACTGGCAGAACGTGGGCGACAAGTACGCGAACTTCGTGGGCATCGCAAGCAACACGGCGCTCGGCTTTGCGACCGCCGGCTGGACGCTCAAGGCGTTCTACCCCGGGCCGAACGATAGCTACCTCCACCCGTACTGGGACGACGACGGCCAGTCCGGCGCGCACATCGAGCTGCTGGACGGCTCGGGCTTCTTCTACTACGTCGGCCACTCCAGCGACACGATCGCCGGCAGCACGACGCTGAACAGGCTCTTCGACTCCGCCACGTTCAAGCAGGCCGACTGGCCGTTCGCGCCCGTGGCGTTCCTGATGGGCTGCCGCATGGGCCGCTGGACCCTTCTCGATCTGAAAGAGCAGCAGCAGTGCATCGCCGAGGCGGGCGTGCGCAACCGCGGCTCGGGCTTCGTGGCCACCGTCAGCTCCGCCGGATACTCGACCACGGGCGACGCGGCGGTCTTCTCTTACGCGTGCGCCGATCAGGTCAAGGCTGGCGCGCTCCGGCTGGGCGATGTCTGGCTCGGCGCCTTCGAGTCGCTGGGCCACTCGTTCTCTGCCCGCTCGAGGCACATCTCGCTCTTGGGCGACCCCGCGCTCTGTCTGCACGTGGATCAAACCGCCCGCGGCACCGCGACGGCATGGCTGCTCGCGCATGGGCTCGCCGGCGACCCGTACGCGGACCTGTCCGACCAGGACAACGACGCGTTCGACACGTGGGTGGAGTATCAGGCCGGAACCTGCCCGACGCAGGCGCTGGTGCGCATCCGCGCGTTCGCACTGCCAGCGGCTGGCGCAACCGGGCTGCCCGTGTGTTTCGAGGCCATCGGCGGCAAGGCCTACCGCGTGCTGTCGGCCACCAATCTCCTGGCTGGCGTCTGGCAGGCGCTGCCGTGGCGGCCGGACACGGGCGGGCCGTGGACCACGGCCGGCATCACCGTGGATTGGCCGCTGAAAACAGTCGAGGTTCCGCTGGACGCGGTGGCGCCGCGCCGCTTCTACAAGGTGCAGGCGCTGGAGGAGTGAGCCGGAGAGGAAGGGACGGGGGACGTTTATGGAGGCAAGCAAGGGACAGGGCAAAGCGCGGTACGAGCGGATGCCGGACATTGCGCTCAGGGAGATCGCGGGCGAGCACTTCCTGATCGTGCTGCACGCGGGCGAGTCGAAGATGTTCTCGCTGAACGGCATGGGCCTCTGGTTCTGGAGGCGGCTTGAACGGCCGGTGTCGCCGCTGGAGCTCGAGGAGCAGATGCTGCGCGACTACGAGGTCGCGGCCGCCGCCGCCGCGCAAGAGGTCGAGCGCTTTCTCGCCTACCTCGTGGACAAAGGCCTGGCGCGCAGCGCGGATTGACAAACCGGAGGCCCGCCCGTAGACTATGGGCGTGTAGGTTGGAGAAGGCGCGCAAAAGGTGGCGCCCCTGCCGCAAGCGACTCGACAAAGGGAAAGCCATAGGGGGATCTGACGATGCAACAGATGACGGTGTCAAGGCGGGCGTTCATCGCGGGGGCGAGCGCGCTGGCGGCTGCGCCCGCGGCCGTGTTGGGGCAGGCCCCGCGCGTGTTCAAGTTCGCGCTGGTCGGCTGCGGCGGGCGCGGCAGCGGTGCTGCGCGGGACATCACGCAGGCCGCAGAGCGCCTTGGCCACAAGGCCGTGCTGGTGGCGGCGGCCGACTTCTTTCAAGACAAGGCGGCCGCAGTCTGCAAGGCCCACGGCTGCGACGAGAAGCTCGCCTTTAGCGGCGCCCTCGGCTACAAGAAAGTCATGGAGACCGACGCCGAGATCGTGCTGCTCGCATCCCCGCCGATCTTTCGCCCCCTGCACGCTGAGGCGTGCGTCAAGGCGGGCAAGCATATCTTCGCCGAGAAGCCCATTGCGACCGACCCGGCGGGCGTGCGCCGCTTCCTGCAGGTCGTGGACGCGGCCAAAGCCGCGAAGCTCTCCATCCTCTCCGGCACCTGTCACCGCCACAACAGCCGCGCGCTGCGCCAGCTTAAGCCCGTGCGCGACGGCGTCATCGGCGAGATCCGCGGCGGCGTGGTCTACCGCTGCCACGGCGGCATGAGTACGGCCAACTACCTGCGCCGCCGCCGCCCCGAGGACACCAACGCCGCGTACATGGCCAACAACTGGTACCATTTTCGCGAGATGTCCTCCGACCATCTGACCGAGCAGGCCGTACACGAGATCGACCTGGCCAACTGGTTCATCGGCCGGCTGCCCGAAAAGGCGATGGGCATCGGCGCGCGCCACCAGCGCTCCACCGGCAACACCTACGACTGCTTCGGCGTCGATTACGACTATGGCAACGGCCTGCACATCCACGCGGTCGCCCGCCAGATCAACGGCTGCTTCGACCGCTGCTGCGCGCTGCTCAGCGGCACCACCGGCCAGATCGACGTGCTCGGCAGCAAGATTCTGCGGCCGAACGGCGCGAGCGAGCCCTTCCCCTTCGACGAGCAGGCTGTCGCCGGTCGCGACAACAACATGTACGTGATGGAGCACGCCGACTTCCTGTCGGGGCTGCTGAGCGGCAACTTCCTGCAGGAAGGCGAGCAGGTGGCGATGGCGACGGCCAGCGGGCTGCTCGGCACGCTCGCGGCGTACACCGGCCAGATGGTGCGCATGTCCGACCTGCTGACCAACAAGGAGTCGCCCGTCTACTCCATGAATCACGCGCTCCGCGCCGAAGACTTTGAGTCGGGCGACGTCGCGGCAGTCGAGGAGCGCAAGGCGCCCGTTCCCGGCCAGCCGGAGAAGTAGAGGGAGAAGGCTGTAGGCGGTAGGCGGTAGACTGTAAATGTGGAGGATGTGACATGACGATCAGCAGGCGGAATTTCATGAAAGCGTCGGCGGTCGCCGTTACGGCGGTGGCTGCGCTGCCGCACGCGGCGCGGGCGGCGGAGGCCCAGCCGGCGTTCAGGACGCAGCTGCACAAGGCGCTGATCGCGCCGCTGGCGGACGATGCCGCTTGCGCACGCATCGCCAAGGCCGGCTTTCCGGGCGTCGAACTGACCGACAAGAAGGTGACGGTCGAGCAGGCCGCGCTGGGCCGGGCGACCGCCGCGAAGCACGGTCTCAAGATCCACTCCTTCATGGGGGGCTGGGCCGACTTCAACAACGCCGACGCGGCCGCCCGCCGCCGCTCGATCGACGACGTGAAGCGACTGATCCGCGTGACGGCCGCCTACGGCGCGGACGCCATTCTGCTTGTGCCGTGCCGCGTGGGTGGCCTGGCGATGCCGAAGCCGGCGCAGTTCAAGATCGAGTTCGACCCCAAGACGCTGCGGGTCAAGTCCGTGGTCGAAGGCGATAACGCGCCCTTCGCGGCCTATATCGAGGCCCAGAACCAGGCTACCGAGCTTTCGCGCGCGGCCGTGGAGGAACTGCTCCCAGTCGCGTCCGAGGTTCAGGTGACGATCGCGCTGGAGAACGTCTGGAACAACCTCTGGGTCCTGCCCGACTTCGCTGCGGCGTGGGTGCGCTCGTTCAGGGACAAGCAGGTGCGCGCCTACCTCGACATGGGCAACCACGTGCGCTACGCGCCCACCGAACAGTGGCTGCGCACCCTCGGCCCGGACATCGCCAAGCTGCATATCAAGGACTTCAAAATCGACCGCGAGAAGAAAAACGACGGCGACTTCGTTCCGATCGGCCAGGGCAGCGTGGACTGGGCCTCGGTTCGCAAGGCCATCGACGCGGCCGGCTACAGCGGCTGGGTGACCATCGAGAGCGGCGGCTACACCGACGCCGATCACAGCGCGCTGATGGATCGCATCTTCGCGGGCCAGGGCGCGTAGGTCGGGATCGCAATCCCTCCCCCGTGTCCAGTGCTCTGGGCCGGCTGAAGCCGGGACAACATGCCTCGGATGCGAGGCTCTCCGAACGTTGTCCCGCCTTCGGGCGGTTCCGGTCCGTGTTGCCCTAACCCGGGATTCGGGGGTTCAAACACCCTTCCGCCAGCTATCATGCGAATTGCCGAATTGCGGCTTCCCGACAGTTGACAGAAACCCGTCCGTGCGCCATTCTATGCAATGATTCAATTTAGCCAAGAAGAGGTGCCGTATGCAACACGCGTTCCGTCTGGGTCTCGCTGTCCTTATGTGTGCCGCCGCCCATCCGTCGCACGCCGCCGTGCGCTATGTCAAAAGGGACAACCCCACGCCCGTGCCGCCGTACACGGGCGGCTGGACGGAGGCCGCCACCAACATTCAGGACGCGGTTGACTACGCTGTCGCCGGCGACACCGTGCTCGTCACCAACGGCCTCTACGACGCCGGCGGCCGCGGCGCGCCCGGCGACACCACGCTCCGGTCGCGTGTGGTCATCACCAACGCGATCACGGTGATCAGCGTCAACGGCCCGGAGGGCACCTACATCGTGGGCGAGCCGATTGCGGGGGGGGCGGGCGGCTTGGGCAACAACGCGTGCCGCGGCGTTTACCTGACCAACAACGCCGTGCTCTCGGGCTTCACCGTCACCAACGGCTTTACGCGCGGCACGAGCACGGCGATCACCGCCTCGTATGTCGGCGGCGGCATCCGCGCGGAGAGCCTGAGCGCGCTGATCACCAACTGCGTGATCGTCGCGAACGTCGCCAACGCGCGCGGCGGCGGCGTCTACTCCGGCACGCTGGTCGACTGCTACGTGGGGTCGAACGCGGTCATCAGCGGCAGCACAGGCACCCCCTCGGGCGGCGGCGGCCTTTACGGTTCGGTCGCGCGGAACACACGGATCGAACGCAACCGGGCGACAGGCTTGTCATCCCACGACGGCGGCGGCGCCTGGGGCGGCGCGCTGCTCGGGTGCGTCGTGATCAGCAACGCGACCGGCCGCAACGGCGGCGGCGTCTTCGGCGCGGCCCTGACCAACTGCACGGTGGAGGCGAACACGGCCGCGACCTCGGGCGGCGGCGCGTACACCCCGGGCACGGTTTCGAACTGCGTGATCCGCGGCAATACGGCGCTGTCCTCTGGCGGAGGCGTTTACCAAGGCGTCATTGTCGATTCGCTCCTCGCGTCAAACCGGCTGACCTCGACAACGAGCGACGGCGGCGGCTTCTACGGCGGAGCGGCGGGCCACCGGCTGGTCGGCTGCAGCGTGATCGGGAACGAGGCGGTGCGCGACGGCGGTGGCGTTTACAATGCGGTGCTCTCCAACTGCGTCGTGCGGGCGAACCACGCGATCGGAAATTCCATCTCGACAGGACGAGGCGGCGGTTTCGGCGCGAACAACGCAATCTACGGCGCGGACTGCTGCTATTTCCTCGACAATGTGGCCAACTACCAGGGCGGCGGCGCGTACCAGGGGCGCTTCTTCTCGTGCGTCTTCAGCGGCAACCGCGCGCATCAGGCCGGCGGGTACTACGGCGCGGTGGGCTACCAGCTCAACAGTTGCACCGTGCTGGGCAACAGCGCGACCAACAACTACGGCGGCGTCTACGCGGGCACCTACTCGAACTGCATTGTCTACGCCAACTCAGCGCCGGCCAATCCGAACTTCCTGAACAGCGGCGCGGGCGGCACCTTCGTGAACTCCTGCACCACCCCGCTGCCGACAACGGGCTCGGGCAATGTCGTGGCCGACCCGCTCGTCTCCGGCTACCGCGACCCGCACCTGCTGCCCGGCTCGCCCTGCATCGGCGCGGGCGTGGCCACGGCGTGGATGACCAACGCGGTGGACATCGACGGCGAGGCGCGCGTCACGGGCGGCGTCACGGACATCGGCGCGGACCAGCACACGGGCTCGGCCCTCGACGGACAGCTCGCGGTGTCGCTGGTCGTGGCGACCAACGTCTGCACGGTGGCTGACGCGCAGACCTTTCTCGCCGAGGCCCAGGGCCAGGTCGGCTCGCTCACGTGGAACTTCGGCGACGGCTCCGGCGCGTCGGGCGTCAACCCCGCGAGCCACGCCTTCGGCGCGTCGGGCGTCTACACCGTGACGGTGACGGTGTCGAACGCGACGCACTCAGCCTCGGCGACCCGCGAGATCACGGTCATCGACTACCTCCGCTTTGTCTCGCCTTTCGGCTCGCACACGCCGCCCTTCGACACGTGGGCGACGGCCGCGACCAACATCCAGGCCGCGGTCGACGCCGTGGCGATCGCGGGCGGCCGCGTGCTGGTCACCAACGGCGTCTACGACACCGGCAGCCGCGTGGCGGCCGGCCAGGCCGTGACCAACCGCGTGACGCTGGATAAGTCCGTGCGGGTCGAGAGCGTCAACGGCCCGGAAGTCACGGCCATCGTGGGCCGCTGGCACAGCCCGGCCGCGCCGCTCGGCGGCGGCGCGCTGCGCGGCGTGTTCGTCGGCGGCGAAGCGGTGCTGGCCGGCTTCACGGTCTCGAACGGCGCGACCTTCGCCGTCAGCACCGTCAACAACGGCCGCGGCGGCGGGATCTTCCTGGCGTCGGGCGGCGTGGCGACCAACTGCGTGGTCACCGGCTGCCGCGCCTGGTCGGGCGCGGGCGCGGCCAGCGAGTCGCCGGCCCTGGCCGGCACGCTCCGCGGGTGTACGCTGGTCACCAACGTCGCGCTGACGGCGGGCAACACGCCGCTCGGCGGCGGCGCGGCGAACCTGGTGCTGGCCGGTTGCGCGGTGCTCTCCAACGTCGCCAGCAGCGGCGGCGGCGCGTACGCGTGCACGCTCTCGGGCTCAACACTGGCGGGCAACTCGGCGGCGTCGCAGGGCGGCGGCGCGTGGGGCAGCACGCTGGACGAGTGCGAGCTGCGCGGCAACGTCCTGACCGCGGCCAGCGGCTCGGGGGGCGGCGGCGCCTACTTCGGGACGCTGCGGCGCTGCCGGCTCTACGACAACGTGGCGCTCAACAACTCGCAGGGCGGCGGCGCGTACGACAGCACGCTCTTCTCCTGCGTGCTCGCCGGCAACACGGCCTACCAGGGCGGCGGCGTCTACGGCTCCACGGCGGGCCGGGGCCTGTTCGGCTGCACCGTGGTGGGTAACGCGGCCACGGCCAGCGCGACCATCGGCGGCGGCGGCGTCTACGGGCTCAACGGCACCAACTACGCGGTCCGCTCCTGCATCGTCTACCACAACACCGCGACCCAGAGCAACAACCTCTTCCGCGGCACGGTCCAATACACCTGCGCCGAGCCGCTGCAGGCGGGCGTCGGCAACCTCGCCGAAGCGCCGCAGGTGGCCAGCTTCGAGCGGCCCGTGCTGCTGTCAGGTTCGCCGTGCGTGGGCCAGGGGCTGGCCGAGGCCTGGATGGCGGGCACGCTGGACTTCGAGGGCGACCCGCGCACGACCGGCGGGGCGGCGGACATGGGCGCAGACCAGACGCCCGTCGAGGCCGACGACGACGACCTGTCCGTGTCCATCCTCGGCCCGGCGTGGCCCTACTTTCCGACCACGAACTACACCTTCGAGGCCGAGGTCGGCGGGCACCCGGATGTGCTGTACTGGGACTTCGGCGACGGGACGGTCGTCGCAGGCGAGGCGCAGGTGACCCACGCGTGGCCGGAGGGCGAGTACACGCTGCGGCTGACGGTCAGCAACGCCTCGCACAGCGCTCAGGCGAGCCTGACGATCAAGGTCGAGCCCGACACGCGCTACGTGTCGCCCAGCGGCTCGCATACGCCGCCGTTCCGGACGTGGGCCACGGCCGCCACGAACTTGCAGGACGCCGCAGACGCGCTGGCCTCTAACGGCCGCATCAAAATTGCGGCGGGCGTGTACGACCGCGGCGGCCGGCCGATCAGCGGGCAGGCCGTGACGAACCGTCTGCACGTGGGCATCGGCATCGCCGTGATCGGCGTGGACGGGCCGGAGTCGACCGTCATCGTCGGCGCAGCCTCGGGAGCGGCCGCGACCAACGGTCTGGGCGAGGCTGCGGTGCGCGGCGTCTACCTCGCGGCTGGCTCTTCGCTGCAAGGCGTCACCGTGGCAGGCGGGCGCACGCGGTGGAGCGCGAGCGCGACCTCGTCCGACTTCCTCGGCGGCGGCGTCTATTGCTACGATGGCACCTGCGAGGTGCGCGGCTGCGTGGTGTCGAACTGCGCTGCGGCCGCCCTCGGCGGCGGCGTCTACCAAGGACGCGTCTACGACACGGCGGTCGAGGGTAACGCGGCCTGCGCCACCGCCGCGAACACGGGGCGCGGCGGCGGCGTCTACAACGCGGCCGCGCTGAGCAACTGCGTCGTGCGAGGCAACTCGGCGGGCGGGGCCGGCGGCGGCGCTTACGTCGACTGTGCGATCGCAGACACGCTGTTCGACGGCAATGTCACGTCGGGCTCCGGCGGCGGCTGCTTCGTGTCGGTAGCCGGGACGCTCCTGCTCCGCTGCACGCTCGCTGGCAATGTGGCCGCGACCTACGGCGGCGGCGCGATGGGCTGTGCGATGACCGACTGCCTGCTGACGAATAACGCGGCGACCAGGGGCGGCGGCTACTATGCGAGCATCGACTTGACCTTGCTGCGCTGCCGCCTGCTGGGCAACCGCGCCGCAGAGGACGGCGGCGGCGCCTACCACGGCAACCTGTACACGTGCCGCGTGATCGGCAATACCGCCGGCGAGTCCGGCGGCGGTCTCGCGCTCTGCAACGCCTACGGCTGCGCCGTGGCGCGCAACACGGCCGGCCAAACCGGCGGCGGCTGTTACTTGGGCACGCTTGAGCACAGCACCGTCGCGGGCAACTCAGCCGCGAGCGGCGGCGGCTGCTACGGGTGCACCGCCTATTACAGCGTCGTGTATTACAACGCGGCCGCCTCCGGCGCGGAGTATTTTGCCACGGACAGCTACGGCTGCTGCACGACACCGTACGATCCGTACGCGACCACCGGCGTCGTGACAGCCCCCCCTCAGCTGACCGGCTGGTCTGACCCGCACCTGCTGCCCGGCTCGCCCTGCGTTGACGCGGGCGACTATCGGCCTTGGCTGCAAGGCGCCAACGGCTTCGACCTCGATGGCGAGGCTCGTTACGGCGTGCCCTTTTACGACATCGGCGCCGATGAACGCTGCGACGCGACGCTGTCGGGGCCGCTCGCGGTTTCGGTTTCTGCCGACCAAACCGCCTTCGGCCTGATGTTCGCGCCAGAGTTTAGGGCCGAAGCGACGGGGCGGGTGGGCGACTTGATCTGGGACTTCGGCGACGGCACGAGCGCGACCAACCAGAACCCCGTGCGCCACGCCTTCCCGGCCTTGGGCGAGTACACGGTGCGTGCGACAGTCACGAACCAGAGCGGCGGCGCGTCCGGCGAGCTAACGGTGACGGTCTCGCTCGGCTACGTGTATGTGAGCAAGAGCGGCGGAAGCGTGGCGCCGTTCGCGTCGTGGGCGGATGCGGCCACGAACATCCAAGACGCGGTGGACGCCGCCATCTGGGGCGGCACGGTTTGGGTGACCAACGGCGTCTACGACCTAGGCGGACGTCCGGCGGCCGGTTACGCGCTGACGAACCGCGTGTGCGTCGAGAAACCTTTGGTGTTGCGCAGCGTGGAAGGCCCGGCGCACACCGCGGTCATGGGCGCCTGGAACGATGTGGCTGACGCGAGCGGGCCGGCCGCCGTGCGCGGCGTCTGGCTGGGGAGCCGCGCGGTGATGATCGGGATCGCGGTGACCAACGCCGCGACGCTTGACTCGGTTTACCCGTACAGCCACGACCACAGCGCGGGCGGCGTATACGTGTCTGCCGATGCGGCGGTCAGCAATTGCTGGGTCTCGGGCTGTTACGCCGACGCGTACGGCGGCGGCGGCTACGGCGGGTCGTGGACGGACTGCCGGGTGTTCGGAAACCGCGCCTATCTGGGAGGCGGTCTCGCGTACGCCCTCGTTTACGGCGGAGCGTTCGAAGGCAACGCCTCCGACTCGTACGGCGGAGGGTTGCTCGAGTGCGGTGCCAAAGGCTGCACACTGTCCGGCAACACCGCGGTGAACGACGGCGGCGGCGTTTACAACAATGGCGAATTCGGCGGCTGGCTGGACGCCTGCGTGGTCACTGGGAACTCCGCCGGCGGCAACGGCGGCGGCGCGGCCTACATGGCGTTAATCGGGTGCCAGTTGGTCGGCAACCACGCCGACGTGGACGGCGGCGGGGCCTACGGGTGCGATGGCGGCGGCTGTCAGTTCTCGTCGAACACGGCGTCCAGCGACGGCGGCGGCGCCTGCCAAGGGCTGTACACCAATACGGTGTTCTCCGGAAACGCCGCCCAAACCGGTAACGGTGGCGGCTACTCGCTGGGCAGCGGCTCTGGCTCCTTGCACGACTGCACGCTGGCTGACAATACGGCGGCCCTCTGCGGAGGCGGCTGCTACGAGGGCACGCTCTACGACTGCGTGCTCACGAACAACGCCGCCCAGAATGGCGGCGGTTACTACGTGCGGCTGCTCGACGCCTCCGGCGCGCTCTACCGCTGCCGCCTGTGGGACAACGTCGCCACGGTCAACGGCGGCGGCACCTATGGCGGTACGCTATACAGCAGTGTCCTCGCGGGCAACCGCGCGGGACAGAACGGCGGAGGCATGTACGAGGCGACGCTAGAGTCCAGCACGGTCTGCGGCAATGTCGCCGGGGAGCAAGCGGGCGGCTGTCAGGGCGGGCAGGCGTACAACAGCATCGTCTACTACAACGAGGCGCCGTGGGGAGTGGACATGGCCGAGACTGTGTCCGCCGGATGCTGCACGCCAGGCGGCGCCGTGGCGCAGGAGCCGCGGGTGGCCGGCTTCTACGTGCCGCATCTCCTGCCGCTGTCCCCCTGCGTGGACGCGGGCATCGAGCGCTCGTGGTTTGCCGAAGGTGGCGCGTTCGACATGGAGCAGGACGCCCGCGTGGCCGGCGTGCGCACGGACATCGGAGCCGATGAAACCAGCGCGGCCGCGCCGAGCGGGGCGCTGGTCGTCAGGGTTTTCGCGGACACCCTCTCGATCGCGGCCGGGTACGCCCAGACGTTCCGCGCCGAGGTCACGGGCGCCCCTGCCTATATGCTCTGGAGCTTCGGCGACGGCGCCTTCCTGGAAAACAACAATCCGGTGGAGCACACGTTCGCCAGCACCGGCGTGTACACGGTCCGCGTCACGGCGACCAACAGCACCCACGGCGCCTATGCCGAGATTCAGGTCACGGTCGTCGCGAGCGACGTGTATGTGGCCACGGGCGGCTCGCATGAGGCGCCGTTCGTGACGTGGGAGACGGCCGCCACCAATATCCAGAACGCCGTAGACGCGGCGCCTTGGGGCGGCACGGTGTGGGTGGGCGACGGGACGTACGAGCTGGGCGGGCGCCCGGCGGCTGGACAGGCCCTCACCAATCGGGTCTGCGTCGTTGGGCCGGTCACGGTTCGGAGCCTGAACGGCCCCTCCGCTGTGACCATCCGGGGCGCGTGGCACAGCCCGGAGACGGCGTGCGGTGCGGGCGCGGTGCGCGGCGTCTATCTGGGCCACCCCGAGGCCCGCCTGCTCGGCGTGACGGTCGACGGCGCGGCGACCTCCGGTAGCGGCGAGACCGACGGCGGCGGCGTCTACAGCCGCTATGTCGCGAGCGTCGTGAGCAACTGCCTGGTCTCCGGCTGCACGGCGGCCGGGGATGGCGGCGGCGCCTGGGGCGGCTCCTGGTACGACGGCGGGTTCGGCGGCAATCTCGCGAACGACGGCGGCGGGGCCTGCGCGGCTCGGCTGACGCGCTGCACCGTGTCCGGCAACACGGCGTTCTGGTACGGCGGCGGGTTGCTCAACGGCAGCGCGGCCGACTCGAGTATCGAAGGCAACGAGATCATTTACGGCGACGGCGGCGGCGGCGGGCTGAAGGACAGCGACGCGCTGCGCTGCGTCGTGCAGCGCAATAGCTCGGCCGGCCCCGGCGGCGGCGCGCTGGGCGGCGCGCTGGTCAACTGCTTGATCGCCGACAACGACGCGGCGACGGCTGGCGGCGCCTCGGAGGCGGACCTGGTCAACTGCACTGTAACCGCAAACGAGGCCGTAGCGGACGTGGGCGGCGTAGGCTCGTGCAGCGTGCTCAACTCAATCGTCTGGGGCAATGTCGCGCCAGCGGTGTCGAACGCCTACACCAGCACCTTCGAGTACAGCCTGACCACCCCGCCGCCCGCGGCCGAGTATGACCTGGGCGGCAACCTCGACGCCGATCCGCAATTCGTGAACCCCGCAGGCGGGAATTACAGGCTGCGCGGCACCTCGCCCTGCGTCGATGCCGGCACGAACGTGCCGGCGGTCGTCGGCGCGACGGACCTGGCTGGCGACGCGCGCTTCTACAACGGCGTTATCGACATGGGCGCATACGAGTACGCGCCGGTCGAGGGCTATGCAGCGTTGGGCACGCCGATCAGCTGGCTGGACGACTACTTCGCCGGGCCTGACTGGGACGCCATCGAGCTGGATGATCCCGACAACGACGGTTTCCCAACCTGGCAGGAGTTCATTTCCCTGACCGATCCGACGAGTGATGCGAGCTACTTCTCGGTGCGCGACGTGGCTTACGGGGCGTCTGGCGCGGACGTGTCCTTCGACACGGCGCTCGGCCGCGTCTACACGGTTCAGCACTCGCTGAGTTTGACGCCGGTGTCGTGGTTGAACGCGGCCGTGCCGGTCACTGGAACGGGCGGCCGGATGACGGTCACTGTGCCGGATACGGAGCCCGTCTACTTCTACCGCGTGCGCGTGAGCCTGCCGTGAGGGACGACAATCATCAGAGGCGCGCCGGTCGCACGCGTGCTTGCGCGGCGTTAGCCTCATGCCTGTTGGCGGCGGCCGCAGCAGCCGCCGACCAGCCGCAGTGGGGCGAGCGCTTCACCCGCAACATGGTCTCCGCCGAGAAAGGCCTGCCGGACGCGTTCGGCACGGCCGGAACAACGAATGTCAGGTGGGTGGCCGAGCTCGGCACCGAGACGCACGCGACCCCGGTCGTGGCCGGCGGCCGCGTGTTCATCGGAACCAACAACAACCGGCCCCGCGACCCGCGCCAGACCGGCGACCGCGGCGTGCTGATGTGCTTCGACGAGCGGACCGGCGCCTTTCAGTGGCAGCTGGTCGTGCCCAAGATCACCACCAGCGTGTACTGGGACTGGACAGGCAGCGGCGTCTGCTCGCCTCCGACCGTCGAAGGCGACCGCGTGTACGTCGTCAGCAGCCGGGGCGAGGTGATGTGCCTCGACGTCGACGGCATGGCCGACGGCAACGACGGGCCGTTCAAGGAGGAGGGCCGCCACATGGTTCCGGCGGGACTGCCAGCCCTCGAGCCAGGGGCCATGGACGCAGATATCCTCTGGCTTTACGACACGATCGAGGCGTGCGGCGTCCGCCAGCACGACGCTGCGCACGGCTCGATCCTCGCGGACGGACAGTTCCTCTACGTCAATACCTCTAACGGGGTCGATGACACGCACCGGCATATCGCCTCGCCCGACGCGCCCTGCCTGATCGTCATCGACAAGGCCACAGGCCGTCTGGTGGCGCGGGACGGCGAGCATATTGGGCCGGCCATCTTCCACTGCACGTGGTCTTCGCCGGCGCTGGCGTTCGTCAATGGGCAGAAGCTGATCGTCTACGCCGGGCCGAACGGGGTCGTCTATGCGTTCGAGCCGGTCGCCGAGGCCACGGCTGAAGTGCAGACTCTGAAGAAGGTGTGGTGGTTCGATATCGACCCGGGCGCGCCGAAGGAAAACGTGCACCGCTACACCGCCAACCGCGCGGAGGGCCCGAGCACCATCCATGCCATGCCGGTTGCGCTCGGCGACCGCATCTACGTCGCGGGCGGCGGCGACATTTGGTGGGGCAAGCGCCAGTCGTGGCTCCTGTGCGTCGACGCGGCAGGAGCGGGCGACGTGACGGCCTCGGCGAAGCGCTGGTCGTACGCGCTGACGCGCCACGCCCTCTCGACGCCCGCCGTCTGGGAGGGGCTGGTGTACGTCGCCGACTCCGGGCGCAAGATCCACTGCGTCGACGCCGCGACCGGACAGCCCTGCTGGACGCACGACATTCAGGGCGAGATGTGGGCCTCGACGCTGGTGGCGGACGGCAAGGTGTATGTGGCCACGCGGCGAGGGGAGTTCATCGTGCTGGCAGCGGGCCGCGAGAAGCGCGTGCTCTCGTCGGCGTTGTTGGACGGCCCGGTCAGCGGCACGCCGGTGGCGGCAAACGGCTCGCTGTACGTCACCACCCAGAAGCGCCTCTACGCCCTGCGCAAGGCCGAGTAGCCCGCTCGCGCTTTTCCCCGGCTTTCCCTGCCCCGTCCTTGAGCCTGGAGCGTCATTCGGTCTTCCCGTGTGCGCCCCCGTTTCATTTTTCGTCGCCGTGCGGTTTTGGCCTTGCCATCCGAGGCCCGAATCGTATAAAGTAACGCCCGTTTTCCGCTCGTATGGTGGAATTGGCAGACACGCTACCTTGAGGTGGTAGTGCCGAAAGGCCTGGGGGTTCGAGTCCCTCTACGAGCACCATATCAAAGGCCGCGTATCGAGTTGCATGGCAACACGCTACGCGGTTTTTTGTTGCCCTGAACAGGCGCCCGTTGGGTGCGCGCCCCGACGTCCGGCCCCCGTGCGGGCCAAGAAGGGCAACGGCTGCCGCTGCCGAAAAGGGAGGCGGGCCTCACTGTGTCTGAAGCGCGCGAAAGAAGCTGGGGGCGGCGGTCTCGCCGCCCGCGGCGCGCGCGGACGCGAGCCCTTGAGCGCCTGACAAGCACGCTCCGCCTTGCCGGACTGAGCCGAGTTTCGCTTCGGCGGCGATAGCGGTTTGCCCGCTGTGCCGCACCAAGCTGGTTGCGGGCGACGAGTAACACGCCCGCCGAGCCGGCCGCGAAGGGCGGCTTGAAAGCGAAGGGCGGGGAGTGGCATCAGCCCGCGAAAGATAGGCGATCAGGCGGCTGTCGGCCGGCGCTATTTCAGGTGGCCGCGAAGGCGGAAGAAGGCGTTCGTCCCGATCGCATCCGGCACATGCCAGCAGCGGTTCGTCGGCTCGCTCGCGTCGTCGATCGCGTGGATGCCGTTCGTGGCCCACGAAACCAAGTCCGGCGCCAAGTAGCGCGTCCCTTCGAGCCAGATGTCCACGTAAGAAACGGTCTGGGTCATTTGCTTGGGGATGTCCACGACAGGTGCGTTGGTGACGGTGAAGATGTTCAGCAGCGGCGCGTTGGTCTCCAGGTTCGCCCCAAAGGCGTAGTGGAACCCGTTCTGCACGCCGTCCGCATCATAGTCGTTCGTGAATGCGGTCGGCAGAGCCATTCCGGGACAAAAATTCTGCACCCACTCCTCGAAGCTGCCGGGCGGCGCGTCATCATCGAGGATCGTCGCCGTCACCCGCTGGACGCCTGTTTCCTCGCCGTTCAGGATCGAGCTGATATCCACGACGATCGTCTCGTTCGTCTCGTCCGCGGAGTCCTGCACCGCCGTCAGGGTGAGCGAGCCGCTCAAATTGCCGGGCGGAACCGAGATGCTGAGGGGCACCACCGTGAAGTCGTTGGTCTCCGTCGCCAGGCCGGAAAAAGCTAGATTCACGGCGACCGGCATGGGGGACGTTTGGGAGAGGGTCGCGGTCACGAAAGCCACGCCTCCCGCCTCAGGCATCGGGCTGCCGGTCAGGCTCAGCGTGATCGTCGGCAGGATCGCCGTCACGGCGCCCTCGGCCCCATAGACTTGCCACGCCGAATTTGCGTAGGCGCGGACGCGGTAGGCGAAAACTCCGTTTGTGCGGGAGCTGACCGCGTACGAGGTCGCCGTGACGTTGCTGGAGAGCGTCGTCCAGCCGCTGTACCCGCTGATCTCCGCGCCCGTGATCGCGATGTCGTCCAGCCCGAACCCCCAGTCTGGAAAGGCGCTCCAGCCATACGCCTGCTCCGCGTTCATGACGAACCGGATGACGCAGGAGTCGCCCACATTGATGCCTTTCGCGTTCAGCGCGGCGTAGTTGAAAGAATGCGCGGCCCATGAGTTGATGTACCCGTTATAGGCGCCGAGCGTGTGCCACGTGCTCCCGCCGTCTTTCGAGACTTCGCACGTGAGGTAGCCGCCATCCGCGTGAAGGTGCGACACCAGATAAAACGAGATAGACGAGCTGGCGGTGACGTTGAACGGCTTCTGCAACGTCAGCGACTGTACCGGCGAATACCAGGTGTAGCCGTCGTAGAGTTGCATCAGGTAGCTGTAGCTGCCCGTGCGCTGCCCCGCGGAGCTCCGCCGGACGCTTCCGGACAAATGCCAGTTCTCATACATGTCGTCCTCGCTCTCTGCCCCGTCAGAAAAGCCGGTTAAGGTCGCGCGCGAGCCCTCCTGGATTTCATACTGGGCGGCCTGTGAGCAGGGAACCCACGCGACGGTGTAGCCCGACGAGTAGACCGTCTGGTTGCTCACCGTTGTTCGCAGCGTTTGGATGTTGCAGCTCATTGTGTTCGCGGCGGCCGAGAAGCTGTTCGCGCGAAGGTAGGAGTAGTAGCTCGAGTTGTCGCTGCGGTTGTAAGCCGCGGACTGATAGCGCATCGCGTTGGCGCTCGCGCTCCCCGTCTGGTCGCGGAACCCGCCCGACAGCCCGCTGGAGCTGGTCCACGCGTCGCCCGCCTCAGACAGGACAGCAGTAGGGGACTCGATCGTCCCAAGCGAGTTGTCGCCATCCGCCTCTTCGAGCTTCAGGAGCGGATGCGCCCACGTGGCTAGGCTGTTATTGGAGCTTTTGCTGTCCACGTGGTAGATCAGCAGGCCGGGAAAGATCGAGGACGTGTCGTTGTCAAACCCCGTTCGGGCGCGGTTTTCGATTAGGTAGTACTCTCGGTTTGACATTCCGTCGCGCAAGAGAAGGACGGCGGCGTTATCCTCCACGCGCGCCAGAGTCACCCCGGCTTGCGAATGCGCCATGACCGGCTTCACAAACCCCAGCATGTATTTGGAGAATGCGCTGAAGTGCGCCGGCCGGTTGCCCTCGGAGCCGTTCCATCCGCCATACGCCATGAGGCCCCATTTGCCGATCCCGTCTGTTGAGTTGCTGTAGTCGTAAAGGTCGGGCAGCCCGAAGAAGTGCCCCATTTCATGGCAGATCAGGCCGATCCGGATGATGCTGGTGCTGGAGGTCAGCCCCCGCAGCGCGGGCTCGGTGTGGCAGCGCTTCATCTTCACACCGTCTTTCGTCACAACCGCGTTGAGCTCGCCCTGCTTGGACCAGATGCAGGCGGAGGGGTTGCCCGTAATCTCCTGCCCGTGGCCGGAGTGGATCACGGTCAGGCAGTCGACCCACCCGTCGCCGTCGGAATCCCCTTGGGAGAAGTTGAGGCCCGCGCTGTCCGCCGCGTTGATCGCGTCGCTGATCAGCTGCATCCAGTTGGTATCCTGATAGGTTCCGTCGGCTCCGTAATACGACTCGTTCTGGGGCAGCCGGACCCACCTGAAGACCGCCGATTCGATCGTCAGCTTGCCGTAGGATACCTCCTTGTAGTAATCCCTGACCGAGCCTACTGCGCCATCCGTCGTGTGGCCGACCTGGTTAAACAGGTTCGTGTACTCGCTTGCCGCCACGCGGCCATATGAGGCGGACACCGTGCTCGCCCCCGTGTTCCAGTGATTCGAGAAGCAGGCCAGCAGCACGATGTTCCGGATGGTCTTCGTGCCTGAAACCGGAACGAGCGCGCGCGGTGGCAGCGGTGGCGCGTCCGCCTTCGTCGTTTGCAGCGCGCTGCCAGCCGGTTCAGGAACCTCCAAGGGCACAGGGTTTTCCCTCACCGTGCGCTGCCGCATGAGGAGCTCTTCCCCCAGCAGCGCCAGGTCAGGCAGGGCGTGTTTCTCCAAGCCCAATGCGAGCGGGTCAACCAAGCCGACCCGCGCCCCGGGAATAGCCAGAAAGGCCGCGCGCGCGGGATCGGGCCTCGCGTACTCCCAGTACCCGTCAGCCGGGCTCATGAGCACCGCATAGCCGTCTTCGGTCTCGTGCCAAGAGAAGTACTCGTCGCCCCGCAAATGCAGGCGGAAGATGTTCCCGTCCGGCTGCATCACGTCTGTTCCGTCAAGGCAGGCGGGCGTGGCCTCCGCCGGCTGTGGAGCGCATAGCAGCAGCGCCCCGGCAAGCAGCATCACAGGAAACGCGCGATAGTGGAACTGCATAACAGCCTCCCTTCGCTTCGCTCTCGCTCAGGTTGATACTTTCAGCCTCGCTGATCCTATTGTCCAAGACATTACTATGGTCTTCCTCTGGCGATGGCCGCGTCAAGCTTTTTCGGCTCTCTTTCGTGTTTTTTCGGGGCTTGCGTGCCCCGGCCTCCTTTTACGGCTTGTGTTCGCCATGCGGGTGAAGTAACATGCCAATTAATCTCCCGCGTGTGGCCGAGCCGTGCGGCTCCAATGAGCCGGCGTTGCCCGAGGGGCCTATGGCGCACGTGGCGGAGCGGGGGCGCAGAGACCTCAGTGGGTGGCTATGGATGACCAGCAAAATAATGTGGCGAGCGACCCCGATGCCTGTTCGCGGCTCCGTGAGGCGTTGGCGCTGGCGCGGGAGAAGGTGTGTGAGGCGGAAGCGCGTTTTCGCACCGTCCTCGGCCAGTCGATCGACGTGGTCTACCGTCGAGACCTCAAGGCGGATCGCTACGACTACCTGAGCCCTGCCGTTGAGAGGATAACCGGTTTCGCCGTCGAAGATTTCGCGGGCCTCAGTTACGCGGAGATTGTTCAGCGGATCCATCCGGATGACCGGCCGTCCGTCGTGCGGCACATGGAGCAGTGCGGGCAGGGTTGCGACGGCGGGGTCTTCGAGTACCGGTTGCTGTGCAAAGACGGGACATACAGGTGGCTCTCCGACAGCGGGTCGATTGTCTTCGGGCCGAGCGGCGAGCCGCTCTACCATGTCGGCGTCGCACGCGACGTCACGGAGCGCAAGCGTCTGGAGGACGAGCTGCGGCGCCACGCGGAGGGCTTGGAGAAGGCGGTGGCCGAGCGGACCGCGCGCCTGCGGCGCCTCGCCTCGGAAGTGGCTCTCGCGGAGCAGCGCGAGCGAAGGCGCCTGTCCGACTTTCTGCACGACGACCTGCAGCAGATCCTGGTGGCCGCGAAGTACGGGGCGGAGCGGCTGGTCACGGGCCTGCCGGAGGGCGTCGCCAGCGGCGAGTTGGGCAAGCAGCTCGACCTGGTGACGGAGGCGGTTGGCCGGGTGCGCGATTTTTGCGGCGGGCTGACGACCCCGCTGCTTTATGTGGTCGGCCTCGTGCCGGCCTTGCGCGAGCTGGCGGAGCAGATGCAGGGGCGCTACGGGCTTCGGGTGGTTTTCGAGGTTGGGGACATGCCCGAGATTGCGGATGAGGCAGTCAAGGTGCAGGCGTTCCACGCGGTCAGCGAGCTGCTCTTCAATGCGGCGAAGCACGCGGAGGTCGACACGGTGCACCTGCGCGGGTGCAGCTCGGAGGGGAGGATTGAATTCACGGTCGCCGACGCGGGGAAAGGGTTCGACGCGGGGGCGGTCATGAGCGGGGGTGTGGCGGGCTGCGGGTGCGGCCTGTTCAGCGTCGGAGAGCGCGTCGGAGACCTGGGCGGCGACCTGCGGGTCGAGTCATCGCCCGGAAGCGGGACGCGCGTGACGGTTTCCATGCCGGTTCCGCATGCGCCAGAGCCGGCTAGGCAGGCGGGGCGGCGGGCACCCGCTGGCCGGGGACGGCCGGATGGGGGGAAGGTCCGGGCGCGCGTCCTCGTCGCTGACGACCACGACCTCGTGCGCGCCGGGGTTACGAATCTGCTGTCTCGCGACCGGCGTCTGGAGGTGGCGGGCGAGGCGAAGAATGGCCGAGAAGCGGTCGCGCTCGCGCGTCAGCTGCGGCCGGACATCGTCGTCATGGACATTCGCATGCCGGAGATGGATGGGATTGAGGCCACGCGGCTGATCCGGGCGGAGTGGCCGGACGTGATCGTTATCGGCGTCTCGGCCTTCGGCGACGAAGGCTTCAAGGCTGCGATGTTGGGCGCGGGCGCGGCGGGCCTGCTCGATAAGGCCGACGCGGGCGTCAAGCTGCGGGCCCTGATCGCAGAATGTCTGGCGGCCCGCCGCAAAGGCGCGCGGACGGAGCCGTGATTCCTCGGCGACGTGGCGAGAGGTGTAGCCCATCGACTTTGCGCTTGTCAGGAGCGGTCGGACTATGAAATACTCAACACAAATGAATCGCGATACGCCAGCGTTTGATCTCCGACTTACCGGCTTGTGGCTGCTGTGTGGCCACGGGAGCTTTGCCGTGTAATGTTTCGAAGAACAGACGCAGAGTCAGGACTCCCGTGGATGATCACAGCCGATCCCGCGGGAGTTTTTGTTTTCCCGGTATCGCTGTGACGCGTCCGCGAGACGGACTGGCCAGGAGAGCGCGAGAGAAGAGGAAACCGCCGCCCCACGCGGGCGGCACAAACGAGGTAAGTGCCATGAGCGACAACCCAACCATGCGACGCATCTACGTGTTCGACACCACCCTGCGCGACGGGGAGCAGTCCCCGGGCTGTACCATGAACCTGCGCGACAAGCTGCTGGTGGCGGAGCACCTCGAGGCCCTCCGCGTCGACGTGATCGAGGGCGGGTTTGCCATTGCGTCTTCCGGCGACTTCGAGTCGGTCAAGGCGATCGCGGGCGTGGTCAAGAACGCCGCCGTGGCCAGCCTCTGCCGCTCGCTGCCCAAGGACATCGACTGCGCGTGGGAGGCTGTGCGCGGCGCCAGGCGGCCTCGCATCCACACCTTCATTGCCACGTCGCCCATCCACATGGAGTTCAAGCTGAAGATGAAGCCCGATGCGGTCTATGAGCAGGCCGTGGCCATGGTTAAGTACGCCCGAAACCTGTGCGAGGACGTCGAGTTCTCGCTGGAGGACTGCTCGCGCAGCGAGCGGCCCTTCATCTATCGCGTAGTCGAAGGCGTGATTGCGGCGGGCGCGCGTACGATCAACGTTCCCGACACGGTCGGCTACGCGGTGCCCGAGCAGTACGCCCAGCTGATCACGGACATCCGCGCCAACGTCCCGAACATAGCTCTGGCGCGGCTCTCCGTGCACTGCCACAACGATCTGGGATTGGCTGCGGCCAACTCGCTCGCCGCCATCAAGGCCGGCGCGGACCAGGTGGAGTGCACGATCAACGGCATCGGCGAGCGTGCGGGAAACACCGCGCTGGAAGAGGTGGTCATGGCGCTGCGGACACGCCGCGACTACTATCAGGTCGAGACCGGTGTCGACGCGACGAAGATCTATGCGACGAGCCGCTGCTTGGTCAACGTGACGGGCAGCAAGGTGCAGGCGAACAAGGCCATCGTGGGCGAGAACGCCTTCGCGCACGAGTCGGGCATTCACCAGCACGGCATGATGGCGAATCCGCTGACCTACGAGATCATGACGCCCGAGTCGATCGGCCTGCCGCGCAACAAGATGGTCTTGGGCAAGCACTCCGGCAAGCATGCGTTCGAGAGCCGGCTGAGCGAGCTGGGCTTCCACTTGGAGCCCGCGCGCATCGTCGAGCTGTTCGGCAAGTTCAAAGACTTGGCCGACCGCAAGAAGACCGTGGGCGATGCCGACCTCGAGGCGCTGGCGCACGACGTGCAAACCGAAGTGACCGAGCGCGTGAAGCTCGACCGCTTCAACGTGACGGCCAGCAACGCCGTCACGCCGGTGAGCACGATCCGCCTGAACCGCGACGGCAAGCTGGTCGAGCAGGTGGCCGCGAGCGACGGCCCGATCAACGCCTCGTTCAAGGCGATCAGCCAGATCCTCGGCGTGAAGGTGAGCCTGGAGACCTTCCAGCTGACGGCGATCACGGGCGGCGCGGACGCGCAGTGCGAGGCCACGGTACGCGTGCGCGACGGCGAGCGGGTGTACCACGGCCGCGGCGTCTCCACGGACGTGATCGAGGCGAGCATTCTCGCCTACTTGCAGGCGCTGAACGTGCTGCTCGACGAGGCCGGACAGAGGAAGCCGTCCGTCGACTAGGCGGCGCATCGCCAGAATCCGCGAGTCTCTCCACCCAGAGCCGCCCGCAAGATTGACTCTTGCGGGCGGCTTGTTTTTGGCTCGGCTTCCCCCGCGCATCCAAGCCTCGACGTGCCCCTGCCGACGGTCAGGTTTGCACACTTCCAGAAGTGTGCATGCGGGCGGGCTCAATAGCCGCAGGGTGCCAGTCGATAGGGCGCACGATTTCGATTGCACACGTCCGGACGTGTGCATAAGGCTGCCGAGCATTGTGGAAAAGGAAGAGTCGTATGAGTCGGCGCTTTCCAATATGATCCGCGTCGCTCTCGGCCCTGAGTTGACGCTTGAAGCGTGTCAGAAATTGGGCCAGACGATACCGGTTGTGACATCCTGAGTTGTTCGAAAATCTGCGGGTTTGCAGCGCAGGAGTCGCCTGATCCGCCTCACAGCCGAGGGCTACGCCCCTCAGATCGTCTCTGACTACGTGAACGCATGGGCCACAGCGCTCTGTTCGAAGCCTACGGATACTGACAAACGTACGCGTTTCAGTGTAGGCGAGAGGGCCTTTTGCCCCAACGAGCCAATTACACCGCAGTGGACAGAGACGCTGTTTGTCACCGGCGCGGTCTCTGCCGGCGCCGGCTTGATATGCGCGTGCCTGGCGGCTTGCATCCACAGGAGGCGGGCGCAGTAGAAATGGGCCCGTCGGCCAGTAGGCTCACTCAGCCCTCGCGCAAGAATTGCTCGAGGCTCTTCCTGCCACGCTTTTCGGTTAGCAGGTCGTTCGTGCACATGAAGAGAATGAGACGGCCCATGGCGTCGTACTTGCGCGAGAAGGGCTTGATCAGCAGCAGCGTGAGCCTGCCGACCCACACGGGGATGTGCAGGATCTTGGGCGGCTTGCCGTGATAGGTGAAGCAGGCGCGGCAGATCTCGTTCCAGCTCAGGTCCTGCGGCCCGCCGACTGTCACCATCTGATTCTCGCGGATGAAAACGTCTTCAACCATGATCCGCGCGAGGTCTCCGACGTCCACGGGCGTGAAGCGGTTCTCGCCATTGCCGAAGACGAACATGCTGCCTTTGGCGGCCGCTTTGCCCATCTCTTTCAGGTCGCCGAAGAAGCCGCCCGCGCGGAAGATCACCCACTTCAGCCCGCTCTTCTTGAGCGCTTCCTCGAACCGATACTTCGCCTCCAGCAGTGGTACGAGTCCATGCCCCTCGTCAACGCCCTCGGGCGAGATGAAACCATACTTCTTGACACCCGCCCGCTCGGCCTCGAGCAGGAGGTTCAGGTTGCCCTGATAGTCGACGTCCATGTGCGAGAGGCTGCCCGACAGCCGGGTGATGCCGACGCACGAGATCACGATGTCGATCCCGTCGCACACGCCTTTGACTTGCTCGGGCTTCGTGATGTCGCAGCCGAACGTCTTCAGGCTCGGATGCTGCAGACCTTCAAACTCGCGCGCGCTGTAGGCGAATGACGACACACTGTGTTTTCGCTCCAACAGCTCTTTGATCAGGAGGCGTCCCAGCACGCCGCCCCCGCCAGCTACCAGCACCTTCATGTCGGCCCTCCCTTTATTCGTACTCGATGATCCACTCGGTGGAGGGCAGCGCGATTTTGACCTGCTTGCGGGCGTCGGTCAGGGTGCCCTCGCTCTCAGCTTCCGTGCCGAGGCAGGTGAACTTGAAAGCTTTGCAGGTGTCGAGCTTGACGGCCTTCAGAAACGCCTCTGTCCGGATCATCATCGACACCATGCCCGTCATCTTGCCGTCTTTGATCATCGGGTAGCGCATGGCGATCAGCCTCGGCTGCACGATGCTGCCGTGACCAGGCTCGCTGAGCTGCGGCCCGGGCTTCTCATCCATCAGCTTGCGGAATGCGTCTAACTGCTTGACCTTCTTCAGGCTGAAGCCGACCGCCAGGAAGTCGCGCTTGAAGTAGACCGCCCGTATCTCCCAGTCGGCGTTGATCAGCGTTGCTCCGTAAAGCCCGCCGATCGCCTCGATCTGGGGCTTCATCAGATCCCGGAACGTGTCCTCGGTGGGCGACTGTTCCGCAACTTTGCCCAGGCGCTGGAACAGGTCGCTGAAGTAGGTCTCAGCGGCGGTTTTCAACTCCGCCTCGGTTGGCGCCGCCTGAGCCGGACAGACCGCCAGCCCCACAACCGCCAACACGCTTAGACACATGGTTCTTGTCTTCATTGCTTCGCTCTCCTTCTTTGGTTAGATAAACGGATCGATGGGGTGGGAGCGGCATCCCGTGCCGTCCACGTGCGCCGACGGAGCGGCGTCCCCGCCACGGGCGTCTATTTGACGGCTTGAAAAACCGTCACGTAGCCGGAGTAGTGCGCCACGCGGGTCACCTCCCGGAAGGGGGTGTCTGCCAGCGCGCGCCGCAGCTCGCCTCGGATGTTTTCTCTGATTTCCTCTTGTTTGAACAGCCAGTAGCCCGACCAGGCGCAGAGTTTTCCGAACCAGGTGCTGGGCACGTCCACATCCACGATGATCAGCGTGCCGCCGGGCTTGAGCACCCGCCGCAGCTCGGCCAGCGAGCGGCGCTTCAGGTCGGCGTCGATGTGGTGGAAAAAGAAAGTTGAGACCGCGCAGTCGAACGACGCGTCGCCGTACGCGAGCGTCTCGGCCACGCCGACGTCGAAGCGCAGGTGCGGCAGCCCGGCCGCGCGGCGACGGGCGACGTCGATCATCTTGGGCGCCGCGTCGATCCCGACCGCGCACGCGTCGGCCCCTGTCAGGCAGCGGGCGATCAGGCGGGTCAGGACGCCGGTGCCGCAGCCCACGTCGAGGACGCGCTCCGCGCCGCGCAGGCCGAGCAGGCGGATCGCCAGCTTGCGGTAGCGTCCCTCCTGCCCGAGCGTCATCACGGGTGCGAGGATGTCGTACACCGCGGCCGCGTGGTCGAGGGTTCGTCCGCGCGTTGCGGGAGCTGGGGGGTTAGACAAAGGCGCAGGCATGGGCGAGATCCTCCAGGTCGAGGGCCACAAACATCGAGCAGGCCATCCTTGCGATCGGCGCGCCGGCCACAAGCACGCGCTCCTCCTGCAGAACTGAGCAGGCGGAGGTGAGCCGCTGGTAGCCCAGCCGGGCGGCCGCGAGGCTGGTGGGAAGCACATCGAAATAGAGGCGGTCGCCCGCCTTGATGTCGCTCCTCGACCACTGCTCCAAAACCTCAGGCTGCTCGTGGGTCAGGACAGAAAGCACGTAGTTGTGTCGGCGCTCCACGAAGTCCCGCGCGATGTCGCGCACATCGTCCAGGATCTGGCACCCGTTGCCGAAGAGCATGAGGGCCTGCTTGATGCGCGCGAGACGGTCGCGGTCGATGTCTTGCTCGACGATGTCCACGCCTGTGAAGGGGATGTTGAAGAGCAGGCCGGTTTTGAGGACATGGATTGTGTCTAGCACGTAGCCGGGGGTGGGGCGATCTGTCACGCCGCCCTCCTCGCTGGCCTCCTGCCCCGCGCTCGGAAGGAGGCAGCGCAGCGACTCGTCGGCCAGCTTGCCCGCCTGCTGCGAGGTGAGCGTGTCGGACGAGACGGCTTCGTTCAAGAGGCGCCAGAGCACGCGGTCGGCGGCCATGAGAGCGACCACCTCGCGCATCACGCGGGAGGCGCCCGGCATGGCGAGGGGCAGCACGCACTTGTCCTCGTTGTCCAGCAGGTTGTCTGCGCTCGTGACCCAGATGCGGAAGAGGTGGTTAAGCTTGCCGTACAGGAGCCGGCGCGGCTGGGGGATGTCCAGCGCCAGATAGGTCGAATAGAAGAGCGTCGAGAAGATGTTCTTGCGGGCCGTGAAGAAGGCCGGTGGAATCTCTCCCAGGCGCACAGAGTATTCGGGCGGCGAACCTGCGGGCGGGCGTACGATCTGGGCGGCGAGGTTGTACACCGACCGCATGCACGCCTCCTGCTCGGAGAAGGCCTGGGCCAGTAAACGACCAGCTCCCCAAATGCCAAGCTGCCCTGTCGCCAACTTGTCTGCTTGCTTATCACTCATCGCCGAGTCCTTTCAAAAAACAGCTCAGACTTTAGTATTTTGAAGTAAAGTCATCAACTAGATATTGCATTAAATCTCGGTAATGTTCGTGATATAACCCTTGAGCCGGATCGCTTCTTGGATGGCGGCGCAGGCGCCACCGGTTCGCGCTTTCGCAGACTACCGTTACGGTGATTCTTCACACGGGAGGGCCGGGTTCCACCCCGGCCGAGGACATACGGGAGGGCCGGGTTCCACCCCGGCCGCGGACGGCTTGGAAGCCGTCCCTCCCTGTGTGTGTGGGGGGGGCGCCCGTTTCGCTCATTAACTTTTCGGCAGGGGTGTTAGCGGATACGGATTTCCTCGAAGACGGTGACGGGGCCGAGGAGTCCCGACGAGTGGAGCGGTGCGTCTTTGGACGCCTGCTTGCGGCTGATGACGGTGGCGCGTTTCGGCTCGGGCCGCGGCGTACCCTTCAGCACCCACTCGGGCCATGCGGCGATCTCGCCCTTGGCATTCGCGCCCGTGTCGTCGGCGAACTGCTCGTCGCCGATGAGACGGTTGAACCAGTCGTTCGCCACGCGGATCTCGAGCTGGTTCTCGCCGGCGCGTAGCGCGTCTGTAAGGTCGGCGCGGAACGGTTTTTTCCAGACCACACCGAGGTCGCATCCGTTGAGCGACACGCCGGCGATGTTGCGGACCTCGCCGAGGTCGAGCCACACGCGGGAGTCGGGCCGCGGCTTTGTCCAGCAGAAGCGGCCCGCGTAGACAGCCGTGCCGCTGTAGTGCTTGATGCGCGGGTCGGCGCAGTCTCTCCAGTCCTGCAGGCCGTCGAAGAGCGCGGTGAAGGGCTCGCCGGAACCTTGCCGGAGAGACACGGCCCAGAGCGTGCGGTCGAGCGCGAGGCTGCGCGGAGCGTCGGCGACGCGCCAGGTGCGCGTCGTCCCATCGGCCAGCACGGCCACGTACTCGCCCGGCTCGCTGGCGGCGAGCGTGAGCGAGCCGTCTGGTGCGTAGCACACGGACGGGCGCGGACGGGCACGGCTGTCTGACGCAGTCTGGGCCTGCTTGGCCGCAGCCGCGACCTCGGCCTCGCTGAAGGCTCCTGCCTGGCTGGTCACGCCGTCGCAGGTGCCTGCGAAGCTGTCGCCGCCGCCGGACGACGGGTGGGGCGTCTGGCCGCTGGCCACGCCGGCGTGAACCTTCTTGCCGTCGATGTAGAGCGCGGGCGTGCCGGCTGAGTAGGCGAGCGCGACGTGCGTGGGCTTGTCGATCGGCGCAGGCGCCTGCCACACAAGCACGGGCGCGATGTTCCCGTGCCAATGCTCGAAGGCGGCGACGCCGTTGCGGCCGACCGAGAGGCCGGCGCCTGAGTGCTGCGCGCCCCACGTGTTGCCGTGCGAGGGGAAGACGGCGAAGTTCTGATCGTTGTGGCTGACTCCGCGCGGGCTCTGCGGCGGCAGCGGGATGTCGCGATCAGGCTTGACGAGCGCGGCGAGCAGGAACGAGCCGGGCTGCGCGGCGGCCGGTGCGGCGGTCGCCAGCGGCGCGCAGGAGACGAGCGTCTCGCCGTTGCGGGCGAGCGAGCGCAGGGGGGCGCGCTTGCCGACCGGCTTGCGGAAGACCACGAAGACCGAGCCCGCGGGGTCGAGATGCAGCGGCAAGCGCGTGGCGCCGGGAAGCGCTTCGAAAAGCGCGGGCTCGCAGGTCGCGCCGGAAACGGCGTCCCACAGCTCCGGCTGCCGGCCGGCGACGCGGAACGCGGGGGTGATGTCGAGCGGCTCCTCGGTCTGATTGCTGACGAAGTAAAGGTCGAAGTCCGGCGCGGCGCGGTGGATCCAGAGCACCTCCTTGGCCGTGCCGGAAACGTCTGGGGCCGCATCGAGCTTGGCGAAGACCTGCTCGAGCGTGTGGCCGCGGAAGACGCGGCCTTTGCGCACGGCGCGGTCGACGAGGGGCGCCTCGGTGTCGCCCCAGAGGGACTTCGCTGCGGCGAGCACGTCCGCGTCACAGGCCGGGAAGCCGGCGAGGCTGGGCGAGCGCAGGGGCGGATTTCCGACGAGCGTGAGCCCCTGCTTGACGAACGACTCGATCTTTTCGATCAGGCGGGGCGTCATGGTCTCGCACGGCGGCAGCACGAGCACGCGGTAGCTCTGGCCGTCGGGCAGCGTGAGCCGGCCGCTCTTGCAGGAGGCGCGCGTGAGGAGCACCTCGGCGTTGATGTAGTCGTAGTCGTAGCCCTGCGGCAGGTCGGGGTCTCGGCGGCCGTTCATGCGCGGGGTGTCCTCGCCGAAGAAGTAGGCCACGTCGGCCACGTGAGTGCCCTGCTGCAGGAGGCCGCAGCAGCGGCGCAGGTAGTCGGTCCAGCCCTTGCCGTAGTCTTTGAACCAGGTCGAGTTGCGGTTGAAGTCCGCGCCGAACCAGGGCACGATGCCGGGCGTGATGTCGTAGGGCTGGTGGGTGTAGACGTGCAGCACGAAGTGGTTGATGCCCTGCGTCATGCACCAGTCGCCGCGCGTCTTCATGTTCGCCGGCGTCTGCACGAAGTTTTTGCCTGAAGTGAAGGACTCGGCGGAGACGACCTTCTTGCCGTAGACGTGGGCGCAAGAGGTGGCGAGGCGGCACTCGATGTCGCCCAGCGTGTTCCAGAGCCAGTACTCGCCGCCGATGTCGTCCGAGGCGCCGCCGTACTGGAGCGACTCGCCGGGGAAGCCCCAGTGGCCGTAGTTCTCCAGCCAGGTTTTCAGTCCGTGCCGGTTGGCGGCGGCCTTGAGTCCGCCCACGTAGTTGCGGGCGATGAGGTCGGCGACGAGGCGGCGCCAGTCCCAGAGGAAGCGGTCGGTCTGGTCGCGCGTGCCGACCACGCGGCCGCTGAGGCAGGCGAGCCAGGGCGTGGGGTCGTAGCCGTAGGCCTTCTTGAAGGTCTTCGCCATGCCGTCCGTCCAGTTCTGCGGGCCGACCTCGTAGCTGTCGAGGGTGATATGCTGGAAGCCTTTGCGCTGATCGGCGGGGACGCGGCGCAGGAACTCGCCGATCATGCCGTCGAAGTGGGCGTCGACGGCGGCGCGGCTCATCTTGTCGCACTCGAGGCCTTGGGCTTGCGGCGGGGTGGGGCCGCACAGCACGCCGGTAGAAGCCATGCCGATGCGGGCGACGACCCAGTCGGCGCCCGCAGGGGCCTGCCACTCCAGCGAGCCGTCGTGGGCGACCGTGGCGGTGAGGTCGACAATGCGCGAAGCGTCCACGGCGGTGCCGGGGGCGGGCTCGGGCTGGAGCGGCCAGATGAACGCGTCGGGCGGCGGCACAGGCTCGGGATACATGCGGCCGAGCTGCTTCTCGGCGCCGAAGTCGATGCGGGCGGCCGGCGAGACGGAGATGCCATGCGCGACGGGCTTACCCGAGACCTGCGTGAGGGTGAGGCGCAGGTGGTCGGTCTCGGTCGGCGCGAACGCGAAGACAAAGGGCGCGGCCACGAGCGGCCCCATGGCGGCTCCGAGGTTGGTGCGGAAGAGCGACACGTCGCGCAGCTTGGCGGCGGCGCCGCCGCGCACGCTCTCCAGCGAGCCGGCGAGGCGCACGGGCGAGCTGCCGAAGTCCAGGGTCAGGGTCTGGAGGCGGACGGGCTTGTCGAAGAACAGGTCGAGCGTGAGCGGCGCGGCGGGCAAGGCGCAGGCCTGGCCGCCCGCGGTCAGGAGCGACTCGAGGCCCGCGACCGGCGCGCTGCACACGACGCGAGACGGCCGCACGGCCGCGCCCTCCCCGGCGGGCACCGGGTAGGCGATAACCGCGACCTCCTGAATGGCCTTTTCGTGTTTGGCGGGCACGCCGCGGAAAGCCTGGCCGCCCGCGACGCGCGTTTCGGCGCTGACGAGGTAGCGCATGCTCTGCTCGGGCTTCATCCACGGGCCGCCGGACTGGCTCCAGCCGGGGCCGTTGAACATGCCGACGCGCACGCCGATGCGGTCGCCCTCGCGCACGGCGTGGGCGACGAGCTGCCACCACTCGGGGCTGAGGATGGGAACGGTGCCTTCGGGGATGCCTTCGCTGACCACGTGGCCGATGAAGACCTCGCCGACGCCGGCCTTCTTCATGGCTTCGAGGTCGGCCGTGATGCCCTTGGCGCTGACGTTGTTGTTCAGCCAGTACCAGTACATGTAAGGCTCGGTGCTGGCCGGCGGCGCCCGGAAAAGCTGCTCGAGCGAGTTCGCGCGCAGGCCGAGCGCGCAGGTGAAAATCAGCAAGCAGGTGGCTAGTGTTCGTCTCATCGGCGAGTCCCCCTCAGGTGAGAGGAGAAGGCGGTCGGCTACAGGCTGACGACCGATCGTCGGAAAACGGAAGCCAGCAGCTCGGCGCCTCTCCAGATTTGGGAGACACTGTAGCGCGGCCGCGCGGTTTGTGCGAGCCGAAAAAGCGGGACGTTTGTCCGGTGCGGGCGTCTCCGAGCGGTGAGATGCGGGTTGCAAAAGGGCGGCGGGTATGACACGATAAAACACACGTTCGACGGACGGACGGGCGAGGAGCGACGGTGACACGAGAGACGGGCATCAGGGTGGTGAGAGGGGTGGCGGCGGTGGCCAGCGGGCTGCTGCTGTGGGTGGCGTTTCCGCCGCAGGCGCAGGCGGACAGCGCGTGGCTGGCGCTGGTGCCGCTGCTGCTGGTCGTGCGGAGCTGCGCGCCGCGTGCGGCGTTCGGCTGGGCGTGGCTGGCTGGACTGGTTTTCTGGACGCTGACCCTGAGCTGGTTCCCGGCGATCATCAAGAACGGCGGCCCGTGGGCGCTCGTGGTCTTGGGGCAGGTGGCCCTGGCCGCTTGGTGCGCGCTGTTTCTGGCCGTTTTCGCGTCCGTTTCGGGCCGCGTTTGGCGCTGGGCGGGAGCTGGCCCGGGGTGGCGGCGGCTGCTGGCCGTGCTGGCGATCGACCCGCTGGTGTGGGTCGGAACCGAGTACCTGCGCGGATGGCTGTTCTCGGGCTTCGCGTGGAATTTCCTCGGGGTGAGCCAGGTGGGCGTGCCCTCGCTGATCCAGGTCGCCTCGGTCGGGGGCGTGTACGCCGTGTCGGCGCTGGTGGTGCTGTCCAACGGCGCGGTGACGTCGATCGCGGAGCGAACGGTGGCGCCGCTCGTGGCGCGCTTCTCCGGACTGCCTGCGGTGCGTCCGGAGCGCTGGTGCGCGCGGGTGTTGCAGTCGGCCGAGTCGCTGCTGCCCTTCGCCGTTCTGATGGCGTGCTGGGCGTGGGGGGCCATGCGCGTTCACGCCTGGCTCAGGGCCGAGCGGGATGCGGAGCCGTGGCGCGTGGCGCTGGTGCAGCCGAATTCGCCCTGCGTGTTCGAGATCGACAGCGACGCCACCCGCGCGGAGCTGCGCGGGCGGCTGCTGGATCAGACGCGGCTGGCGGGCGCGGCGCGGCCCGACCTGACGGTGTGGCCGGAGACGGCGGTGCTCGGCTGGGTTCCGCACGAGGCCGAGACGATGCGGGTGGTGCGCGAGGGCGCGGCCGCGGCGGGCGGGCCGCTGCTGACCGGGGCGCTGGAGATCGAGCGGGTGGAGCCGGGGCCGGCCGCGCCGCGCGGGCTGCGCTTCTACAACGCGGCGTGGCTCTTCTCGTCCGCCGGCGAGGCCATGGGGCGCTACCGCAAGCAGCACCTCGTGCCGTTCGGCGAGTACATCCCGCTGGACAAGACGATCCCGCTGCTGCAGCGCCTGGCGCCGACCGGGGTGAGCTGCACGGCGGGAGGAGGGCCCTGCGTGCTGACGATCACGAAGGGGCCGGGGCGGGAGCTGGGCCTGGGGCCGCTAATCTGCTTCGAGGACACGGTTCCCGCGCTGAGCCGCAGCGCCGTGCGGGCTGGGGCGAGGCTGCTGGTGCTCATGACCAACGACGCGTGGTTCAACGGCTCGATCGAGCCGCTGCAGCACCTGAATCAGTCGGTGTTCAGGGCGGTGGAGAACGGCGTGCCGCTGGTGCGCGCGGCGAACTCGGGCGTCTCGTGCGTCGTCGACCCGGTGGGGCGCGTGACGCGGCTGGAGTCGGGCGGGGATGTGGCGGATTTCACGGGTTTCCTCGTGGCGCCGATGACGGTGCCGGAGCGGCCGCTGCCGTCGCCCTACACGCGGTGCGGGGATTGGCTGCTCGCGATCCCCGGGGCGCTGCTGGCCGCGGGGCTGGCGCTGGGCGGGCTGTTGGCTGATGCGCGGATGCGGCGCTCGCGGGCGCGAAGCCGCGCGGGCTGAAGCGCGGACTACGAACGGAGGGTGCGATGACGAAGCGGGAGATGGAGCGCTGCTCGTCGGCGGTGACGCTGTCGGACATGGAGGTTTTCATTTTTCCAGAGCTGATGTACAGCCTGGTGCTGGCGAACATCATGTCGCCGCGGCTCTGGCAGTGGCGGGACGATCCGTGGTTCAAGGGCATCCGCAAGCAGAAGCCCTACCGCCGTCTGCAGCGGCTCAAGCAGTACATCATGGACCACTACGTGTTCAACCTCGACCTGGAGACGTGGGGCCTGACCGACCAGAAGCGCGAGTTGGCGCGCTTCTCCGAGTTTCTCTCGCCGGAGGTGATCGCGCAGTCGAACGCGCTTTTCGGCTATCAGGGCGACACGTATTACTTCGACATCGACATCCGGACGCATTTCGGCTTGGACAAGTACGGTTCGGACACGATCCCGTACTGGAAGACGGAGACCGTGGAGGCGATGGACGCCTTTCGGCACCGGCCGGGCTTTGCGACGGGCGCGGGCGAGTGCGTGTCGCTGGCGGCGCTCTATGCGGCGGCGCTGTTCGTGGTCGCGGGCATCCCGCTCGAGAAGGTGTTTCTGATGGCGACGCCGCTGCACTCGCAGAACTTCGTGGAGACGGACGACGGCGTGCTGATCAACAACCGCCGGCTCGTGACCAAGGCGATGTGGTTCAACGGCACGCAGATCTCGGGGCAGGCCCGGCGGGCGCTGGAGAACGAGCGCGTGACGCTCGTGGCGCACCACACGGGGTGGGTGCACACCCTTTACCGGCGCGCGACGATCGCGGCCAAGTCCTACGCGCACTTCTCCGAGCGGCTGCGAGGCTACCTGAAGACGCAGCTGACGCCCGAGGTGCTGGGGAACTTCCTGCGCCAGAACCCGCGTGTGCGGCAGTGCTTCGTGTTGCGCTGGCCGGTCAACGGCGTGGACCGCTATCTGGCGCTGGACCAGGCGTTCAGCTTCGAGCAGGATAGCCCGTATAAGGTGACCGACGAGACGCGCGAGAAGCTGATCGCCGCGATTCCGCCGGAGACGTTTTCGGCATCGTGCAGCCTGTGCAAGATCGTGCTCAACGACGTGGAGGAGTTCGTGCGCGGCCGCGCGATCGACCTCGACGAGCCGGAGGACCTGCTTGCGCTCAAGGTCACGATCGGCGACGGGTGCATGAGCGCGTCGGAGATCGTCTCGCTGCTGGTGCGCTTCTGCCACACCGAGCCTCGGCTGCCCTCCACGGAGGGGCTGGCCTTCGACGCCTCGGAGCCCGCGTTCGCGCTGACCGCGGACATGACGCGCGAGGAGGTGGTGGCGCACGTCGAGTCGCTGAGAGGGGCCAACCCGACGGCCGACCTGGCCTTCTACGCGTGGAGGGATCTGTCTCGCACGCCCTACGCGCCGTTCGCGCGGGCGGCGCTGGAGCGCAACCCGGTCAGCCTGGCGGGTGCGGCGGCGCTGACCGAGGCGGAGGTTCTCGCGCGGGTGGCGGGGTGGCCCGGCGAGTCGATCTACGACGGCGAGTCGCGGCTGGCGCAGCCGGACGAGGTGTGGAACTTCCGGCGCGGCGACGGGTTCGAAAAGGCGCTCCTGGTCGCCAACGTCCTGCGCGGACGGGGGGCGGGGCCGCTGCGCCTGACGTGTGACGGCCAGGAGGCCGCCCTGTGGGACGGGGCAAGACGTGTCTGCGCCTTTCCGTCGGGGAAGCTCCCGTCGGAGCGCGCCTGGGAGCTCTGAGCAGAACGCCCGCCGAAACCGTTGGCATGGCTTCTGCGGATGAACAAGCTGTCATCTAGGCCTTCGGGCCGAGAAGACACTATCCGCGAGGCCTTTTACTTGGTTTTGCGGCTAAGAACGCCAGGGCCGGACATACGGGGTGCGCACAGGACGACGCGGATTGGCGTTTGGCCTGTGTCCGTTAGTACGCGGGTCCGCCACGTCGGGGGACGTGGCGGACCGTGTTTTCTTAAAAAGATGTAATTGAGTGAGAATCGGATTGCGCCGGACGGCGCCATGAATTATACTGTCTCAATCGTATTGGATGAAGGAGCATAAAATGAAGAAACTCGATTTTTTGACGGCCGCCGTTACGGCGTCTCTGTTTGTCTCGGCACATGCGGGTGCCAACGAATTGGCTGATGCGCCCCGGTGGTACGTGAGCCCGGGCGTGGGAATGATGTTTTTTGAGGGCAGCCAGCCGACCGATGAGGGCCTAAACATGGTCTTGCGGCTGGGTTATGACGTCTCCGAGCACTGGTCGGCTGAGGCCGGGCTGTCTTGGGCCCCCAACATCACAAGCAATGGCGGCGACAATCAGGATGACGGCGGGGGCGGCTTCAACCAGGGCGAGCAGAGCGTACGCGGCCTGTTTCTGGACGGCCTTTACCACTTTAACCGGTTCGAGCGGCTTGACCCGTACTTGACGGCCGGCATGGGCTATTACCGGGCGAACGACCGCGTGTTCTGCGAAGGCGGAGAGTACAGCGTCGCGGGGCCGCGTGTCGGCGCGGGCGTGATGTATCATTTGAGCGACCGCTGGTCGCTGCGTGCGGACGCCCGTGCGTTCATGGCGCTGGACACGACGTGCGAGTTCATCTACACGGCGGACGCGGGCGTGGCGTACCGGTTCGGCGGCGCGGGAGGCAGCTCTGGCGGCGGCGCGGTGATCGGCCTCCCGAAGGACTCGGACGGCGATGGCCTGACGGACGACGAAGAGGCCAAGCTGGGAACGGATCCGTTCAACAAGGACACGGACGGCGACGAGCTGACGGACGGCGACGAGGTCAAGGTCTACAAGACCAACCCGCTGAACCCCGACACCGACTTCGACGGGCTGAAGGACGGCCAGGAAGTCCTCAGCTATAAGACGAACCCGCTGGACCGCGACACAGACAAGGGCGGCGTGGCCGACGGGCACGAGGTGATCGAAGACCATACCAACCCGCTGGATCCGAGCGACGACCTGATGCTCTTCGAGGTCTATATCCAGTTTGACTACGACACGACCGTGATCAAGCCCGAGTATTTCTTGGAGATCGACCACGTGGTTCGCGTGCTGACGCGCAACCCGCAGGCGACGGCCGTGATCGAAGGCCACGCCGACCGCCGCAACCGCTCGAGCGAGAAATACAATCAGGACCTCTCCGAGCGCCGCGCGCAGGCCGTTCAATCGTACATGGTCGGCAAGGGCGTCGGCGCGGCTCGCACGACGGCCGTCGGCTACGGCTTCAGCCGCCCGAAAGTGCAGCCGGACCTGGTCAACGGCAACCCCGAGAACAGGCGCGTCGAGATCTACATACGCGGCGCGGGGACGAACGCCGACAAGGTCAAGTACGCGAACCCGTAATGACGGACGGGCGCTGCTGACGGCATGCTGACGGGGCCGCGAAGAAACTGAGGTTTCTTTTGCGGCCCCTTCGTTATAGGACGAAACCGGGATGAAGATCATCGAGCGATACGTGTTGCGGTCATTCCTGGCCGCCTTTGCGCTGGTCTGGCTGGTGCTGTCGTTCGTGATGACGATCGGGCTGCTGGTGCGCATTACGCGGCTCCTGATCGAGGGCCTTCCGATGAAGGCGGTCGGCCTCTTCCTGCTGGTGGGAATGCCCGAGACCTTGACGCTTACGGTGCCGCTCTCCATCTTGGTCAGCGCCCTGCTGGTCTTCAGCCGGCTCTCCGCCGACAGCGAGATCGCCGCCATGCGGGCCTGCGGCGTAAACCTCGTGCATGTCATGAAGTGGCCCGCCCTGTTCGCTTTGTTCTGCACGTTGCTGGGCTTCTACGTCAACAACGAGATCGTGCCGCGCAGCCATGAGGTGCGGCGCAACCTAAGGTCGATGGTCAGCGTGGACGTGGGGCTGGACCTGCTCGAGCCCGGCCGCATGATCGACGACTTTCCGAACGTCAAAATCTTCTTCGAGAAGAAGTCGGGAAACTGGCTGAACGACTTGGTGATCTTCGACTACACGCACACGAACGTCACGCGCGAGATTCGGGCGGAGAAGGCGCTGGTCGCCACGAACGGCGCGGACATCGTGCTGGATCTGTACAAGGTGCGCGTGGATCCGATCGAGGCGGGGCACCCGGGCGTGGCCGTCGCCGACCGATTCCAGCACGTGATACCTGACGCCATGCAGCGCAAGAGCGTCGTGAGGAAGGAAAAGGACTTCCGCTTTGTAGAGCTGCGCCAGACCATCAGCATGCTCAGGCTCAACCCGAAGGGCTGGCCGCGCGGCCCGACGCGCCGGGTGCTGAGCATCCACCGGACCGAGTATCAGCTCCGGCTCGTGTACGCGTGCGCCTCCATCTGCTTCCTGCTGATCGGCGTGCCGCTCGGCATCCGCTCGCATCGCAAAGAGTCGACGATCGGCATGGCCATTAGTTTGGCAGTCGCGATGGCGTACTACCTGTGCGTCATCCTCATTCACTCGCTCGACAAATACGACTGGGCGCACCCCTATGCCGTGATCTGGATCCCCGTGGCAGCCTGTTTTGCGCTTGCGGCGGTGCTGATACCAAAGAACCTGTAGGCTCTGTGCGACGAGTAAGGAAAGGACAATAGGCAATGACAACGATTCATCCGACAGCAATTGTGGACGCGAAGGCGGAACTCGCCGCAGACGTGGAGGTGGGCCCGTACGCGATCATCGGCCCCGACGTGAAGATTGGCGAGGGGACTGTGGTTCAGTCGCACGCCCACGTGGTGGGGTACACCACCATCGGCAAGCAGTGCGAAGTCTTCCCGTTCGCCTGCATCGGCACCAAGACGCAGGACCTCAAATACAAAGCCGGGGACGTCACCTTCGTGGAGATCGGCGACAAGACCGTCCTGCGCGAGTTTTCGACGGTGCACCTCGGCACCAAGCCCGGCGAGGTGACGCGCGTCGGCTCCGGCTGCCTCATCATGGCCTACTGCCACGTGGCGCACGGCTGCAAGGTCGGCGACGACGTGATCATGTCGAACAGCGCCACGCTGGCCGGCGAGGTGACGATCGAAGACCACGCGATCATCGGCGGCATGGCGGGCATCCACCAGTTCTGCCGGATCGGCACGTACGCGATGGTCGGCGGCGCAGCCAAGGTGCGCCAGGACTGCCCTCCGTACATGCTGACGGAGAGCGTGTCCGGCGAAACGCGTGTGGCGGGCCCGAACATCGTCGGCTTGCAGCGCCGCGGTTTCCCTGTCGAGGTGCGCTCGGCGCTGAAGGAGGCCTTCCGCCTGCTCTACCGCGAGGGGCTGAATCGCAGCCAGGCTCTGGAGCGCATCAAGTACGAGGTCGAAAGCCTTCCCGAGATCCAGCGGCTCGTGCAGTTCTACGCGGACAGCCAGCGCGGCGTACATTGAGGCGCGGCCAGCAGCACTACTCGGCTTGGGCGGCAAAGACCCCGTCGTCGAGCTGGCCGGTTCGCGCTTTGAGGCTGTGCCAAGCTTCGAGGTAGCGCGCGAGATAGGCGCCGTCCGGCTTTCGGATGCGCTCCTCGATGAGCTGGCGCACCCGCACCTGCTCGAGGCGGTGCTCCTCCTCCGTCAGGCGCCCGGAGAAGAAGGCGAGCCTCAGCCACACGAGGTACGTGGTGAGGGCGTCGAAGCTGTTGTACTGCACGATCTCGCGCCTGCGGCCGCTGAACCAAAGGCCGCAGACGTCTTCGCCGGCCGTGTCCAGTTTTCCGGGGATGCCGGAGAGCGTGGCGATCTCGTTCAGCGAGACCGCGTAGTTCTTGCCGAAGCCGCTGACCAGCTCCATCAGGTCCACGTCCGGGCTCTCCCACGGCTTGGCGTCCAGCCGGTCGCAGAGGTGCCTCAGGGAGAGCCCGCGCGTGATGGCCCGCTGCGTGAGGATGCGCAAGTCCGCGTTGCGGGAGTTGAAGCCGACCAGCTGCGGGTTGCGCGTGGCGAGCCCGTCCCGCAAGAACCGCTTCAGGATGTAGGACTCGTCCTGCGACGCGTCGTCGGGGCTCTCGGGCAGCGTGTGCAGGAACAGCTGGGGCTCGCCGTTCTTGGGCGCGCGGCGGATCACCGCGGCGATCGAGACCACGCGGCAAAGCAGCGTGCGAAGGAAGGGCGTCGGGTTCTCGACCGTGGCTCCTCCCTGCTCCCACATGACGCGAAGCACCTCCGCGTCCGGCAGCTCGTCGGGCAGCCGGTACAGCAGCCGGCCCGCCTGCAGATCCGGCACCCACTCGCAGTCGAAAGCCCAGACCTCCTCCGGTATCGTCTTGATCATGGCATGTTGGCCTTCCCTTGTGCGGCGGCGCTGGTGCGTGCGCACTCGCCAGTGAGCAACGGCCGGTCGAGCTCGAGCGTGCCCGAGAAATCCGCCACGATGCGCAGCCTCACATGGGTGACCCGCCGCGGGAGATCGATCTTGCGGCTGAGCGATGCGGCCACCGCGCCCTTGCGCTTGGTGTCGCGAGCCTCGAAACTTTCCGTGGCGTCTTGCTGCGGCTTGCCGTCGGGGCCCGTCGTGTAGGTCACGAGTTGAAAGAGTACGGAGCCAGCGAAGCCGTCGAGCCGGTGCGCACGGCCCGACAGCCGCAGCGCACGCAGGTTCGTGCCGGCCAGATTGACGAGGGGCGATTCCACGTCAAACCGGCGCGGCTCAGCGTGAGTGATCCGGATGGTGAGCGCGCCGTCGCGAAGGCCGATCCCGACCGACTGCCGCTCGCGGTCCTCGACGGCGTAGCGCCAGCCGGCCAGGCTGCCGTCGGCGCTGGCCGAGGGGGGGATCTCCGGCGACAGGTTCTTGTCGGGCGGCACAAGCGGAAACGCGATGAGCGCGGGCGGCTCACTCGGCGGCACCGAGACGGCGAGGGGCGAGGGCGCGGCCTGGCGCCCAGCCTGAAACGCGGCGACGGCCGCCGCGCCGCCGGCCAGCAGAAGGATGAGCGACAGCTTGACCGCGCGACGCCGCGTAAGCCTGGGGCCGAGCGTCGCCTGTCTGTGCACGTCCCTCGCCTGCTGGTCGGCCGTCAGGGGGTGGGAGAAGGAAAGCCGTTCGCGCAGGACGGGGAGGCTGTGCAGCATCGCCTTCTGCGCAAGCCACGGGTCGTCTTCCAGCCCCGCGTCCAGCACGGCCTTGCGGTAGCCTTCGCAGTCGAAGGGAAGCGAGCGGAACGTGATGCTGTTCGCGGCTCCGTCGTAGACGCAGTAGGACGCGCGGCAATCGCCGACGCGCGGGTAGCCGACGCTTCCGGGGTTCACGATGTAGCGCTTGCCCTCCTCAAGCTGGAAGTCGCAGGCGTTCACGAAGTGGGGGACGCCGCTGGCGCCGACCACGTAGATGCCGGGCAGGTGCGTGTGGCCGACGAACAGCAGTTGCTCCGCGGTCGCCTTCCACGAGGGCACGGCCTCGTGCGGCTCGACGATGTAGCGGAAGGCCGCGGGCTCCGAGAAGTCGCCGTGCGTGCAGCGGAAGCCGGGCGCCGTGAGCAGGAGCGGCCGGCCGCTCAGCCAGGCCAGCCCTTTGGGAGAGACCTGCTTGCGGTGGAGCAAGACGGCGCTCTTGGCGCGGGAGGTGAAGAGGCCGGGGTCGATCTTGCCGCAGAGGGCGGCGTCGTGGTTCCCCAGAAGCGTGACGTGTACGACGCGGTAGACCGACTCCAAGACGCCAACGGGGTCGGGCCCGTAGCCCACGACGTCGCCGAGGCAGATGATCTTATCGACCTTCATGTCGGTGATGTCGGCCAATACGGTATTCCACGCCGTCAGGTTCGCGTGGATATCGGAGACGATCGCGTAGCGCATGGCGGAATACGGTCTCGGGGGTTCGGCGGCCGGGAGTGGCCTTCTTCGTTAGGTTGACGGTAGCTTAGCGCGAACGGCACAGCCGCACAAGGGCAAAGGCGGCCTGCGCAGCAATTCTAAGATGGACGGGACAGGGTTGGCCATCATTAGAGTTGCTGCGGCCTGCTCCGGGCGCAAAAAAAAAGCGGCAGGTGAAGACCTGCCGCCTGCATGCGTGACGCCCGGGCCGCTCAGCCCGCGACGATCGCCTCGTTCGGGCACTCGCCGGCGCACGCGCCGCAGTCGATGCACTTGCCCGCGTCGATCGTGTACAGGGGCGAGCCCTCGCTGATCGCTTCCACGGGGCAGGCGTCTTTACAGAGTCCGCATGCGACGCACTTGTCGGTGATGAGATAAGACATGGTATTCTCCTTGGGTGTTGGGCCGGGTCATACGATGCGCATGCATCCGGCGGTCCTTTTACGGATTTGCTGCGCGGTATGGTACCCCAAACCGGGCGCCGCACGCAAACGAAAAACGGGCGGTCACGAGCGGTAGTTCGGGGCCTCTTTGATGATCTTGACGTCGTGCGGGTGGGCTTCGCGAACGCCCGCGTTGGTGACGCGGCAGAGGATGCCGTCGCGCTTGAGATCGGGGATCGTGCGCGTGCCGCAGTAGCCGAGCGACGAGCGCAGGCCGCCGCAGAACTGCGTCATGATCTTCTTGACGGAGCCGGCCAGCGGGACGATGCCTTCGATGCCCTGCGGCACCAGCTCGTCGTCCTTGACGTTGTCCTGACCGTAGCGCTGGCGGCTGCCCTTGCCTTCCTTCATCGCGGCGAGGCTTCCCATACCGCGGTAGACGACGTAGTGGCGGCCCTCGTGGATGATTTTCTCTCCGGGGCTCTCTTCGGTTCCCGCGAGGATCGAGCCGAGCATCACGGTGTCCGCGCCGGCGACGAGCGCCTTGGGCACGTCGCCCGAGAGCCGGATGCCGCCGTCGGCGATCACGGGGATGGCGCCGTCGAGCGCCTCGGCGGCCTTGCAGACCGCGGTGATCTGCGGGATGCCGACGCCGCAGACGACGCGCGTGGTGCAGATCGAGCCCGGGCCGATGCCGACCTTGACGGCGTGCGCGCCCGCTTGGCGAAGGGCGAGCGCGCCCTCGGCCGTGGCCACGTTGCCGCCGATCACGTCGATGTCGGGGTAGTGCTTGCAGATCCAGGCGACCATGTCGAGGATGCCCTTGGAGTGGCCGTGCGCGCTGTCGACAACCACGACGTCGACCTGCTCGTTGGCGAGCATCTCGGTGCGCTCATGGTCGCCCGCGCTGACCGCGGCCGCCACGCGCAGCTGATACCGGCTGTCACGCGTGTAGAGCGGCTGGGCGTTTTCGACCAGCTCCAGCACGTCGGTGAAGGAGTAGAGGCCTACAAGCTGGCCGGCTTTGTCAACCAGCGGGAGCTTGCCGATCTTGTTCTCCATCATGAGCGAGTAGGCCTGCTCCAGCGTCGTGCCCGGCTCGGCCGTGATGACGTTCTTGGTCATTACCTCGGACACGCGCGTGGCGGTCTTCTTGGCGAAGCGGATGTCGCTGGAAGTCACGATGCCCGCGAGGCGGTCCTGGTCGTCGAGGATCGGGAAACCGCTGAATGAGAGGTGGTGCTCGTCGCGGTACTGGCGGATGTAAGCGAGCGTGTCGGTGGCGTGGAAGGCCACGGGCTTCATGATCAGCCCGTTGAGGTAGTGCTTCACGCGGCGGACGTGCTGGGCTTGAGCCTCGGGCGGCAGGTTCTTGTGGATCACGCCGATGCCGCCGAGCATCGCCATCGCGGTGGCCATGCCGGCCTCAGTCACGGTGTCCATCGCCGCGCTGACGAACGGGATGTTGAGCGAGATGCGGCTGGTGAGCCGGGTGGCGAGGCTGGTGTCGTCCGGCAGGAAGTCGGCGTAACGCGTCACGAGCGTGACGTCGTCGAACGTGAGCCCCTCATACGGGAACTGGTTCATGAAAGCGGTAACCTGAGCGTTAACGTGCATGTGAGACCTCCGAATCGTTTCGCTTTCCCACAAAGATATAACCGATTCGGGTCGGTTTGGCAATCCCGAAGGAAGAAGAAAAAATGAGAAAGGCCCCGCAACCGCAATGGTTACAGGGCCTTTAAAATTGGTGGTGGGGCTTGGATTCGAACCAAGGAAGGCGTTTGCCAACAGATTTACAGTCTGTCCCGTTTAACCACTTCGGTACCCCACCGGGGTTTGAAGTAGCGCAAAATATCGCAAAATCAGGGGCGTCTGTCAACGGCGGATTTGAAGAAAAAGGCCCTCGGCCATTGACGGCCGCAGAGGCTTTCTGCTATAGTTCCATTTCCTTTGCCTGAGCGGGCCCCAGCGGAGACGTGAAGTTTCCGGTCGCGCGGCCCGAAGGTTGTGAGAGGGGGTGACAAGCGTGATTCAGATCCGATTGAAGAAGGGCGAGTCCGTCGAGCGTGCGCTCAAGCGCCTGAAGAAGATCATGGACAAGGAAGGGTTGCTCAAGCAGCTCCGTAATAACCGTTATTACGAGAAACCTTGCGAGAAGTCTCGCCGCAAGTCGGCACGCGCCCGCATCCGCAACAACTCTCGCCGCCTCATGCGCGAGATGTGAGCGAAGCGGTTCACCCTCAGTGAATAAAAGAAGGCTCTCCGGTTCGCCGGAGGGCTTTTTTTTAGGCTGTAGGCTGTAGGCTGTGGGCTGTAGGCTGTGTGGGCTGTAGGTTAGCGCCATGCGGCTCGCGCAACACATCCGACATCCGTTACGCGAGTCTTGCTATAGTGTGGATCCGCGCCCTCTTCCTACAGCCTATAGCCTATAGCCTATAGCCTACAGCCTATAGCCTACAGCCTACAGCCTACAGCCTATAGCCTAGATCAGGCGCGACGGGCACCAGGCGGCGATGGGGCAGCCGGCGCAGCGCGGGCTGCGCGGGGCGCAGCGCGTCTGGCCGAAGGAGACGAGGTAGGAGTTCCACGTCTTCCAGTAGCGCACGGGCAGGAGCGCCCGCAGGGCCATCTCGGTGTCGTAGGGGGCCTTGGTCTTCACGAGCCCGAGGCGGTTGGTGATGCGGTGGACGTGCACGTCCACGCAGATGGCCGGCTTGTCGAAGCCGAGCGCAACCACGAGGTTCGCGGTCTTGCGGCCCACGCCGGGCAGTTCGCAGAGCGCCTCGACCGTGTCCGGCAGCACGCCGCCGAACCTCGCGTCAAGCACGTCCGGCAGCGCCTTCAGGTGCCGAGCCTTGTCGCGGAAGAAGCCGACCGGGTAGATGGTCTTCTCCAACTCGCCCAGCGGGATGCGGCGCAGGTCGTCCGGCGCGCGCACGGTCTTGAAGAGCCGGCCGCAGGCCGCGGCCGTACAGGCGTCCTTGGTTCGGGCGCTGAGGATCGTGCCGACCAGCACCAGGAACGGGTCGCGCGTCTGCACGGCCACGAGGTCGATGATCGGCGCCCTCACGCTGTGGAACGCCTTCTTCAGCGCGCGGTTGACGGCGGGTATGTCGGCGGAGGTCATGGCGGGGAGAGGTTTGCCGGTTACAAGTTACAAGTTCAGTTCATCAGGCTGTGGATCGGGGCCGGGATCTGTCCGCCGCGGTTCACGAAGACCTCCGCGCCGCCGGGGCTGGCGGGCTGCGTGATCGTGCCCGAGCCGAAGAGGCCGCCGAAGTCCACGTAGTCGCCGGCTTTCGCACCGGGCACGGGGATCAGGCGCACGCCGGTTGTCTTGCGGGTTGAGATGCCGATGGCCGCCTCATCGAGGATGATGCCGGCCACGGTCTCGTACGAGGTGCTGCCCGGCAGCAGGATCATGTCGAGCCCCACGGAACAGACCGCCGTCATGGCCTCAAGCTTCTCCAGCGTCAGCGTGCCGTCTGTCACGGCCTTGGAGAGCGCGTGGTCCTCCATCACGGGAATAAAAGCGCCGGAGAGGCCTCCGACCGCGCTGGAGGCGAAGGCGCCGCCCTTCTTCACGGCGTCGTTCAGCAGCATCACGGCCGCGGTGGTGCCGGGCGCGCCGATGAGCCGGATTCCCATGCTCTGGTAGATCTCGCCCACGGAGTCGCCCACGCGCGGGGTGGGGGCGAGCGAGAGATCCACGACGCCGAAGGGGATGTTTAGGCGGTCCGCCACTTCGCGTCCGATCAGCTCGCCGGTGCGCGTGACGCGGAAGGCCGTGTGCTTGATCTCCTCGGCAATCTCGTTCAGCGTGGCCTCTGGATCCTGCTGCACGAGGCGGTCGACCGCGCGCTTGACCACGCCCGGGCCGCTGACGCCGACGTTGATGACGCACTCCGGCTCGCCGGGGCCGAGCATCGCGCCGGCCATGAAGGGGTTGTCCTCGGGCATGTTGGCGAAGACCACGATCTTGGCGCAGCCAAAGCCCTGGGCCGAGCGGGTCGCCTCGGCGGTCTCGATGATCTTGCGCGAGATCAGCTTGATGGCGTCCACGTTAATGCCGGCCTTGGTTGTGCCCACGTTGAAGGAGGAGCAGACTCGCCGGGTGGCGGTGAGCGCCTGCGGCAGCGATTCGATCAGCGTGCGCTCGCCCGGCGTGACACCCTTCTGCACAAGCGCCGAGAAGCCGCCCAGCAGGTCAATCTTCACCTGCTCCGCGGCGGCGTCGAGCGCGCGGCAGACCTTGACCGCCGTCTCGACCGTGTGCCCCTCGAGCAGCAGGCTCACCGGCGAGACCGCGATCCGCTTGTTGACGATCGGCAGGCCGTATTTGGCGCTTACTTCGTCGCAGAAGCGCACCAGGTTGCCGGCCTTCTCCACGATGCGGGCGTAGACGGCCGCGGCCAGCTTGTCCGGGTCGGGGTTTGCGCAGACGTTCAGGTTGACGCCGAGCGTCACGGCGCGCACGTCGAGGTTTTCCTCGCGCACCATGCGGATGGTTGAGAGTACGTCTTGTCGAGCGAGCATAAGAGGTGCCTGGGTTCTGGGTTAGGAAAGTTCAGCGGTTCACGGTTGGCGGCCTGACCTCGCCGGTCGGGCGTCCGGCGTCCTCGTGCCGCTCACTTTCCGATGAGCGACTTGATCGGGCCGATCTCGTTGGTGGCGCGGAAGATGTTCTCGTGGCAAAGCAGGCCGGTGAGGCCGCGCTCGGCCATGGAGGCGCGGAAGCCTTCCTGAATCGCGCGGAAGTCCACGGCCTCGGGCACCACTACCTGCGCGATGTAGATGACTTGGCCGGACTCCTCCTCGACCATCCAGTCCTCGATGTTGACGCCGTGGTCCACGAGGAAGGAGGTGATCGCGAAAATCGTGCCGGGCTTGTCGTCGCCGCGGGTCATGACCACGAAGCGCGAGCCGGTGGGCAGCACGGCCTCGCGCGTCTCGGGGCTGTCGAGCACGGTGACCACAGCCTCGGGCTCGAGCGAGGCGTCGAGCAGCGCGCGCAGCGCCTCGGGCGTGACCTGCGCGGGGTGCTCGGAGGTGAAGACCAGGGTGAAGAAGCCGTCGACGACGGTCTGGCGGATGCCGCCGATGTTACCCTCGAGCGAGAAGACGGCCTGGGTGACGTCGCGCAGCAGGCCGACGCGATCGGGCACGAGCACCGAGGTGACGAAGCGCCGGCAGGCGGGTGAGGCGGGCTTTTGCATGTTGGTGGCCCTAAAGCAAAAACCCCGAAAAACAACGTCGCGCTGGTTTTCGAGGTTTCAGATGGAGCCAACGATCCGGATCGAACGGACGACCTGATCATTACGAATGATCTGCTCTACCAGCTGAGCTACGTTGGCTTGAAAAGTGGTATGAACTTTACCTTTTCCTGCCCCCGAAAGTCAAGCGCGAGCTAAGCGAAAATAATTCACCGTTGAGGGTTGACGGCTGAGCCCCGTTTTGGCATACTGCTTTTCACTTTTCACGCACCCGTGGTGGAATTGGCAGACACGTAAGATTCAGGTTCTTATGTCGCGAGACGTGGGGGTTCAAGTCCCTCCGGGTGCACCATATCGTTCTTTGTTTCCGGCACTGCCCCCTTCGTCTATCGGCTAGGACATCAGGTTCTCATCCTGGAAAGAGGGGTTCGACTCCCCTAGGGGGTGCCATTGCGAGTAAGGCACTGAAGGCCAGCGGTTTACAACGACCGCTGGTTTTTCTTTTTTGGTCTTTTTTTTG
>CAYLUN010000014.1:0-91088 GCA_964386865.1 uncultured Lentisphaeraceae bacterium | reverse complement strand
CGATGCTCGATTTTGGAGCCACGACCTTCTGGGAGGACTTCAATATCGAATGGACGGAGAATGCAGGCCGGATTGATGAACTGACGCCGCCTGGAAAAAAAGATATCCACGGCGATTTCGGCGGCTTTTGCTACGTCGGTTACCGGCACAGCTTGTGTCATGGCTGGTCGAGTGGCCCGACGCCGTGGCTGAGCCGGACAGTCCTCGGCATCACGCCTGCCGCACCTGGCTTCACACGTGTCCGTATCGTGCCGCAGCTCGGCACGCTGAGGTGGGCGGAAGGCTCGTATCCGACACCGCTCGGGCTTATTCAGGTCCGCCACGAACGCCAGGCCGATAACACCATCAAGACGCGCGGAACCATACCGCCCGGAATGACTGTTGAGAATGCCAAGTCCGGCGATTACGAGGTGACAAAGTTCTACAAGCTCTCGGTAGCAAGTGCAGGCGGAAAAGTCCAACTGATGCCCGCTGAAGGCCCTTATCAAGCTGGATCATGTGTGACGCTGAACGTCAAACCTGACGGCAAGCATCTCTTTTCAGCATGGAGCGGGGATCTGTCGGGAAGCAAAAATCCGGCCACGATCAAGATGGACGGCGACAAGAAGATCACTGCGGAATACACGCTGACCACCGCAGACTACAACCTCGCGCTTGACGGCATTGCGACGCAAAGCTCCATCGGATATAAGGACGCCATTGCCGCACGGGCGATTGACGGCAATAGCGACGGTACGTTTTTCAACAACAGCGTTACTCACACCGGGTCGGATGCGAACGCCTGGTGGCAGGTTGACCTTGGTGAGAGCTGCCAGATCCGCACCATCAAATGCTTCAATCGTACCGATACTGATGCGCAGCGCGCGTCGAATTACGACATCATGATTGGAGCCGACGGTTCGACATGGCCGACTGTTCTGCATCAGGCTGAAGTCATGGGCACTCCGACCGAAATCAAGCTGGACAACGTGACAGGGCGCTATGTCAGGATACAGTTGCGCTCCTCCAATATATTGACTCTGGCAGAAGTAGAAGTATGGGGCCGTCCAGACAACAAGGAAATTAAAGGCTTGACCCCGTGAAACAATTTATTGCACATCTCCTGCTCCTTGCCTGCGCAACGGGGTTAACGGCTGCGGAGTCAGCGATAAAACCCCTGCCCACAGCGCTGGTGATCGGGGACTCCATCTGCATCAGCGGATATTCAGAACCGCTGAAGGAGCTGCTCAAGGGTCAGGTGGATGTCAAAATCGGCGCAGCACTCTCCAGCAAAATCACGTTGAGCGGGATTGACAGCACGTTGAAAACACTTCTCGGAGAAGGCAAGGCGGATGTCATCCATTTCAACTGCGGGCTCTGGGACATGTGCATCGTCTCTTACGATGAAACCACGGGCAACTTCTATAATGACACGCTTAAAGGTCAGCGGATGGTGGATCCTGCGACGTACGAGAAGAATCTGCGTGAGCTGGTCCGTATCCTGAAAGGCCGCACGGACAAATTGATCTGGGGGACGATCACGCCGATTCCTGATCCCGGGCCCGGACGTCACAGCGGCGATGAGTATTTGTATAACAAAATCGCGGAAGTTGTGATGAAGGAGAACGGCGTAATGATTGACGACCTCTACGCGTATATGCTGCCGCATCTGAAGGAGTATGGTATACGGAGCGATGTTCATTTCAATAAAGATGGGCAAGCCTTTATGGCGAAAAAAGTCGCCGACTCCCTTTTGAAGGCCCTGAGCGGGGATCTCAAGCCGGAAACATTCCGAGTGAATCCCGACAAGCCCTATACCGTCGCGGAAAGAAGCAAGATGATCACCTACACGCCGGGGGCGGCTAGGCCGGAGATCAAGCCGGATCCCCAGTTGCGCGGCGTGTATGCCTATCATGAAATGCAGGGTAAGAGCCTGATGGTTCATTCGACAACCGGTTGGCGCTGGACGTTGACAGCCTACGACCATTATGTCCTGCGGATGCAGATCGTGCGGGCTGGCGAGGATTTTCCAGCAGCCGACAAGATGCCGGTTGTCAAGCAGACCGGGCAAGTGTCGGACCTGATCATCGAAGACAAGGGCAAGGCGCTGAGCGTGAGGACCTGGGCGACAGATGGTATTCCGCTCACATTTCTCAAAGAAAATATGGGCATTCAGTGGCTCTGGACTCAGGGAATGCTCCAAGATGGCAATGGCATTGGCTATGAGAATACGATGGCCACCTGGGAGTTCCGGATGGGGAAGGACGAACAGTTTTTCTCTTTGCCGGATGGCGTAAATGTGACAGGTCAGTCCGTCAGCCGGCACTATAAAACCACGCCCGACACGGTGCCGGCTTTCGTGTCGAGCCGAAATTACGGGATGCTGCTGAACGTTGACAAACGGGTCGGCCTGAATCTCGGAAAGAATAATGGATTGAAGATGTCGTATCATTATGGCGACCAACCCATGGATCTGTTTGTGATTGTCGGCAAAGACAGGGAAGAAATAGTCAAACGATATAGGAAGCTGACAGAGCACTAAAACTGAGCGTTCTATCGGATAGCCCGAATAATAAGTGTCAGTAAGTTGGAAACACCCAGCTTCAAGTTTTATTCACGCATTCGCGCATTTCTCCCTCTCCCCAACTTACTGACACTTCTTTTGTGGTACATTTGCACGACATGACAAAAGAGCAGGTTTCGCGTAGGCTGTAACACATTTCCCCCGAGAAAAGAGGAGTTGAACGCATCATAACCATCACCGGGAACTCACCATGACATCACTTCGTCTTCAGAAATGGGCAGCACAGGCATTGACTGCTCTGGTCCTCACGCAATCCATGAGTGTCTACGCGATGGACATCTGGGGCAAGGGAGAAGTGCCGCGCATCACAGGCCCCAAGGATGTGCCGCAGACGCTTCCTGAGATGTGGAAAGACTACGATGCGAGCTATGACAAGAACAACCCGCTGGAAGCAAAAATCCACAAGACGTGGGAGACCAAGGATGGCATCGTCGTCAACTGGGTGCAGTTGACGGTCGGCACATTTCAGGGGAAGAAGTCCATCGTCTGCGGCTACTGGGCTTACCCCAAAGGCGCGAAGAATCTTCCCGCCATCATGAATACGAACGGCGGTCCGCAAACCGGGGGCGAGGGCAGCGCGCTGCATTATGCCCGTCTCGGTTACGCCTGCTTCAATCCGAACCACAACATGAACGAGAAGATGGGCGGCGAGGCGGCCGGACTTCCGAACACCGACTGGGGCGCGTTGAATGCCGATAGCAATCCGGGGCCGGTCTGGGGCTTCAACAGTTCAGATAAAACCATCGATGCGGTGATCAGCCCGCGCAATAACTGGCTCTTTCCCCGGCAGATCTCCGGACGAAGGATCATCACGTTCATGATGCGGCAGTCAGAGGTAAATCCGAAGAAAATCGGCATCACCGGCTATTCCACCGGCGGCAGCCTGACTGTCTGTGAAAGCATTGATCCGCGTCTGGCGGCGGTCGTTCCCCAGTGCGGCGGCTGCGGCGGCAAGATGGATAAGCATGAGATCATTACCGGGCAGGCGCAGGGGCTTGGAAAGGAAACGGAAGAGAAGTATGGGAAGATGATGCGCGAATTCGACGAGGGCGGACACTGGAAATATATCAAGGTCCCGGTGCTGCTGCGCGGCGCTTCCAACGATTTCCACTGCCCGGACTGGAACAGCGTTGAGGCCGTGAACCAGGTTTCCGGCGACAAGCGCTATGTCCTCGGCGCGAACTTCAACCACAGTGCGCCGCCGGAAGTCCAGATCGCTGACTACCTCTGGTTCCAAGACAAGCTGAAGGGCGAGTTTAAATTTCCAGAATCGCCGAAAAGCGAACTCCTGCTCAAGCAGGCCGACGGCATCCCCGTCTTCAAGGTGACGCTGCCGAAGACGGCGTTGACCTTCAAGCGGATCGAGATGTTCTACACCGACGGGCGGAATTGCCTGACCCGTTTCTGGATCACGGGCACTCCGAAGAAGAACGCGGACGGCACGTGGCAGACCCAATGTCCGCTCAGCTTCAACGACGAGCCGCTCTTCGCCTTTGCGAATGCCATCTATGCGATCGACCCGATCAAGGAGCCGAACCACAGTTACGATGGCCTGAGCGAAATGGCGGTCTCGAGCGACTACGCCTATGCATGGCCGAAGGAGTTGCAGGCGGCTAACGTCAAGACGCAAGCCGCGTCAAACCGTCTCATCGACGACTTTGCCAATGGCGGACGCGACTGGACGCGCTCGGGGTTGGATAACAGCTATTGGTGGAACATCAGCACGCGCAAAATCAACTGTCCGCTCTTTATAGGGCCGAAAGGCGCGGAGTTGGTCTTTGAATTCAACGCGCCTGCGGCGGGTGCGAAAATCGGCGTTGTTGTCAACCGTTCCTTCATGGAAGCCAACTGGGTTGAAGACCGGTTCTATGGGTTTTTCGATCTGCCGAACCAGGGCTGGAGCACGGTCCGCGTCAAGCTTTCCGACTTGCATAACCCCTACGGCTGGCAACTGGATGACTGGCATAAGCTGAACACCTTGTCGCTTCGGGCGGCCGGCGGACTGAAGGAAGAGGTCGAGAAGAATTGGTTGCCCGCTGCCAAGCGAATTGCTGAAGCCCACAATAAAGACGGCAAGACCACGCCCTACACGGTCAGCACGGTTGCGCTGCCGGACAAGGTCAGTGGCTGGGACGAAGCGTATTATAAGTCGGCCGGCGACGAGTATGTCAAGGGCACCAGCATGACACCCGACGACCTCTTTATCATAACGCGCTTCAAGAACATGCGCTGGGAGGGCGGAGAATACGTTCGACGAACCAAGCCTTATCTCGAGGAGAAGTTCGTCAAAGCGGAGGCAGTCAAATGATTTCAAGAGTAGTTCACTCGCTAACGTTAACCGTGTCGCTCGCACTGGCCGCCCGCGCGGAGCAGGACTCCCTGCCGCCCCTCAAGGACGGCAAGGTGCCGCAGACGCTCGATGAGCTGTGGGGCGGATACGATCCCACGAAGGAGCCGCTGGAGGTCGAGGTGCTCAAGGAGTGGGAAGAGGACGGCGTGACCTGCCGGCTGATCCGCTACCAGGTCGGCGTGTTTAAAGGGGCACCGGCGAAGGTGGCCGCCTTTTACGCCTTTCCGAAAGGGGGCGCGAAGCTGCCCGCCGTGCTGCAGATGCATGGCGGCGGACAGTCGGCCGGCCTTGACGGCGTGGTGGCCGACGCCAAAAACGGCTACGCCGGAATGTCTCTCAACTGGGGCGGCAACCGGCTGAACTTCGGCCGCTCGAAGATGACGTACGAGGGCCCGCAGACGGACTGGGGCAAGCTCGACGCCACGCATCCTCCGCAGCGCAACAAGGCCAACCATTTCGCCGGGGCGCTCACGCCCGACGAGTTCACGCTGGATGCGGTCGAGTCGCCGCGCAACAGCAACTGGTTCCTGGTGCTGATCGCCGCGCGCCGCGCCCTCACCTTCCTCGAACAGCAGCCGGAGGTGGATCCCGCGAGGATCGGTGCCACCGGACATTCCATGGGCGGCAAACTCACTACCGACCTGGCTGGCATTGACAAGCGTGTGAAAGCGGCGGTGCCGTCGTGCGGCGGCGCGGGCAATATCCTAGAGAGCCAGGCCACTGAGCTGCCGGGTTGCGTCACGTCCAAATCCTCGGAGCTCGAAATGGCCTGCGTCGCCGACAACGCCTACATCCCGCGGATCGCCTGCCCGATCCTCTGGTTGTCGCCGGTCAACGACTTCCACGGCACCATCAACAACATGGCGTGGAACTGGCGGAACGTGCCTGAGTCGCTGGTGCGGTTCAGCATGGCCCCGCACTTGAATCACGTCCATACGCCGGCCCATTCGATCACCCGAAGCCTCTGGTTTGAGCAGCACCTGAAGGGGAGCTTCACGATGCCGGCGACTCCCAGGCTGGAGCTGAACCTGAAGACCGCGACGGGGGTTCCGTTGGTCAGCATGACCCCGGCCGACGTGGCGGCAGCGAAACAGGTGGAGGTCTACTACTCGATCGGGCTGAACAACAAGACCCGGTTCTGGCGCAGCGCAAAGGTCGTGAGGAGGGGCGATGTCTGGGAAGCGGTCTGCCCGGTGATGAGTCTCGACGAGCCGCTTTTCGTATATGCGAATGTGTCCTACGATACGCCTGAAAAATATCGGAACCTGGCGCAGTCGCCGGGCAACGGCAACTCCGATGTCTACACCCTCAGTTCACGGATGCTGACGGCGACGCCGGCGCAGTTGCAGGCCGCCGGCGTGAAGGCCACCGACAAGCCTGACCGCATGATCGATGACGGGACACGCGGCTGGCAGGACTGGTTCCAGTCGAACTGGGGACATCCGCCCCTGTGGCGCGCCTCGACCCGGAAGCTGACGGATCCCAAATGGCGCGGACCGGATGGCGGCAAACTGCTCTTTGAGATCCGGTGCGAAGCCGACAATGCGCTGGTGGTCACCTTCAACTGCAATGGCTGGGGTGCGATTCAGCCCGGCAAACCCACGGTTGACTATGTCGCGGTGAAGGAGTTGAAGGGTTCTCCTGACTGGCAGACCGTGTCAATCACGGCGGAAGAGCTCGTCGCGCTCGATCTGAAGATTAAAGACCCGCTCGCGAACTGGCGGACCGTCACGGAGTTTAGCATCTGCCCCAGTGGCGAGATCGTGAAAGACGGGCAGAAGGTGAAAGCGGGCGGCAAAGCTTGGAAAGGGCCGCGCGAGATCCGGAACATGCGCTGGGAGGGCGGAAAGTACGTGAGCCAGCGGCCGGCGGATTCCCGGCTGAGCGATGAGGAATATCAAAAGCAGTTCAACGATTCCATTAACAAATCGCTGGAGCAGGAGAAGCTGGAGCAGAAAGTGAAGTAAACGTGCAGAGGGATCGCTGAGACCGGTATGATAACAACAGGGAGTGTCAGGGTTATGATCAGATCTCGCATGAGCCTGATCGTGGTGGCGTTAGTGTCGCTTATAGGTGTGGCCTACGCAAAGCAGGAAGCGCCGCTGGAATCCACCGGAACGCTGGAGATCGTCAGCGTGGACGATTTCGAGAATCAGCGTGAAGAAACGCAGTACCGGTTTCACGACGAGACGAGCGGGCAGCGCTTCAACCTCACGTTCGGCGGCCAGGTGCCGGCCGGGCTGCGCACAGGCGACCGCATTCGAGTCCGGGGCCAGTCTCTCGACAACACCCTCACGGTCGCCGACGTGGGCGGACTGGCTGCGGTCCAGACGTTGCAGTCGCCTGCCGTCATGGCGGTTGCGTCTGGTGAGCAACGGATGATTGTGATCCTAGTCAGCTTCACCAACGCGGCCTGCACGTACAGCCCGTCTACTGTCAGCAATTGGCTTTTCCGCACGTCCGGCGGCAACTCCGTGGATGGTGCCTTTCGCGAAAGCTCCCTCGGCGCGATGTGGTTCACAGGCAGGGTGGTCGGGCCGTACGTGATCAATGCCGACGTTAACGTCTACGATGACGCCAAGTGGCGCACGCTGGCCGACGCCGCGGCGACAGCGGCGGGTGTGAATTTGAACGCTTACAACCGGCGCGTTTATACGACCGATGATTTCAAAGCGGCCGGGTGGGCCGGCCTGGGTACGATCGGCGGCAATCCCAGCTGGGCGATGATCAAGAACGCCAACGCAACCGTGGTCTATGTCCACGAGTTGGGCCACAACGTCGGTATGGGTCACGCCGGCACCGATTTCAACAACGACGGCGTCATTGAGAGTGCATATGGCGACAACTCCTGTCCCATGGCCTCTCCGTATGCCTGGCGCGAGTTCAACGCGGCGTACAAGGTTCTGATGGGCTGGCGGTCCGCGTCCAAGATCATCTCCAACCCCGCCAGCGGAACCTACCAACTCGCCGGTGTTGAGAATGCTTTTGCGGCCCTGACGAACAAGCAGCTGATCACGATTTCGGTTCCGGGCTCCTCGTGGGGTTACTACCTCTCGTTTAAGATCCCGGTCGGCTACGACGCTACGCTCGGCACCACCTATTCCGATAAACTCTTCATCCACCGCCTCCAAAATGGTGTCGAGGGGGGGGCCTCCCGTCTGATCGACACGCTGGTCGATAACGACACCTTCAGCGAAACCAACGTCGCGTTCAGAGTCACGCAACTCAGCCATACCGCGAGCAACGTGACCCTCCGGCTCTCGTATTTCGCCGACGACGTTGCCACCTGGAAAACCGCCGCCGCCAGCGCCGTCTGGTCCGCCTCGTCCTCCTGGACCCCGGCCGTCGTGCCTGACTACGGTGCCGCGGTCATCTTCGGCACAGGCGGCAGCACCAGCGTCGTGGACACCGTCAGCCGCACCGTCGGCACCATGCTCTTCAACCGCGCCGGCAACTTTACGATTAACGCCACCGGCGGCGCCGGTCTGACCGTCAAAACCGGCATCACCGTCAGCAACAGCTTCACCCACACCATCAACACGCCCGTCCGCCTGGCCGGCGCCAACACCTGGCGTGTGGCCGGCACCGGCACCCTCCGAGTCGGCGGCGCCATCAGCGGCGTCTTCCCGCTGACCAAGACCGGCGTTGGCACCCTGATTCTTGGCGGCACGAATTCCTACACGGGTGCAACAGCTGTTGATGGGGGAACGCTAGTCCTGGCCAGCGGCTGTTCGGTCACTCAGACCACGAGCATAGCCGTCCTTTCCGGCGCACAGTTGACGGTTCTGGACACAGGCGACGTGCTGGGGGACACCTCGCTGGTGCAGCTTTACTCCGGGGCCAAGGTCTATCTCACCAACGGTGTCGCGGAGAGGGTTGGCAGCCTGTCAGTCGACGGGATGCCTGCGGCGCCTGGAACCTGGGGTACGGCAAACTGTCAGTGGACGAACACGGCGCTGTTTGCAGGGTCAGGCGTCCTGACTGTGACGTCGCTGGCGACAAACATCCCAACCCGAAGTTGGTATTCGCGGGGCAGCATTACGTGGGACAAGGGACTCTCCTCCAACCAGTGGAGCGGCGTCTCCGGCGGGACGCTGGATCAAAGCTGGCTGTCCGGGAGTGACGCGGTATTCGAGACAACGGCAGGGACCGCAAGTGTCGGTGCAGGTGGCGTCACGGCGCACGATGTGACATTCAATGTCAGCGGCACGACCATTGCAAACAATACGCTGACGCTGAACGGCAGTGCGCCGGCAATCTCGGTAGCCTCCGGCGCCGCCACGATTTCATCTGCCATTGCCGGCTCCGCCGGCCTGACCAAGGTGGGCGGCGGCACGTTGACGCTCTCCGGCCCCTGCGCCTACAGCGGCGGCACGACCCTCAGCGGCGGTACGCTGGCACTTAGTGGCGGCCCGAACCGTCTGCCCACTACAGGCACGGTGAACTTTAGCGGCAGCAGCAAAATGACCCTTTCAAATGTCAGCCAGACACTGAGCACGGTCAGTGTCGCCAACAATGTTACGGCCACAATCCAGGGAGGCGGCGCGCTTGCGCTTAACGGAAGCCTGTTGCAGGTGGGCGGCTCAACTGCCAGCTCAACCGGACTCCTGAATTTATCCGGATTATCTGCCTTCAGCTACGCCAACGCAGCGGGTTCCTTCGTGGTCAGCGGCTCACAAAACACGACCACCACCCCGGGGTCGGCAGGCGTGGTGACTCTGGCGCAAAGCAATACCATCACCGCTTTGTCTCTCGGTGTCGGCACGCTCGGTGGCCTGAACAGCTCGGCTTGCACCGGCGTGCTCAACTTGGGGTCGAACACGACAATCAATGCGAGCACAAACGTGTTGGCGAGCTATCACGGAAGCGGCACAATGCAATACGCGGGAGTGACTAATCCGATACTGACCATCAGAGGCACCGCTGGCGGAACCAGTCGGGCGACAGTAATGCGGGTCGGGGACTCCTGGGGCCCGGCGCTCGCCGTCTTTGGAATGGTCAATCTGACGAGCAACGTGACCGGAACCAGCACGCTCGACGCACGGATCGGCACGCTGATTGTCGGACGAAATTCGCGCGCCAGCAGTGCGGGAAACAACCCCATGCAAGTGAGCGGCTTCTTCTTCATGGGCGGAGGTCTGCTCGATGCCACAAACATCGTCATCGGCCAGAACCTCGCTGGTCTTACACTGCCCGGCACGACCTCCTATACGACAGGCCTTGTGACCGTAGCCAAGGGAACGGTGAAAGTCCAGACGCTCTATTTTGCCGATCAGCAAGTCTCGGTTGCCGACCCGATTATTGCTACGTTTGAGCTCAATAAGGGGGCCACCCTCCAAGCGATGACGATTGCCAAAGGGCTCGGCGCAGGCACCGCAGCGGCCACCCGGACGTTGAACTGGAATGACGGGACCATCGCCACGTATGGGCCGGGAACCAATCTCTCCATCAGCGGTGTTGGCCTGACCCTTGGGTCGGAAGGCAGCCACGTGTTTGATTCGGGTGCCGAGGCGATCACGGTTGCAAGCACGGCTGGCATCAGCGGCAGTGGCGCATTGACCAAGATCGGCTCTGGCGTGCTGACGGTGTCAGGCGCGAATACATACAGCGGCACGACCACGGTCAGTGGCGGCACTTTGCTTGTCAATAACACTAGCGGCAGCGGCACGGGGCTTGGCGCAGTGCAAGTCGCCAACGGCGGCACATTGGGTGGGACGGGTATCATTGGCGGCGCGGTGACGGTAACAAACGGCGGAGTTCTCTCTCCCGGTCCGCTGAACGGCATCGGCACGCTGACCATCAGCAACTCGCTGTCCTGTGCTACCGGTTGTGTGCTTCAGGTCACGTTAGGAGCCACCAGCGACCGGGTGGCGGTCAACGGAAACCTCGCGCTCAAAGGGACGCTGAATGTCGTCACCAATGCCGGGTGGTCAGCCTCACTGACTTACACGGTGTTCACCTACACGGGCAACCTGATTACAAACGGCTTGGCAATCAGCGCAGGGCAGCCTTTTGCCGTCAACACGGACACCGCGGGGCAGGTGAAGCTGACGTATAAAGCGCTCACGCCTTTCGAGCAGTGGCAGATCCAGAACTTCGGGAGCACCACCCAGGCCAATGCGCAGGCTGCTTTTGATAAAGATGGCGACGGCATGTCAAATTTCCAGGAGTTCCTTGCAGGAACAGACCCGAATCTCCGCGGCAGTGTCCTTGCTATAAGCAACGTGAACAGTTCCACAAACTGCAGATTCAGCGTGACGTGGCAGAGCGTGTCGGGCAAGACCTACCGGGTGGCGTACGCGCCCTCGTTGACCCATATTTGGCTGACGAACCTGCCGAATTCCCTCCTGACCTCAACCGGCCAGACCACGCTTATTTATGCAGATGATACAACAACCGCAGCAACGAACAGGTTCTATCGAATCAACCTGGTGCCTTAGACATTTGTATGACATGACAAACACGCAACCATCATCTATGATCGATCACAGTGAGGATATGGGGAAAAATCGATGGCTTTGGCAACCGGCAAAATGGACGGGACAAAATGAGCATACACAAGCGGATCGTGGCTTTAACTTCTCTTCTGTTTGTTATTGCCTGCGCGGCGCAGGACTCGCTGCCGCCGCTGAAGGACGGCAAGGCGCCGACTAATCTGTCGGAGCTCTGGGGCCGCTATGATCCCCGCAAGGAGCCGCTGGAGACGCAGGTGGTCAGGGAGTGGAAGGACGGCGACAACACCTACCGCTCAGTGGTCTTCACGATCGGTACCTTCAAAGGCAAGAAGGCGCGGTTGGCTGCGTTTTATGCCTTTCCGAAAAGTGACAAAAAGCTTCCCGCGATCCTTCAGGTGCATGGCGGCGGACAGCGCGCCTCCGTCGAGTCGGTCAAGCACTCGGCAGATAACGGCTATGTCGGACTCTCCATCAACTGGGGCGGAAACGATCTGGAGCGCATGGAGAAGGGTGATCCCTGCACGGACTGGGGCGCGCTCGATGCCACGCAAAAACATAATGACCATTATTCCGGAGGCAAGCCGGACGCGAAGACCTTGGACGATGTCGAATCGCCGCGCAACAACAACTGGTTCCTGCTGGTCCTTGCGGCCCGGCGCGGCCTCACCTTCCTGGAACAGCAGCCCGAAGTTGATCCCAAAAAGCTGGGCGTGACCGGCCACTCCATGGGCGGCAAGATCACCGTCAACGTCGCCGGCATTGATAAGCGCGTCAAAGCGGCCGTGCCCTCCTGCGGAGGCTCGGGCGGCGCCAGCGGCAAGCTCAGCGGCATGCCGGGATCAGGAGTCACCTCCGACAAGCCCAGCGTCTATGACGTGACGATTGATGATCGCGCGTATATCCCAGGTGTGACGTGTCCGATCCTCTTCATGTCGCCCTCCAACGATTTTGCAGGCCCGTTTGACAACATGACAGAGAACTGGAAAATGATCGGAAGCAAGACTGTGGCCTACACCGTCGCGCCGCATCTCAATCACCGCGGTCTTCCCGAGACCTCCATCTGCGGCATCCTCTGGTTCGACCAACATCTCAAAGGAACATTCGCATTTCCAAAAACACCGAAATTGACGGTCACCCTCAAGACAGCGAACAACATTCCGTGCGCGACGGTAAAGCCGGACCGGCCTGCAGATGTCATCAAAGTGGACCTCTACTATTCCGTTGATCCTCACTGCCTCACCCGGTTCTGGCGCGATGCAGAAGCGAAGAAGAGCGGCGACATTTGGACGGCCGAGTGTCCTGTGCTGAGCGCAGACCAGCCCCTCTATGTATACGCGAATGTCAGTTACGCCTTGAAGACCGAGCGCGTCGAGTATCGAGGCGGCAAGGCACCCGAGGCCTTCATGATCAGCTCCCAAGAGGCCATCATTTTCCCGGAGGAACTGAAGAGTGCTGGCGTGAAAGCCACGGACAAGCCTTCGCGCATGATCGATGACGGGACACGCGGCTGGCAGGACTGGTTCCGTCTGGAGTGGGGCAACCCGCACGTGTGGGTGGCGACCACGCGCAAGCTTAAAGATCCGAAGTGGCGCGGCCCTGCTGGCGCGAAACTGGTCTTCGAGATCAAGTGCCCCAACGACAACGTCCTCTCTGTCGTGGCTGATTTAAATGGCTGGGGCGCCTTCCCCGGCAAGCCGGGCGGCTCCTACGAATTCCGCAAGCCGCTCACAGGTTCGCCGGACTGGCAGACCGTCTCGATTGGCCTGGAGGATGTGCTCTCCACCAAAAAAGAGTCACCCGGCAAACTGACCACGTGGGAGACCGTGACCGAACTCAGCTTCAGGCGTGCAAAGTCGTACCTGAAGGATGGGGAGGAAGTGAATTTCGGCATGGACACAAAAGCCTGGAATGCGCCGCGCGAGTTCCGCAATCTCCGCTGGGAAGGCGGCGATTATGGCTCACAAGCGCTTGCGCCTGTCGCACTGACCGATGCCGCGCCGAAGGATCTGAACGAGACGATCCAGAAAGAAATCAAGAAATCGATTGAACTTGAAAAGGCCGAGCAGAAATAATGAAAACACTGAACACCACACTGGCGATCGCGACTATTTTGCTGAACGGTTTTACTGCAACCGCTCAAGAGCCGCTGCTGACACCGCCGCAGATCTGGAAAGCGTACGATCCCAATAAGGGCGATTTCAAGGAGGAGATCGTCAAGGAGGAGATCAAGGAGGGCAACTATTATCGGGAGTCCTACATCAGCGCGTACGTCGTGGGCGATGAGGTCCGTGTTTACTGTCTGTACAAAGTCAAGGTTGGTGCGAAGAAAGCGCCGGGGCTCTTGAATGTCCACGGCTGGATGGGCGCGGCCAGCATCGACAGCGAGTATGTGGCGGACGGTTGGGCCGTCATGTCTTATGACTACTGCGGAGCGAACGGCAACCGCCCCCACTACACGAAATATCCGGAGAAGCTGGCCCACGGCGAAATGTGTGGAGGAAAGGTGACCTGTTCCGCGACGCCGGACCGGAAGCCGATCACTGATCCCCTGCAAACCTCTGATTATCTCTGGTATGCGCTTCAGCGGCGCGTGCTCAGCTATCTGCTCGCCCAGAAGGAGGTCGATGCCACACGCATCGGCGCGAAGGGATACTCTTATGGCGGGACCCTCATGTGGAACCTCGGCATGGATTCGCGCGTCAAGGCGATCGTCGCCTACTTCGGCATCGGCTGGACGGAATATTGGCGGAACAGGCAGGTGATGATGTACGCGAACCCATGCGCCGAGCCCGAAAAGACCTCCGGCGAAAAGATCTATCTCGCCGGCATCGCCCCGGAGGCGCACGTCCCCTACATCACAGCCGCCACGCTCTTTCTCAACGGCAGCAATGATCATCATGGCTGCTGTGAGCGCGGATTGGAGAGCTTCAAGCTGTTTAAGCCCGGCGTGCCTTGGGCTTTCGCCATGCAGGCGCGAGGGCATCATAACACCGAGAAGATCGGCCAAGACTGCAAGATGTGGCTGGAAAAATATGTCCTGAACAAAGAGGTCTTCTGGCCCGCGCAGCCGAAAGCAGACCTCACGCTCGACACGGAGGGCGTGCCGACACTGACGGTCACGCCTTCACACCCGGAACGCGTCCAGAAAGTGGAGATCTATTATTCGCTCAAGAACCCGGTCTGGATCTCCCGCGTCTGGCGGGATGCCGAGTCCGTCAGGGAGGGCGACACGTGGGCATCCAAGCTGCCGGTCTTGAATGTGGACGATTACGTCTTCGCCTACGCGAATGTGAGCTATGATACGACCGTGGTCGTGTCGACGGACTTCAGGGCCGCGATCCCCTCCAAACTCGGCAACGCCCGTGCAACCGATAAAGCCTCAGACGTGATTTACTCGGGCGATGGAGGCGTGGGCGTCTGGAGCAATATCGCGGAGGTGGAGGGCGTCGGAGGAGTCAAAGGGTTCCGGTGCACGAGTAACAACGCGGGCTTCGGGACCGACCGGATGAGCGACCCCAAGTGGCAAGCCCCTGCGAACGGCGCGCTCAGCTTCAAGTTCTACTGCACGGAGCCGCAGACTTTGATTTTCACGGCAGGCGACTATTCGTGCGAGATTGTAATTACCGCTTCTGACAACTGGCAGGAGATGGTGGTCCCCAAGGACAAGCTGTGCAACAAACACAATGAGAAAGTTTTGCTGTCTGACTGGGGAAAAGTCGGTAATATCAGCTTCAAGCCCAAGGCGGGCTCGGATATTACCAAGATCATCTTCGCCCAGTTCAAATGGGTGGTGAAGTAAGAAACACCTATGAAAAAAGCAATGCATGTTGCGTTCCTCATGCTTATAAACGCAGTTTCAGCTGATGGACTTTCCCCTTTTGTGCATCCGGACACCGTCCCTGCTGCAAGCTGGTCGGCGAAATGGATCGGAATAGAGGCAGACCCTGTTGCCGACGTTGATTTAACAGGCTCGTCCTGGCTTTGGTCCGCGGAAGACGGCGTCAATCCCGTTAAAAAAGCGAAACCGGGAATCGTTCATTTCAGAAATTACGTGACGCTCTCCGCCAATGATCCGCTTGTCAGCGCCAGGGTCATCATGAGCGCGGACAACCACTTCGCCCTGTCGATTAACGGACAGGCCGTTGGCACGGGAGACAGCTGGGAGAGTCCGCAGGTCATCGATATCACCAAGCAGTTGAAGCCTGGCAACAATCTGATCAGTGTCCGCGCAACCAATGATCGCGATGAAGGCTCCCTGAATGCAGCCGGCCTGATTGGTAAAGTGTCCATCTTAACAGCAGGAAAGAAAACTCAAACCTGCGTGACCGATGGCTCGTGGGAATGGTCTGCCGATGAAAAGAGCTGGAAGCCTGTCTGCGTCATTGGCACCGTCGGCACAGCACCTTGGACCAGAATTAATTCCGCTGGACTGGCGAAACAACAGAACCTCTGGAGCTGTTACCGCAAGGAGTTCACGCTGGCCGGAAAACCGGAATCAGCCATCGCGAGGATCGCGGTAGATTCCAAGTACTGGCTCTGGGTCAACGGCGTGCTCGTCATACGTGAAGGCGCACTGAAGCGGGGGCCGACACCGACCGACACGTTTTTTGATGAAGTTGAGCTGGCGCCGCACCTGAAACAGGGAGTCAATACGGTTGCGATACTCGCGTGGTATTTTGGCAAGGAAGGCTTCAGCCACAAGAGCAGCGGCAAAAGCGGCCTGCTGTTTGAGCTGGCCGCAGGAAAAGAGAAAATTGTCAGTGACTCCTCCTGGCGCACGATATTGCATCCGTCCTTCGGTGGCACAGGCGCACCTCATCCGAATTTCAGACTTCCCGAATCCAACATCCGGTTTGATGCAAATAAAGATGTCGCGGGGTGGGAGATGCCGGGTTTTGCAGAGACTTCATGGGCGCAAGCCAAAGAGTTCGGCTCGCCGGATTGCGCGCCATGGAACAGGCTGGTCAAGCGTACGGTTCCCTTCTGGAAAGACCATGGCCTAAAGCCCTACACCAATGCCACCTCGCTGCCTAAGGTCTCGGATGGACAAACGATCAAGGCAAAAATGCCTTACAACGCCCAGGTTACGCCTTATTTTAAAATCAAAGCCAAGGTTGGCGAAGTCATTAAAGTACAGATGGACAACTATGGCGGCGGCAGCGAACCCAATGTGCGGGCCGAGTATGTGACCCGTGACGGTGAACAGGCGTTCGAATGTTATGGCTGGATGAATGGACACGAGGTGCAATACGAAATCCCGTCCGGCATTACTATTATTGATTTAAAATTCCGCGAGACTGGCTTTGATACGGAATTTGCCGGAACGTTTGACTGCGACGATGACTTTCTCAACCGGCTTCGCACCAAAGCCATCCGCACACTTTATATCACGATGCGCGATAACTACATGGACTGCCCGGACCGCGAACGCGCCCTGTGGTGGGGCGATGCTGTCAATGAGCTTGGCGAGTCGTTTTATGCGTTTGACCGGCGCTCCGACCTCCTGACCCGGAAATGCATCATCGACCTGATCGCCTGGCAAAAGCCGGATGGCGTCTTGTTTTCACCCATCCCTTCAGGCAATTGGACGAAGGATCTGCCCCTGCAAATGCTGGCGAGCATCGGGAGAACCGGTTTCTGGACCTACAGCTTTTTCAGCGGAGATATGGAAACTCTCAACGTCGCGTATCCCGGCATGAAACGCTACCTGGAGATCTGGGCCATGAAGCCAGACGGGCTTGTCGTACCCAGGCCCGGCGCATGGGCGTGGGGCGACTGGGGGAACAATGTCGATATGACGATGCTTTACAATGCGTGGTATCACATCGGCCTCCAGGGACTCCGCAACGCCGCGCTTGCCTTGAAGAAGGACGGAGATTTGCCCTGGATTGACGCACGCATGAAATCCATTGAAGCCAGCTTCAATAAAACCTATTGGGCCGGAACCGAGTATCGCTCCCCGGATTATAAGGGACAGACGGATGACCGCGCCAATGCGCTGGCCATTGTGGCTGGCTTTGCAAAGCCTGATTACTATCCGGCCCTGATCGAGGTCTTGAAAAAACAGTTCCATGCCAGCCCCTACATGGAAAAATATGTTTTGGAAGCCCTTTGCCGTATGGATCAGCCGGAGCTCGCGCAGGAACGGATGAGGAAGCGCTATGCCAAAATGGTGGATCACCCCGACTACACAACCCTCTGGGAGGGCTGGGGAATCGGCTCAGAAGGCTTTGGCGGCGGCACCATTAACCATGCTTGGAGCGGGGGCCCCCTCACCATCATGTCTCAATACTTTGCAGGCATCGCCCCGACAGCGGCAGGATTCTCGTCGTACAGCGTTTTTCCGCAGATGGGGACGCTGAAGAAGATCAATACGAAGGTCGTCACGGCAAAGGGCGACATCGCGCTGCGGCTGTCCAATACGAAGGAGCTCTTTTCGTTGGACCTGACATCGCCTTCCGGCACGCAGGCGATAGTGGGCATTCCTTTACTTGCAGGTGAGACCATCATTGACGTGAAGGTCAATGGCAAGGTGCTCTGGAATGCAGGCAAGGCCAGCGGAGCCATCCCTGGCGCATGCTTCAACGAAGCCAGCTCGCGCTATCTGATGTTTGCCGTGGAGCCCGGGACATGGTCCTTCAGCGCCCGAAAGAACAGTGCGTCTGCTTCGGTTCTGCCGAATCAGGCGGCGGCCTCGGCCGCCGCCCCGGCAGCGTATCCCGATAAACGGCCCGGGGCGAACTGGCGGATGGATGCGGTTGATCAGGGCGTGGTGCTCAAGCATGGTGACGGACCCGGTAAGTGCGACATTCTCGGCGCACGTGACATCTGGGTTTACGAAGCTGGCGGAACGTACTTCATGCATTATGACGGCGCCGGGCCCAAAGGTTGGCTGGCCTGTCTGGCGACCAGCACCAATCTGGTGGACTGGGTCAAGAAGGGGCCCGTGTTAGACTTCGGAAAACCCGGCGAGGAGGATTCAGCTTCGGCTTCTTACGGAGTGACCTATTTCGATAGCAAGACCTGGCACATGTTTTATCTCGGCACCCCTCACACGTCGCCAGCCCCCGATCTGATACCGTCATTTCCTTATCTGACCATGAAGGCGCAGGGCCAGTCTCCCGCCGGGCCCTGGGTGAAGCAGCCCGAGGTGATTCCGTTCCGCACCAAGCCGGGAACGTATTACTCTGCGACAGCCAGCCCGGGGCATATCATCAAGCTAGGCGATGAATACCTGATGTTCTTCAGCGCTTCGACCGACAGACCCATTCTGCGTACGCTCAGCATCGCCCGGACGCGTGACCTCAATGGCACTTGGACCATTGATGCAACGCCCATTGTTCCTCTCGCCGAGCAGATTGAGAACAGCTCCCTCTATTTCGAACCTGCCAACAAGACCTGGTTCCTGTTCACCAACCACATCGGACTGGAGGGCCATGAATACACCGATGCGGTCTGGGTCTACTGGACCAAAAATCTGAATGCGTGGAATACCGCTCAAAAGGCTGTGGCCCTAGACGGTCGGAATTGCACATGGAGCCGCAAATGCATTGGCCTCCCATCAGTTGTTAAGGTCGGAAGTCGTTTGGCGATCATGTACGATGCCCCGGGCGGCGACAGCAAAAGCCACATGAAACGCGATGTCGGCCTTGCCTGGCTGGAGCTGCCGCTGGTTCCGCCGGCAGTAACCGGGAAATGAGAAACAAGGTGCTTTGTCATGCTTAAAAGAATACTGATGATCGCAACAGCCGGGGTCGCCGTTTCTTATGCGAGTGACCCCGTGGAGATCGGCACAGGCCGGGTGGTCTTGAAATTCGCCTCTGACGGCAGGCCGAAGTCCTTCAAGGCGGACAACAAGGAGCTTCTCAACGAGCAGGATCCGGGGCCCGGCTTCGAGCTCAAAGGGTTTGCTTTTAACTATGGCCGCCCGACCTCCTTCCCGCTCAAAGACCTGCGCTGGGACGGAAAGCAACTGGTGGCCTCGATCAAGGATGACATTCGGATCACCTTTGACGTAAAGGCGGCAGACCGCTACATCAGCTTCAAAATCAATCGCGTTGAGGGCGTGCCGAGAAAGAATCTGCTTTGGCTCCAATTCAAGATGAATGTGGATTACAAGGCCAAGACGCTGCCTCTGGATTACATGACGCAGGCGGCCCATTGGGGCTGCGACATCAGTTGGCCGTGGCTCTGGGAGCGGTCACCCAATACGCCTTTGGGCGGCTTTGCCATCTATGTGCCCTCCGATGACGCCGATGCGGATGAGACGCTTCTTCATATCTGGGCCAATGAAGGGCTTCCCCATCCGAAAGTCACTGCCGAATGGACGGTGGAGACAGCAAGGAGCTGGCTCGCGGATTGGCAGCGGCAGTTCTCGGATCAAAGCCAGATGCTGATTACCGCCACCAATAACGCGGAGCTATATCAGCTTGCGGACTTTGCGGCGAAGCTGGATATCAAGCGCATCTACATGCACACGGACACGTGGCGCGGCGAATACTGGCCCGTTAAATACAGTTTCCTGCATCTGAATCCGGCAACTTTCCCCAAGGGCGAAGAGGACTTCCAGAAGTTTGCAAGGTATGCGCGAAGCAAGGGAATCGGCCTGACGATCCACACCGTGAGCTGCGCCATCGCCAATGAAGACCCTGACTATGTGGTCGGCAAGGTTGATCCGCGACTCGCGAAGTGGATTGAGGGAACGTTGGCCCGGCCCGTCTCCGCGACGGACAAGACGATTCTTTTCAAACCCGCACCCGGTGGCGAGATGCCCACGAGCATTGATCGTCCGGTTACGGGCCCTGCCAATGTCGATCCCTGGAACAACATCCGCGTGCTCCGCTTGGGCGACGAATTTGTTGAAGTGGGCAAGTTCACGGATACCGACAAAGAGGTGTGGACGCTGAACGAGTGCCGGCGCGGCACGATCAAAAGCGCGGCCGTATCCCATGAAGCGAACACGCCGATGGCGGGGCTGATCCGTCCCTACGGCCAGTGCTTCACGGCGGACAATGACAGCACGCTCGTGGAGGAGCTTGGCCGTCGCATTGCGGAGTTCAGCAACCGAAACAACATCATCCATTGCGAGCAGGACGCGGGCGAGATCCACACGGTCAACCACCAGTGGGGGTACGCCAAGTTCACCGAGGCCGTCTACACCAACCTGGATCATGCCGTCACCAGCAACAACTCCGGCGGCTCGCACATGCCCTGCCAGCTCGAGTACCGGTTCAACAGCTCGAAGACCGCCGTGGCGGCGAGGAATCAGCCGCAGGTGCCGCTGACGCTCGCCCGAAACGGCCGTCTCTCCACCGGCCCGTATGAAATGTCCTCCGCCGTGGCCAAGCCCGTTGCCACGGGCGTGCGAAGCGTTGGGATATATAAGCCGGAGCCGATGTTTGGCGTCTCGACCGAGATCTTGCTGAATCACGGCCTGTCCTCTTACGCCGCCGCGACTGTCCTCGCCTGGAAAAAGGTGGCGCCGCTGCTCACCGAGCAGCAGCGCAAAACCATTCTGGGTTCGGGCGACGAGACCATCTATCGCGCGGCAAAGACCAAGCCAGGCTACGAAGTGGTTCCCCTCCGGATGCTGTATCGCCCAGGTATCGATATCGGCTGGAAAACCGGTTCCGAGTTCGGCCCCATTGTTCCCAGACAGTATGTCAGGGCCGGCGAGAGTCTATCGGTTGAGAACCCCTATGCCGAGCAGGAGCCTGAATTCCTTATCCGCGTGATGAACGGCTTTAGCGGAGCGACAACGGTCTGCGGTAAAACGTCCGAGCGCACCTCCAAGGACAAGGCGCTTGTTGACGCTTACAATGTCGGCGCAGGACTGAAGCATGCTGAAGCACCTGCTGTGACCCGTGGCACCGCTTCTCCCCTGAGCACGGCTATTCAGCCGAAGGCCGACAAGATTCGCAATGTCGGCGACCATCAATTTACCGCTGACGGCGACGCGCTGAAGATTCGCTTCGAGAACAAGCGCAATGAAGCGATCCGGAACGAGGAGAAACTTCCCTTCTTCGACTGTTCCTCCAACATGGAGAAGGCTCGCGGCCTCGCGCTTACCGTGACCGGCGATGGCAGCGGAGCGGTACTGGTTCTGCAGGCGCATTCTCGCGGCGCGCGGGATTACATTGTGGTGCTCGACTTCAAGGGGCCGCGCGAGATCGTCATCCCCTGCGGCGAAGTGTCGTGGGGCGATGCCCGCTGGGGCTGGCGCTTCGAGACCAAAGGATCGAAATACGGCGAGCTTCATCGAATGTCGCTGGGGCTTGGAAAAGTGCCAGCCCAAACCACCGTAGACATCTCCGTCGCCAACCTCCGCGTGCTGCCGGAGCTACAGGCCGCACTGAGAGATCCGGTCATCAGGGTCGGCTCAGGCTCCATGCAGATCACCGGCAGCATTCCGAGCGAATCCTACGCCTGGTACGCAGGCGGAGAAACCGTCGGGGTCTATGACCCGAACTGGAAGAAGATGGCTGACCTGCCCCTCAAGAAGCAGAACTTCAGCGCGCCCAAGGGGCCGCTCCAGATCCGTGTAGAAATCCAGGGCTCCAATCCCGAGCCCTGGCTCGAATGCCAGTTCTTTGTCAAAGGTGCCGCCATGAGCGTAATTGCGAGTGAGAGCAAAACCAAGTAAGCAGGAAAGGAGTCTAGAATGACTGACAAACCCGTGACCGCTTTTCTCTGGGCGGGCTTTTTGGCGCTGGCCCTCGGCCACGCTTGGGCAGCGGATAAACCGGCCGCGCTAGACGGCACGTCCGCAGAGATGTGGGGCGCGGGCGGCGGCGCAAAAACAAACCTCGTGCGCGGCGCGTGGCTGAAGGACTCGCGCTTCGCGATGTTTGTCCACTGGGGCTTGTATTCCGAGCTGGGCGGCAAGTGGGACGGCAAGACCCAGTACGGCATCGCCGAGTGGATCATGCGGCGGGCGAAGATCCCGGTCGCGGACTACGAGAAGGTGGCGACGCGCTTCAACCCGACCGGGTTCGATGCGAAGGAGTGGGTCAAGCTCGCGAAAGACACCGGCATGCGGCATGTCATGATCACAGCGAAGCACCACGACGGCTTCGCGATGTTCAAGTCTGCGGCGCACCCCTACAATATCGCGGACGCGACGCCGTTCAAGCGCGACCCCATGAAAGAGCTGTCCGAGGCGTGCCGGGACGGCGGCCTGCGGCTCGGCTTCTACTACTCGCAGACCCAGGACTGGCACGAGCGTGACGCAGTGGGCAACGACTGGGAGTTCAAGCCCGGCGAGGGCGACTTCCAGAAGTACCTGACGGGCAAGGCGGTTCCTCAGATCAAGGAGCTGCTGAGCAACTACGGGCCGATCGCAGGCGTGTGGTTCGACACGCCGGGGCCGATCACGCCTGAGCAGTCGAAGGGGCTCGTGGATCTCGTCCACGCCTTGCAGCCGCAGGCGCTGGTCAACAGCCGTATCGGCAACGGGCTGGGCGACTACGAAACGCTCGGCGATCAGGAGATTCCGCGCCTGCCGCGGCCCGGGCTATGGGAGACGCCCGACACGGCCAACGACACCTGGGCTTACGCGTGGTACGACCGGGACTGGAAGAGCCCGACGGAAATCGCCGAGCGGCTCGTGAGGGTGGTCAGCCGCGGCGGCACCTACATGCTTAACGTCGGGCCGGACGGCACCGGCCGCATTCCCGCGCAGTCCGCCCGCATCCTGCGCGAAGTCGGCACATGGGTGCACGCGCATGAGGACGCGATCCACGGCACGGACGCGACACCCTTCGGGCCGATTCCCTGGGGCGAATGCACGGCGCGCGGCAACACGCTCTTCTTGCATGTGTTCCAGTGGCCTGCCGATGGCAAGCTTGTCTTGCCCGGACTGCGATCCAAGGTCAAGAGGGCGACGCTCGAAGGGGAGGCGATCAAGACTGCACGCGAAGAGAACCTGCTCGTCATCAGCGTGCCGAAGCTGCGCCCTGACACCCTGATTCCGGTTGTGACGCTGGAGCTGGCGGGCCCGGCCGAAGCCAGCCGCGAGGCGTATGTGCTGAACGGCTGCCGCAACGAGCTGGAGATGGGTGTGGCCGCGCTGAAGGGATGCGAGGTGAAGGCGGTCAACTGGATGGAGAAGTTCGGCGACTGGAAGCACATGGAGTGTGTGGCGGGGTGGCTGGGGGCTGAGCGTTCGGCGACGTGGGCCTTCAAGACGGTTTCGCCCGGCTCGTTCTACCTCGACGTGGAGTACACCTGCCCCGCCGAGGACGACTACTCCGAGTGGGGCATACGCTGCGGCGAAACCAGCCTGACCTTCCCGCTGATCGACACCGGCGAGCGTCCGTCGCGCAAGGCGTTCGGCGGCGCGTTGCCGCGCTTCCGCACCTACCGCGTGGGTGTGATTGACTTTCCGAAGCCCGGCGCACAGCAACTCGCGTTCGGGCCAACCGGCGCGGAAGGCAAGCACATCCGAGTCTCGGCGCTGCGCCTGACACCGGCGGAGTAAGCACAGCTAGGCGCATGCCTGTGCCTGGGGATCCGGGCCGACGGCGCGGCGGGGTTATTGGGCCTATATAAGTGGCGGCCATTCGGCTGCTGTCACGGCAGGCCAGGCCGCCCGCGCGAGGATCAGCCGCGCACCTCGCTTATGGGCTCAGGCTGGAAAGACCGGTCCGGCTCGGCGCCGCTCTCTCCCGGGGTTGAGAGGCGACCGGGCGGCCACTCGCCCAGCGTATGCGTTGCCCTCGACCCCAAAACCTGCTATAACTCAACCCGCACTGAAGACATCAAGCGGAGTTACCCCCCGTATGATTCCGACCACTCAGCTCCAAGCCGTCGCCACCCTCGCCGCGCGCCGCGCGGGCGAGCACGTGCTCGCCAACCTGCACCGCCGCGGCGACGTGAACTCGATCCAGCGAACGGACGTGAAGCACAAGCTGGACGTGGAGGCGCAGGAGACGGCCACCGCTGTGATTCTGGCGGCCTTCCCGGACCACGCGGTCTTCGGCGAGGAAACCTGCGAAGAGCCCTTTCCTGAGAACGACTACGTGTGGATCATCGACCCGATCGACGGCACCATCAACTTCTTCCACGGGGTGCCCTGGTGGTGCTGCTCGGTGGGCGTGCGCCACAAGGGGCAGGCGGCCGCGGCCGCGGTCTTCATCCCCGAAATGAGCCAGATGTACGAGGCCACGTGCGACGGGCCGGCGCTCTGCAACGGGGCGCCGATCCACGTGTCGTCGACCGTCCGCACGGAGCTGGCGATGCTGGCGACGGGCGCTGACAAGTGGGACCTGGGCGAGCACGCGTTCCGCTTCATGCGCAAGGTCGCGGAGATCGCCCAGCGGCCGCGCATCCTCGGCGCGGCGGCGGTGGACATGTGCCTGGTGGCGGCCGGCAAGCTGGACGGCTACTTCGAGTCCGGCATCTACGTCTGGGACATGGCCGCGGCCAGCCTGATCGTCGAGAGGGCCGGCGGCCGGTGCGAGGTGCTCAAGGCCTACCCCAAGCACCGCATCGCCTTCCTCGCGACGAACGGCGGCGTGCACGACGCCTGCCGCGGCGCCCTCCTGCCGCTGCTGAACGCCTGACGTGCAGCCGCGGGGGCGCCCCCGGCCGCCGCGGCCCGCGTCTTTTTTGGAGAAACCACTTGCTTCCGACCAGACGGAAGAGTACAAACTAACGCCGTTTGAAATGGGGAAGGAGCCGGCCAGCGAAAACCGCGCCCTGTTCCGCCCGAGGCCCATGGCCTGGCATCGCTTAGACTGAGGTGGTTATGATTACTTATTTCAAGCTGGTCGATGGGCGGGTTGTGGAGTCCTCCCCCGACTCCGGAGGGACGATCCTGCTGTGCGTCAACCCCGACGCGAGCGAGCGGGCTTGGCTGATCAACCAGTGCCATTTAGACGAGCACAACCTGAACTCGGCGCTGGATCCCGCCGAGCTGCCGCGCGTTGAGCTGGACGGCAACCACCTCGCGGTCATCTTCAAACACCCCAAGCACTACACGGCCAAAGACAACTTGGTTTTCCACATCAACTCGCTCGGCCTGTTCCTGTTCCGAAACCAGCTCATCGTCATCTCGCCCGACGACGCCGCGACGACCTTCGCGGGCCGCGCTTTCAACAAGGTGCAGAGCCTGCAGATGCTGTTCCTGCGGATCATCTCCTCCTGCATCACGCACTTCTTCGGCCATTTGCAGGTTATCAACGACATCGCCACCCAGCTGGAGAACAAGCTGTCGCGCGCGATGGAGAACCGCCACCTGTTGCAGATGTTCTCGATCGAAAAGAGCTTGGTTTATTACGTCAACGCCATCAGCGCGAACGGGCGAGTCATCGACCGCCTCAAAGCCAACGCGCGGAACGAGCACACCGACGGGCTCACGCTCGAGATGATCGAGTATGTGGACGACCTGGCCATCGAGAACGCCCAGTGCCTCGAGCAGGCGCAGGTTTATGCCAACGTCTTCACGGGCCTGATGGACGCGCGCGCCTCCATCGTCAACAACAACCTGAACGTGCTGATGAAGCGGCTCACGGTCATCAACGTGGTCTTCATGCCGCTCAACGTCATATCCGGCATCGGCGGCATGTCGGAGTTCTCCATGATGACCAAGAGCATTCCCTGGCCCATCGCCTACAGCGCGTTCATGCTCGGCCTGATCATCATCGGCTGGATCACCTACCGCATCCTCGCTGTACTTGAGCACCGGCACATCGGGCACTGAGCGTCAAGGCGCGGCCTTCAGGCGTAAGCGCCAGCCGCGGGATTCGCCTTCGCCCCGGCCTGGCGGCAGCGTGTGCCGCAGCCTCGCCCACTTGCCTCCGCCTCGCTGGCGCGCCGCCGGCAGCCGCACACCCGCAACATTTCCGCCGCGTAACGCCCTTTCGTTGAGCTTGCTACTCGCCAGCCGCTGCGTTAAACTCATTACATTTATTGAGGTGCTTTGTTCATGTGTTTTCTTAAAAGCGAACGTTCTTGGTTGGCAGCCCCCTTTCTTTGGCTAGCGGCCATTATTGTTCTCGTTCTGCTGTGGGCCACGACAGCCCCCGCGTTCATACAGACCCACTTCGACCAGGACGGGCACTCGCCTGTCGAGCTCGCCACCGTCGCCCTCTTCTTCTTCCAGGCGGGCTTCCTGTGGCTGGTGCCACCGATGCGCCCTGGCCTGCGCCGCACGCTTCTGCTCGCCGATTTTTCGCTTCTGACTTTTTTCGCCATCTGCCGCGAGCTCGACTGGCACAAGCTGCTGGTCACGGCTTCAAGCCTGCCGGGCGCAACCCATGGCACGCCGTTCAAGATGAAGTTCCTCACCAACGCCAGCAACCCTCTGGCAGACCGTTTGCTCGTCGGCGCCTGCTTCGCGCTGCTCATCGCGCTCTGCGGCGGCACCCTGCTCTACTATATCCGACGCCTTCTGAAAGGCTTGCTCAGGCTGCACCCCGTCTGCTGGTCCGTCGGCTTCTTCGGCGGCACAGTCATCCTCATCCAAATTGCCGACCGGATGCCCGCCGTTCTGCGCCACGACTTCGGCATCCGCATTTCCGACCGCCTGCACGCCCTGACGACGGCGCTTGAGGAGGGGCAGGAGCTGCTGCTGCCGCTCTTCATTGTGCTGGCCATCTTGCAGGCGCACTTCATTTACAACAGCGAACCGTCCGACAGCGCCCCTTTGGCCCGCCATCGGGACCTGTAGTGCTGTAGCGGAGACATTACCATGCGCGTTTTGGTGATCGAGGACGACGAAAAAATCCAAGCTTTCGTCAGCAAGGGCTTGCGCCAAGACGGGCACACGGTCGACACGGCAGGCAACGGTACCGAAGGCCAACTCCTCTGGGAAGGCAGCCGCTACGACGCGGTCGTGCTCGACCTCATGCTGCCGGAGCGAAGCGGCCTCGCCGTGCTCAAGCACATGCGGAACACCGGCGACCTGACGCCCGTGCTCGTGCTCAGCGCCAAGAACGCGGTCGACGACCGCGTTTCCGGCCTCGAGTGCGGGGCGGACGACTACATGGTCAAGCCGTTCTCCTTCTCCGAGGTAACCGCCCGCCTGCACGCCATCACGCGCCGCACCCAAACCGCCCAGCCCAAAGGGGGTAGCGCCACCTCCCTCACGATCTGCGACGTGACGCTCGACCTGCTGCGGCGCACAGCCGTGCGGGGCGACAAGAAGATCGACCTCCAGCCGCGCGAGTTCGCGCTGCTGGAGCTCCTGATGCGCAACCCGAACCGCCCGCTCACCAAGACGCTCATCCTCGAGCGCATCTGGGATTACAGCTTCGACCCCCAGACGAACATCGTCGATGTGCTCGTCTGCCGCCTGCGCACCAAGATCGACTCCGGCTTCGAAAAGAAACTGATCCAGACCATGCGAGGGGTCGGCTATGTTTTCCGCGCCGCTGAGTAAGAGATTCCGCTCCTTCGCTTTCTATCTGGGCATGGGCTACCTGACGGTCTATGCGCTCGGCACGTGCAGCATTTTCTTCCTCAGCAGCCGCGTCATCACCAAGTCCGCGCGCAGCTTCGACCGGCAGGACGTGCGGGCGCAGAGCGAGGAGTTCTCCGAGCTGCTGAACCAGAACACCGACGGCAACTGGCTCGCGGAGGAGATGACCGTGGAGCGCTACCCGCCCTCCACCATCTTTATCGTGCGGGTGCTCGATTCCAAGGGTTCCGTCGAGTACTCGGCCGTCAGGCCGAAGGACATCGACATCCCCGAATGGCGCACCCACCAGCCGAGCGGACGAGAGTCCCTCCCACCCCTCGGCTGGAGCGAGTACTACCTGAAGCCGCTGCACCGGCACATCCAGGTGCACACCGTGCAGCTCAACAACGGGCGCGTCCTGCAGGTCGGCAAAGGCTCCTTTCTGGAGGTTGACCAGAAGAGCATGATGGCCCGCTACCTTCTGCTGTTCATGGTGATTTCCACCATCCTCTCGTTCATCTCCGGCATTTTCATGATGTTCATCACGCTCCGCCCCATCCACCACATCACGGCCTCGATGACGCGCATCATCGAGACGGGAGCTTTTGAGAACGGCACGTCCCCAGTCAAGAGCCAGATCGTCGAGCTCGACACCTTGGGCCGCCTGTTCACGGTCATGACCGAGAAGTACGCCAGCCTGATCCAAGCCATGCGCCAGACCATGGACAACGTGGCCCACGATTTCCGCACGCCCCTCGCCCGCATCCGCGGCGCCTCCGAGCTGGCCCTGCACAGCAAAGACATGCCCGCCGAACTGGCCGACACCCTGGCCGACATCATCGAAGACTGCGACCGCGTGCAGCTCCAGCTTCAGAACCTCATGGACGCGCGCGAGATGGAGAGCGGCTTCGTCAAGCTGAACGTGCAGCCCTTCAGCCTCAGGCGCGTCATCGCCGAGATCGCCGACCTCTACCTGCTGCTCGCCGAAGAGAAGAGCATCTCGCTGACCGCCGTGTGGCCCGACAGCGACCTCACGCTCGAAGGGGACCGCCAGCGCGTGGCCCGCGTGTTTGCCAACCTCGTGGACAACGCGCTCAAATACACGCCGAAAGGCGGCTCCGTGCGCATCGCCTTCGAGGAGCGGCCGGACGCCATCGTCACCCGCGTGGCCGACACCGGGATCGGGATTCCGGAGGAAGAGAAGAGCCTCATCTGGCAGCGACTGTTCCGCGGCAAGCGGGCGCGCGAGTCAGAAAAGGGGCTCGGGCTTGGGCTGAACATCGTCCAGATCATCGTCGCCGCGCACGGCGGCACGGTGTCCATCGAAAGCGCGGCCGGAAAAGGCACGACCTTCATCGTCACCTTGCCAAAGACCGCCAAGACCAGCACGCGCTGACCGCCGCCCGTTGGGGACGCCGCTCGGCCGGCGTCCGAGGACGGCGCGGGGTGCCGACCCTACCGCTGCCCAGAGCGGACGGCGGGGTCGCCGTCCCTCCATGCGGGGCACGCCCGCCTCACGCCAGCGCCGCCAACGCGCCCAGCCACGCCGCCTCGTCCTGCGGCTGCGCAGCCGGCACCACAAGCGAGAGCGTCATGCGGCTCGGGTCGAACACGTCAGCCGCGACGCGCTGCACGTCGTCGACGGTCACCGCCTGAAGGCCGGCGATGGTCTCCTCCGGACGCACGACGCGCCCGTAGTTGAGGAACGACTCGCCGATGAACATCATCTGGTTGCCGGTCCCTTCCAGCCCGAGCCGGAAGGTTCCCAGCAGGTAGTCCTTGGTGCGCTTCAGCTCGCGCGGGCCGACCTTTGTGTCAAGCACGCGGCGAATCTCCTTCGCCGTCAGCTTCAGCGCCGCCTCGGCCCGCTGGCTGTCGAACCCGCCGCTGATCGCGAAGAGCCCCGTCTCCTCGAAGAGCTGGTAGCTGGACTGGATCGAGTAGCACAGCCCGTGGCGCTCGCGCACGCTCTGGAACAGGCGCGAGCTCATGTTCTCGCCGAGCAGGCCGTTCATCACGCGCAGCGCGTAGCGCCGGTCATCGTGCCGGCCGAACACGCGGAACCCGACCACCGCGTGAACCTGGCCGATCTCCTTCTTGACCATGACGAAGCGGTTCTGCCCGACCGTGCCGTCGACGTCCTTGAAGCTCAGGCTGCGCCGCCGGCCGACATGCCCAAACGCCTTCTCGACGCACGCCACGCACGCCGCGTGATCCAGCCGGCCGGCAAAGGAGAAGACCGTGGCCGAAGGTGCGTAGGCCTGCGCCTTGTACCGCAAGAGCGTCTCGCGCCCCATCTTGCGCAGCGTCTTCTCATCACCTGACAGCGGGAGCCCGAGCGCGTGTCCCTTGAACATCGACTCCTGCAGCTTCTCCTGCACGAGATGCTGCGGCAGGTCCTGGTACATCTTGATCTCTTCGAGGATCACGTCCCGCTCGCGCTCGAGGTCGTCCTCTTTGAGCGACGCGTTGACGTACATGTCCGCCAGCACGTCGACCGCCTGCGGCAGGTACTCGTACGGCAGGCGCACGTAGTAGCAGGTGCTCTCCTCCTGCGTGAAGGCGTTCAGGTAGCCGCCGCGGCCCTCGATGGCCTGCGAGATCGCGAGCGCGGAGCGCGTCGGCGTGCCTTTGAAAAGCATGTGCTCAAGGAAGTGGCTCACGCCGGAGAGCGACGCCTTCTCGTGGCGGCCGCCGACGCCCGCCCAGACTCCGACCGAGACGCTCTCGGCATCCGCTTCTGCGGACGACACGACGGTCGCCCCATTCCTGAGCGCGGTGATCTGCACATGGTCCAACATAGAGGGAGTCCTAGCGTGCCGCCGCACACAGGGCGGCGAGGGTTGTTTTGCCATCGTAGAGCGCCTTGCCCACGATCGCGCCGTAGAGGTTCGAGCAGCCCAGCGCGTTCAGCGCCGCCACATGCTCCGGCGCGCTCACGCCGCCCGAAGCGATGACGCGGCACGCGACCGCGCGGCACATCTGCCCCATCGCCGCGAGGTTCGGCCCGCCCAGCATGCCGTCCGTCGCCGTATCCGTATAGATGATCGTCCGCACGCCGGCCGCTTCGACCTGCCGCGCGAGGTCGACGGCCCGCGTGCCCGTGGTTTCGACCCAGCCCTTGACTTGCACGAAGCCGTCGCGCGCGTCGATGCCCACCGCGATTTTTTCGCCGAAGCGCCGCACCAGCGCAGCGAGCGCGTCCAGGCTCTCAAGCGCGCGCGTGCCGATGATGGCGCGGGCCGCGCCCGCGCCCAGCAGCCGCTCGATGTGCGCGTCTGTGCGGAGGCCGCCGCCCACCTCCACGGGGATGCCGATCGCCTCGACGATGCGGGCGATGACCGCCGCGTGCTTCGGCTCGCCTTGAAACGCGCCGTCCAGATCCACCACGTGCAACTGCTCCGCGCCCTGCTCCAGCCACGCCTGAGCCTGCGCCACCGGGTCGCCGGAGTACACCGTCGCATCCTCGGCCTTGCCCTGCCGCAAGCGCACACACTTGCCGTCCTTCAAATCGATCGCCGGTAAAATGACCACAGCCGCAAACCCCATCTTTCGAATGTTCCAACCGTTGAACCGCCGCCGCCCGCCGCGGCTAAATCGTGCCTTTGCTCGACGGCACGCCGCTCTCGCGCGGATCGGCCTCGACCGCCATGCGTAAGGCGCGCGCGAAGCCCTTGAACAGCGCCTCGCAGACGTGGTGCGTCTCGTCGCCGGTGATCTGCCGGAGGTGAAGGTTCATGCGCCCCTCGACCGTCAGCGCGCGGAAGAACTCCTCGAGCAACTTGACCTCGAAGTCGCGCACCTGCAGGTGCTTCATCGAGCTCGCAAACACGAGGTAGGGCCGCCCGCCAAGATCCAGCGCCACCTCGCACAGCGCCTCGTCCATCGGCAGCTGGAAGAACCCGTAGCGCCGGATCCCGCGGCGCTCGCCGAGCGCCTCGTTGATGCACGCGCCGAGCACCAGCCCCACGTCCTCCACCGTGTGGTGGTAGTCCACGTGGACGTCGCCCTCGGCCTTGACGTCGAGGTCGACCAAGGCGTGCCGCGCGAACAGCTCCAGCATGTGGTTGAGGAACCCGATGCCCGTCTCCACCTGGCAGGCGCCCGTGCCGTCCAGGTTGAGCGTCACGGCGATGTTGGTCTCGCGCGTCGCGCGCGTGCGTGTCGCTGTCCGTGCCATAGTCACACCTCCCGACTCACCGCCACCGCGTCAGGCCGCGGCCGGCTCTTCCCGTGGTTTGCCCTTCGCCAGCTCGCGCAGGCGGATGACCCAGATGCAGATCTCGTACAAGATGCACATCGGGAGCGCCATGATGATCTGCGAGACCGGGTCGGGCGGGGTCAGCACCATCGCGATGACGAAAATAATCACAATTGCGTGGCGGCGCTTGTCGCGCAGCAGCGACGAAGGAACCACGCCGATCCACCCGAGCGCCAGCAGCAAGAGCGGCATCTGGAACGCCAAGCCAAAGGCCATGATCGTCTTGATCACGATCTCCACGTGCTGGTCGAGCGTCAGGATTTCAACCTTGATCCCCATCCACGCGTTGAGCTTCTGCAAGATCTGGAACGCAATATTCAGCGTCGCCGCATAGGCCATCCACACGCCGACGCCGAACAGGACCGTCGAGAACGACAGGCAGAAGACGATGATCGTCCGCTCGCTCCGCTTGAGCCCGGGGAAGACGAACCGCAAGATGAAGAACAGGAGGAACGGGAGGCTCAGCGCCGTGCCGCCCCACAGCATGATCTTCAGCAGGATGTCGAACCCGGCCGTCCACGTCAGGCCTTGGATCATGCTCATGGACTGCTCCGCCGGCGCGATCAGCCAGCGCGTGATCCCCGGCGCGAACGGTATGATCGCCACCTCGCAGATGCCCCAGGCCACCGCGCATTGGATGACGCAGTCCCGCAGGTCGATCAGGTGGTCCATGAACGGGCGCGGCGGGTCGTTGTAGTCGTCCGCCGCGCCGATCGCCTTCGGCTTCAGCGAGAACCGTCCGATCTTCATGCGCCGCCCTCCGTGGGCTTCTCGAGGGGTTCATTCGACGCGGCCGCATCGCCCGCGCCCTCAGGCCCCTGCGGCGCGGGCGGCTCGCCCGCGCTCCCGCCCTCCGGCTCCAGCTGCGACTCCGAGGACCAGTTCTCGACGTGGTCCTCGTTGCCCGGGTAGTCGCCCATGTTCGGGTAGGCGTCCGAGGAGGAGTCCTCCTGGCCCGCCGAACCGGACTCGCCAGAGGGGGCAGGCGGCTTCGCGGCCGCCTGCTCCTGATCCATGGTCAAGAGCTGATCTTTGAACTCGTCGGCCGCGCGTCGGAACATTTCCATCGTGCGTCCGAGCTTGCGGGCGATTTCGGGCAGGCGCTTGGGGCCGACCACGATCAGAACCACCACAAACAGGACGACCCACTCGCCCGGGCCCACGGAGCCGGTCAGGAGCGCCACGCTAGGAGAGAACGACATACCGGGAAGCTCCCGACCGCAAACCGCTTATTTCTGGTACAGGGCAAACTCGCCGCGGCGGTTGAGGTGCCAGGCCTCTTCGCCGGAGCCGGCGACAGCGGGCTTCTCCTCGCCGAAGCTGCGGGTCTGGATGCGCTCCGCGCCCACGCCGAGGCTGACCAGATACGAGCGCACGGACTGCGCGCGGTTCTCGCCCAGCGCGAGGTTGTACTCGTTGCTTCCGCGCTCGTCGCAGTGGCCTTCGACCACCAGCACGTGCGTGGCGTTCTGCAAGAGGTGCTGGCCGACCTGCTGCACCTTCGCCTCCTCGGACGGCGCCAGCGCATAGCTGTCTAAAGCAAAGTAGATGGGCGCGAACTTCACGCCCTGCACGGGCTGGCAGGTGTTCTCGAACCGAGCCCCGGCCCCGTCCCCGCCCACCAGGTTGCCCTTGTCGTCGATCACGCTCTGAACATCGACGTTATCGGCGAGGCCCGCGTCGTTGATGAGCGACGTGTCCTTCTGCCAGGGCCAGCGCCAGCCGCCCGCCTTGGTGCGGCAGCCGGTATCCATAAACGCGAGCGCGCACATCAGCGCGACGTTGACGACGACGACGGAACGAATATGCATGTGTGTAACTCCTCTGAACCTATTAACGATCGGACCAATCCGGCGAAATCCAGTTTCCGGCAAGGTTGATTAAACGTACCGCAGGATCCCCCAGAGTGTCAAGGATGTAGAGCGACGACCGGCTCGAGCAGACGATGTGCCGGCTGTCCGGCGCCCACGAGGGGTGCTCGTAGTCGCCCGGCGGCGAGATCAGCTCCGCCGCGCCGTCGCCCGACCGCGGGTCGGCGACCGCGATCTGGTACGCGCCGCCGCGCTTGGTGGCGTAGACGATCTTGCCCTTGGCGTTCCAGTCCGGGTTGACGTTCTCGCTGCCCTTGTAGGTCAGGCGGCGGGACTGCTTGCTGGCCGCGTCCACGATGTAGAGCTGGGGCGTCTTGGTGATGTCGCTCACGTAGACGATACTACGGCCGTCGGGGGACCAGCAGGGGCTGGCCTCGACGCCGTGCCGCGTCTCGGTGATGCGGCGCAGCCGGCCGGAGCCGAGCTCGAGCGTGTACAGCTCGGGGTTTCCCTGATAGGAAAGGATCAGCGCCACCCGCGCGCCGTCCGGAGAGACCGCCGCGCCAGTGTTCAGGCCCTTGAAGGCCGCCAGCGTGGAGCGTCCGCCACCGACCGCAATGCGCACGACCGAGGGGTAGCCCTGGACGAAGCTCGTATAGTAGATGTCGCGGCCGTTCGGCGACCAGCGCGGGCCGACCGCGGCCACGTTGTCGCGCGTGAGCTGCATCACGCCCTGGCCGTCCGCGTCGCACAGGTAGAGGTCGGCGTTGTCCCGGCCTCGGCGGTTCACGAACACGATGCGCGACTGCGCCATGCCCTTTTCGCCCGCGATCAACCGCACCATCTCGTCCGCCAGCTGGTGGGCCTGCCGCCGCACCTCCGCCTGCCCCATGGACACCTTGTTCCACGCGAACGCCTTGCCCGGCCAGGAGACCTTGCAGGCGCTCTGGATGCCGCCGCCCGCCTCCGCGATGGAGCCGCTGACGCTGATCGAGCCGCCCGCGGTCGCCGCCGCCACCTTGAACCAGCCGGACAGCTCCAAGTCCCGGCGTAGCGTCTGCGTGAAGAGCTGCCCGTTGGGGCCCGCCGCCCGAAGGCTTGCGAGGGAGACGGTGTCTTTCTCCGCCCCCTTCTTCACGACCGAAATAACCGGCGGCTGTCCCGCCCCCTGCGCCCGCACGCCGCCCCCCCAGGCGCCCGCCAGGACCAAAACCGATAGAAAGAGAAATCGATGCATATTCGCTCCAGAAAAGTTGAGGGTAAAGTATAAGCCCAAGCCGCCCTCCTCCGCAAGCGTGGACATCCCCGATTTTTATGATATATTGGTACTTGCTTTTGAAATCCGGGAACACCGAACGCCATGACACTGACCGAAGAGATCCGGAGCCTGCAGCGCGCGCACAACGCCGTTATCCTGGCCCACAACTACCAGCCCGCCGACGTGCAGGACCTGGCCGACTTCACCGGGGACTCGCTCGAGCTCGCCCGCAAGGCCGCCGCCGTCGAGGCCGACGTCATCGTGTTCTGCGGCGTACACTTCATGGCCGAGACCGCCGCTATCCTCAACCCCGGCAAGACCGTCCTGCTCCCCGCAGCCGACGCGGGCTGCCCCATGGCCGACATGATCACCGGCGACCAGTTGCGCAACCTCAAGGCCAAGCACCCCCACGCCAAGGTGCTCTGCTACGTCAACAGCACGGCCGAGATCAAGGCCGAAAGCGACTGCTGCGTCACCTCCGCCAACGCCGTCGAGGTCGCCCGGACCTTTCCGCCGGAGCAGGAGATCATTTTCGTGCCGGACCGCCACCTCGGCTCGTACACGGCCGAAAAGCTGGGCCGCGCCTTCATCCTCTGGCCCGGCTTTTGCCCGACGCACGCCCGCATGAACGAGCGCCAGATCGCCGCCGCCCGCGCAGCCCACCCGGGCGCGCCCGTGCTCGTCCACCCCGAGTGCCCCAAGCCCGTACGCGACGCCGCAGATGAGGTTCTCTCCACCGGCGGCATGTGCCGCCACGTGCTCGGTCGGCCCGAGCCCGCCTTTATCATCGGCACCGAGACGGGCATCCTGCACCGCCTCCAGAACGAGAGCCCCGGCAAGGCCTTCTACCCGCTGCTGGAGGAGGCCGTCTGCCCCAACATGAAGAAGATCACCCTCGAGAAGGTGCTCTGGAGCCTGCGCGACGGGCAGACCGTGGTCTCCGTGCCGGAGCCCATTTCCAGCCGCGCCCGCCGCTCCATCGACGCCATGCTCGCCATCCGTTAGCCCGGCCGAACACACAGAGGAGGACTCACCATGAACGCGACCCCAACCCCTTCGCACGCGTGGCTTTTCTCCAAAACCGGCGGACTTGACCAGGTGCGCTTTCGCACCGGCGCCGACCTCGCGAACGTGGCCGCGCTCGACCTGACGCTCTGGGCCGCCCTGAGCTGCCCCACCAAAGGCATCCGCTTCGACGCCAAGACCCTCGAACTGCTCGACACCGACCGCGACGGCCGCATCCGCGTCCCCGAGATCCTGGCCGCCGTCCAGTGGATCTCCGCCCGCCTGACCACGCTCGACCCGCTCCTCGCCGGCTCGGAAACCCTCAGCCTCTCCGCGCTGAACGCCGCCACCCCTGAGGGCGCGGCCTTGCTCGCCAGCGCCAAGCGCCTCCTCGCCAACCTTGGCAAGAGCCCGGCCGCCGAGGTCTCCCTGGCCGACGTCGCCGACACGGCCAAGATCTTCGCGCAGACCCGCTTCAACGGCGACGGCGTGGTCCCCGCCGACGCGGCGGACGACGCCGACACGCGGCAGGCCATCGCCGACATCATCGCCACGCTCGGCCCCGAGCCGGACCGCAGCGGCAAGCCGGGGGTGAGCCAGGCCAAGGTTGACGCCTTCTTCGCCGCCGCGGCCGCCCACCTCGCCTGGGCCGCCCGCCCGGCTATCGAGCCCGCCCTGCTGCCCCTCGGCGACGCGACGGCCGACGCGGCCGCCGCGCTCGCGGCCGTCCGCGCCAAGCTCGACGACTACTTCACGCGCTGCCGCCTCGCGGACTTCGACCCGCGCGCCGCCGAACCCCTTTGCCGCGCGGCCTCCGATTTTGCCGCGCTCGCGCCGCAAGCCCTCTCCGACGGCTTGCCCGCCCTGGCCTCCTTCCCGCTTTCGCGCGTCGAGGCCGGCCGCGACCTGCCGCTGCTCGACGGCGTCAACCCCTACTGGGCCTGCGCCTTGTCCGAGTTCCAGCGGGCCGTGGTCGCACCGCTGATCGGCGCCGGCCACACGTCGCTCTCTGCCGCAGAGTGGCTGGCGCTGAAAGACCGGCTGGCCCCGTTCGAAGCGTGGCGCGCCGCCCAAGCCGGCGCGGAAGTCGCCCCGCTCGGCGCCGCCCGCCTCGCCGCCCTTGTCCGCGGCGGCGCCAAGGCCGCCATCACGGCGCTGATCGTGCAGGACGCCACGCTCGAAGCCGAGAACGCCAAGATCGCCGAGGTCGAGAAGCTGCTGCGCCTGACCGCGAACCTCCACGCCCTGCTCAACAATTTCGTGAACATGTCGCGCCTGTACAGCCCCCAGGCGAGCGCGATCTTCCGCGTCGGCACGCTCTACATGGACGCCCGCGCCTGCACGCTCTGCTTCCACGTGGACGACATCGCCGCGCACGCCGCCCAGGCCGCCGCCTCCAAGTGCTGCCTCGCTTACTGCGCACTGAAGCGCCCCGCCACCGGCGAAACGCGCACGGTGTGCGCAGCCTTCACCGCCGGCTTCGCCCAAACCCTCTGGGTCGGCCGCAACGGCATCTTCTACGACCTCGACGGCAAGGACTGGGACGCCACCCTCGTGAAGCTGGTCGACAACGCCATCAGCCTCAAGGAAGCCTTCTGGGACCCCTGGCGCAAAATCGCCGCGCTGCTCAGCGACCAAGTCAAGAAGATGCTGGCCGCCAAGCACGACGCCGCCCTCGCCGGCGCAGCTAAGCGGGTCGACGCCGCCAGCGCCGCGCCCGCCGAAGCCCCCAAAAAGATGGAGGGCGCGGCCCTCGCCTCGTCGGTCGCCGCGCTCGGCATCGCGGTCGGCCTCATCGGCTCCGCCGTCGGCGGCCTGGTCAGCGTGGTCGCGGGCCTGCCGCTCTGGAAGAGCGCGCTGGGCGTCCTCGCCGTGCTTCTGCTGGTCTCCGGACCCTCCGTGATCCTCACCTGGTTCAAGCTGCGCGCACGCGACGTCGCGCCCATCCTCAACGCTTGCGGCTGGGCCATCAACCGCCGGCTGCGACTGACCCTGGTCCTGGGGCGCCTCTTCACGCGGGAGGCGGAACTGCCGCCCCACTCGCAGCGCCAGCTGATCGACCCGTATGCCGACCCGTCCAAGGTTCGGGAGCGGCTGATCATGATTCTCTTCCTGTGCGTCTACGCGGTCGCCCTTTGGTCCTCCGGCCTGCTGGACAGCGTCCTGCCGGCCGCGCTCAAGCGCAGCCCGCCCGCGCTCTCCACGCCGAAACCCGAAAAATGAAAACGCCACACCTAACCCTCCTCTCCAGATTCTCAACCCTTCTTTCCCAACTCCTGAATTCTAACTCCTAACTCCTAACTCTTAACGTCCCCATGAACTTCCCCGACATCGCCCTTCTCGACCAGCGCTTCGGAGCGCCCGGACGCGTCGCGTTCCGGGCCGGCCAAGCCGGCCTCCCCGTCGCCTCCCTCGTCAACCGCCACGGCGCGTGCGAGGTCTCCCTCTACGGCGGCCACGTGCTCGGCTACCGCCCCGTGGGCCACGGCCCTGCGCTCTTCGTCAGCGAGCGCTCATTCTTCGAGCCCGGCAAGCCCATCCGCGGCGGCATCCCCATCTGCTGGCCCTGGTTCGGCCCGAGCCCGGACGACACCGCCAAGCCCATGCACGGCTTCGCCCGCATCACCCAGTGGGGCCTGCGCACGACCGAATACACGAGCGACGTGACGGAGCTGCGCCTGTCGCTCGAAGACTCGGAGCTGACGCGACGCCTCTGGCCCTACGCCTTCGAGCTGACCCTGCGCGTCTGGCTCAACGAGCGCCTCAACCTCGAGCTGACCACGGAAAACCGCGACACCCGGCCCTTCACCTTCACGCAGGCGTTCCACCCCTACCTGCTCGTGCGCGACATCCTGGGCGTCACGGTGCACGGCCTCGACGGCGCGACGTACACGGACCGCCTGGCCCGCCAGCCCGGCAAGCACGAAGGCCCCCTCACCATCCGCGCCGAGACCGACCGGCTCTTCACGCCGCCCGCGCCGATGGCGGCCCTGCACGACGCGGGACTCAAGCGCGTCCTCGCCATGACGTACGCCGGCACCACGAAGCTGATGGTCTGGAACCCGTGGATCGACAAGGCCCGCGCCATGCCCGACTTCGGCGACGACGAGTACACGCGCATGCTCTGCCTCGAGCCCGCCAACGCCGAGGACGCCGCCGTGACGCTCGCGCCGGGCGAGCGCCACGCCCTCACGATGTCCCTGCAGTCCACGCTCGCATGAACGTTCGCCTCACGAAGCAGAGCGCCTGGCGCTACGGCCCCGCCGCCGCCATGTCGCTCGTCATTCCGCTGCTCTCGCTCGCGCCGGCGTGGCTGTTCCGCAGCGTCGAGAAGTCGCTGCCCCCGATCCCCGGCTTCGACAAGATCGTACACGCCGCGATGTACGCCGCGCTGACGGCCGCCTGCCTACACGCCCTGCCGCAGGACAAGCGCCTGCGCCTGCGCACGCTTCTCACTGTCGTATTGTGCGTCTCCCTTTACGGCGCGACCATGGAGCTCTGCCAGTATTGGCTGACCCACACGCGAGCCCGAGATTCCGGCGACGCGCTCGCCAACGCGGCAGGCGCCTTCCTCTGCTCGCTCGCGAGCTACCTCTGGGCGCGCTGGCTAGCCCGCCGCACCCGTTCGTAATCCGGGCTTCAGCCCGCCCCGCCCTAATCCGCTATCACGCAGTGGGCGGATTCTAGCCGCCGCGCCGCCGGTCTCAAGCTGGACGTCTGCACGCCCTCAGCGCTGCCTCCAGAATAGTTGCACACTTCCAGAAGTGTGCAATTGAGGATGATGCTGTTAAGTCATCACTCCACCACGATCACGCGGTGGATGTCGAGGTGCGGCACCGTGAGCGAGGCCGCGCCATCGCGGTAGTCGAATGTCAGCGGCTGGCCGCCGGGCTCAAGCGTAAGCGCCGCAGGCTTCGACGGCAGCCGCAGCGTCACCGTCAGCGGCCCCACCGGCTGGACCGTCTCCTGGATCGGCTCGGACTGGTGCGGCCCCGAGGTGTTCACGAGGTTCACCAGCAACCGGCCCTTCTGCCGCATCAGGCACACGTCCACATCCGATGACCCGGTCACCTCAACCATCGGCTTCGGTACGAGCCTCCGCGCGAGCGCGTTCAGAAACCCGCGCACCACGGGGCTGCGCACGCCGCTGTAGCTCTGGCCCAGCTCCGCATAGACCGCCGCGATCTTGCCCTTGCCCAGCGCCGCAACCGAGGCTGCGGGCTGCGCCGCCGAAGCGGCATCCGCACGCAGCGTGCCGAACGCCTCCGCGCCAGCTCCCAGCGTGACACCCTGCGCGAAGCCTTTGGTCTGCGCCTGCCCGCCCTCATGCGCGAGCGTCTGCGGCTTGGCCGCGGGCTCGCCCGCCAGCGTCACGCCCAGCTCTTTCTGAAACAGCGCCGCGCACTTCGGCCCCACCAGCAGCAGGTTGCCGCCGCCTTCCGCATAGGCGACGAGATCGCCCCTGAACGCCGGCTCCAGATACGCCCACTCCGGCACCACGATCAGCGGGTAATCCGCGAGCCGCCCCTTGAGCTGGTGCTCGCTCACAACCTCCACCGCGTGCTGCGACTCCAGCAGCGCCTGAAGCACGCCGCTGAGGCCCGAGAACTCGCGGTTGTAGAGCCCGCTGATTTTACGGTAGTGCCCCGCCGTGGAGAGCAGCAGCGCGACTTGCGGCACCGGCGTGGACCGGTGGCAGAGCGCCTGCCGCTCGCGACAGAATTTCGCCGTCTCGGCCATCACCGCCATCTGCTCGCCGTAGATCGACCCGTCGCGCTTCTGCTTGAAGTACGCCTGGAACCCGCCACCCAGCGCCACGACCACCGCCGCCTCGCGCTCGAGCTGCGGCGCGGTCTTCTGGAGCGACTTGCCGTCCTTGCCCTTCTTGCGGCTGAAGCTCCACGCCATCAGGTCCCACGGCATCCCCTGCCGCACCAAGAAGCGCGCCGAAAGCCGCGCCGAGTTCACGCTGTCGTCCGGCGCGTAGTCGCCCGACAGGAAGTCGACCGGCGCGCTCACCGGCTCCGCCATGTGATCCGTGAAGGCCCAGTTGCTGCAGAGCTGGAACTCGGGGTTCGTCTGATGCACCTCGTTCACATAGTGCCGCAGATACTGGCGAAACGCCTCGCGGTGAAACTGCAGGAACTCGAGCCAGTTCGGCTCGCCCGGCTTCTTGGGCAGCGCCTGTATGCCCGTCGCACCGCGGAACGCCTTCGCCGCCTTCTCCCCGTAGTCCGGCACTGTGGCCCAGCACTCGCCGTCTACCCACGCGCCATCCACGCCGTACGCGCCCGCCAGTTCGCGCAGCTGCGGGATCAGCAGCGCGTCCGCATACGGCCCGAACACCGAGGTCGCCTTGGCGTTGGGCTTGCCGTCCGCGCCGACCGCCGCCCACGCGGGATGCTGGGCGACCTGCGCGCTGTCCCACACGCCGGAGTAGTGCATGAAGAGCCCGACGCCCTTGTCGGCCGTCACCTGCCGCCACACGCGCAGCGGGTCGCCCACGAAGCCCGGCACCGGGTTACCGACTTTCGTCGGATAGCTCGAGTAGCCCGGATGCCCCTTGCAGTCAACTTGGATGTAGTCCGGCTTCACCTGCTCCAAGATCGCCGCCACCATCTCGGGCGTCGTGTTCGACCCCACGCTCTTGCAGTCCGGCCCCGCATGGAAATCGAAGTGAATGCCCAGAAAGCTGTCGGCTCGCCTCAGCCGCTTAGGCTCCCCGCCCCACGTCTCTGTCGCGCACACGCCCGCCAAAAGCCCCGCCGCCATGATGCCCGTCGCCAGCCCTGTCCGTTTCATTGCATCCTCCCTCTTCTTACTTCCAGATGTTCCAATTACTGATTTTAGCGCTCATTAGCGATTCACTGACCGTTCAAACAGCGCGCGCCCTCTTATGGCACGACCAGCGGGTAGACCGCCGCGTTGTCGAACCAAGTCGTTTCGCCAGCCTGTTGCTGCGTGCCGAGCAGCAGCACCAGCGTGTCCGCTCCGGCCGGAGCCTGAACCACACCGAACGCGCGCCGCCAGCCGCTCGCCTCCGCCTCGCCGAAGCGCACCATCACGTCGAGCGACTCGGCGTGCCAGCGGCCCACCTTGTTCCAGCGCGCGCGGATGTGTGGTGACTCTCCCAGCGCATAGGCTTCGACGGCATAGCGGTTGCCCGGCAGCACCGGCGCCTTGCCAATGAAGCAACCCTCCCCCACGCCCTCGGCCCGCAGCGAACAGGAATCTCCGAGCCCGCGACCCGCATCCGTCCCAAAAACACCCTGCGACTTCTTCTCGTGCTGCCAGCAGCCCCACGCGGGCGGCAATCGCCCTTTGATAAAGCCCGTCTCCTTCGGCGCCTCGGCCAGCGCGCACGCGCCGTTCGCCAGCAGGTTGGTCAGCGTCCCCGCCTGACGGCGGCGCTCGATCATCGTCCGCGCCTCGGCCGGCCGCCGTAAGACCCGCAGCGTATCGGCTAACCCCGGCAGCGCCGCCTCCCACGTCGCATTCGTTCGCGACGTGCCCGACCAGCGGATCCAGTCCCGCTTCTCGCCGTACACCCAGACGTACTCGTCCGCCGCGTCCAGCGCCTGCGCGAAATTGAGCGCAAGGTGGTTCAGCCGCGAGCCGTTCACCTCGCCGAAGAACCACGGCGACTCAGTCGGATTGGTGTACATGTCGAGGTAGAGGCCGAAGCCCGTCAGCACCTGCGTACGGTACTTGATGCGGTTCTCGGGCGCCACCAGCGCCAGCGCCCGGTTCTGCACCGACCACGCCGACAGATAGAAGTCCTGATTCGCAGCCTCGTAGCGGTAGCCGTGCTCGTTGCCGTCGACCAGCCGCGCGGTCGGCGGCAGCGCGTCGAGCAGGCCGTTCACGAAGGCGGGCCAGAGGTCGCCCGCCTCTGCGGCCATCGCAGCGGGCTCGTCGCAGCCCGTGTAGTACGACGGATGCAGGCTCAGCATCCAGAACGAGAGCACGACGATCTCAGGATACGCCTCGGCCATGCTCCGCATCACCTGTGCGCCGCGCCGCCGCGCCAGCGCGGCCGCAGCCGCGAACGGCGGATCGCCCTCGGCACGGACGTATTGGCGCGTCTCGGGGTAGTCCTCGGGATCAACCAGAATCCCTTTGGCGCGCCCCTCCTTGGCCAGCCACGCCAGCACGCCGAGGTTGTGCGCGAACGTATCCCAGGCCGCGTCGTCACCCCACGCCAGCCGCTTGCGCGGCGCCCAGTAGCTCGTCAGGAAGTTGTGCGTCAAGGTGCGCGAGGCGCACTGCCCGACGACGCCGGCCTCGCCCTCGAACCACGCCCGCTCCCACGGCCCGTCGTTCATGACCGTGTTGTAGCCGATTCTCCGCCCCTTCTCGGGCTCCACCACGACCGCGAGCGACACGCCGTCCAGCGGCAGCTTCTCCCACGCGTCCACGTTACGGGCCACGTCGGCGGGCCTCACCGCGAGCAAGTCCCAGCTGTGCCCGATCAGCCGCTTCTCGGCCCCGCCCGCCCACAGCCCGGACGCGCATGCGCCGACCAGCACGCCAGTCAAGCCGAACACAAGAACACGGATGTTCCGCGATGTCCTCATCCTCATCATTGCACCTTCCCAGCTTTCTGATCACGATTGCACACTTCCAGAAGCGTGCAATCAGGCTAACGCGCACCCGACGCAAACCGATCATCAGCGTCCGTCGTCCGGGGCGGATCCGACTGTTCCGGCCTTCGCTACCCCTTCATCTCCGCGACTTGCGCGATGGCCTGCACGTTCTTCTCCTGCCACTCGGGCAGCGTGAAGAACCACGGCGCCATCAGAAAGCCTTTGAGCCGCTCGGGCGCGAGGCTCTTCTTGCAGAACTCAACCGTGCCCTTGAAGTTCACGTCGCTGCTCCAGTTCGATCCGGTCGGCACCTGCTCGAAGCCCGCCTTGTCGAGATCCACGTAGGCCTGCACAACCTTCTGCTTGGCCGCATCGAACGACGCGCCATAGTACCAGTTGCTCTGCAGCACCGACTTCGGCATGCGGCTCAGAAACTCCTCGGGGTGGTTCCAGTAATAGTCCGACCAGATCCAGGGCCGCACGCCCTGCTTCTCGACCTCCTTCACGAAGAACAGGAAGTCGTGCCACCACAGCTCGCCCTGCCGCACGACCGCGTAGCTGTACTTGCTCTGGTGCCCCGCCGTCTCCTCGTCGTAGCCGAGGTGGAAGAAGCGCGGCTTGTCGAAAATCGCACAGACCTCGCGGATCATGTCCGCGCAGACCTTGTAATACGCCGGCGTAGAGACCTGCCGGCCGTACTCCTTGAGCCACGTGTCGTGCGCCGTCGAGAAGTTCAGCTTCGGAATCGGCTCCAGTCCCAGCGCACGCAGCCTCGCCAGCTCTTTGCGGAAGCGCTCGACCGGCCACGAGCCTTTGACCGACAGCTCGGGATGGCTTTCGTACTGCAGAGCCTCGCCGAGGTCGATCACCACGAGGCTCATCTTCGCCGAGGCCATGCGCGCAGTGAGCGTCTGCCACACCGCCTCGTCGAAACGCAGGTGGTCGGCCTGGCACACCAGGCTCAGCTGCTCCCCCTTGAACGGCCCCCACGACGAGACCGGGATGTCCGACCACATGTTCGTGCCCATGTGCAGCAGCGCGCCCCACAGCAAGTCCGGCGCAGACGCCTGCGCCCGCCCAGCCACCGGCAGCCCCGCTGCGGCCGCCGCGGCCGCCGCGGCCGCCCCCGCCTTCACAAACGCCCGACGCGATATCGTTGTCATGTCACTTCCCTCCGCGAATGGACTCTTCCAACTGATCCAGCGCCCGGATGAGCACCGCATCCATCGCTGTGTGATCTTTCTCAGCGCTCCACATCATGTTCGAAGGACTGACTGCGCACAGCGCCTCGGTCAACTGCGCCTTGTCGCCAGAATCGTTACAGCACGAGTAATTCGGCACCGGCGATTGCTCATACGGCTTGTGCCGCGCCACGTTTTCAGCAGTACAGCAGATCCGGGCGCTCGCGCAACACAACATCTGCAATAACGTTCTCACGGCGCCCCCTTTGTCGTATCCGCTATCACTGTCGCGATACAGGGTATCACCGCGGACGGATTATCTCAACCCGCTTCCGCTTCCGACGAAAACGACTAGGTTCACGGTAACTGGACAGAGACCGCTTGCTCTGTGAACGGGGCCGGCTGAAGCCGGGACAACATACCTTGGTTGCGCGGGCCTGCGGCGTCCGCACGTTGTACCGGCCCAGAGCACCTGTAGTAGCTAGCCTTCACATGAGCACAACCGCCGTTGCGTTTCCACTCACTCAGCGACCACGGTGATCGCCTTCGCCACGTCCGGATTGGCGCAGACGCGCGGCGGCTTGCCGCTGGCCGTCTTGAGTCCGCGAACGCTCAGCGTCTTTGTCAGGGCATAAGGATAGGGCCTCTCCTTCTTCGGAGCGCCGAGCGGATCGGTGAAGAACGTGAGCCCCGCATAGTCCGCCGGGTGCTTGGCGTCGTCCACGAACAGCCCGTCGATGCGGATCTCCTGCGGCATGGAGCAGGGGTAGCCAAAATCGTGCGTGCCGTCGTTGCTCATGTTGAACAGCACGGGGCTCGCGGGCGCGCCCACATTGGGTTTCCAGCGGCAGTCGCGGATCAGCACCTCGCCGTCCCACGGCGAGCCGTAGTCCGAGCGGAAGGTGATCAGGCTGCCGCCGTGCAGGGTGGACCCTTCGACGACGAGCCGGCCCCGCCCGACCGCGTTAAGCCCGGCGTAGCCGAGCGTACAGCGGCGGATGACGTAGGAGCCGGAGACACCCTGGTGCACGTCCATCCGCGAGAGCACGCAGTCCTCAAGCAGGATGTTCTTCATGAAGTTGCTGCCGATCACGCCCCAGCGGCTGCGGTCATTGACCTTCTCCATCTCCATCTTGCAGCCGAGCATGCTGAAGTTCACCACCAGGGAGGCGCTGTACCCGTAGGTGCCCATCGACACCGGCTTGCCCGCCGCGCCGATCGTCCGGTAGGTCTTGTGCCCGTCGATCGAGCAGTTGCGCAACGTGATGTTGGCGCACTGCTGCATGTTGAGGAATCCGTCGTACGGGTGCCCGACATCGGTCTCGCCGGTGACGCGGCAGGTCAGGCCGTCGACTTCGGTGTTAGACCGCGAGATGCGGATGTTGCGGCTCCAGTAGTTATACCCTTTCTCCTGCCGCATGCGGTTGCCCACAAGGGTGAAGATGCCGCCGCGCAGAATCAGGGGCTTCGGATCGATGGGCCGCGCCTCGGCCCGGGTGACGACGTCATAATCCCAGTCGATCGCCCCCTCTACCGTGCCGTCGCGTCGCAAAATGAAAACCTCTTTCTGCGCGGTGCCGTTGTTCTGGTTCAGGCCGCGCCGGATGAAGATCTTGCGGCGCGCGTTCTCCACATACACCAGACAGTCGTTCGTCAGCCGAATGTCGAGCTGCGCCTGGCCCCGCGCCAGCCGCGCGATCTTGATCGGCTCCGGCTTCAACAGGGAAACGACCGTGAATAGCGAAGCCCGGTGGTTCTCGACACCCTGGCTGTCGTCGATCAGAAAGCGCGACGTGCTCCAGTCGGTGTCAGTGGCGATGACCGCGGTGAGCGCCCGGCGGCCGAGCTGATAGGTCGCCTGAGGGTTCGACCGCACCCGCAGCCCGTTCTTGTTAGCATAGGCGTGCGCGTCGCAGATCGCCGACAGGTCGTCGGCCACGCCGTCACCCACCGCCCCGAACGCCTCGTAGGCGACCACGCCATTGAGCGCGCGATTCGTCGCAGGCTCGTCCGCGCGAACCGTAGCGACGCCGCCAGCCAAGAAAGCCCCCAACATCCCCCGCATCCAACTTGTTTTCATAATGGGTACCAGCGTGCAAGAACCGGCCGGGAAAGTCAATGCCGGCTTCGAGGCGGGCGTACACGCGATTCAATGGCCTGTCCGTATTACGCACGTCGCTTGCGCCGGTACGGCCGGAGCTACGAGACGGCCGAAACCCGTGAGCCAGGCGACCGCCGCAGTCTTCGGCGGGCTCGTAGCGCCCGCCGTACTGGGCCCGGCAACCGAAGCGGGCGGGCGCCCTTTTAGACGGGTGTATCAATCGCTCTCCGCCTCACCTCCGCTCGATCGCATCCGCCAGCCGCGCCCGCTCCGCGCGCAACGCCTCCGGCGAGCGCTCGAAGTCCGTCATGCTCCGAACCAGCCCGTGCGTCAGCGCTTCGGCTGCCGCGCGACCCTTCTTCTGCTCCGCCATCGCCAGCCACTCGTAGTCTTCAATTCCGTCACGGACGTTGGCTAGGCGGATCGAGGGCCACGGCCCGTCTTCACCCGGATACAGCAGCTGTCCGTCGCCGGGCATGCGGTTCGAAGCCTCCGCCTCCCACGCGTCCAAGAAGGTGTCGTCGGCCTTGAGCGGCGGCTTGTCCGGCCACAGGTTGACGTGCCAGAAGAGCAGCCCGTCGGAGCGATAGCGCCACGTCATCCAGCCCAGCAAACGCCCTTCGATCAGCGGATACTCGATCGACGCGAAGTTCGCATAGGGATAGACCGGACCGCAGCAGACGTACCACCACACCTGCCGCCCCTGCGCGCGCAGTTTCGCCGACAGCTCCGGGTCGTATACGCTGGTCAGCGGACAGAACCAGTCGGTGATCTCCTGCTCCGGATACGCCTTACCGTCGCGCAGGTCGCGGTACATCATCGCGGTCGTCATTACGGGAATGTCCGGGAAATCGGCCTTGAGCTTGCGCCACAGCTCACCAATGGCGGGATAGTACTCGTGCGGCCGTTCGTCAAAGCCGTATAAATAGGCATGCTTTTCAAGTCCGTGCTTGCGCAACTCCGCCACCACCGGCGTTAGGCGCGCCTTAAGATCCTCGTAGAAAGCCGGCGTGTAGGCCGATAGCGGCGAGTAGCAGACCCACTTGCCCGGCTTGGTCGGCTTCGGGACGAGATTCAGAATATTGAACCGGTTCATCCCCTTCTCGCGCGCATACAGCAGATCCGTGACGCTCGGCGGCTCCGTGCGCGAGATGTCGTCGGGATTCAAGCGGTGGCTCAGCATCAGGTCGTGCGTCTTGCGCTTCATCTCTTCGAAGCGCTCCGGATACTGCGCCCGCGTAAACCCGTCCATCACGCAGAACGCAGTCGGCATCCCGAACGTCTTCGGGTTCGCGAAGTCGCGAACGCGCAGCGTCACCGGCACCGACCGCAGCGGCTTGCCGTCAGCTGAGACCATAACCTCTCCGCTGTAAACGCCGGGCTTCGCGTTCTCCCCCGCCCGCGCGGTCAGCCACACGCCCTGCGTAGCCGATGCTCGCACCGTGAACGCCGCGGGCGGCAGCAGCGGGTCGGGCAGCCAGTTCTCGTCGGCCGGCACCCCGCTCGGATGCGGACTATACGGCCGCTGCCGCCGAATGTAGCCCACACGCTGCCAGGCGACCTCGCCGTCGAAATGTACACCATCCGCGCTCCTGAAGGCCGTCACCGCCACGCTCACGTTCGAGACCGCGCACGCGTCGCACGCCGTGACCAAGATCTGCGCGCTCTCGCTCTCGTTGCGCGCCAGCTCCAGCGCGACGGCGGGCGCGGCCGCCTCGGCTTCAGAAGGCCGGGTGAGCGGCGTCACGCACCGCATCGAGTCCGCCGCCCACACGATGGGCTTGTCGCGTCCGCCGCCCCTCTTGGGAAAGGCCGGAAGCGCGTAAGCCTGCTCGAACGTCTCCTGTCCGGCCCGCGCGGAGACGAGCAGCGACACCCCTGCCCCGCCTTCGGCCGTCACGACCGCGCGCGTCCCGCTGCCCGCGAGCGCCGCGCGTTCGCGCCCGTCTGCGCCCGTCACGCGGCAGCGCCACTCGGCGCGCCTCCAGAAGTCGACCGTTGTTTGAACGCCCTCCGGCGTGCGCGGAGAATCGGAGACGCTGCGCAGCGTCTTGACACCGAGGTCCGGCGCGCGGCGCTCCAGCGACAGCTCGTCGAACCACACCCTTCCCACGCCGCGGCGCAGGAACACGAAGTACTGGATCTTCTGGATCGGTCTCTCGGGGTAGAACACCTCGGCCGCGTACTCCCAGTCGTGAGTCGGCTGCGACCAAGCCGCCGTGACGCCCCACGCGTTGCCGCCGCCCTCGTACCAGATGTCGAGGTAGATGCAGTAGTCCGCCGCCGTCACGCCTTCGGACTTGCTCCACCCGCCGAACAGCACCGGCGACTTATCCGGCTTCGCGTAGACGAGTTCCTGCATCACGCCCGAGCCGGTCTTGTCGTCCCGCGACTCGCACCGCACCGCCTGCGCGCCTGACTTCACGACGTCCCCCTCGCATACGTACGCGCCGTACGCGTGCCACGCCGTGGCCTTGCCGTCCGCCGCCTCTTCAAACCCGCCGTTGACCAGCGCCTGCGCCCCCAGCGCCGACCCCGTCCACAGCGCCCCTAGGGCGATCACGCGCCAGCCTCTCCCGCCAATCTCTGAACGGTCTCTCATCCCATGCCCTCCAGCAATCTGACATCAAGCAGGATACGCCAAAAACGCCATTTCCGCCACCGCGCATCACAACGCTCGCCACGAGCCTGAGCGTTTTGGAAGCGGCTCGCAGCAGGGCGCAACAAGCGCGCGCGACCGCGGGGCCGACGCTTGACAGGTTCACTTCGTTATGTTCACTTCGTTATGGTATTTACGTATTCGTTTATCCTTTCGTGATGTGTCCGTATAACGCGTGTTGGCGTCGACCGAGAAGTGCTTTCTCGCATTTCACCGGACGACTTTTGTCAGCGGGAGTGAATCCATGTCGTCTGATCTGCGAAAGGCCGCGCTGCGGTGGCTCGACACGAATGATCCTCCTGGGCTGGGAGTCAGGTCGAATAGTTCGCCGAAGGATTTCCTTCGCCTGACCGGACTCACCCACGAGGCGCTTATGAATAGTTGGCAGTCCTGGGCAGATAACGGCAAGAAGCCAGGCACACCTTTCTTGACTTGCTGTAACAGCTTCGCCATCCAGTACTGCGCGGCCCTGAAGCTACCAAACACGCTTGTGAGGTTCAGCGTCGAAGCCATTCGGAAAAATCTAGCCGACAAGGCATATGCCGTGATCGACCCCTCGGCTCAAGTCTGCCCGAATCCGGGCGACATCATGATTTGGAAAGGAGTGCGTGTAGGTATTACGCTGCACTCGGAAATCGTTGGAGAAGATGAGCAGATCCGCGTGACGGACTTCATTACGGTAGAAGGCGGACAGAATCATGTCGTGTGGAAGACGGAGAAGGACGCCGCGATGGGGAAGTGGAAGAACACGAATACAATCGACACCAACAATTCGTATGACAGCGTCAAGCGGAAGAAGTGCCCGGATGCCCCCAACGGCGGCGGCGGGATCGGGTTCTTCTGTAACGCCGGAGCCATGTATGACGACGTCTTCGGCAACGGGCTGCCCAACCCGTGGGCGCCGGCGGTTCGCAACCTCGATCCCCTGGCGATTCAGCGACTTGTCAAAGATCACGGTGCTGAGCGACGCTAGGGCGTGCCAGAGGCGCGTCCAGCGCTTGTCCGCGCAGGCAGTGGCCCTCCTCAAGCAGCAGCGACTGGCGACGTCATCGACGTGCCCTATAAGCAGACCATTATTTCAATGGGCGCCGGCGCAGTCGCCGCCCTGAGCGTATTCGAGGACTTCGCCCGCAGAACTCTCGAGCAGCTCCCAAAATAGTGGTTGCTTTGTATTGAGAGAGCCTTTTGTTGTCTGTATTGAACCTTCGCGCATGAGAATTCCTAGAGAATTGTCTTTCAAATAGAGCGCGTGTTGACGGTGCTTAGCGTCGAAAGATATGCAAGTAAGAGCGCGCCCTTTTGCGGAGGGCGCCACTTTTGTGGTAATCCTAAGCGGGCGATTTTGATAGGCCGAACACACGTCGGCAGACGGCGGACGGCGGACGGACCTGGACTCAGGCGGCCCCAATCATCGTGGAGGCCGTGGGCGGCCTAACCGTGATGACAGTGAGCCTGCTTCCCTGGCGAAATGGGAAGATTGCGATTTTCCATCTCACCCGAGAAGTCAGCAGCAGGCTCGTCGGTGTATTGACGGCAGAGGGCCCGCCTTTTAAGAATGCCATCGGGTTCAGCGTGGTTCGCCGACGCTGAAGAAACGGATGGGCTCATCTGTTGAGAACACCGCGTTGTTATCAGTTGCGGGGACCGCTTCCCACGACGGAGGTAAGAGCTGTGTCGCCGCTAGCAATTCTCCCTTCGTGAACGAGACGGGCCACCACAGGAAGATGTGGTTGCTGTCGAGGAGCGAGCAGTCGATTCGCTTGACCTCGTTCGTGTCGTATGAGGTGGTCACAAACGAGAGGCCCGCAGGGTCAACGTTAGGGGCTAGGCGCAGCCCGTTGTTTAGGTCGATGCCTTTGAATCCGGCGACCATACCCGAGTACCCCGAATACTTCAGCGCCTGAAACGTGGCACCTAGAGGCGGCCGGAAACCTCCGGTAATGGCGGTTTCCACCCGGCCCGTGAGTGGGGCGGTGCCCGTAAACAAAATCCGTCCGTAGTCGTTTGTGGCGCGGATGGCGACACTCAACAAGCCGCCGTCCTGCGTATAAGTCGCGGGCAGCGTGAGCGTTCCCTTTTGCGCGCTCATTGTTCCGCTGTTAGCCACCTCGATGCCGGTGCTAAATGTCGCGCTGCCCGTACCTCCGCTCTTGCGCCACAGCCCAAGGTTGTGCATGGCGACTGTCCCAGACTGTCTGGAGATGGTGCCGTCCTTTTGGATGTCAACCAAGCCGGCAGGGTTGTTCTCTAGAAACATCGAGAGCCAATACCATGTCCCGCTGCTGCCCGGATGCCAGATGATCGCGCCGTGGTTGGTAAGCTTTCCTGACAGCATCCAGTTCACGCCGTTGGTGACAAGGTTCAATGTCCCATTGGTTGCGATAGACCATGTTCCCGCAAGGGTGCCCGAGGTCCATTGCAGGGTCCCGCTGAGCTGATTGTTCAGGGTCAGGTTTCCGCTGTCGAAGCGGAAGTCTGGCTCTGTGATGGGGCCATCAATTGACACGGTTCCGCTCGGCACGCCGTAGTAGCCGCCGCCGCTGAAGGCGTGTCCCGGCTGGAGGTGGAACGTTCCGCCGGTCAGCCGCACCGCCGCGCCGTTCGAGACGGCGAACGTCCCGCTGCTCGTGAACCCGCCGCTGAACACCATGGCGCCCTGTTGCACGTCGACGACCCCCGCATTAGTGAAGGCAATGGCAACGCCCAGGGCCAGCGTTCCGCTTCCCGCGCTCTTGCGCCACGTGCCACGGTTGTTGAACGAGCCCGCGCCTGAGGACATGGTGATCGTGCCATCCAGCTGCACGTCCACCAGCCCGCCCGGGGCGTTCTCCAGCCGCGCGCCAGACGTCCAGTACCATGTCGTCTGGGTTCCGCCGCGCCACACCACCTGGCCGTAGTTCGTGACCGTGCCCGACAAAGTCCACCCGCCCGTGTTCGAGGTGACGTTCAGCACCCCGTTGCTGGCGATCGACCACGCGCCGGCCAGCGTGCCCGCAGTCCATTGCAGCGTCCCGCTCAAGGGGCTGTTCAGGGTCAGGGAGGTGCCGCCCATCTGGAAGCTGGGGTCGTCGATCGGGCCGTCCACCGTCACGGTTCCGCTCGGCACGCCGTAGTAGCCGCCGCCGCTGAAGGCGTGTCCCGGCTGGAGGCGGAACGTTCCGCCGGTCAGCCGCACCGCCGCGCCGTTCGAGACAGCGAAGGTCCCGCTGCTCGTGAACCCGGCGCCGAACACAACGGCGCCCTGCTGCACGTCGACGACGGCCGCATTGGTGAATCCGATGGTGCCGCCCAGGGTCAGCGCTCCGCTTCCCGCGCTCTTGCGCCACGCGCCCCGGTTGTTGAACGAGCCCGCGCCCGAGGACATGGTGATCGTGCCGTCACGCTGCACGTCCACCAGCCCGCCCGGGGCGTTCTCCAGCCGCGCGCCCGCCGCCCAGTTCCAGGTCGGCTGGGTTCCGCCGCGCCACACCACCTGGCCGTAGTTCGTGACCGCGCCCGACAAGATCCACCCGCCCGTGTTCGAGGTGACGTTCAGCACCCCGTTGCTGGCGATTGACCACGCGCCGGCCAGCGTGCCCGCGGTCCATTGCAGGGTTCCGCTGAGCTGATTGTTCAGGGTCAGGTTTCCGCTGTCGAAGCGGAAGTCTGGCTCTGTGATGGGGCCATCAATTGACACGGTTCCGCTCGGCACGCCGTAGTAGCCGCCGCCGCTGAAGGCGTGTCCCGGCTGGAGGCGGAACGTTCCGCCGGTCAGCCGCACCGCCGCGCCGTTCGAGACAGCGAAGGTCCCGCTGCTCGTGAACCCGGCGCCGAACACAACGGCGCCCTGCTGCACGTCGACGACGGCCGCATTGGTGAATCCGATGGTGCCGCCCAGGGTCAGCGCTCCGCTTCCCGCGCTCTTGCGCCACGCGCCCCGGTTGTTGAACGAGCCCGCGCCCGAGGACATGGTGATCGTGCCGTCACGCTGCACGTCCACCAGCCCGCCCGGGGCGTTCTCCAGCCGCGCGCCCGCCGCCCAGTTCCAGGTCGGCTGGGTTCCGCCGCGCCACACCACCTGGCCGTAGTTCGTGACCGCGCCCGACAAGATCCACCCGCCCGTGTTCGAGGTGACGTTCAGCACCCCGTTGCTGGCGATTGACCACGCGCCGGCCAGCGTGCCCGCGGTCCATTGCAGGGTTCCGCTGAGCTGATTGTTCAGGGTCAGGTTTCCGCTGTCGAAGCGGAAGTCTGGCTCTGTGATGGGGCCATCAATTGACACGGTTCCGCTCGGCACGCCGTAGTAGCCGCCGCCGCTGAAGGCGTGTCCCGGCTGGAGGCGGAACGTTCCGCCGGTCAGCCGCACCGCCGCGCCGTTCGAGACAGCGAAGGTCCCGCTGCTCGTGAACCCGGCGCCGAACACAACGGCGCCCTGCTGCACGTCGACGACGGCCGCATTGGTGAATCCGATGGTGCCGCCCAGGGTCAGCGCTCCGCTTCCCGCGCTCTTGCGCCACGCGCCCCGGTTGTTGAACGAGCCCGCGCCCGAGGACATGGTGATCGTGCCGTCACGCTGCACGTCCACCAGCCCGCCCGGGGCGTTCTCCAGCCGCGCGCCCGCCGCCCAGTTCCAGGTCGGCTGGGTTCCGCCGCGCCACACCACCTGGCCGTAGTTCGTGACCGCGCCCGACAAGATCCACCCGCCCGTGTTCGAGGTGACGTTCAGCACCCCGTTGCTGGCGATCGACCACGCGCCGGCCAGCGTGCCCGCAGTCCATTGCAGCGTCCCGCTCAAGGGGCTGTTCAGGGTCAGGGAGGTGCCGCCCATCTGGAAGCTGGGGTCGTCGATCGGGCCGTCCACCGTCACGGTTCCGCTCGGCACGCCGTAGTAGCCGCCGCCGCTGAAGGCGTGTCCCGGCTGGAGGCGGAACGTTCCGCCGGTCAGCCGCACCGCCGCGCCGTTCGAGACAGCGAAGGTCCCGCTGCTCGTGAACCCGGCGCCGAACACAACGGCGCCCTGCTGCACGTCGACGACGGCCGCATTGGTGAATCCGATGGTGCCGCCCAGGGTCAGCGCTCCGCTTCCCGCGCTCTTGCGCCACGCGCCCCGGTTGTTGAACGAGCCCGCGCCCGAGGACATGGTGATCGTGCCGTCACGCTGCACGTCCACCAGCCCGCCCGGGGCGTTCTCCAGCCGCGCGCCCGCCGCCCAGTTCCAGGTCGGCTGGGTTCCGCCGCGCCACACCACCTGGCCGTAGTTCGTGACCGCGCCCGACAAGATCCACCCGCCCGTGTTCGAGGCGATGTTCAGCACCCCGTTGTTAGACACGAGCACAGCACCTGGCAACTGCCCCGTGACCCACTCAATGCTTTGTGTCCCGATCTCGCCGCCCAACAGCAAGCTGCGGCACGATACGGTGGCGTCAATGGTCACGGTGAACGCGCCGCTGTTTGTGATGACGATGTCGTCGCCGGCAACAGGCAGTCCTGCGGGGTTCCACCGATTGGAATCCGTCCACTGGCCGCTCATGGCGTCTTTCCACTCGCGTGTAATCGCGGGGGCCGTTGTCGTGAGGGACAGCCAAGCCATCGACGTGCAAATCAACGTTGAAAAGGCCGAAAAGACATCGCGTTTACGCCTCCGCCGGAGTGCGCCTGCCATAATCACGCTGACACCCGCATAGTTAACCATATTCATAACGGCAACATGCCAGAATCACGGGGGAGATGTCAAGCGCATTACCAAAGACCCCTTTTCAGAGCGGGAGTCGACTCCTTTTACAGTTCCCGTAACATCGACGACAAGCAGGGAATCCAGCGCGTGCCAAGGACGGGGCCGCTGGCGCCGCCCCCTCGTTTTTTCTGCGGCGATGGTCGCGGGCGTCGACGGTCCCATAGCGCGCTCGCGGAGCGGCCTCAACAAGGTGCTGAATTTCCGCGCGTCCTCGATGGAGACGCTCCTGCAGATGATCGCCATGGGCCGCGCCGTTTCATTTGTGCCCGAGTACGTGGCGAGCAGCACGCCGTCCCTGCACTACATCAAGCTGAAAGGCGGCGGCGCGCAGCGGACCATCGGCCTGTTCTGGCGCAAAGGGTTCTTCGGGCGCGACCTGATGCTTGAGCTGGTCGACGACCTGTCCAGAGAGCACAGGCCATAAGCCAGCCGCAGTCCACTAATCGTTGAAGAAACCGAAAAGGGCGCCGTCCTTCGATGCGGCGCCAGCCGCCTCTGCAACCGACTCCGCGCACAGCCAGGCGATGGGCACGCGCGTGATGCGCGAGTGCGCCAGCCCCGACATCGCACAGTAAGCGAGGAGCACGGCATCGCCAGCCGGGCAGATCGCACTGTAGCAGTACCAGCCCTTCGGATTTCCTTCCAGCGCCTTCGCGCACTCCCACGTCCTGCCGTCGTCCCTCGATATCGCCGTGCTGAGCGGCACGCGCCGCTTGACCAGCCCCGCAGGGATGTCCGAATGGTCGTTCCAGACCAGCAGCAGGTCCCCCGTGGAGGGCAGGCGCTTGATCGAGGCGGGCGAGAGCGGCGACTTGATGTCCGACGCAGTCGGCGGGCTCCACGTGTCCCCGCCGTCCGCCGAATAGGACACGTACTGGCACCCGCCGTCGGTGCGGATGAACATCATGACGCGCCCGTCTTTCAGCTCGACCACGCCCGGCTCCTGAGTGGTGACGCGCTTGCCGTCCGCGTTGTAGCCCTTCCGCGCGTCGCGGCTGCGGCGCCACGACCGGCCGCCGTCATCCGACAGGTAGCACATCAAGGTTCCCTGCCAATCCGCCTTTGGCTCGCCCTGCGCCCAATGCAGGCAGACCGGCATGACCAGCCGGCCGCTCGCGAGTTGGATCACGCGGTCGTTGTTCAGCACGTAGTAGCCGACCTGATCAGTGATGCACGCTGTAGGCGGCCCCCACGTCGCTCCCTCATCAGACGATAGGCGCATAACGGGGCGGCCGTCTTGCGGGCTGTTCTTGACGAGATAGAAGAGCGCGAGCGCGCCGCTCTTCAGCCGCAGCAAGCTGACCGACATCACGTTCATGTTGCCTTCGTTTTCGACGAAGACCCGGTCCTCGCGCGTCCATGTCCGACCCCCGTCGACAGAATAGCGCCCGGCCAAGTGCGCCGGATCGTGGTCGCCGCCTTTACCCGCCGTGTAGTGCGTGTAGACGAACAGCACGCGCCCGTCCTTCAGCGTGACGAACGCGCCCTCGCTGTTGCGCGGGTTGCCCTGCTCCGGCGGTAGTTCCAGCGTACGCACCGGCGCCTCCTGACAATAAGCGGCACACGCTACCGCCATCCCGAAGGCCATCACCCAGCGATCAATCCGAAAACGCATAGTCCCCCCAGACTCCAGACCCAGACTTTATCCCGCGATACAAATAACCCATAACATTCTCTTCTCCAACAACTTCCGCCGACTCTCTCATATCCTCGCGACGCTATCCTCGCGACGCTAAGCATCGATAACGCGCTATCCTCGCGACGCTAAGCATCGATAACGTATTCTTATTCAAGTGATTACGACTATACTACCCCCAATTTATGGCCTTAGAACGCCTTTTGGGGGGTGGAAACGGCGTTGTAAGAACTCGGGGCCTCGCGGACGAACCATACCCCGCCTTTGTAGTCGGGCACTTCGGAAACATCGAACTCCCTCCTGTTCGCATGCGCTTGGCACGCCTGCATGACAAAGGACTGGGACCCGACCGCCAGCGACTCGCTCCAGCAAGCCTCACGGGAGTTTTGACGCGCCTCCATGCGACGCGACAACGCCTCTTCATACCACGCTCTCAAGCTCTCCTCGCCATCCACATTCAGACTCTCGAGCAATCTCTCAAGATTCAGGATCCGGTAGCGCTGACGCCGGCCGACCAATTCGTCGTGACCACACCACCTCCACTCCTGCGGGTGGGATACCGCCCCTGCCCGGACCATGTTCATGTTGATGTACACGAGGCAGTTCATCAGATGCCGGCCGTCCTCCACGGCCGTACAGTGAAAAGGATGCTCCCACATCGATCCGGTTCGCTCCTTCCTCACGTTGTAGCGTTTCGCGGTGGCCCCGGTCACCAGATGCATGAACCCGCTGATCGCAGCTTCATCATCGGCGTGCGCCAACACGTGGATGTGGTTGCTCGTGACGCAATAGCCATAGACCGGCACGCTGTAGCGCTCAACCCCCACCCGCAGCCACTCCCGACACGTGTTACGATCTTTGGCGAGACGGAGCAGGAACTCCCGCCCGTGACACCGCTGGGTGAGATGATACGTGTATCCGGACAACAGGTAGTTTGCGCTTCTAGGCATGATTCAGACAATAGCCTTCTCGCGGTCTTAAATAAAGAAAAAGATACCCAAAAAACGCACCTAACCCCTCTTTTTCAGCTGATTTTTGTCACATCCACTTGAATACAAACACTTTATCGATGCTAAGCGTCGCCAACAAGCGTCTATTATCATCATATCCATCTGGATATCAACAGGTTATCGATTCCAGGAAGCGCCGTCATGCATCCTACACATCGACGATGCCGAGCGGCGCGGCGGTACGCCACGCGCCGCGTGTGAAGTCGGGAACTACAACCGACGAGCCGTTCTGCAGCACCGAGCGCTCGGTCAGTTCGACCAGCGAGCTCCACGTGGCGCCGTCGTAGACGTCCTGGTCGAGCGGCAGCCCGTTCAGTAGGCAGTGGCAGAGGCGGTACTCCATGAGGTAGTCCATGCCGCCGTGGCCGCCGTTCTGCCGCGCCAGTTCGCCAATCTTCTGCCAGAGCGGATGCGTGTATTTCGCTTTCAGCTCCGCGAGCGCCTTCTCGTCCAACCACTCGTGCCACTTCGGGCTCAGCGCCACACGCAACGGGTAGGAGCAGAGCGTCCCCTTGGTCCCGGAGATCAGGTTGATGCGCGTGTACGGCCGCGGGCTGTAGCGGCCGTACTGCACCATAATCGTCCGCCCGCGCGCGGTGCGGATCACCGTCGTGTTCATGTCGCCCGACTTGTACGGGTAGTGCGCACGCGGATCGGACTCGCCGAACTTCGCTTTGATGAAATCGGTCAGCCCGAACTCGCTCGACTCCAGCGACACCAGCCGCTCCATCCGGTCGCCGCGGTTAATGCCCATGTACTGGCAGATCGGCCCCAGCCCGTGCGTCGGATAGGAGTTGCCCGCGTGTCGCTTGAAGTACTCGAAAGCGTAATCCTTGTAGTACGTGCCGTCCGTCAGCCCCGCGCGCAGCTCATGGATATACCCGCAGTCGCCGTGCACCAGTTCGCCGAGCAGGCCGTTCCGCGCCAGCATCAGCGCGAAGAGTTCGTCTTCGCCGTAACAGCAGTTCTCCAGCATCATGCAGTGCAGGCGCGTCCGCTCGGCCATCTCGACCAGCCGCCAGCAGTCCGCGACGGTCATGGCCATCGGCACCTCGGTGCAGACGTGCTTGCCGCACCGCATCGCGTCCAGCGCCATGGGCACGTGCCACTGCCACGGCGTACAGGCGTAGACCAGATTCACATCCGGACGCTCGCACAGTTTCTTGTACGCGTCTTCCGACCCGAAGTACATTTCGGGCTTGGCGTGGCCTGCCGCCACCACGTCGGCCGCCGCCTGAGTTGCGCGATCCTCATACACGTCGCAGACTGCGACGATTTTGACCTTCGGTATATGGCACAACCTCTTCACGGCTCCCGGCCCGCGCTTACCCAGTCCGATGAACCCCACGCGCACCTCACCCAGCGGCGGCGCTCGCAGCCCCATCACCGAAAGCCCGTCACCCGGCACGCGCTCCACCGTACGGCAACCCGCCCCGCACGCTGCAATGGCTGCCCCCGTCGCCACCTCCAGAAACTCGCGCCGTTTCATGCCGCCCCCTTTCCTACACTGCAATACTCGCCTCACCGTCTTCTATATTTAAGACAGTACCGCACGCGAGAGGGCTATGCAACAGGAAACCGAGTTCACGCCGCCACAGGTGTGGGCTCTTAATCTCAGTTCACCGTTCTGCCGCGTCCACGCGCAGCAGCAGGGTCTCAATCGCGTGGCGCCCGAGCGGCAGGCGAGCGGATCGCTTCGAGCTGTCGAGCTTCTCCGCGCCTTCTTCGAGTATCGACGCGCGAACCGCCCCGAGCACCGGCAGGAAACACGTTACCGCCGCCTGACTGTCATGCCCCTCCATGTCGACCAGACGAACCACGACGCGGTCGTCATCCTCGGCTTTCTTCACGGCGCATATCGTCGCATTCTTCGCGGACAACTCCAAGAACGCCATTTCGGAGGGCATCGCAGCGCCAGCCGCCGCGGGCACGTCTGACACCGCCTCGAACGGATGGTTGGCGGCAACGCCCTGACGCCAGCCCTGGCGCCAGTCTCCCGCGTGCGAGGTGAGGGAGTAACGGTAGCGGTGATCCCCCGCTTGCGGATACCAGTTGCCTTCGCCATTGCAGCTCTTGCGCGAGGCGAGCAGCACCGGCTGGAGCACGGTGGACTGATCGTTGGTGTCCGCGGGGTTCTTCCAGTCGAACACTGACACGTCGCTGCTGAGCGTCACGCCGCCCACGCTGTCGCTGGCGTCCACGAAGTTCTGCACCTCGCGCGGACGGATGTCGCGGCACTCCTCGAAGTACTCCAGCTTGCCGTAGGCGTGCCCGCCCGTTCCCGGGAGTTCGTCCTTCCCGATCTCCACCACGCCCATGGGCACCTCGTAGGCGAGGGACGGCTTGGCCAGGGCCAGCGGCAAGGCCATACGGAACTCGCGCCACAGCTCGCCGTTGAATGCCGCAAGCTCAACCTCGAGATCGACTCGCCTGAGCCCGTTCCACAGCACGACACGCTGGCGCACGGTCGTGTTCTTCCACGGCTGCTCCAGACCGTACACCGTGCGCACCGGGCCAGACTCGAGCCGCTTCCACTCCGGCTTATATAGGCTCACGCGATCAAAGGTGCCGTCCATCACGGGCATCGGCACGGCGCCGAATTCGCCCGCGTCTGTGCCCTTGCCTCGGTTGTCCGGCGCGACGGAGAGCATCGTGAAGACCTCGCCCCCCAGGAAGCGGTCCGTCTTGAGCAATTCGCGCTTCTGCTGCTTGTCGTAGAGGCTCCGGATACCGCCGGGCGCGAGAGTCAGCCGGTAATAGCGGCTCTCTGCGGTCGCCTCGGCGGGCGAAGCTGCGGCGGCCTGGCCGGCGGCCTCCTCGGCCTGTGACACGTAGAACGTCTTGTAGCCCAGCGCGGGCACCTCCGGCGCGACGAAGACCAAGCGGCGCTCGGGCGCATCGGCCTTGGCGAAAGCCTGTACTTCGTAAATGCGGGCAAACGCGTTATCGGCCTGCGTGCCCTTGGTGATGACCAGCCGCAAGTAGCGCACCGTCGTCGGCGCAAAGCGGTGGACTGTCAGCGAGGCGGTGTTGCCCGTCACCGGCGCGACCAGATCGGCCCAGGGCCCGTCCGAGCGGCCTGCTCCCTGAATCTGGAAATCGGCGGTGTTGTCGCAGACCTCCTTCTTGAACACGCCCATCACACCCTCGTGGCGGACCGCCACGAGGTGGATCGTGCGGGCCTGGCCGAAATCGACGACCAGCTCGTGCGGCCCCGGGCCTGCGGCCGAGTTCCACTTATCGGAGGAACCCAGAGCCGGATCGGGGTCACGTACGGCCCAGCGGCCGTCAATGGCGTTCTCCGGGCCGTAGTCCGCGCCAAACGCCGAACTCGCGCTGGCCTTAGCACCCATGCTCGCGGCGGCGACATTCACTTCTTCAGGCGTCCCCAGCGTCGTCGCCTGGCTCGGCACGACGCGCCCACGTGCGTCGGTGACGCGCAGCGTGCCGGCCAGCGAGGCCGGCACCGTCCACTCCACAGGCTCGGCCCGCACCCACGACAGCGTGTTGAAGACCGTCACAGGCGTGCCGCGCGCCGGATCGTTTTTGACGCGTGCGGCGATGGCGCCCAGGGCTTTGTTCAGCAGGGCACGCCCAGTGTCGCGGGCGCTCAACACCTTGCGATGGAAAACTTCGTCGGTAATGTGGCCGTTCTTGCCGCCGATGCCGTGGTCGATGTAGATCTCGTCCTTCCACGCCTGCTCCAGCGCCGCCGTCGGATACGTGGCAAGACTGTTGCCAAGCAGGCCGGCAAAGGTGCTGAACGCCTCTGCCGCCGGCAAGAGCCGAGCCGCCTCGCGGCGGAGGGAGGTTGTCCTGTGATGGGTGGGCCCATGGATATAGAGCCAGACGTCAGGCCGCTCGCCACTGCGCGTGTCGTAGCGCGCCTGCGGCGTGTCCAGCCGTTCGAAAGCACCGATCATCGAACCGTAAGCCAGGCGCGGAGTCAGCGCTTGGCCGGCCGTATTCGTCTGCGCATTCCACGCCGCGATCAGCGGCCGGAAATCCACCGGCTTGGAGAAGTCCTGCGAGTTGATCAGCGGATAGATGAGCGGGATCGCGCGCTGCCGATAAGGCTCGTCCAGCGCGGCAAGTTTGGCCTGAAGCCGCCCCACCACATTGCTCACAGGGAAGTTCAGCAGCAGGCTGTGCGGATTGTAGTAATGTCCGGGAGAGTAGGTCAGGACGCTGCTGCCGTCCGGGCTGAACCACCGATAGAAGCCTTCGTGATAACGGCTCATGGACAAATAGGGGACGCCCGCCTTGGCCAGTATCTGCTGCATCTGAAGCGCCCGTCCCGGCACGTCTGGATTGAAGGCAACCCGCGCGTCGCAGCCTGGCAAGTTCTTCCTGATCCAGCGGCGGCCGTAGTAAAGCTGCCGCGCCAGCTCCTCGCCCGACAGGCAGGATTCATAGGGCTGGTTGTAGGTCGCGCCGAACTCCAGCCGCCCTTCTTTCATGCGCCGCACGACCTCGTCCTTGCGTTCAGGATAGGCCTCAAGAAACTCCATGAGGTGCAGCGTGCACTCCATGGCGAAACAGTAGTTGGCGTCCTGCTTCATCATTTCCAGGGCTGGAACGATGTTCTGCTCGATCCGGAAACGACGGCAGTAATCGGGCGTATCCATCCAGGCCGTATCCTGGTGGCTCGACGAGATCAGCCGCACCTCGCCGTTCTGAAACGCCGCGGAGTTCCCCGCCATCACCGGCGGTGCCGCATCTGCCGCCTCCATTCCGAAAACGGTCATGACGCCACACGCAACAGCGACTACCTGTCTCATCGAATCACCTCCGACCCCTTGGGTTTCTCCATAAACAGACGCTCGATCGCCTCCAGCGAAAACCCCTTTGTTTCCGGCACCTGAGAGGCGACAAAGAACACATTGACCAGCGCCATGCCACCGAACACCCAAAACGCGCCATGGCTCCCGAGCGTGGCCTGCATCAGGGGGAACGCCAAGTTGCCGAGGAACGCGAAGACCCACAGCGACGTGGTCGCGATCGACATCGCCCGCCCGCGCACCTTGGTCGGGAAGATCTCGGAGATGATGACCCAGCAGATCGCGCCGTTGCCGACCGCGTGCCCGGCCACGAAAGCCATCACGCCCGCCAGGATGCCGAGCGGCGAGCCTCCTCGCCAGTAGAGCCAGCCGACCGCCACGAAGGCAACCGTCTGCAGTCCGGTCCCGGCCAGCAGCAGGGTGCGGCGGCCGAACTTGTCGACGAGCCACAGGGCGACCAAGGTGAACACCAGGTTCACGAGGCTGACCAGCACCGACTGGAAAAAGGCGTCGCCCGTGCGTGCGCCCGCCGCCTCGAAAATCGATGGCAGGTAGGAAAAGACCGGGGTGATGCCGCTCGTCTGGCTCAGCCCTGCCAGAACGATGCCGAGAAACAACGCCCACCCAAAGCCCGGCTTGAAGAGTTCGGCAAAACGCCCCTGCTCTGCCGACAGCGACTCGCTGATGCTGGCCGCCTCCGCCCGCGCCACCGCCTCGCCGCTGATCCGCGTCAGCACGCGCAAGCCCTCGTCCACGCGGCCGACCTTCAGCAGCCACCGCGGGCTCTCCAGCGTCGCCAGAATCGTCAGCGCGAACAGGACGGCTGGCACCACGCCCGCGAAGAACATCAGCCTCCAGCCAGTTGCGACGTTCCACGCTTCTGCTCCGCTCCGCTGGATCAGCATGTTCACGAACACCGCGCAGAGGATGCCGAGCACAATGCCCAATTGATACAGCGTCACCAGCCGCCCTCGCATCCGCGCGGGCGCGATCTCCGCGATGTACATCGGGGCGAGGATCGAGGCCGCGCCGATGCCCACGCCGCCCAGCAGTCTCCAAACCACGAACTGCGTGAACGTACCCGCAAACAGCAAGCCCACGGACGACCCTCCAAAGCAGGCCGCGCAGAGCGCGAGGCTCCGCTTCAGGCCGATACGGTCCGCCAGCCAGCCGGCCCCAGCCGAGCCTGCCAAGCAGCCTGCCAGTGCGCACCCTGCCGCCCAGCCCACGCCCGCCCCATCGAGGCCGAACGCCTTCGCGAGATAGCCGATCGCGCCGCTGATCACGATGTTGTCGTAGCCGAACAAAAAGCCGCCCAGCGCTGACACGCTCGCCGCAATGAGCAGCGCCGAGCGCTTCTGCCCCGCGAGAGTGCTTGTGTTCATGTCATCCTTTCGAGTTTCTCGGGATCAGCGGACTTGTTGAATCGGTTTGAGGTCAGTTGGCCCGGCCGTACGTCTCGGCGGCGGCCATCAGCGCCCGCATATTTTCCGGCTTGGTGTTGCGGCCCAGCGCGCAGCCGGAACTCAGGAACAGCCCCCGTCCGCCCGTCGCCCCGATGATGTCCCGAACCGCCGCATCCACCTGCTCCGGCGTGCCGAACGCCATGGGGTCGCTGGGGTTGACGTTGCCCATCAGCACCGTCGACGCCGGCACGGCCCGCCGCGCCGCAGCCATGTCGAGCTGCCAGTCCACCTCGAGGATCTTCGCGCCCGTGCGGCCCATGTCACCGATGATGCTGTTCGTGTTGCCGCAGATGTGGATCGCGAAGGGTATACCGGCCGCCTGCACCTCCTCGGTCAGCCGGGTCTCCGGCTCCAGCGCGAACGACCGGAAGATCTCCGGCGAAACGAGGTTCGGCCCCGCGAACGCGTCGCCGATCGAGGTCGCGTCAGCGCCCGCCTCCTTCTGCGCCTTCGCGAAGACCGCGCAGGCGCGGCGGCAGTAGTCGATCAGCTCCCGGATGCCCTCCTCGCATGTCTCATCCAGCAGCTCCATCAGGAAATTCTGCGGCCCGCGCAGCAGGCAGGCCAGGCTGAACGGGCCCTGGTCCGCCCGCCCCATGACGAAGGTCTGCCCGCCCAGGCGCTCTTTCAGGAGCCGCGTCGCCTCCAGCCACACCGGCAGGCGCCCGTCCCTCCACGGGTCGGGCAGCTTCAGCTTGCCGACGTCCCGCAGATCGTGAACGGCCAGCGCCGACTCGTCGACGATGGCGGGATCGTCTTCGCGGAAGACGACCTTGGCGCCGCATGCCTCGGCCAGCGACGCGTCGTCGAAGTCGATCACGCACCCGTCGTAGCCGTACTCCGCCTGACAGGCGACCTGCGCCTCGACCATCTTCGCCGCGCTGCGCGCCAGCTCGCCGACTTTGATTCCGGCCGTCTGCGCCGCAAACATGAACGTCTGCGGCACGACCGGCACGCGGTCCGCAACGCCGCCTCCCAGAACGGCCAGACACCGCTCCAACCCCGTCATCTCGCGCATCGCAACACCCCTTTCTTCAGCGCCTCACGCTCTTCCTCCGCCAGATTGCGGCGGAACACGTCACCCGCTTCTGTCCCGTCCTTCTCCACGATCATCACCTGCACGCCCGGCGTGGTGACAATCGCGTGCCAAACGCCTCCGGGCACATTGTAGGTCACGCCCTGCTCCATAGGCACACACTCGAAGCCGTCGACCTCGCCGCCCGACATCTCAGCGACGACCAGAACCGCATCCCCTTTGACCAGCAGGAAGACCTCGTCCGTCGCGTCGTGCCGCTCGATCTGGCAAACCGTGTCGACGTGAAGATCAGCCCGGTCATTCAGCTGCGCGACCTGCCAGCCAGGCCTGACCAGCAGCGGGCGAAACCCCTCGCCGCCATAGCGCATCGCCTCGATACCATTCGCTCTCATTGTTGGCAAGTATCGCATGTCTGAACGGGGAATACGTTTCACAGGGCACAAATCTTTTCAGAAACATTGAAGTCCTTGACAGAACACGCCGTTGCGCTAGCATATCACCCAAAAGGCAGCCCGTATGTCAACCGCATTTCAATCCGCTGACCGCTTGGTGCTCTCGCTCGCCAAGTACGACATTCCAGAAGTTCCGCTCGTCGGACGCTACATCTACGCTCGCGCGCACCCGCCCCTGCGCCAGCACCTGCATCAGGACGCGTTCGAGGTGTGTCTGCTGCGCAGCGGCGCGCAGTCGTACCGGATCGGCGAGGCGCGGCACGAACTCGTTGCGGGCGACCTGATCGTCACCCGCCCCGGCGAGGCCCACGGCACCGGCAGTGAGCCCGAAAACCGCGGCTGCCTCTATTGGATCCAGTTCGCGAACCCCTCTCGCAAACGCCCGTTCCTCGGCCTCTCCCCAGCCACCGCCCACGCGCTCGTCGATCCGCTCCGGAACCTCCCCCACCCCCTGTATCACAACTGCGACCTGCTGTTCGGCACCTTCGAGCGGATTCTCGCGCCCCGCTCCCCGTCCCTGCCGACGGAACTCGCAAAGGCCAGCTTGCAGAACCTGTTGCTCAGGCTCCTGCTCGACACCCTGTCGCTGACCACGCGCGAGGTGCAGCACGCCTGCTCGGCCGGCGTTCAGCGGGCGCTGCGCCATCTCGCCCGGCACTACGCGGAAGCCGTGACCCTCGGCGGCCTGGCGTACGCCGCAGGCGTCTCCGAGTCCTATCTGAAGGCCCATTTCAGGCGCGAGGTCGGCATGACCCCCATGGAGCACCTGATGTGGCAGCGGGTCGAACACGCCAAGCGGGCGCTGCGGGACGCCCCGACTCCCATCACCGAACTGGCCTTCCAGCTGGGCTTCGCCACCAGCCAGCACTTCGCCACCGTCTTCAAGCGCCTGACCGGACTCACGCCGCGCGATTACCGCCACCGGTCTGCTGACGCATCGAAAGCCGACGAGCACCCGATCGCCGGCACCGGCGCCGCCTTCCATCCGGTCGCCTCCCCAGAGCAAGTCTCCAAACACGACCGACAGAGGTGAGGCCACTGAGACTCTGTCAAGGCTTGCGGGGAGCGCCGCTGAGGCTCGCTGTTGCAGCTTCGACGCGGCGCTTCAGGTCTTCCCAGCCGGCGTGCTTCAGCAGGCCGCGTGCGGCCTCGGCCACCTGCTCGGCTGGTTGGGCGCGCCACGCCAGCGCGGTGGCGGAGGCGTAGCCCTTGCCGCTTCCGTAACGCTGGCTGTCGAACGCGTCGGCTGGCTCGCCGGTCCACGTCGCGCCGGCCGCCGGCTGCTTGAACTGCGGATCCTCGCCGGCCGCGGGCGCCCCGCCTGCGGCCGGGCACCACTCGGCGGTCTCGACCCGCTTGACGCGCTCCGTGTTCGAATAGAGTGCCGCGGGCTTGCCGTCGTCCATCACGCACGACGCCACGAGGCAGCGCTCGAAGGTGATGTCGGCCGTGTGCTCGCCCTTGCTGTCCGCATAGACCTGCATCGTCGCGTTGTTGGCGATCGTGAGGTGCGACGCGCGGATCGTGCCGATAGACCAGAAGCCGTCCTCTGTCCAGCTGCCGCCTCGCTTGAAGGCGTTCGCCGACAGGCTGTTGAACAGGTAGGCCGTGCCCCAGAGGCGGTAGTTCATCTTGTTGCGCAGGCTGACGCAGTTGACGAAGAGCACGTTGTCGGATTTGACGTCCCAGCCGCCGTCGGCGCAGTCGAAGGCCGCACAGTTGATGAAGGCCAGATTCTTGATGCCGCGCTCCGCGCAGTAGCCGTCGCCCTGCCAGTAGCGGGCCTTCGCGTAGATGCAGTTGCGGGCGACGCAGTTGACGAAGATGATGTCGTGCTCCTCGGCCCACGGAGCCGCGTCTTTCTTGGGATCTCGCGTCGAGTCCCCCTGAATATTGTAGGCGATGTGGAAGGCCTCCAGCATCCACGCCTTGCCTCCGGCATCGGCCGTGCAGTTCAGCACGCGCACATCGTAGTTGCCGCCTTGCAGGCGCACCGCGCTCTTGGTGAAGTGGGTGAACGAGCAGTCGGCGATCTCGATGTCGTGAGACGCCTCCTCGGGCTTGGAGGCCAGCCCGCCGCCGCAGAGGAAGATGCCGAAGCGCAGCTCGTAGCCGCACACGTCGCGGACGCGCAGGCCCACATGGTGACCGTGCTTGGAGAACAACACGTTCTGGTAGCGCGCCAGGCGCAGATGCTCGAAGGCGCAGTAACTCACGCCGTTGCTGAGCGAGAGGAAAGCCGAGCCGTGGTCCACGTCCTTGGGCGACCAGTCGCCGACCAGCCAGGGCAGGCCTTTGCCTGTGTCCTCGCCCGACAGGCACTTGAGCGCGCTCGGGCCGGTGCCGCCGCTGGTCACCTTCAGCGACAGATTGACATACAGGCCGCTGCCGAGGCGGCAGATGCGGCCGGGCGGCAGCGCGTTCCACGCGGCCTGCAGCACGCCCGTCGCGTTGCCGGGCAGCGCGTTCGCCCAGTCGGCGCCCGTGCGGGCGCCCGCGCCGTCGGGCGTCAGGAAGAGGTCGCCTGCCGCGGCGGGAAGCGGCAGCGGCACAACCTCGGGGGCCTTAACCGCGGCCGCCCGCCGGATCGCGTCGGTCCACGGCCCAGTGGCCGCGATGCTCTCGCCCGGCTTCGGGCTCGCAGACGCGTCGGTCTCCTTCAGCGTCAGTCCGGCGAACCACACCGTCTGGCCGACCAGCTTGTCTTTCTCCGCCTGCCGCCAGCGGCAGAGCACCTGCACCTCGTCGGCGACATCGGAGTTGAACACGCAGGCGACGGGGGCCCATTCTGTGCCGCCGTTCCACTCCGTGGCCAGCCGCTCGATCTCCTTACCGTCCTTGCGGAGCTTGATGCCTAACACGGCTATTTCCTTCCGAGTCGCCTTCAGCAGGCCCTCGACGCAGTAGGCCGTGTCGGGCTTCAGCTTGACCGACTGCCGGATTTCGCCGAGGCTGCCTCCGGCCGACTTGACGATATCCACGCGCAGCGCCACACCGCCGCACGCGGGCTTCACGTCGGCATCGATCGAGATCTTCTGCCCGGGCACCACAGCCCATTGGGCGGGCTGTCCGGCTTCAAAGCCCCCCGTGAAATCGCCGTTCGTAAGCAGATTGAACGCGCCTGCGGTCTCCGCGCAGACGTGCGCTGCTACGGCCAAAGCCAAAACTGACGCGAGTATGAAGTGCTGTCGCTTCATGTTAATGCTCCATTTTTCGAGGGAGTCTATCACGGTGGCCCCTATCCGGCAACAGCAGGCGCGTCCGATATCACAGATCACCCTTGCCCTGAAGCAGCTGGTTTATAGGCTTTGTTGTACTGGCCTGAACCAGGTACAGCGGGGGCTGCTCATCCGTTGACTCTAGAGTGGCTGGCCGGCCTCGGATGTGTACGCGGCTAGATAGCGTGCTCCTTGGACGACCGGCGACCTGCTCGCCGATCACAAGGAGACCTAAGGACGGCCGACCTGTAGCTCCGCCGCTGTATCGGCGGAGATGTGGCGTGCTTCCGTGTTACCTATTCCTGTTAGTTATAATAGCCTGCGGCTTCGCTTGAGCCTTCCGTTCCCGCGCTGTTCACTCGCCCTGCCGCCAAATTCGCGCTTCATCTGCATCGAGCCAGAGCGCGCCGCCATCTGTCTCCGTAACGTAGCGCCGGTCCACGCGGCCGTCCCTTGCCGCCGGCAGCACGCTCGCGACGAGCTTCTCGTTTTCCGCCAGCCCCTGCAAGAAGATCGTCTTGCCTTTGCCGACCGCGTGCGTGAGTGGCGCCAGTCGCGCCGAGTCGACAACCATCCTCAGAGAGGCGGCTGCAGCCGGCTCCTGATCCGCGCCGGCGCGGAACACCTCCACCTGGCGCACAGAGACGCCCAAGGCGCGCGCATCGCCGCTGCCATGCTCAGAGGGCTTCCATGTCGCGACCGCCAGCTCCAGACGCGCCACGGCGTTCGTTCCGAGCACTGACGCCGGTACGGCGAAGACACATTCCTGCCGTCCGGACTTCTCAATTCTTCCGACGGGCTGGCCGTTCACCGTGATCGACACGCCCGACACGCCCAGCGCCAGCCCCGGCACGGAGAGGCTGAGCCTCACCGCATGGTCGGCGCCCGGCGTCACCGGCAGCCACACGCTCGGCCGCGCCCCGCTCCAGCGCATCGTGGCGTCCGGGATCTCCGACCACTCGCGGCCCTTCTCGCGGTGGCTCCAGTCGCCGGCCAGCCATCCTTCGTCCTCGCGGCTGCCGACGTGCAACAACCAGCGCGCGGGCGCGGCGCCGTCGAGCGCGGACCGTAGCAGCACGCCCGTCGGCGCCGCGTCGGACAGCAGCCGCGCGCGCCACGCCGCGTGATCGTAGAGCCGCCCGCCGACGACTTCCCCGGGCCGCGTCGCGGCAATCAGCGTCCCGCCATTGCGTACCCACTTTTCAATGGCCTTGGCGCTCTCAGGCTCCAGCACGGATGACGTGACGAGCACCAGCGTGTCGTAGCCCTGCAACTGCCCGTCGGCCAGCGAACGCCGCGTCACGAAGTCGAGATCAGTCGCATCGCGCAGCGCCCGCGAGAGCGACAGCGTGCGCCCCACCGCCTCCGGCTCCAGCGCCCAGGTCTCGCGAGAGAGGTAGAGCGCCACCGAAACGCGCGGCCGCCGCGGCGTGAGCCAAACCGCGTTCGTGCGGAAATTCGACAGCGCCTCCACGCCCTGCCCGAGCGTGTTAGGAATATAGTCGTGCAACTGCCGCGCCCCCGACGCCGTGGCGTTGTAGATTCGGGCGACCACGCCGCCGGCGTCCACCTGCGAGGCGGGCTCGAAGCCGCAGAACGTCCCGTAGTGGCGCGTCGCCGTGCCGACCTCGCGCGTCACCGATAAATTGTGCGCGTAATCACTGCCCTCGTTGGTGATCCGCACGCCCGCGCCGTATCGCGCGACAGCCGCAGTCTGCGCCGTGAAGTCCGCGCCCAGCGCCGGCGTGCCGTCCCCGCCCGTACAGAGATAGATTTCGTTCTTCGGAAACACCTTGCGTGCGGCCTTGACCCAGAACGCAGCCCAGTCGGTCATCGCCTGCTGGTACCACTCGACAAAGTCCGCGCGGGCGCGGTCGTTCGGGGCCTTTTCCGGCAGGAAAGCCGTCACGTCGTCGAACGACGCGTACGCCGTACCCCACGCGGCGTTGAGGCGTTTGACGCGGCCGTATTTGTCATCCATTGCTGCACGGAACGCGGCCACCGCATCCGCGTCGCCCGCCCACCAGCCGCCGTGGTTGTGGTAGTCGCCCGTGAGCCGCGCGGTCCACCCGCCCTCCGGCCCGGCCGGGTAAATGCTCTCGCCATAGATGCCCGTGATACCCAGCAGAACCGATTCGATCACGCCCGTGTCGCGGTAGCGCTGAGCGAAGGCCCGCAGGAAGCGCTCGACCTGCGGCCGCAGAGCGGGATTGAAGAGGCTCTGCACCTTGCTGTCCTTGCCGTGCTCGAGACAGCGGTAGACGTGCGAGTCCGGCGAGTTCTGGAACCAGAGCGGCGTGGCGTAGGCGGGCCCCGCGATCAGGAACGGCACCCACTTGAGACCGGCCGCCTGAAGCACCGCCACCTGCTTGTCCCACTTGCTCCAGTCCCACTGATCCTTCACGGGCTCCACACCCGCCCAGTCGACATAGCTCTCGACGCTCGAAACCGAAAGCGCCTTGAAGAGTGCCGCGTCAGCCGCGCTCGCGTCGTTTCCGAAGGTCAGCTCCATGCCCGCCAACCGCGAGACGGCCACATGCCGCAGCGCCTCCGGGTCGATGGCCTGCTCGACGCTAAAGCCCTCCGGCCGCCGCAGGCTCACCGCGATGCTCTTGAACGCCACGTTCGGCGCGGAGAAGCGGAAGTCCGCGCCGTGGTTCTGCCCGTGCCCACACCTCAGTTGCGGCAGGATGAAATGCAGCGTGCGCCAGCGGCCTGACCCGACCAGCAGGTACGTAGACTCGGCCGCCGTGTAGCACGTGCCGATATTGGGCTCGGCCGCCGCGCAGTCGTACTGCACGGTCACGCGCGACACGCCGTCGTCGAGCACCTCGGCCGACACGTAGGCGTCGACCGGCCCTTGGCGGTACTCAGGATGGTCGATCGCGACATAGAGGTACTGCGAACGCTCGCCTGTCACGCGCCGCGCCGAGACGCCGTTCACCGTCTCGTCCGCATTCTCGCCATCCCCGCCCGACGGCACCCGCAGTCCTGCGCCTGCGTTCGGAGTGCCGAACAGGATACTCAAATCCGGACGTTCTCCGCCCGCGTACGCCTGTGCGGCGAAAGCCAGCGACAAAACCAACGCGCAACAAAGACCAATCACCATCGCCCCCTTTCGCCGCGCTTACCGCCAGCCGGCTGTCCTGCCGAAGGCGGCTCGCACGGAGGCGGGCCCTCCACCGCGAGGGAATTCGACACGGTCGGCCTCACAGTGGAGGGACGACCTCCGTGTCGTCCTCACTTCCGGCCTTCCGTCAGAGCCGACACCAGATACTCCAAAACCGTTTTATGCGCAACATCCGTTGCGCCTGGGCAATTCAGTTCGCACAGCACGCCCAACGCCTTGCAGCGCTCCTGCAGCTTAACGCCGAAGTTCGCCGTGTGCGTCGGATCTTTCTCCGGCTGTCCCAGCGCAGGCTTCGTGCCGTACCAGAGGTAGACGGGCGGATCGTCTTTGGACACGAGCGCGTACGGCGAGTACTCCGCGATCCACGGCAGCAGCCGCTCGCGCTGCTCGAGAAACGCGTCAAACGCCGGCTGATTCTTGCCGACGCTGATTCCGAAGGCGTGGCCGCCATACACGCTGTTCGGCGTCCACTCCCGCATCTGCTGCGGGTCGAGCGTCGTCTGCGCGATCGCGACCGCCGCGCACAGCACGCGCGTCGACTCGCGCGCGACTGGGTCGGCGCTCTTCGGATCGGCCAGATCGTCGTGAAACGCCAGCCACAGGCTCGTGCACGCGCCCGCCGAGCCGCCGGAGAGCGCCACGCGCGCCTTGTCGATGTTCCACTCGCCCGCCTTGCTGCGCAAGAACTGCACCGCGCGCGCGGCGTCCAAGAGACACCCCCTCACGGGCGGCTCGACCTTGTCGGCAGTCGCCTCCTGGATAAACCGGTATTCGACTGACGCGACGGAGATGCCCGCCTTCAGCACGTCAGGAAGAAGCGCGCAAAAGCGCCGATCCGTGCGACTGCCGCCGGTCCAGCTCCCTCCGTGAATAAAGACCAGCAGCGGCGCAGGTCTCGCCGACTCGGCCTTCCAGACATGCAGCACCTGCTTCGGATGCCCGCCGTACGTTACATCTCGAAACGTCGGCGCGGCGATCTGCACCACGCCCGACTCGTTGGTCACGGTCATCAGCGGGTCTGGCGTCGCGGCCACACAGACACTGGCCGCAGCCAAACAAAGAAAACTGAACACCTTCATTCCGCCCTCTCCCCAAGCCTGTAGCTCCGGCGCTCCGTCGCCGGAAACAACCGCCCGGCTCACCGCACCTGAACCAAGGCGCTGGACACGGTCACCGGGCGATCATCGGACACAACGGCGAACCAGTCGGCGGCCTCGGCGGGCAGCGCCGCCTCGTAGCGCGAATCGCCGACTCTGCGCGCGGGAACCGAAGCCCACACGCGCTTCAGCACGTTGCTGTCCACCGGCGCCCACCAGACGTCGGCGGTCGTGATAGGACGTGGCGCGGTCACCGCGAAACGCGCACGGAGCGGATCGCCGCCCGCTTCGACGCTCACGCTCGGCAGCGGCTGGCCCTTGCCGTTCAGGTAATAATCGAAGTACGGCACCTCCATGGCGAGCCAGTTCGCCTTGCCGCCGCGCGGGGTCGGATACGGCTGGAATGAAGTGGGCACGAACAGCTCCGCCTTCTCCTCTTTCGGAAACACCGTGCCGCCGGGCAGCGGCACCTTGTGATTCGCGTTCGGCGCGTAGAGGTGGTTCTTCTCTCCGGGTATAGCGTCGAGCGTAGCCTGCACGGCCAGCGGCCAGTAGAAGAAGTCGTTGGCCGCCCCGGCCGTGAAGAACGCGGCCCGGATGCCGGGCGCGCGGCGGCCCGCGTCGAGCCAGCGCAGCCACTCGGCGCGCTCGTCCTCCGGCATTTTGAGCAGCGCTGGCAGCTGCGACGTCAGCTCGTAGAAGCCGCAGCCGAAGACCGCGAAGCCCGCGCGAACCCGGTCGCCCGCCAGTCCGCAGACCAGGGTGGTCATGTAGCCGCCCCACGAGATGCCGACCACGCCGACGCGCGAAGCGTCCACGCCGGGCTGGGCACGGAGCAAGTCGAGCGCCTTCACGCCGCTGATCACCGCGTCGAATAGCAGGCTGGCCGTGACGTCCGGGCTCGCCACGTAGCGACCCTCGCCGTATTTCATCGCGCTCCAGCGGCCTTTGCTATGGGTGAGCTTCTTGGGCTCGCCGATGCCCGGCAGGTCGGGCGCGACCGCCACGTAGCCGCGCTGCGCCCAAGCGATCGCCTTCTCGGTCTCCGCGCACCCGCCGCCGCCGTGCAACACCAGCATGCCGGGATGTGGCCCCGGCGCGGTCGGCGTCGCGATCACCGCGAACGCCTCGGCTGCGTCGCGCAGGCGGAAGACCACCTGACGCACCATGACCCCTGGCGACGGCGCGTTCGTGTAGGCCACATCGCGCACAACGGTTGGGGCTTTGCCGTCCAGGTACGGCGCGAAGGGATCGCCGGGCAGCGCAGCCGAGGCGATAGTTGCGAAGAAAAGCAGCGCCACGCCCGCAGCATAGGCGTCGCACCCGCGATGACTATGGGCGGGACGCCCGAGCCACGTCGAGAACAGACAACACATTAAGCACCTCCTGCTAATTGCTTTTGGCCTTCGGCGGGTTTGCGACGGCCGCGCGGACGAACTCCTCGAGGCTCACAGAGCCATCCTTGTCCGCATCGCGGGCGACGAACCAGGCCGTCGCCTCCTCGGGGTCGCGATCACGGGAGAACTCTTGCTTGTCGAGCTTGCCGTCGCGGTTAAGGTCGAGCTTCTCGAACAGCTGCCCGCGTTCGGGGCTCGCCTTGCCCGCCTGTTTTCCTGCCGCCTTCTTCGCGTCGCTCGCGATCGGTAGCGGCAGGTAGTCGAAGTCGAGTATCATCTTGCGCTGCAGCGCCTCTTTGAGTTCGAGCGTCACCTCGGCCAGCTCTTTCCGGCCGTACAGATTGTTCAGCTCGTTCGGATCGCCCTCCAGGTCGTAGAGCTCGTAGACGGGACGCGGGCTCGTGAAGTAGAGCGTCGCGAACTCGGTCGCCAAGTTGCCCGCCTCGTGCGCCTTGGCCATTTCCTGCCACCCCGGATCGCCCGTGCTGTCCACCGGCGTGTAGACCATGTTCGGCGTGACGTTGTAGATCAGCTTGTAGCGGGCGCTGCGCACGCAGCGGCTGTAGTCCACGCTGCTCGCTTTGGTGCGCTCGTCAAAGGTCGCCCCGCCGTGCGGGCCACGCTCGCCGAAGATGTACGTGCGCTCAGCCGGAAACGCCGCGCCGCGCAGGAGCGGCAGGAAGCTCACGCCGCTGATCCGCGCCGGCACCTTGAGTCCCGCCGCCTCCAAGCACGTCGGCGCGATGTCCTCGCCGGAGATCAGCGCCCGCGACTCGCCGCCGGGCTTGACCACGCCAGGCCACCACGCAAGCAGTGGCACATTCAGTCCGGGATCGTGCAGCAACCCCTTGCCGCTCGGAAAGGCCATGCCGTTGTCGCCCATGAATAGCACCAGCGTGTTCTCGAGCCCGACCCGCTCGCTGACGGTGTCCAGCACGGTCTGGAACGCCTGGTCCACGTTCTGAATCTCGGCCATGTAGCGCGAGAGGTCGCCGCGCACGCCCGGAAGGTCGGGAAGAAAGCCCGGCACGCGCACCTGCGCCGGATCGGGCGGATTCTCGCCGCTGGTCCAAGGATGGTGCGGGTCGCTGAAATTGACCCAGAGGAAATAGGGTTTCTCCTTCGGCCGCGCGTCGAAGAACGCCTTCGTCCGCTCGGCCACAAGGTTCTGCGCCGACACGTCCACGAAGTCGAACCGCTCGGGGAAGGTCTTGAGGTGGTACTCCTCGAATACCTGATCGCTGACTTCCGGGCCGCGGCCCGACCCGTCGAGGTGGTAGCTGCGGCCCAGCACGCCGACGAAGTAGCCGCCCTCCTTGCGCAGCACTTCGGGAAACGTCACCTCGTCGCGCGGCAGCGGCGCGCTGAACCGCGTGATGCGGCACGCCACCGGCGAGCGGCCGGTCATGAGCGACGCCCGCGACGGCACGCACTGCGGCGCCGCCGTGAACATGCGGTGGAACTTGAGGCCCTCCGACGCGAACCGGTCGAGGCTCGGCGTCTTGAGCGCCGGCTGCTGCCCGTAGCATCCGACGAATGGGTAGCTGTGGTCGTCCGACAGCACAAACAAGATATTCGGTTTCGGCGTCTCTGCCGCCACAGAGGCCACAACGAACAAGGCTGCCGCACACACTAACATCGGTCTCATTTCAGTGCCTCCCCTGTAACAGGCCACTTGCTTAATCGCAAACTCGGATTGAAAATGTATCACAGACATCAGACGGATTGAAGCCCTGCTTTCTCGCGGCTCACCGCAGGTTCGCCCCCCAGCCTGCGTCTCCTCGCGCTCCCTGGGGGGCGAGGCTGCGCCGAGCCGCCTTCCGCACGCCACCTGTTCGCAAGGCTCACCGCAGGTTCGCCCCCCAGCCTGCGTCTCCTCGCGCTCCCTGGGGGGCGAAGCTGTGCCGAGCCGTCTTCCGCATCCCGCTCTCGGTCAGTTATCGGACCGAACTTGCACCTTCCGCAAGTCCATCGGCACGGCCGCGTCGCGCGGCACCGCTTGCCCCACCTGCTCGACCGGATGCGTGAACAAGTAGCGCCACACCGCCTCGTGCACATACGCTCCGGACGCGTCCTTCACCGCCGACCCGCCGGGCGTCACGCTGCCGTGCGCGCGCTTGGCGTCGCCCTTCACGTCCGCCGCCGTGATCAGCCGGCGCGTGTCGCCAAAGGGCGGCAGCGCCTTGTCGACGTCCACGACCGGCCCGAACTGGTTCAGCCCCAGCAGTTCCCACGCGCGGTCGTAGTGGTGGCCCGTCCACCCTCCGTCGAGCACGTGGCTGAAGCCGAAGAAGCGGTTCGCAGGCGTCGCCGACGGCAGCGCCTGCCAGCGCTCGTACTGGTCGCGCGGCCCGCAGAACATCACGACGCGGTCCACGCGCTGGTGCTTGGCGAAGCGCGCCGCCGTGGTCGCGCCATGCGAAGCGCCCGACACGATCACGCGGTCCCAGCGAATGGACGTGCGGTCGGCCGAGAGAAACTGCTCCCAGCGCCCCTGCGGGTTTTCCTTCGCCAGCCAGATCACAAACTGGCGCGCGCGCTCCCTCATGCCGTCCGGCTTCGGGATGCTCACCGCGTCGCTGAAATCCTCGCCGGTCGCGGCCTCAAGCCGGATCTTTCCCAAGAAGTACTCATCCGCCGGCGGCGGCTCCTTACCGAACTGCGCGAACCACCCATTCGCGTAATGAACCCGGATCGCGTGCAGGCCATAGCTGTTGAGCCGCTCGAACAGCGGCACACTCGGCCCCATCAGCCAGATCACCAGCCGCCCCTGCGGCGCCACCCGCGTGTCGACCGACGCATCCTCGAGATCGGCGGGCTTGCCGTCCTTCTCGAAGACGAAATTGATCTCCGGGTGCGGCCGTGCCTGCGGGTCGATCACGCTCGCCCGCGCCTGCAGCACGTAGCGCTGCGGTTTGGGATCGCCGAACGAAGGCGCGGGCTGCGCGGCCGCGCCAGAGGCGAAAAGAATCGTTAACCAAGTGAAACAGGTCTTCATCATCGCATTCCCTCACACTTAAACGCCTACACTTGAACTCGCCAAGTACAGCGGGGGCTACGGACCCGCTGCAGAAGGCAGGATCTCGCGCTCGCCAGCAGGTCCGTAGGCCCTGCTGTACTTGACACGGTTCGGCAAAGCGTAGCCCTCACTTCACCCGCTTCGCCGTGTAGCGCCCCTCGATCAACAGCGTGCCGTCGGGCTTCAACTCGTGTCGCAGCCCGCCCTCCGCCACGAGCGCATTCGCACCGTCAGGCTTGAACGGCTTCATCCAGACCAGTATTTCGCCCTGCCGCAACACGCACATGCCGTCCGTTCTGAATTCGCGCGAGTAAGCCGCTCCGCCCGAAGTGTAGCTCCACACGCCCAAGAGCGGGTGCCCCGAAATCGGAACCGGTTTCGGCTCCGGCGGCGGCACGTAATCATCGATCGTCCGCGCCTGCAACCGCTTGAGCGCCGCCCACTCCTCGGGCCGCTCCGTGAAGTTGATGACGCGCACCTCGCGCGGATCGAGTGCCAACTCCAGCGTGCTGGCGCCATAGACCACCTCAGGCAGTCCGCGAACGCTGCCGTCGAGCGGCGAGCTGACGTGATACATCCCGCCGCCGGGCGGCACGCCGAAGGCGCGATCCAGCTTGACGGTGTAGGTCTGCGCTTTATCCGCAGGGTTATGCGCCGAAACGTAGCCCTGCCCGTCCCGCCACGCGGTGTAGCCGTAGACCTCGCCCAAGCCGGGGTTGCCGCCGTGCATGCGCGCGCGGCCGAAGGTCGGAAAGACCTCGCAGGCCCACTGCAAGCCTTCGGCCAGCACGTCCCAGTCGTAAGCCGCCAACTGGCCTGGCTTGATGTACAGCTCCACGAACCCCGTGCCGCGCGAGAGGTTCATGTAGAGGTACTTCCGGAACGCGTCTTTCGTCTCCTTGCCGGCGAGCTTCTTGGGCTCGTGATTGAAGACGGCGCACAGCGGGAACTGCGCGTTCTGGCGCATCCAGAATTCGTGATAACGCTCGTCGCGATACACCAGCTCCCCCGTGCGCGTGCTGCCGCCCGCCGCGTCGCCCGCGTTGATCATCCAGACCGCGTCGACGTACATCAGCCACCACGGGCTCAGCCACGCGCCGTTCGAGATCAGCAGGAAAACCTCGGGGTTGACCTCCGCCTGTTTCTTGAAGATCTGCATCAGCCGCTCCGTCCCCGCCGTCAGGTAGTAGATCTTCAGCTCGTCGTACTTGGAATCGTTGAGCCGCGCGTCGCCGGAGGTCAGCCCGTCGAGCCCGAGCTGCGGCAAGGCGGGCAATCCGTAGCGCTCGCCGTGCAGCTCGAAATTGCGCGTGTTCAGATGGCCGAAGAGCCCGTCCAGCTTGAAGAAGCCCACGCCTTGCCGGGTCAGCTCGACCATCCGCCGCTCCAGCGCATCCATGTACTTGGGCCCGGCCAAGGACATCCAGTTGTCCAGCGCCTCGAAGCCCTCCGCCCGCAGCTTCGGCACTTGCCGGCTCGCGCCGAACAGGCAGCCCGGACTCAGCCACAGGCCTAGCCGCGAGTCGGCGGCTTTCACCGCTGCCAGCGTCGAAGCGAAGTCGGGGTCGAACTTCGCATTGACCTTCCACACCTGATTCGACCAGTCGGCCTGCGTGTCCTGCCAGCCGTCGTCGATCACGTACATGCTAAGCGGACGGCACCCGCGCGCCACCACCAGCTCCTGCTGGATCTTCGCGACGCTCTCGGCGAAATTCTCCTTTGAGACCCCGCCCCCGCGGTCGAACCACGAGTTGAACTGCACCTGCAGGCGCAGCGGCCGCACCCGCACACGCTCAAGGTACTCGAAGAACGTGTCGCGCAAAAAAGCCGGATCGTCGCCCACGCCCATGACGGCCGCATAACTCCGATACGGCTTGCCGGCCGCCAGCTCGCGCCCCCACAGGTAGCCCGCCGCCAGCGCGCCGTCGACAACCCGGTTGTCGGCGGCCGGAAACTCCACGCCCCAGAACGTTGCGCTCGTCGACCCGTAGAGCGGCTGGCCCAGCCCCGGGCTCCACTTGCCGGGGGCGTTGGCGGTGATCTCCCGCACCGTGTAGGGCTGATAGGCGTCCGGCAGGCTCAGCGCCTCGACATCCACGCGCTCGAGCGTCAGCGGCTGTGCGCTGGTGACCGTCAGCCGCTTGCGCATGTAAAAATCGTCTGCGGCCAACTCGCACTCGACCTCTACCTGAATCTGTCGCGCCGAACACTCAAGCCAGCAGGTCAGCCGACTCGCAGTCGCATGGGACTTGGCCACGCGAAAATCCGCCGTCGTCAGCGTAAAGGCCGTCTCCGGCTTGTGCGTCCCCTGCGACAACCGCAGACGGAACTCCGGTGCCGCAGTCGGTTTGACCGTCGCGCCGGCGCGCTTGTTCGCGATCTCGACCGTACGCAGCACGCCTCCTTCCGTCGAGAAGGTTCGCATCAGGCAGGCGTTCTCCACGACAAGCCGTTCACCCTCGGTCGCAAGGGCACAAGCCGTCGCGACTGCGCTCGCTACGAGAACCCAGAGCCTCTTATCTCGCAGCCCCATGTGCGCCTCCTATCGTTCGATCTGTTTCTAAAGCTGATGATGCAATTCTGGTAAGAAACAGAGACAAAGTCCAGTTCGATTTCCTCGGCCGCCGCTGTTGACGATTTCAGAGCGACTCCTTATACTGACCGACAACTAAGGAGGGCGTGAATGAACAAACAACCGTCACGAGGCCTTGTCCCCTACGCGGCACTGGTTTGTTTGGGAGCTTTGGCACACGGGGCGGCTGCAGCGCCGGCAACGTTTAGCTCAGAGCCCATTTGTATCAAAGGCTCCGGCTCCTCCGAGGGCGTTGAATGCGCGGACCTGAACAGGGATGGGAAGATCGACCTGCTTAGCGCCCTGCCCATGAGCGGAAATATCTGCTATTACGAGAACGTCGGGACTACTGGCAAGCCCGAATTCGCCGCGAAAATCCTGCTGACTGACCCTCAAGGCAGGAAACCCATCAGACTGCACCATTGGTGATGCGGGGCGCCCAGTCCACAGGTTGTGGACTACGATCACGACGGCACGAACGACATCGTCGGCTGTGGCTTTGATGGGTTTGTCGACTGGTTCAAAGGGCTGGGAGGAACCCGTTTCACAGACGGTGTGCGCCTACGTGACAAAGCCGGCAAGGACATCCACGACGGGCAGTACTGGGGGGATAAAGAGAACAAGTGGATGGAAGAGAAGGGCAGCCAACTGTTGCTCCAGGCCCTCGCAGTCGACTGGGATGACGACGGCGACCTCGATCTTCTCATGGTCGGCCGCTCGGGGCGGCTGTCTCTGAGAATGAACGAAGGCTCCCGAGCCGCTCCCGCGTTCAGCACTGAGAGGTCGCCTGTGCTGGTGGATGGGAAACCGTACGACGCTGACGGAGGGGCAACCCCGAGTGCGGCGTTTGTGGACTGGGATGGCGACGGGCTCAAGGATCTGGTTGTCTGCCTCGTCTCGGCGAAGCATGTGGTCTGGCACAAGAACATTGGGCAGAAGGCACAGACGACGTTCGGCAAGCAGGAGCGGCTTCTCGACTTCCGCGCGAGTGGCAAGCCCGAGATGTGCAACCGGCTCTCCGTCGCGGACTACAACGGCGATGGGCTTCTCGACCTGATCATCGGGGGCGGATTCTACATCCGCGACAACGACGAGGACAGCGGCGCTTGGATTTACGTGCAGAAGAAGAAGCCTACCCAGTGAACCGGCCGTCGGAAGCGGGCGATACGGAGGTCGCCCCTCCGCGCGAGGCGGGGCGCTCCGGCTTCGCCTCGCAGGTAGAAGCGACGCCCCGTCGCTTCGCGGACGCGGCGGGGCCCCGCGTCTATGATGCAAGGCGGGGCGTTCCGAGCCGGCTTGCGCCGGTTGGCCCGCTTCCGTGCGAGCGGCGGCTCAGTCGCCTGCTCCGAGCATCCAGCTCCCCTCTCCCAGGTGCCTTGCCTGCGCTGGCGAGCCGTTGATCCGCACCGTAAGCCGAGGGATATGGCCGTCGAAACGCCCGGTGAACGTTTCGACGTCGGCGTCCACCAGTACGCCGCCATCGGATCCCAGCGAAAGCGCGACCTTACCGAACGGCAGACGCTCGCAGACGAGGCGGCCTGCCGGACACTCCAGCGTGACCGGCACCGCGTTTGTCGGGTTCGGCTGATAGGCCACCCACGTTCCCGAGGTCGCACAAGCCAGGAGCCACGCCGTCTTGCCAGGCGAGGATTGAAGCGTCGCGCCCGTCACGGACAAACAGCCGCTGTCGCCGACCGCAAACTCGGGCGACTGCGCGAAGCGCGGCCACAGGTCGTTACGCCCGTTTATCGAGCGTGCAGTGTACGCTTCGGTGTAACCATGCCAGCACATGTCGAGCCGGCGTTCGCCGCGCGCGTAGGCGACATGACGCGTATAGCCGTCCGCCTCGTCCGCCGTCACCTTGCTCGCCAGAATCTGATCTTGGAACTGCGCGAACGACCCGTATTCGGCCTGGTCGCCCATCTCGACCACAAACCCCGAGCGGGCCTTTACCCAGTCGGCGTCCGCGATGCCGATGATGTTGCTAGCCGCAACGTTGTCCTGATAGAGCACGATGTGCCGCGTGCGTGCCTCCAGCACCGTCTTACCGCCGCGCAGGCGCGTGGCCTCTAAGGGGCGCACGGCCGCGTAGACCTCGCCGTCTTCAACGAACCACCAGTCGCCCGGCGCAAGCTCGAGAGGCAGGCTGCGCACCGGCTCGCGGTTCACGTAAAGCCCGTCCAGGCCTTCGGTCCAGCGGAACAGGAACATCGCCGCCGAAGCCCGCTGCGCCTTCTCTTTCAACAAGTCGCCGTGATGCGTGCCCGGCTTGGCCGAGTAGGAGAGCAGCAGCGTGTTGCGATCCTGCAGCGTGCCCACGCGGCCGAAGTCGATGAACTCGCGCAGCCACGGCCCGCCGGCCCCGCCCTTGTTGTCCTCCATCGGCTTGCCCAAGTCTTTCTCGTAGAAGACCTCGCCCTTGTCCAGCGTGCTCATGCCGTTGAACACGTAGTGCGGATAGAGCACGCAGAAGCGCTCCGGGCTGCCGAGCGCCGCCGTCGGATTGCGGCTGTTGTTCCACCACGCCGAAGCCGCGACCACGCAGGTGTTCACCACCCACGACGAACTCGTCGAGCCGAGCGTGTAGCGGCGCGTCTGGTAATTCACGTACTTGGCAGGACGGTAGGGATCGGCCGGCGGCACGTCCGGCAACACCGGAAAGGCGCGCCAGTGCCGGGTGGCGACGAGGCATTGGAGCTCATTCGGATACGCCTTGTTCCACGCGAGATCCTGCAGGTAGGCCGGGAGGTCCGGCAGCGCCGCCTCGGTCTGCGTCAGCGGCCAGTTGCTACGGAACGCGCGCGAGTCCCACACCTGCCAGTCGAAGAAGAAGTTGAGCCAGAGCGGCTTCGCCATGCCGGTCGCCAACAGCGCGCGCTCGTTGTCGCAGCCGAGCCACTCGCTCGGCGCCATGCGGCTGCCCGGCCCGGTGATCCGCTCGACCGCCGGCGACCACGTCAGGAAGCGGTTGATCCAGAGCCGCTCCTGAATCAGCCGCGCCATGCGGCGCAGCTTAGGGTCAGGGCAATAACGCGTGATCGCGGCCCAGCTCGCGACGCCGTTCCAGTGGCTTTCCAGCAGGTTGAACTCGCCCATGTCGCCGGTCGCGTTCATATGCGCGATCTCGGCACATAAGGCGTCTTCGCCGGCCCTGCTGCACTTCGGGTCGTCGATCAGCGCGGGCGCCAAGACGAGCGGCGTCAGATAGCCGTGCACGTTCGAGCCGTTCGCGCCCGGCGTGTCCATCCAGCCGATATAGCCGCACGCCTTGTCGCCAAGGTCGAGCGCCTTCAGCGTCCGCCGGATGACGGCCAGCGTTTCCGGCTCCAGCTTGTCTGGCGCGCGCAGCGCCAGCAGGATCCAGAACGACGGGTTGCGGCTGTGCGGATTCTTTTTGCGCCACGCGTCAACATCGGCCAAGACGCGCTCGCATTCTCCCCTCAGCTCACGGTTAACGGCGGGGACCTCCTTCGCGTCGCCGCCGAGCAGCCGCTCAAACGCCGTGACCTTCTCCGGCTGGGCGCCCTTGTAGGCGCGGCGTGCGGCACTCTGCATCCAGAATGTCAGCGCCTCCTCGCCGCTCACCGCACGCCCCTGATAGAAGGCCTCGTCATAGGACGGCAGACGCCACCGGCTCACATCCGGCGGCTCCGCCGCAAGGAGCGGATAACATAGCGCCAAGCCCACGCCTAACGCGCCAAGCCGGTCGGCCGTCATTTCGCCTTAGGCGCCTTCAACATGTCGAGCAGATACACCTGCGCCGTCGCATGCTTCACGTCCGGAGCGCCGGGGTAAATCAGTTCGCACGCAACGCCGGCCTCTTTGCAGCGTTCCTGAAGCTTCACGCCGAAGTTCGCGGTGTGCGTCGGATCCTTCTGCTCCTGTCCCAAGGCAGGCGCGTTATTGAAGAACAAGGCCACGGGAGGGTCATCCTTCGTCACCAGCGCATACGGCGAGTACTCGGCGATCCACGGCAGTATATTCTCGCGATTGGCGAGGAAGTCATCAAATTGCGTCAGCTTTTTCGCCGGATCTCCTTTGAAGCCAAACGCGTGGCCACCGTATTTGCTGTTGGGCGTCCACTCCTTCATCTGCTTCGGGTCAAGCGTCGTCTGCGGGCCCGAGACCGCCGCGCACCACAGCCGCGTGGATTCGCGCGCGATCGGGTCGGCGCTCTTCGGATCTGCCAAGTCGTCGTGGAAAGCCAGCCAGAGACTCGTACACGCGCCCGCCGAGCCGCCCGACGCGCCGATGCGCGCCTTGTCGATGTTCCACTCCGCCGCCTTGCTGCGCACAAACTGCAGAGCACGGGCGGCATCAGTCAGCGGACCCTTGACCGGCGGCACGACACCGTCAGCGGTCGCCTCATTGATGAAACGGTACTCAACCGACACCACGGAGATGCCAGCCTTCAGCATTTCGGGCAGCAGACCGCCGAGTCCGCTCGACCGGTTGCCAGCCCCCCAGCCTCCGCCATGGATAAAGAACAGCACAGGCGTGGGTTTGTCCGCCGCGGCCTTCCAGAAATGCAGCCTTTGCTTCGGATGCGAACCGTAAGCGACGTCCTTTATGGTCGGATCGATGGCATACGCCTCGACGTTCTTGTTCGTGGCTGCCACCTTCGGCTGAGTCACCGCTTTCGGTTGAGCCGCCGATTTCGCGGGCGCGTCCGCCGCCTGCACGGCCACAGCCGTACCAAGCGCAACCAGAGCCACAACATACCCCATACTCTTCTTCATATTCTCCTCTTTCTTTGAGTGACCAAACACCGCGCCTACTGCAGCACCGGATAGACGATCCAGCCGTCGGCCTGGCCGCGCGGGTCGTGGTCGTGGCCGAAGAACGAGGCGTTCGACTCCATGAAGAGCACAAGCCTGCGCATCTCCTCATCCGTCAGCTTCACGTCGTGGTGCCCCTTCGCCAGCAGCGCATAGAGCGGCGAGGCGTAGGCGCCGAACTTGCCCGGCTCGGTGTACGGCGGCGTGAAGGCGTCCCACTCGATCGTCGCGCCGTAATGGTGGACGTATTTGCCCAAGCTGCGCACCGAGGTGTAGAAGACGTCCTTGTCGGCCAAGAAATTGCCCTTGCGCAGATCGGGCGCCTTCGCGTCGCGCTTCTCGCCGTGGCAGCTCGCGCACTTAGCGTCCAGCACCGGCTGCACGAGGCGCGGGTAGCTGAAGGGGTTCGACCCGTTAACTTCGGGCACGATCTTCGACGGCGTGCGGCGCATGGCCTGCGGCGTGGCCGAAGTCTTTTGCGGCACCACGCCCACGCGCTGCTCGTGGCAGCCGTTGCACATCAGCGTCTCGCCCGGCGCGGTGTAGGTCGCGCTGCGCATGCCCTGGATCGCGAGGCCCTTCTCGTCGATGGCGTGGAACAGGATCGGCACGTTCACCGGCACCTCGAAGAACGCGCTGCCGTCTTCCTCCACCGGCACCGTGCCGAGGCACTGGCGTCCGCCCTTCTGGTCGCCCAGCCCGATGCGCGGCTTGTTCACGATGGGCGCCACCTTGGGCAGGATCTGCCACACGCGCAGGGCCTTGACCTTCGTGCCGGCCGGCAGCGGGTAGCGGGCATTGTAGACGTTCACGACGCCGACGCGGGCGGTCTTGGGCAGCAGCGCGGCGTCGATCTTCTCGGGCTTATCACCGTTCGGCTGGCGCGGGCGGCCGACCAGCGTCTGGTGCGCGTGCACCGGCGGCGCCTTGCGCGCCTGTAGCGGCATGGGCGAGAGGCAGGAGATGTCGGGGTGCGTGTAGAGCACCTCCTTGTTGCCGAAGGCGTCCACCAGCGCGATGGCGTAGCGCCGCGCCTTCCAATCGATGTAGCCGTACTGCGCGTTGGCCAGCGGGTCGTAAACGCAGAGCGTGTACTTCTCGCTGAGCGGCCATGGCGTCGCGTACGCGCCGGAAGCCTTGTCGTACTTCAGCGGCGACTCCGCCTCGGGCAGCACCTGGTCCGGCGTGAAGCGGCGGACCTGCGACATCTCGTGGTCGTCCGGCACCGAGGGGTCGATGACGATCAGCGAGCCGCGCGTCTGCGTGTGGTGCCCGCCCGCGACGGCGATGTATTTGCCGCTGTTCGGAATCGCTCGGCCGTCGCCGATCAGATGCGGCGCGGTGCGCTCCGAGCGGTGCTCGTTGCCGTTCAGCTCGCGCGCGTCGCGTCCGTCGGGCGTGGTCAGCCACAGGTGGTGCGCCTGGTTGAACCCGCGGTCCACGTAGTCCCAGCGCGTGTAGACGAGCATGCCGTTGTTGTCCACGCTCGGCTGCCACTCGTTGGTCTCGTGCGAGCTGAGTCGCTCGATGTCCGTTCCGTCCTCGAACATCGAGAAGAGCGTGTAGTTCGGCACCGGCCGCGGATGGCAGCGGCCAAAGCCGCGCCGCCGCTCGGAGATAAACGCGATGCGGCCGTTCGGGAGCCAGCAGGGGTCGAGGTCGTTCAGCGGGCCGTCGGTGAGCTGCACAAGTCCCGACCCGTCCGCGTTGCAGCGGAAGATGTGGAAGGTGCTCTCCTCGGTCCACTCGCGGTACGCCCACGCGCCGTCCGTGTAACAGAAGAGGATCTGCTTGCCGTCATAGGATACGTCCGGGGCGAGGTAACCGCCGTTGCCGAGCGTCTGCCCCTTGCGCAGCCCCGCCTCCACCACGGACGTCTCGAGCAGGTTGCGCACGGCCGGCTTGTCGGAGAAGGGCTTCTCAAGAACGTACAGGCCGTTGCCCTTCGTCGAGCCTTTGAGCGTTGCATGAAACCCGAAGTATTGGTCCGCCATATGGTTGCCGTTGTTCAGCTCTTCAGGCGGCAACGCCTCGCGCGTGATAAACGCCAACTTGTCGAGCCCCTTGAGCAGCGGGTTCGCGAAGGCGATCTTGCGGCGCAGCTCGCAGAGCTTCACGTACAGGTCGGCCCGAGCCGCGCCGTCCGCGACGGGCGTCAATTTTGCGGCGGCCTCCAGCTCGGCCAGCGCCTTGCCTTCTCTCTTCAGGCCCGCCGCCGGCGCGAGATCCGACCACAGCGCCCGCACGCGACGCGCCACGACGTCGGCGGGGTCGCGGTCGGAAGCCAGCACATTCGCGCTCGCCTGACACACTTGGCTCTCCCGCGTCTCGCGCGAGACGCACCCCTCCTGCACACGCGTCTCAAGCAACAGGCTCTTCCACAGGCCCTCGTAGTCGCGGGCCAGAGCCGGGTCGCAGCGCGCCTTGAGCGAAGCGACCAGCGCCCGCGTCTCAGGCGGCAGCACCTGCGGCAGGTCGAGCAAACCGGTCACATCTTTGCTGGGCAGCCCGGCCAGCACGGCGAACTGCGCGGAGGCCTGCGTGCCTTGCGGATGCGTCGCGGTGACATCGTCCATCATGCCCTTGGCGACCAAGCGCTTGGCACCCGGCGGCACCTTCACGACGATCAGAGACGCCGCATGCACGCCGAACCCCTTCTTAAAAGTCTGTCCGCCGCAGGTTAGCTCCGTGTCCAGCACCGAGCGATCCTTGCGGGCCTGGGTCTTGGAAAACTCCGCGCAGCGCCACTGGTCGCCACTGAACGTCCACGCAAACTCCCACTGCACGTCGGAGATGTAGACGGCTGCCCCATCACCCTCGAACCGCGCCTCCAGCCAATCGGCGTAGTCGCAGGTCGAGGCGTCCCCGCCCGTCCACGTCACGAGCGACACCTCGGAGAGTCCGGCCACGTCGGCCGCGACCTCGGCCGCCTTCGGCTCCTTGGCCACGTACACGCACGGGCTCAGATAGCGCACCGCCCCGGCGGGCGAACGCTCGGCGAGTTCCTGCTGCGTCAACGCCGCGTGCGCGACGCTGGCGACAACGACGATTGCGACGCCTGCCCACACGTTGGCGGACAGAACCGGCTTGCATCTACATCTCATAATATCCCCCGCGCCTTTAGCTGGCTTACCGAACCGCACATTAACAGCATTAGCATAGCACGGCCTCCCCCGGCGCAGCAAGAAAGCGCACCGCATATAACGGGCTGGCTACGCACGGGCGATCCGGTTGCCGGGCCCAGTACGGCGGGCGCTACGAGCCCGCCGAAAACGACGGCGTTCGTCTATCTCCCGGCGGTTCAGCCCGCAGCTTCGTTCTCTTTCACGATCCCGAGCGAGGCGATGCGCGGCGCGAAAGCCGCGTATTCGGCTTCCGTCAGCGGCGCGAAGGGATAGCGGCACCAGCCGCAGTCAAGGCCGATGAAGCGCATGAAAGCCTTGCGGTACGACCAGTTCTCGCTCTCGATCATCAGAGTGATGAGCCGGTTCGCCTCGTCCTGCACCGGCGCGGCCTGCGCGAATTTGTCCTGCTCCGCCAGCGCACAGATCCGCGCGAAGTGGCCGGGAATGATGTTGTACGTGGTGCCGATGCCGCCCGAGAAAAGGTCGCCCATCGCCAGCGCGCCGACGAGCTGCTCGTCGCGGCCCGCGAAGAAGATCGCCTCTTTGTTCAGACGCCGCTTCAGCTCCTGCGCGCTGTAGTAGTCCGAGCCCGTGTACTTCATGCCCCGGATGTTCTTCACGTCGAAAAAACGCACGTCGCGCTCGGGCACCAGCGCCTGGCCGATCGAGTAGACCATGAACGGCAGGTCGGTCGCCTCGGCGATCCGCTTGTAGTGCCGGTACGCGCCCTCGAACGACTGGCCGAAGTAGACCGGCCCGACCGACGACACCCAATCCACGCCGCACGCCGCCGCGTGCCGGGCGAGCGCCACCGCGTCGTCCGTGGCCACGCAGCCCACGTGCACGATCACCTTGCCGCGGCCGCGGTTGACCTTCATCACGGTCTCCACGACCAGCTTGCGCTCGTCCGCGCTCAGCAGGAAGCCCTCGCCCGTCGAGCCCGTCAGGTAGAACCCACGGATGCCCTTGGCCAGCAGAAACTCGACGAGCCGCTCGATGGCTCCGACGTTGACCCGGTTGTCCGCCGTGAACGGCGTGAAGAGCGCCGTGTAAGCGCCCGCCATGCCCTGAAACACCTTGTCTGAAAATGCCGTAACCATGTTCTTTCCTCTTTCTCGTTGTCGAACTGCAAAACCGGCCTCGCTTCTGTCAGAGTCCAGACTCTTTTAAAAGTGCCTGATAGAATCTCAAGTCCGCGCCCGAATAACAACAAAACGTTACCTCGACGGAGGCGGGATGCTCCTCGAGAAAATCCCGCACCGTCTCGACCGCGACCCGCGCGGCCGCTTCCTGGGGATAGCCGTACACGCCCGTGCTGACGCAGGGGAAGGCCACACTGCGGCAGCCGTTCGCCAACGCCAGTTCCAAACAGTTACGGTAGCAGGCGGCCAGCACGCCCGCTTCGCCGCGCCGACCGCCGGACCACACCGGCCCCGGCGTGTGGATCACGAAACGGGCGGGCAGGCGATAGCCCTTCGTGATCTTCGCCTCGCCCGGCATGCACCCGCCCAGCGTCCGGCACTCGACCAGCAGTTCCGGACCGGCCGCGCGGTGGATCGCGCCGTCCACCCCGCCGCCGCCCAGCAGCGTCGCGTTGGCCGCGTTGACGATCGCGTCGACCTTCAGCGTCGTGATGTCATCGAGAAGCACACGCACGTCACCGCACCTCCAGCACAGCCAGCAAGGCCCACGAGGGCTCGTCTTCACGATTCATAGGCCTCTTCGCTCACTCTCCTTCAAAACGAAACGTCTTCTGCATCAAGAGTGGACAACGTTCACGCGCCCCTATCCTCAACCATTGGAAAGCCCGTACACGGCCCGGTCTTCAGCAACTTTGACGGCTGGCTCCTCCTCGGTCGGAGAACTAATATCATACAGGAAGTCGGGCGACATGTCCGCGCCGTTGTCCCAGACTACGGTATCGATATCGGAATTCAACCGGGCGGTTTTGAAGCGGCCGACGTCCCGCAACGGCTCAAACATCTCTCCGTCGAGATGGGCGGCCAAGTCGACTCTTCGTAGGCAACCATCTTCAAAGCGGAGCCGCAGGCGATAGCCTGCTTCATATTCGACGCTAGTGATGTAACGCATTGCCTAAACTCCTATGCGAGCGGCTCGATGGCTCGAAGCGGTTTCTTGGCGAAGGCCAACTTCCAATCATCCATCAACTCTTCTCTATGCATAAAGGCCCATTCCACAATTAGCGCCGTCACACGCGGAGGTAGAGTACCTTCCAGAAGCCGGAGGTCTTCGATCGAGAACGAGGCTCGCAGCCCGCCGTATTTCGCGTGGAAGTGCGGCACACCATGATCCTGCCAGTAGATTGCAATCACAATTCCGAGGAACCTGCTGACCTCTGGCATAGGCTATCCCTTTCCCAACCGCCAATCTAATTACTTTCAATCACCCCGCCGCGCTGAACGTCGCGAAGAGCTTCTCAAGCCGCGCGACAGTCTCAGTCAGTTCCTTCTGCTTGGCCCGCTGCTGCTCGATCACGGCGGCGGGCGCCTTGGCCACAAAACCCTCGTTGCCGAGCTTGGCCTCGACGCCCTTGAGGAAGCCGAGCGTCTTGTCCAGTTCGGCCTTGACGCGCGCCGCCTCGGCCTTGACGTCCACCAGCCCTTCGAGCGGCAGGTAGACAGTCCCCAACTTGCAGAGCGTGCCGGGCATGGCTTTCTCGCCGCCGCCCGCCGCGATCTCCAAATTGTCGGAGCGCAGCTGCTGCTTGAGCGTCTCGACATCCGCCGTGAGCTTAGCCGCCGCCGCGGCGTCCACCGCCTGCACGACGTAGCGCACGAACTGCGAGGGCGCGATGTTGTAGTCGGCCCGCAGCGCGCGGCCCGCCGTCACCAGTTCGCGCTTGGCGTCGACGTACGCGGTCACCTCCGCGCTCAGGCCCCACGACGCGACCTGCTCGGCCGCATAGGCCTTGGGCCACGGCGCACGCATGATCGTCTCGCTCTCGGTGGCGTAGCCCATCTGGTGCCACAGCTCCTCGGTGAGGAACGGCATGTAGGGGTGCAGCAGCT